>JAHHHH010000010.1 GCA_019359415.1 Iphinoe sp. HA4291-MV1 | reverse complement strand
CTGTGGAGGTATCGTTGTCCGGGGACGCAAGTCTAGGCACGACCCGTGAAACAGGAAAACCCAGGAAGTGATTCTTGGAAGCCCCCGCTGTACTCGGTACTCCGAGTCAGTGGCGGGAGGATGTCACAGGAAAGAACTCTATACAGTAATGAAATTACTCTCAGTTAGCGTTGTCGTATTAAATCCCTGAAGCGTTGCTAAGGTCAGTAGACCGAAAAGATTTCTAGAAGGCTTACCATTGGGGCATTCTGGCGGATTGTATACAATCCGCCAGAATGCCCGTATCATCTGCGTTTTGAGCAATAGGGTTGTAGATGAGTTCTCCTGCTAAGGTAAGCGATCGCTCGACCCTGTGCCAAAAACATCGCCCCAAACCCTCATTCTTGCGTTGACTGACAAAAGTTTTCGGTCTACTGAAGGTAATACCACCCGAGAGAATACTGCTGCCAGAGAAGGACAAATCATTGTAAGTTAGACCTCCCGCAAGACCGAGTTGGTCACCAGCACCGAGGCTGAAGTCAGTAATTCTATCGTTACCGCCGTTCTTGGCGAGGACGAAAGTATCCACGCCAGCACCACCAGTTAAGGTGTCAACACCGTTACCACCGTTGAGGAAGTCATTGCCGCCGCCACCAGTTAAGGTGTCAACACCGTCGCCACCCACTAAAGTGTCATTACCGTTACCACCGAGTAAAGTGTCAACACCGTCGCCACCCAGTAAAGTGTCATTACCCTCACCGCCATCGAGTTCGTCATTGCCATTACCGTCGCCACCCAGTAAAGTGTCATTGCCGTCACCGCCATAGAGTTTGTCATTACCGATACCACCGTTAAGTTCGTCATCTCCTGCCAAACCATAAATTGTATCGATGCCGTTTAAACCGAGAATGACATCGTTACCAGGAGTACCAGTGAGGTTGTCAATACCGTTAGTACCGTTGATGTTTTTGCCAACAGCAACTGTGACTAAACCAATGTCACTGCCACCATTGCCATCACTGAGGGTATACTCAAAGGTGGCGTTGCCACTAAAGTTGTTGTTGGGAGTGAAGATAACTTGGTCATCACTGGTGTTAGCAGGAGTGCCGTTGTCATTTAAGCTCACAGTGCCGTTAGTTGCATTGCCGACAGCAGTGATGCTTAAAGGGTTGCCATCGGGGTCAGTGTCGTTAGCAAGCAGAGTGGTGACAGCAAGAGTCACAGGAGTGTTTTGGCGAGTGGTGGCGCTGTCGTCAACGGCGACGGGGGGTTGATTGACAGCAACTGTGACTAAACCAATGTCACTGCCACCATTGCCATCACTGACGGTATACTCAAAGGTGGCATTCCCACTGAAGTTGTTGGTGGGAGTGAAGATAACTTTGTCATCACTAGTGTTAGCAGGAGTGTTGTTGTTATTTAAGGTGACAGTGCCGTTAGTTGGATTGCCGACAGCAGTGATGCTTAAGGGGTCGCCATCGGGGTCAGTGTCGTTAGCAAGCAGGGTGGTGACAGCAAGAGTCACAGCAGTGTTTTGGAGAGTGGTGGCGCTGTCGTCAACGGCGACTGGGGGTCGGTTGGGGATGACAGCAACTGTGACTAAACCAGTGGCAGTCGCAGTGCCATCACTGAGAGTATAATTAAAGGAGGCGTTGCCACTGAAGTTGTTGTTGGGAGTGAAGATAACTTGGTCATCACTGGTGTTAGCAGAAGTGCCGTTGTCATTTAAGCTCACAGTGCCGTTAGTTGCATTGCCGACAGCAGTGATGCTTAAAGGGTTGCCATCGGGGTCAGTGTCGTTAGCAAGCAGAGTGGTGACAGCAAGAGTCACAGCAGTATTTTGGCGAGTGGTGGCGCTGTCGTCAACGGCGACGGGGGGTCGATTAGTGATGGTGGTATTCAACAGCACTGATACGTTGTCGGAGGTTGTGTTCGCCGTTGTCAAGTCAAGTTTGCCATCACCATTGAAGTCCCCTGTGGTTACGGAAAGGGGAGCGTCCCCCACCCCAAAGTTGCTCGCAGCAGCAAAGGTCCCATTCCCGTTACCCAATAGCACTGATACGTTGTCGGAGTTCAAGTTCGCCGTTGTCAAGTCAAGTTTGCCATCACCATTGAAGTCCCCTGTGGTTACGGAAATGGGACCGTTCCCCACCCCAAAGTTGCTCGCAGCAGCAAAGGTCCCATTCCCGTTACCCAACAGCACTGATACGTTGTCGGAGATTGTGTTCGCCGTTGCCAAGTCAAGTTTGCCATCACCATTGAAGTCCCCTGTGGTTACGGAAAGGGGAGCGTCCCCCACCCCAAAGTTGCTCGCAGCAGCAAAGGTCCCATTCCCGTTACCCAACAGCACTGATACGTTGTCGGAGTTCAAGTTCGCCGTTGTCAAGTCAAGTTTGCCATCACCATTGAAGTCCCCTGTGGTTACGGAAATGGGACCGTTCCCCACCCCAAAGTTGCTCGCAGCAGCAAAGGTCCCATTCCCGTTACCCAACAGCACTGATACGTTGTCGGAGATTGTGTTCGCCGTTGCCAAGTCAAGTTTGCCATCACCATTGAAGTCCCCTGTGGTTACGGAACGGGGACCGTCCCCTACCCCAAAGTTGCTCGCAGCAGCAAAGGTCCCATTCCCGTTACCCAATAGCACTGATACGTTGTCGGATAAAATGTTCGCCGTTGTCAAGTCAAGTTTGCCATCACCATTGAAGTCCCCTGTGGTTACGGAAAGGGGAGCGTCCCCCACCCCAAAGTTGCTCGCAGCAGCAAAGGTCCCATTCCCGTTACCCAACAGCACTGATACGTTGTCGGAGACTGCGTTCGCCGTTGCCAAGTCAGGTTTGCGATCACCATTGAAGTCCCCTGTGGTTACGGAATTGGGAGCGTCCCCCACCCCAAAGTTGCTCGCAGCAGCAAAACTGAGGGCAAATACCCCACTGTAGTTGTGCATCAGTTCTGGTGTAAATGCCTCTGTTGTCTGACACTCTCCTAATTGCCAACTCCCTCCCAAGCTTGCATTCCCAACTCGTTCTCTGGAGGCGGCGATACTCGCTCGTGTCAATTGCTGCACTCGATCAACAAATTCTGCACCAGCATCTCCACTGGCGACGTTACACCCGTAAAGTTGAATGGGAGTTGAACCCCAAGTTTGCACTTGTGTGCGATAAGAGTCGATGGTATCCAAGCTTAGCTGTGTATTACCCAGATACAAGCAGCCCGGTGCACCATGAGAAACAATGTGGATAACAGAAATATCGCTGCGTCCAACCAGTGCTGCTGTAATTTGTGCGACGCCATCACTGTTGTTGTCTAGCACTATCACTTGTGCAGATGGGATTGCACCGAGTACTAAACTTTGGTAGTCGTCAACGTTAGCGTCGATGAAGATAATGGGGTTACGATTCACGCTATGCATCTGTAACATAGATATTAATTTCCTTTTTTTAATAAATTTCAGTCGGATGCCACTTCATCTCAAACCAATATTTTGTTGAAGAAGAATTCACTATTCAGAATTCAGAATCAATCAGTGGGAGATTCAGACCCGCCACTGATTGGATACCACCAAATCTTCTCCTTTGGAGAGGCTGCACCAACGATTTGGTGGGGCTTGATACCCGCAAGTCATCCGAAAACGTGCACACTCGTCATTCTGACTCCTGGCTTCTGACTCCTGACTACTTTTTTGGTCAAGATTATTTTTTTTGGTCAAGATTATTTTAAGGTTTGATTCGTCGAAGTTGTCAAACGATCGTAAGAAATCGTTGCAACGGTGTGGATACTACTTAGTAGTCCACACCTCATTTGTTAGTGACACCATCAACAATGGAAGACTTAAAGATTGATTCAGATTAAGGTAGATTCTTCTGGGCAATACTTTATTATCTGTGCCGGAGTCGTTATGTTTTGTCGGCACTTCTTTAGAAGAGGTATATAGTATAGTACAATAAGAATTAAAACTCTAGTTGAATTTACAGAAAATTAAGCAAAAAGTTTACAATTCTTTGACGTATGCTTTCACAAGATAATCAATACCAGTGATAGCAGTACCAACAACAACAGCGTAAGCTCCTAAATCAAGAGCGCGACGAACCATCACAGGTGAAGAAATACCTCCTTCACAAATAGCTGGAACATCTTGCTGCACTATCTGTCTGAGGAGTTCCCATCCTGGGGGAGAAAGATGCTTAGTTGAAGCAGTGTAACCAAAAAGAGTTGTTCCCACAATATCTGCACCAGCCGCTACAGCTGCTCTTGCTGCCTCGATTGTATCGACATCTGCCATAACTGGTTTACCCAACTCTTGATGAATTTGGGCAACAATATTTGCCATGACTTCACCGCCTGAGCGATTTCTGGCAGTCGCATCTATGGCTATGATGTCTGCTCCCGCTTCTGCCACAGCAACTGCATGATGAAACTGTGGTGTAATATACACATCATAACCAGGTACAACTTGTTTCCACAGTCCAATAATTGGTGCTTGCACTCTTTGACGTACAGCAGCGATGTGAGCAGGAGTATCAATCCTGACTCCAACTGCACCATTGTTAACAGCGGCTTGCGCCATTGCTGCTATAACTGTTGGTTCGTGCAGTGGCGAGTCAACAGGCGCTTGACAAGATACGATGAGTCCGTGATGCAGAGATTGAATTAATTTAGTCATTAGTCATTAGTCATTAGTCATTAGTCATTAGTCATTAGTCATTAGTCATTAGTCATTAGTCATTAGTCATTAGTCATTAGTCATTGGGAATTGGGCAAGGGGCAAGGGGCAAAAATTATTCTTCTCCCCTGCTCCTCTGCTCCCCTGCTCCTCTGCTCCCTACTCAGTACTGGAGAAGGCTTGTGCTGGTATCCAGACGGTAAAAACTGAGCCAACTCCCACAGTGGATTCTACTTCAATTCGACCTCGATGGAGTTCTACCAGCTGTTTAGTTAGAGCTAAACCTAGTCCAGTTCCTCCATAACGGCGACGGTAGGGTGTATCGAGTTGGTGGAATTTCTCAAACAGGAGTGATAACTGTTCTTCTGGAATGCCTATGCCAGTATCTTCTACCTGAAACATAGCGGTACTGTCTTCTATCCAAAGACGTAAAATAACATTGCCACCTTCTGGTGTGAATTTTATAGCATTAGTTAACAAATTCCATAAAATTTGTTGCACTCTCCTTGTATCAGCAGCAAATGTATCATGCTGTGGGTTAAGTTGCACATCAAGTATGAGATTGACTCGCTGAGTATTTGCTTTTTCTTTGAGCGTGTTAACTGTGGATTCTGCTATATTTATTAATGAAAATTCTTTGATATCTAAAACTGCTTTGCCCGCTTCAATTTGAGATAGATCAAGAATGTCATTAATCATTTCTAATAAGTGTTCTCCACAATCGTGGATGGTTTGTAAATAATCTCTTTGACGCTGAGTCAACTCACCAAAAGACCAGCGTAATAAAGTGGAAGACATACCGATGACGTAGGTTAGAGGTGTAAGCAGTTCATGGCTAATCGTAGCAAGAAATTCACTTCTGAGGCGGCTAGCGGCTTCAGCAGCAACGAGCGCGTCGTGTAACGCCATTGTACGCTCAACAATACGTTGCTCCAGAGTTTGTTTTTCTTGAGTGAGCGATCGCATTAACTCTGCTTGGTGAATAGCGACTGCAAGTTGTTCAGCAACAGAACTGAGTAAATTTTTTTCACTTTCAGTCCAGTGGCGTGGAGTATTACATTGATGAGCAATCAACAATCCCCAAAGTTTTTCCTCATACATAATTGGGGAAGCTAACTTTGCCCGGACTTTGGCTTCTCTTAAAAAATTCAACAAACACTCTTCCAAAGCATAAGTTTTCTCCACATCATCCACTGCTAAGGTTAAGCCTTGGTGATATTTTTTCCAAACATGGGTTGTTTGCGTAAAGCAATTTTCTTCTTTGTCATCCAGAACTGACGAAATCTCATCGTTAGCACGAACTTCGTATATAATACGACCTGTTGGATTGGGTAAGTCTTGCTGAGGGGCTTGAGAAGATGGGAAGATGGGGAGGTGAGGTGTTTGCGCAGTGTCTTGAAAGGAGTTTGGGAAGATGGGAAGATGGAGGGACGGGAAAATGGACAGATGGGGTGTAGACGCCTTCCGGACGGCTTCCCGTTCGCCGTAGGCATTTTTGAAGGGTAGGGTTGGGGAAGTTGTTGAGTGTTGAGTGTTGATTCTTGATGTTTCAAATTTGTAAACGACAAGCCTGTCCAATTCTAAAAATTCTCGTACTTGTTCAACTGCTGTTGCCATAATGACTGGCAAATCCAAACTTTTACGGATTTGAGTTGTCACCTGATTTAACAATCGCTCTTGAGCAATCTGTTTCTTCAAGGCTTGTTCTACTGGTTGACAAACACAGACGTGAGGATAAGTTGAAGATGATAATTCTGTTACTTCACTATTTGGTTGTGGGAAAAAATACTTTAATAACAAAAGTGAGAATTGACTTTGAAGCTGGGCATCATTAAGAACGGGAATTTGACGATATTGTTCAAGCTTTCGGTAGGTATGGGAATCTCGATCAAATAAATCTTTCAAGTTCAAAAGGAACGAGGCGATCGCTTCTGGGTGAAATGTCAAACTTACATTCAGGACTAAGTACTCAGAGTAAAAGGACAATGGGGATGAAGGAGTATTTTCTTCTCCTGCTACCTCATCTCCCTCATCTCCCCATCTTTCCTTTGGGGAACCAACAAGCAGGACACTAAACTGTTCAGAAACCACTATGGTAAACCGTTGTGTCTGCCATTTTTGGGGAATATCAATTGGTATCAACACAGCTTCTGTGAGTACTAAAGCCGCCTTTCCTACTGCTTGAGCCATCTGCTGCAATAATTCCCCAAGCTGATCAAACACATTACTAGGCAAAGTTTGAGAGAAGCTCAAATCGGCAGAACTAGACATCGTTAGAAATAGAAGTTAAAGGAGGCTATTTGCTGTTACTCAAAAATTTTTGGTACTGTGTCCTAACCAACAGTTTAAGATGGTAAGACAGGATTATGCATCGTATTAATGCTACATCGGGAGGATGGAATCCTCAATCGGAAAGTATCATTTTTCTAGAACAAACCCCTGCTCCCATAGTGTTTCTTACGTCTGCTGATACCGACATTCAAACTCTGGCGGCTGCTGTACCTAAATTACCCACGACATTTCCTGCTTTAAGAGTTGCCAACCTGCTGCAATTACAGCAACAAGTCAGTATTGATAGCTATGCCGAAAAAGTTTTAGAGTTCGCTCAGGTTATTATTCTCCGCCTGTTAGGAGGACGTTCTTACTGGGCTTATGGCTTAGAAGTTGTGCAGGAAATTGTGCAACGTAATGGTACAACCCTCATTGTAATACCAGGAGACGACGCAATAGACCCCGATTTTATCTTGGATTCTACCCTACCTCTGAAGACTGTGAATCAGGTATGGCGATACTTTTACGAGGGTGGAGTCGAAAATATTCTCAACGCTCTCCAGTTTATCTGTGATACTTGCTTTTCAACTTCTTTTAATCCTCCAGCACCGCGAATTGTTCCTCGCGTAGGGTTGTATGAGTGGGCAATGGGCAATGGGCAATGGGCAATGGGCAATGGGCAATGCTCGGTTTCCAATTCCCAGTTCCCAGTTCCCGGTTCCCAATTCCCGATGACTTCTAAAGTAGGCGTTCTTTTCTACCGTGCTCATTATTTGGCGGGAAATACTAAGGTTATTGATGCTTTTTGCGCTGCTTTGGTAAAGCGAAATCTGACACCTGTGCCGATTTTTGTTTCTTCTTTGCGTGATGTTGATGTTCAAACGGAGTTGTGTGAGTTTTTTCAACCCAAGGACACTCGGCAAATAGCGCTGCTGCTGAATACAACTAGTTTTTCTCTAGCGCAGTTGGAAACAGAAATACCACAGATTGATTTGTGGCAAAAATTGGATGTGCCGGTGTTACAAGTTATCCTCAGTGGTGGTTCGATTGAGCAGTGGGAGGCGCAATTTCAAGGGCTTTCACCCCGCGATATTGCAATGAATGTGGCGCTTCCAGAAGTGGATGGGCGAATTATCAGTCGTGCTGTGTCTTTTAAGGCGGTACAAAGTAGCAATTCCTCTTTGGAAACTGATGTGGTGGTTTATGAACCAGTGAGCGATCGCATTGAGTTTGTCGCTTCTTTAGCTGCTAACTGGGTACGTTTGCGTTGTAAACCACCTCAAGAACGTCGCGTGGCGCTGATTTTGGCAAATTATCCTTCCCGTGATGGACGCCTTGCAAATGGTGTAGGGTTGGATACGCCAGCGAGTTGTGTAGAAATTCTTAAGGCTCTGCAGTTGGCTGGGTATGGGGTGGAAAATATTCCTGCTACTGGGGATGAGTTGATTCAATGTCTGACTTCTGGAGTCACGAATGACTCGGAAGCTCGACAGTTACGTCCGGTGATGCAAAGTGTTTCTTTGGCGGAGTATGAGAAGTTTTTTGCTTCGTTACCGGAAGCCGTGCAGAAAAGTGTTGGCGAGAGGTGGGGAGGTGTTTTTGAAACGAACCGCACAGGCGCAGAGGAACAGAGGGAGGAGAGTTTTGCGGTTTCGGGAATTCAACTTGGTAACATTTTTGTGGGAGTTCAACCGGCGCGGGGGTATGATGTTGATCCAAGTTTGAATTATCATGCGCCGGATTTGGAACCAACTCATGATTATTTAGCTTTTTATTATTGGGTGAGAGAATGTTTTGGTGCTGATGCTGTGGTTCATGTGGGGAAGCATGGAAATCTGGAATGGTTACCAGGGAAAAGTGTGGCTTTGTCGAGTCAATGTTATCCGGAAGTGGCTTTGGGAAGTCTTCCCCATTTGTATCCGTTTATTGTGAATGATCCTGGTGAGGGTTCGCAGGCGAAACGTCGCGCTCAAGCAGTGATTGTGGATCATCTGACGCCGCCTCTAACTCGTGCAGAACTTTATGGTTCTTTGCATGAGTTGGAAAATTTGATTGATGAGTATTATGAGGCGGAGAGTTTAGATCCATCTCGTTTAACAATCATTCGCGATCGCATACGCGAACTCATCGTTAAAGAAAATCTTCTCTTGGATTTAGAATTGAAGCAAAAGGGAAAAGGTATTCAGCAAAAACAGGAATCTTCTGTCTTGAATTTTGATTTTTCGCTTTTACCTTCACTTGATGGTTATCTTTGTGAATTAAAGGAAGCTCAAATCCGCGATGGATTGCATATTTTTGGACAATGTCCTCAAGGGCGACAGTTACGAGATTTAATTGTCGCGATCGCGCGTCATCCCAATCGCCATCATATCGGATTGACTCGTGCTTTGGCTCAAGATTTGAACTTAGATTTTGACCCCCTCACTGCTGATTTCAGTACTCAGCTATCAGTCCAAGATATTCAGACTTTAGCTGACAAAACTCAACACTCCTGTCGCACTGTCGGCGATGCAGTCGAATTTTTAGAACAACAAGCCGCCGAACTCGTAGAAAATCTCAGAACTCAGAACGGGCTTCGCCCCGCTACGCTAACAGAACTCAGAACCGTCCTCGACTGGATACGCACGACTCTTCTTCCTTCTTTACAACAAACTCACCAAGAAATTACCAATTTGTTACACGGACTGGATGGCGGATATATCCCAAGTGCTCCCGCTGGCGCACCAACACGGGGACGTCCGGAAGTCCTGCCAACTGGTAAAAATTTTTATTCTGTCGATATCCGTGCTATCCCAACAGAAACTGCTTGGGATGTTGGTAGAAAAGCAGCTGAGGCGCTCATTGAACGTTATGCACAAGAGCAAGGTGAGTATCCGAAAACACTAGGGTTATCTGTGTGGGGAACTTCGACAATGCGGACTGGAGGTGATGATATTGCTGAGGCGTTAGCTTTACTTGGAGTGCAGCCTGTATGGGATGGTGTGGCGCGGCGGGTGGTGGATTTTGAAATTTTGCCGCTTTCTGTTTTGGGACGTCCCCGTGTGGATGTGACGTTGCGAATTTCTGGTTTCTTTAGGGATGCTTTTCCTAACTTGATTGATTTATTCGACTCGGCTGTGCAAGCAGTAGCAGCTTTAGACGAACCGCCACAGGAAAATCCTCTCGCCGCACAAGTTCATCAAGAGACTGATTTTTGGACAAAACTTGGTTTAAGTTTACCAGAAGCAAGAGTGCGATCGCGCTACCGTATCTTTGGTTCTAAACCCGGTGCTTATGGTGCAGGACTTCAAGGTTTAATTGAAGCGCAAAATTGGACAGATGACCAAGATTTGGCTCGTGCTTATATTAACTGGAGTTGCTATGCCTATTCTTGTGGAAGAGGAGCAGGGGGAGAAATTCCTCCTTCATCTCCCTCATCTCCCTCATCCCCTTCACCCCTTCAACAAGGACGTTCAGCGCCAGAAGCGTTTGAAATGCGGTTGCGACAAATGCAGATAGTGTTACAAAACCAAGACAATCGCGAACACGATTTGCTTGATTCTGATGATTACTATCAATTTCAGGGGGGTTTAACTGCTGCGATACGTTCTGTACGGGGAGAAAATCCCCAAACCTATTTTGGTGATAATTCCATTCCTGCTCAACCGCGAGTCCGTCAACTGAGAGAAGAAATCGCACGGGTGTATCGTTCTCGCGTTGTGAATCCTAAATGGATTGCAGGAGTGATGCGCCACGGTTACAAGGGTGCTTTTGAAATGGCGGCGACTGTGGATTATTTATTTGCTTACGATGCGACGACAAAATGTGTAGAAGATTATATGTACCAAGGAATAGCACAGGCGTATGTGTTTGATCCAGTTGTTTCGGAATTTATTTATCAAAAGAACCCATATGCTTTGCGTGACATGGCTGAAAGATTGTTAGAAGCACACAAGCGCGGTTTATGGAAAGACGTTAAAAGTGAGATACTAGAAAAACTGCGAAACTTAGTGCATGAAGCTGAAGCGGTCATTGAAGGAAAACACTCTTAGTTTACTGTACAATGCACATGAGCTTAGTATTGCGATCGCTCGATAAACTTCTTCAACAAGCGGTATCTAAAGCACAGGTTGTCTATGGTTCAGATGCAGCAGGAGACCCTTACCGAGGTTTATATGTCAATCAAGATGATGTAGAAGGCTCATTGGAACGAGAGCCTGGAGTTTCACATTTTTTGGCGAGTGATGATCATGTGGAATTCTTGTTTGAAGAAATACAACACAATCCCAACTTCAAAAGGTTGCAAGAGGCGTTTGAACTATCGGCATTTGATATGGCTGTGATAATTATTGCTTTAGCACCCGAAATTGATCTACGTTACGAAAGAATCTACGCTTATCTGCAAGATGATGTTACGCGATCGCGACCTACTATAGAGTTAGCTTTCAATCTACTTTGCGCTTCAGAATCAGCAAAGTTGTCGCGATGGCTTCATTTTGCTCCCGATGCTCCGTTGATTCGGCAGGGGTTACTTGAGTTAATTCCAGATCCCAATCGAACTCAACCACCACTCTTAGCTTATTATCTCAAACTTGATGAACAAATTATCCGTTGGCTGTTGGGACATCAAGCACTCGATTCGCGATTAAGTCACTTTAGCCAACTCCATCTTACTCCTGCCATTTCCCTAGAACAACTACCGTTAGATATGGCACTCAAGCGCTCCCTGGAAGCATTGATGGTACAGGCTTGGGAAACTCAACAACCACTAAGGCTCTATTTTTATGGTCCCCATGGGGTTGGGAAACAACGCACAGCTGTTGCGATCGCCTCCCGACTTGGTGTTCCTCTTATTACCGCAGATTTACTGCTTTTATTAAAAATACAAGTTGATTTTAATACTGCTTTGAAATCACTATTCCGAGAAGTGCAATTCCAAAAAGCAATAGTATATTTGACTGGATTAGATGTTTTACTTGAGCAGGGGCAATATGCTGTGTATCAGCAACTACTTGCCATTCTCCAGGAAACTAAAGGAATAACAATTTTAGCGAGTACAAAAGCGTGGGATGCAGACAAAATTAACTTGATGAATGCGATCGCTGTCGAATTTTCCATGCCAGACTTTGCTCAACGTCAAGCTTACTGGCAGGCGAATTTGGTGAAGATGGGTATTGTACTCAATCAACAAGATATTGATATATTAAGCGATCGCTTTCGCTTAACACCAGAACAAATTGATGGAGCGATCGCCACTGCTTGCAACCAAACTCGCTGGAAGAATGCTGCTTTTGCTCAAACTCTCACTCAGTCACATGTGCAACCAACCCTCCACGAATTGCTCGCAGCCGCACGCAAGCAATCAGGGCAAGATTTAACCGGACTAGCACGCAAAATCTCACCAAAGCACACTTGGGATAATATCATCCTACCAAGCGACCAACTCAGGCAACTGCGAGAGATTTGCAATCAGGTAAAGTATCATCACATAGTCTGCGAACAGTGGGGATTTGAGCAAAAGCTTTCTTTAGGTAAGGGTGTCAACGTACTTTTTTCCGGTTCACCCGGTACAGGCAAAACAATGGCATCGGAAGTTATTGCTAACGAGTTGCAGTTGGATCTTTATAAAATAGACCTATCGCAAATTGTTAGCAAGTATATTGGCGAAACAGAAAAGAACTTGGATCGCGTCTTCACAGCAGCTGTTGATGCCAATGCCATTTTATTATTTGATGAAGCCGATGCTTTGTTTGGTAAGCGTTCTGAGGTAAAAGACGCCCATGACCGCTATGCTAACTTAGAAATTGCCTATCTACTGCAAAAAATGGAAGAGTACGAAGGCATCACAATTCTGACTACTAATTTACGCCAAAATTTAGATGAAGCATTCACCCGCCGCATCCGCTTTATTATTGAATTTCCCTTTCCCGAAGCAGACTATCGCCTGCAAATATGGCAGAAGATTTTTCCCCAGCAAACACCGTTAGGAACAGATGTGGATTTGAAGCTGATGGCGCAAAAGTTTAAATTAGCTGGAGGAAATATTCGCAATATTGCTTTGGCTGCAGCTTTTCTGGCTGCAGAAGATGGTGAATGTGTGGCGATGAAGTACTTACTCCAGGCGACAAAGCGGGAGTTTCAGAAGATGGGACGCTTGGTGAATGAAGAAGATTTTTGACAAAAATGCATGAGTTGATTTTGTTGAGAGCTATTAATAGATATAAGGTAATACGGATAAGGTGTAGGTTGGGGAGGACACTTCCCAACCTACGCATGCATCAGGTTTTTAGCTCTAACACCAACCGCATTGAAGTATAATTTTGTTTACCAGAATCTCGTTTTCTTTCATATACATGAAAATAAATAAAATACTTAATGGCTAAAGATGTTTTCCATCAACAGGTAAAAAATGCCTTAATCAAAGATGGGTGGAGAATTACCAATTATCCTTTATATATTCGTATTAGTGATGCAGTTAAAGTACAAATAGATTTAGCAGCAGAAAGTGCGCTCGCAGCAGAACGCGATACCGAAAAAATCGCGGTTGAAATTAAAAGTTTTATTGCAGGTTCTGATATCAATGAATTTCACACAGCCCTTGGTCAATACCTTAATTACTGTCAAGCGTTGGAGGAAAATGAACCCGACCGAATTGTCTACTTAGCAGTTCCACATGAAACCTACTTAGATTTTTTCCAACTTGCTTTTGTCCAACGCACGCTTCAACGTCACCAAGTTAAATTAGTAACTTACGATCCCAAAAACGAGGAGATTCGGCAATGGATAAAATAGAACGCTATCGACAAATCATCAAACAAATCTTAACAGAACATGCACAAATCAGCTCTAATACCGATACTATTAAGCCAGAACTAATCTTTGACAATGAAAACGACCACTATCAACTAGCTTATGTAGGTTGGCAGGGTGACAAGCGAGTATTTGGCCCCATAATGCATTTTGATATCCAAAATGGAAAGATATGGATTCAATATAATGGTACAGAAGAACTTATTGCCGAGACGTTAGTTGAGTTAGGTATACCTTCCTCAGATATAGTTATCGGTTTTTATTCCCCGTTTAAACGTCAATTTACTTCTTACGCTGTAGAGTGACAAACCAGGTTTTTTCTGATTATGATCCATTCGGAATATTTTAAGGTAATACTGCTTTTGTCAATTAGAAATTATGCTGAAAAATCAGGAAAAGACAAGGTATCAAACTAAGATGTGTACTTAGCTTCAGCACAAAGATGAATGATGAACACAAAGATTAGGCGATCGCCCTTGGCGGGCACTTCGTGCCATCGCGCAGCGGCGGCTTCTACATCGCGCTTTAGGAGCAATAGCATATCTGCTGCCATAATTTTTATTTTTATCGCTAACTCAACTGTGTGACTGCATGAGTTAATTGTACTAGCAGCTATTTAGATAGAGAGTTTTAGCTCAAGCTAACTCATGATTGTTGCAGTTGTTGAATTGCATTGAATTCACCCAATCGTTTTAGCATTGCATTTTTCAGTTGTTGTCACAAACGAGGTGTATTATGGGCGAGGTAAAGCAGGAAACATTTGCCAAAAGCAAGTCCCACCATCTGCAACAAGCCCGGTTGCAGGAAACAGAATCATTAGCTCAACAGAGTACCGCCTCAGCCCAAAGCAAGCAGATAATGAGTCGCATTGGCAACACTCCCTCGCCAAAAGCCCATGCTGACATCCTCAATCGCGCCCCTGTTCACAGCAGACACGTTCTGCTACAGTTGCAAAGACAGTACGGAAATCGCTACGTACAGCAGGTGGTGCAGCAAGCGCGACAAACAGAGCGTTCCAAGATTCAAGCTAAACTCAGCCTTGGTGCTGTGGGTGATAGGTATGAACAAGAAGCGGATCGGGTAGCGAAAAAAGTGGTGAGCAATATTTCATCTGCAAGTCAACAGCCAGTGCAGCGGATGGAGCCAGAGGAAGAAGAAAAAGCACAAATGAAACCGGATATTCAACGGATGGCTACGAGTGATGCAACAACCGTTGACTCAAGTATAGAAGATGGCATTCAACAGGCGCGAGGTAGTGGAGTGCCCCTTGCAAATAATATCCGGGAGCCGATGGAGCAGGCGTTTGGTGCTGATTTTAGTGGGGTGAAGGTTCACACGGGTGCTCAATCTAACCAGTTGAATCAATCAATTCAGGCTCGTGCTTTCACGACGGGGCAGGATGTGTTTTTTCGACAGGGGGAATATAATCCTGGGAGTCAAGAGGGGCAGGAGTTGATTGCTCATGAGTTGACGCATGTGGTGCAGCAGAATGGAACGGGCGTGCAGCGATCACAGTACTTGCTGGGGGATGAGTTGATACGGGAGCAACCAGGGTCTTCAACTACTTCAGCACAAGCAAAAACGAGGACAAAGAAAGACATCGCGCAAGGACGCGCCGATTACGCGGTGCTACAACGATACACAACAATCCTACCCTCTGCGCCTAACTATCCCACCAAGAGAAAGAAGAAGTTCGACACATTAAGAAGCAAGGACGTTCAAAATGATGAATCATTCTTTGTAAGACAGGAAGAGTACAACACAGGAGGATGGACTAATCAAGAAGGGGAAGTCAACCTGATATACAACGGCCGAGTACCGTTGAGGATATCACAAAATAGCGATCTAGCGATTGAGGATACGCCAGAAGCGAAGATCTTCTTTGCCACTGTAGAAAAGGTTCAAGAGGCAAACAAATTGCTACACGGTAGTGTCTTGCTCAGCAAGGGTCGAGAATATCTAGCCCTAACGAGCGGTAAGACGAAAAAATTGTACAAGGTGGAGCCGATTGTTAAGCAGCAGAAGCAGGAGGGCTTGGAAGTAACGACGCCGCAGGCGTGTGACCAAATGGCGCAATTCGTGTCGGGAAACAGAGGAGTAACAGGGAGTTCAGCGATAAATGAGGCGAACAAAAAAGCCATAGCGTTATTGGATAAAGTGGCGCCGCAACGAGAGCCGACGTACAGTGCAGAATACCAAAACAAGTTCCTGAACGCCTCAAAAGCAAACCGAGTGCAAGATGACATTGATGCATACACTAATTTTATGGATTTGGTAGCGGGAGAAATAGAACAATTAGGAAGAAGTCGAGCAAATGACCAGGCCATAGGTATTGCAATACAAGAGCTAAATATCAATCAATTGATGAATCCGAGAATAGGGAGCGCCATAACGACAGTGAGCCTGGCCACACCACAGCAAGTGCAGGCTGCACAAGGACAAGGCAGAGACTTATTCGAGTATCACTGGGGAACAGTTGTGGCCAAGGATGGAGGAGATTATATTACGATGGAAAACTACGTGAGGAGAGATGCAGGTACAACCCTGTCAAGCGGCGACCCACTGTTCTTCTTCAAGATGTACGGCACAGCTGTGGGCACCCAAACATGGCACATGGCTCAGATCGGAACAGGGTCGTTCCTCAACCCAGTGCTCTCCATAGAGATGAGGTAGTGTAATCGCCAACCATATAGTACGATCGCCCTTCGGTTGGGTTGAAGTATGAAACCCAACAACTCAATCTTCACACATTCCTGAAACATTACGGTTTACTTTAACTAATGCCTTCATACCGTAGGAAAAGTGGGGTGTCGCTACCGCTCTAACGCCACTTTGCAAAAAGGAGGGAAACCCGCCCACCACAAGTGGCTCCCCAACCTACAGATTGGTATGAGAAGATGTGCGTTAGGGCAGCGTGAGTGTAGTTATCGCTTGGCAATTGCTTTGGTGATTAAGAATGCGCTCGCTTTGTGATTGGGTTTTGGGAACATAGGAACGATCGCCTTGAGTTTCAAGTATGCGATGGTACAGAGTGCGCCCCGCAGACGCATCGCGTCTGAATTGCTTTGACAACCAAAAGAGTGAGCTATCCTTGCCAAGCCAAATAACAGCTACGATACAATAAAGACACTATGCCTGCCAAAGACATCTATCACGACACGGTTAAAAACGCTCTCATTAAAGATGGCTGGACAATCACCCATGACCCATTGCGGATTCGTCTAGCTCGTGGAAGAAACCTGTTTGTGGATTTAGGTGCAGAGCAGTTGCTAGCAGCCGAACGCTTAACCGAAAAGATAGCAATTGAGGTCAAGAGTTTCACCCGTCCTTCAGATATGAAAGACCTGGAAGAAGCCGTCGGTCAGTTCGTTCTGTACGCTCGCTTGTTGAAACGTTACTATCCTGACTATACACTGTATCTGGCAGTAAATGAAGACACCCGAAAAAGAGTCTTTGAAGAAGAAGCAGGTCAGACCTTAATTGAAGATGGCGTTATTCGTTTAGTTACCTTCGATCCCACAAAGGAGGCGATCGTTCAATGGATTCACTGACTACCAAGTATCGTGATGTTGTTGAAAAAATCCTCAAGGACTATGCTGACTTTCTCGGTAATGATGACCAGGTTCAAGTCGAATTGGTGTTTGATCAACAGCGCGATCGCTACCTTTTAGTAGAAACTGGCTGGCAAAATGGTTATCGCATCTACGGAACTTTATTGCACATTGATATTATTAATAACATGCTCTGGATTCAGCATGATGGTACAGAAGAAGGCATCGCAGGTGAGCTAGTTGCTGCTGGAATTCCCAAAGACCATATCGTCTTGAGCTTCAAATCACTCGAAGAACGAAAACATACAGAATTTGCTATTTCGTGAAAAGATCTCGATAATTCTTACTTATAGATAAGCGCGATCGCCTCCGGCAGTCTTTCTTGGGCGATCGCGCTTATCCAAAACTGCCTACCAAGCGCGAGCTTCTCAATCATCATTAATTATTAACTCTGGAGCAACCAATGATTCAAGACCTTGATGAGACCCTGAAACAATTGTTGATTCAGAAAGTGCCGATTAAGACCACCGAAACCGACATCACATTTGAGATGCCGGATAAAGACTGGGAAACCAAGCCACAGAAGCCAAAAATTAATCTTTTTCTCTACGATATCCGCGAAAACCATGAATTGCGGAGTAATGAAAGATTTCTTACCCGCAATGGGGTCATGGGCAGCGAAACCAGAGATCCTGTTCGCATGGATTTGTCGTATATGATCACTGTCTGGACAAAAGAAGTTGCGGATGAGCATTGGCTTTTAGGAAATCTTTTAAAAGCTTTGCTACGCTATCCCATTTTGCCCTCAGAGATACTCCAAGGAGAATTTGATCCCAAAAACAATCCCTCGGTACCACCGATGCCACCATTGCGTGCGTGGGTCTCTCAACCCGAACGCATTCCGAATGGCTGGGAATTTTGGTCTGCTTTTGAAGGAGGGCTGAAAGCTGGTTTGAGTTACGTGGTGACAATTCCCGTTCAACCCTTTACACCAGATGAGGTTTATTTGGTTACTGAAACAGCCATTAAATTGGAACAAAAGCAAGGTTCAGGATGATGTAAAATGGCTACAGAAAATTCACTCAGTAGTGTTGCCGCAACACCAAAAGCAGCATTTGAAGAAACTCGTCACCGAGTAGCGATCGCAGGTTCTGTAACCGACGAAGTGACCAATCAGCCCATTGCGGTTGTGGTGGTTGAAGTTGTGGAACACAATCTGCAAACCCAAACTCGTGAAGATGGCTTCTTCTATTTCATAGATCTGCCAGCTGGGGAGTATACTTTGAATGTTTCAGCCCCAAATCTAGGAACCCGCTATGGTACAGCGACTGTAGCGAATGTCATTGTCAAACAAGTCGAAGATGGCAAACCACCGGAGTTCGACTTGAAAGCGAAGATCAAACTATCTCCTACACAATTGGTTGGAAAGGTTAAGCGTAAGGATAATGGTCTGGCAATCCATAACGCTCTAGTTCAACTGCGCGGCAGCGAAACCCAAACTTTTACTGACAAGGAGGGCAACTATATTTTATCCGGCATCGTGGCAAGTCAGCCTAACGTCCAGGTTTTGCTCAATGGGTTTGAGATATCTAGCCAAAAAGTGACACTGACTGCAGGAAAAAAAACACCTGTTGATGATTTCAATCTCGTGCCAGTACCTTTAACGGGAACTGTGGTCTAAGCAGTCTGCTCCTACAACCTGTATCGCACCCAATTGCAAACTGTTGCAGTTAGCTGACGACCTTTAAATTTTTCACTTTTTTTATAAATCACCTTTGATCAACTGCATAAGTTGATTTCAGTGACAACTATTAAGAATTCACAAGAGAAGCCACTGTTGTGCTCCTCTTTGCATCTTTGCATGAGACAAATTAAAGATGTGGTTCATTTACCTGAAAATAGCTGTAAGTCAAATTCAGCAACGCACCCAACATCATTTCTTTCAAAGGAGGGGTTATGCCTCAATATTTTTCGCCTGGTGTTTACGTTGAGGAAATACCGTCAGCAATTAAAGCGATCGCAGGAGTTAGCACTAGTACAGCAGGATTCATCGGGATGATTGTGCCAGATATACTCGATCAGCCCCTGCTTGCTGTGAAAAATGAGAGAATTGGTACAGGCGATGGTAAGATAGCCACCTTCAAACTGAACTATTACCCTGTAAAAACGGATGCAAAATTTGAGATCCGAGTAGGTGGTGCCCCTGCTGACAAGATGACAGTCACTCTCTCAAATGAGAAGGCAGATCCTGATAAGACAAAGCACTTTTCACAAGTGAAGTTTTCTGTATCTCCGGCAGATAAGGCAGAGATCACGGCAGATTACCAACCTCAATTTGAACCAATAGAAGTTGGTAAGGCTAAACTATGCACCAACTTTAGCCAGTTCAAAAAGTTCTTCGGTGACTTTTCCTCTGATTCAGGGCATAACATTTTAGCTCATGCTGTCTATGGATTTTTCAAAAACGGTGGTAGCCGTTGCTATGTCATACGGATTAAAGAAGATAAAGACCTACAACAAGCCCTGGATGAGTTTGAAAGAATTGATGAAATTGCTCTTGTTGCCATGCCGGGAAAAATCGATGAAATCACTCGTGACAAATTGGTGATACATTGTAATGAAACAGGCGATCGCTTTGCAATTCTTGATGGACCACAAAGTGAGAGCGATCTGCTCAAATTGACAAAAATTGCTGCCGATTCCGGTTCAATGCCGAAAAGAACTGACCTTGCTGCCTGGTATTTTCCTTGGATCAAGGTATTCGATCCAGTGAGCAATGGCTCCTTGGATGTACCACCTAGTGGTCACATAGCTGGGATCTACGCCCGTGTAGATACTGAACGCGGTGTGTATAAAGCTCCAGCAAATGAAGCAATTCTCGGTGCTTTGGATGTCACCCAGCGGATTAGTAAAGCTGAACAGGATAGACTGAACCCCAAAGGTGTCAACTGTATTCGAGTTCTGAATGATAATATTTTAGTGTGGGGCGCACGGACGATTGGCGGAGACGATAACCAAGACCTGAAATATATCAACGTCCGCCGCACACTGTTATTTTTGCGAGAATCCATCGACGAAGGAACACAGTGGGCTGTTTTTGAGCCAAATACCCCAGAACTGTGGAAAAAAATTACTCGCAATGTCTCAGCTTTTCTAACCGTCGTCTGGCGTGACGGGGCACTGTTTGGCAATACGCAGCAGGAAGCATTTTATGTGAAATGTGATGCCGAAACCAATCCTCCAGAATTACGGGAATTAGGTCAAGTCGTCACGGAAATTGGAGTAGCGATTGTGCGTCCGGCTGAATTTGTCATCTTCCGCATCAGCCAGTTTTCCGCTACTAATCAATAGTAGGGGCGCAAGGCGTTGCGCCCCTACTTGCGAAAATGGAGACAGCCTATGCCAGTCGTTTATAAAACTCCAGGGGTTTATAAAGAAGAGTTTTTTTTGCAACCCCAAACTACGTTGCCCACCGGCATTCCGGGATTTCTTGGGTTTGTAGAAGCTCAAGCTGTTCTCACAAGGTTGCCCCAAGAGGTGCAATTTCCTGAGTCTTTGAAGGGTATCAATTACGACTCTGACAACAAGCTGCTGGTTTTTAAAGGCGTGATGTCTGTTGCAGCTAGAGATGAATTGCTGAAGCTATCGTCAGACAAGACATTTCAGTTGGCAATAACATCATTGTTTGAAAATTCTCAAAATACTGTGTTGAGCCTGCATCGCAAGCAAGAATTTACTAACCACTACCAGAGCACATCTGGAAGCTATCTAACAGACGCCATCACAGGCTTTTTTGAAAATGGCGGTACACGTTGCTATGTGGTTTGCGCTGATTTCAATCAAAAGCCGGAAGATGCTCTGAAGAATGCTTTGAAATACCTGGAACCCCTGAACGACTTGGACTTGGTGGCAATTCCTGATGCGATGACTCTGACAGAGCCAGATGCTATCATTCGGGTACAGCAAGCAACACTCTCTCACTGCGCCAAATTGGGCGATCGCATTGCCATACTTGATGCATGGCACACCGACATGGGAGATATTAAAGACCAACGTGATCAATTAGCAGCAAATCAACACGAACCTGCCAACGGAGTACTCTACTACCCTTGGATCAAAAATTCTCAAGATTATCCCCAGCGCGATCGCCCTGGCCAATTTGTCAAAGGTCACTTAGTGCCACCTTGTGGACACATTGCTGGTATTATTGCCCGTAGCGATCGCTCCCGTGGCGTATTCAAAGCCCCAGCCAACGAAGAAATCTTTGATGCTCTCGATTTAGAAGTTGCGGTTGACAATACTTTGCAAGGCGAGTTGAACCCTCTCGGCATCAACTGTTTACGGGCTTTTCCAGGCAGAGGCATTCGCGTTTGGGGAGCACGGACACTGAGTCAGGATGAGAACTGGCGTTACATCAACGTTCGTCGGCTCTTTCTCACTCTGGGACGCTGGATTGACCGGAATATGCTCTGGGTAACCTTTGAGCCTAACACCTCGTTTTTATGGATGCGAATTGAGCGAGAACTGAGTGCTTATCTCGAAGAACTGTGGCGGGCTGGTGCTTTGTTGGGACAAATTAGCGAGCAGGCATTTTATGTAAAATGTGATGCCGAAACAAATCCATCAGATAGTCGTGAAACCGGAGAAATTATCACCGAAATTGGTCTAGCTCCCAGTTCACCAGCCGAATTTATCATTGTCCGTATTATTCACCGCGTCGGCGCAGTCGAAATCATATAATCACCAAACTTAGAACCTAAGGAGACTTTCCATGCCTGATCCGTATCGTGGCTTTAATTTTAAAGTTGAAATTGATGGCATCAGCGAAGCAGGCTTCCAGGAATGCAGCGGTCTGGATGCTACTACCGATCCAGTAGAATACCGGGAAGGTACTGACCCGAATCACGTGCGTCAACTCACCGGATTGAACAAATATGCACCCATCACACTCAAACGCGGCATTACCGACTCTGATAAACTTTGGCAATGGCGGCAAAAGGTGATTGATGGCAAAACTGAACGTAAAAACGTGTCAGTCGTCTTGTACAACGAAGCCCAAGAGGAGAAATTGCGCTGGAATCTGCGGAAGGCATGGCCCTCCAAGTGGACAGGTCCCACGTTTAACTCTACCAGTAACGAAGTCGCTATTGAAACCTTGGAAATAGTCCATGAGGAAGTCGTCAAAGGTTAGTCAACAGCCGCTCGAATCTGGTTCATTTCCTAAGATGCAATTGCTGCTCATTATTAGGACTTACGCATTGACAGAAAACGTCAGATATGCAGTAGGCATTTTTAGCGCCTCAACGTTTGATTTTTTAACGCATGAAACTATTATTACCCACCGTAGAGGCGCAAGGCCTTGCACCCCTACAAGCCTGAAACGATTATTATCCGTTGATGCATATGATGGTCAATTTGTGAGCGTGCGTAAGTCCTAATTATTTAGCAATAACACAGTTAATAATACTTAAGATAGGAGAGATAATGAAAACACGTACACTGCTGCCATTAGTTGCTTTTGTCACTGCCCTCATTCTTGGGATTATGATGATATGGCAGCCGGCTTCTGCCTATGCATACAGTGGAAGCTGTCCTGATGGCAACGGACTGTTCGTGCTTTACTACGGATCTATTAGTAACCCTGCTTCAGAAGATTCGATTTTGAAGACCATCACGAGCAAACAGCCGAACTTTATCATCTTTGGCGACACTCTTGAGGGTCGTAGCGACATCCCTAGCTATGTGCATCAGAGTCATGGACGGGCGATTCAGTATATCCGGCTGAATTCTGGTAACGAACCAAGCGATGTTGTTGATGCCAAAATCACTCAGGCGATGAATGCAGGTTATGATGGCGTCTTCTTCGACGAAACCGACCCGACAAAGATATCCTGGAATACCGAGCGTGCTCAGAAAGTCCGAACATTTGGAAAATCGAAACTAGTGCTCGTCAATCCAGGTATTGCGTCGCCCCCTAGTTCAGTGTTTGATTATGCCGATATCGTCAGTGTGGAAAACCAATATAACCAGAAGCTTCCATCCGATCCGAGCATTGCGTCCTGGCGTTGGCTGGCGGTTCAGGGCGATCCGGCAAAGCAAGCAGCGTCCGACGCGAAGGAAGCCCTAAATCGTAGGAAAACCTTCCAGAGTCTTGGCGGCTTCTGGTACTACTCGTCAAATTACGCAACGACGGGCGCAACTCATATTGAGTTACCCCCTTGGTATGAGACGTTTGCAGACTTGGTGGAAGAACAGCCAGGTCCAAAGTGCAGCACATCATGAAGCGCGATCGCATTTGAATGAGCATGCCATTCGTCAATGATCTCCCACACTCCCAACTTTCTGCTTATGCTACAGACCGAATTTTCCTTCACTTTACCAATGGGCTATGTTGATGCCGACGGTAATCTGCATCGAGAAGGTGTCATGCGTTTAGCAACCGCTCTAGATGAAATTGCCCCACTCAAAGATCCGCGCGTGCGTAGCAATCAGGCATATTTGCTGATGATTTTGCTCTCACGAGTTATCACTAAACTCGGTACGCTTGAGCACATCAACCCTAAAGTCATTGAGGGTTTGTTTGCAGGCGATTTGGGGTATTTGCAAGACCTCTACTGTCGCATCAATCAAAATGGACACGACCGGGTGCGTACCCAATGCCCCTACTGTGAGAAACAGTTTGATGTGGAACTCAGTAGCGCGGGGGGATAAGCGGCTACCCCTTGGAGCGGCTGTATAAGGAGGTAGCCTATATTGCTTATCACTTCCACTGGTCGCACGAACATATCCTAGCGCTGGAACATACAGAACGCTTACGCTGGGTTGGAGAGATTGCTGATATCAATCAACGCTTTAACGAACAAGTTTAATTATCAAGTTTAATTATAAGGAGCCAAGAAAATGCCTTCTGTGGGCGTGAATACTGCCTTTACCGCCGCCACGAGTGCCGCAGGTGTTTCTTTAGATCCTTTTGGAGCTTTTAATTTCTTGATTGAAATTGAAGGCATTTTGGTGGGAGGCTTCTCTGAGTGCAGCGGTTTGCAAGTGGAAACTGAATACTATGATTACCGTGAAGGGGGCGTGAATGAATACGTACACCGCTTTATCGGTCCAACCAAATATCAACCACTTATCCTCAAACACGGGCTTACCTTTATTGATGGTCTGTGGAAATGGCATCAAGAGGTGAGCAAAGCAATTGACACAGGCAAGTTTAAACGTCGAAACGGCACCATTTACTTGTTAAACCAGCAAAAAATTCCGATGAAGTATTGGAACTTTAAAGATGCTTTCCCCTACAAGTGGACGGGACCAGAACTCAAGGCAGATTCTGGAAACGTTGCCTTTGAGAGTGTGGAACTTGCTCACAAAGGGCTGAGCTGAACTTTGGAGTTTTAATATGACAGATTCATCAAAACAACCTGTGACCGAACACTCTGCCACACTGATGCAGCGTCTCCAACGCCGTCGCACCGAACCTTCCGGAGTGGTTGACGTGCGCCCATTTGACTCTCAGTTTGCCCGTGTACCAGGGTGGATGGTGCAGCGTTCTAGATTGCTGGACCAATTACAAAGACGCTACAGCCAAGAAAATGCCTCAGCACAGGAGGAAGACCTAGTACTTGCTGTATCATCCCAACCAGTTCCTAGGCAACCAACTTTAAGTTTACCAACTGTATATCAAACAATAGATCAAATAGGAAATCAAACAGCAAATCAGACAGCAAATCAAACAGCAGCACCATCTTCTTTAGCGATGTCTCGTGATGCGTCGCCTCCCGTCTACGCCAAACCCGTTACGCCAGCCAATACTTCCGATTCTCATTCTGAGGGCAAATTTCCGGTTAGCCGCAAGGCAATTCCCTTAGCCAAAGTGGATGCGAGCAATTCATCCCCAACTGAGTCAGGTTCGTTATCCCCTGCGAGTACTCCAGCAAATCGTCATGATACTCAGGAAATCTCCTCACCCACGGAACCCTCAAATCAACCACCTGTAGCTGGGGAAATTGCATCTACTTTAGATCAATCTCAACAGCCTGGGCAATCTTTGATTTTGCCAAAACGCAGCATAATAGATGAAAATGAAAAATCGCAAATTTCTGCTAACAATTATGTAGATGTTAGCATTTCATCAAAAACTGAAAGTGAACAGTCATTTTTGAAAAAAGATTCAGATCAACAGAATGTTGCAAAATACCCTGATGCTATTACTCCAAACAAATCACTAGTCACTCCAGAAATTGCATCAATACATCAATCTCCACAGTCGGAGCCAAACATGATTTTGGCAAAACCTATTGATGAAAATACTAACAATTCGGAAAAATCCAGTGTTTTACCAGAAGCAGGGATGAAAGTAACATCTGATGACAATCAAAATATCTCTCAAGTAATTCCAACTCATTTTGAACCGGCTACAGCTCCAGATATTGCATCAGAAGAAAGTAGAAACCAGGCGCTTTCTCAATCTTTGATTTTACCCAAACTCAGCCAACGAGAAACTTCACAAGCTGATCAAAGCGGTTCTTTTCATTCTAGTCAGGCATCAACTACAAACATTGAACACTCATCTAGAGGAAATTTCACCCCACAGGATAATACAACTCAAAACCAATCACTAGTCGCTCCAGAAATTGCATCAATCTATCAATCACCACAACCTGAGCCAAACCTGATTTTAGCAAAACTCATTGATGAAAAGACTCACAATTCGGAAAATCCCAGTGTTTTACCAGAACCAGAAATCAAAGTAACATCTGATGACAATCAAAATATCTCTCAAGTAATTCCAACTCCTGATTTTGAACCAGCTACAGCTCCAGAGATTGCATCAGAAGAAAGTAGAAACCAGGCGCTTTCTCAATCTTTGATTCTACCCAAACTCAGCCAACGAGAAACTTCACAAGCTGATCAAAGCGGTTCTTTTCATTCTAGTCATACATCAACTACAAACATTGAACACTCATCTAGAGGAAATTTAACCCAACAGGATAATACAATTCAAAACCAATCACTAGTCGCTCTAGAAATTGCATCAATCTATCAATCTCTACAGTCAGAGCCAAACCTGATTTTGGCAAAACCCATTGATGAAAAAACTCACAATTCGGAAAATTCCAGTTATTCACCAGAAGCAGGGATGAAAGTAACATCTGATGACAATCAAAATATCTCTCAAGCAATTCCAACTCCTGATTTTGAACCGGCTATAGCTCCAGAGATTGCATCAGAAGAAGGTAGAAACCAGGCGCTTTCTCAATCTTTGATTTTACCCAAACGCATTTCTGAAAATACCAGTCATTCTGAAAATCTTAGTTCTTTATACAAACCAGGTATACCTGATTCCCAAGCTTTTAGAAGTTCTGCTGAGAGTGTCAGCTTAACGAGAGGAATAACGACACAACAAACAGGACGTGAGGACATAGGGACATGGAAACAGAGAGATTTGAAGACTTCTGTTATGGCGATGCTCCCCAAGGGAGCTGCCCAAAGGGCGATGGCGCAGAGCGCAATGCCTTCGGCAATCGCCCCAGAAATTCCTGTAGCTGTAAACTCTGTGGGACAACAGAACATGATCTGGCGTAAAAGTGCTAGCACAGGCTCAAGGGAAAACTTGTTTTCTAATGTCAGCAATAACAGCACTCAGACTGGAAAGACGAGCGCAATCAGTCCAATGAGTGTTCAGGGACGACAAATTGCCCGTCAAACTTTATCCACATCAAACCCTACCGATGACGCAGCCGCAGAGATGGGAAACACCATGTCTGCAAGTACTGAGTCAACAGCACAAACAACAAAAGTCGCCAGTGAAGTCAACGTGGCAAAGATTGCCGAACAAGTGAGCCGCATTCTTTATCGTCAGTTAACCATTGAACATGAGCGTCGGGGGATGAACTTATGGTACTAGGAGGAGCGACATCGCAAAGCGTGGCAAAGTTAGAAATAACACCACAGTCACCATCTGCCCTCAAACCAATTAAAGTATCTTTCAATCCCAATTCCTATTCGATTACAAAGACAGTTATTTGGAATACGGCAAACAATTCGACTGGAGAGAAAACTGAATCAGAAGAATTACTGAATGCTCCGACATTAAGATTTGGTGGTGGTGCAAGCCGTGAACTGACTTTTTCGGAACTTTTCTTTGATGTCACCGAACCGATTAATGGTGTAAAAATTGATGATGTTCGCAAAAAAACCAACGAGCTTGTCGCACTCACCCGCATCGAACGAGCTACCAAAAAGCCGCCAGTCTGTCTCGTAACTTGGGGGAATGCTCCAAGCGGTTCCGACTTTCCTTTTAAGGGAGTCGTCACGAGTCTCACACAAACCTTCACGCTCTTTAAAAGAGATGGTACTCCAGTTCGGGCTAAATTGAGTGTCACCTTTAGAGAATATTTAAAACCATTAGACGATCAACGCCAGACAGATCCAGAACTCACCACCCACATCGTCAAACGTGGTGATACCTTGAGCAGTATTGCAGCTCAACTCTACGGAGATCCGAAACGTTGGCGCATCATTGCAGAAGCCAACCACCTAGATGATCCGCGTCACCTAGATATTGGAACACTTTTAAGCATTCCAGAACTAATATGAGGGGGCTAATCAACAGAAACTATGTCAACCGACAACGACCAACTTTATCTACCACGTTTTAACGTCAGCATCAACGGCTCGCCCTTGTCTAAAGAGGCGGAAATGGAACTAGTGCGCGTTTATCTTGATGAAGACGTGAATTTACCCAGCATGTTTACTTTAGAATTTGCTGGATTAGACGACGAGTTTCCTAGAACTGACATTCAGTTTATTGATGAGCCTCAACAATTTGCGATCGGCAAAGAGGTTAAAGTCAAACTTGGTTACTTCGAGGATAAATTAGACCTTTTGATGGTAGGCGAAATCACCGCACTAGAGCCAGAATTTCACTTCAGCCATCCCCCCAGCTTAACAGTGCGGGGCTACGATCGCCGTCATCGCTTGCAAAGGGGACGCAAAACTCGCTCGTTTCTCAAACTCAAAGACAGCCAAATTGCACAACGAATTGCAAGCGATACAGGCTTAACCCCCCAGACGACAGACAGCAAAGTGATTCACGATTACGTGCTGCAAGCAAACCAAACCGACATGGAATTTTTGCAAACCCGCGCCCGCCAGATTCAGTATGAAGTCGTAGTGGAAGACAAAACACTGTTTTTCCGCCCGGTGGGCAATGCCAAGCCCGAAATTTTAACCTTAACTTTTAAAGAAGACCTGCTAGAATTTTACCCCCGCGTCACCGCCAGCGGTCAAGTTGCTCAAACCACCGTGCGAGGGTGGGACTTCAAAAAAAAAGATAAAATCCTTGGACAAGCGATCGCAGGAAGCGAAGTTTCCAAAATGGGAGGAAAAAACAGTGGCGCAGCCCTTAGTCAGAGCGCCTTCGGTAATGCGACAGGAGCGATAAGCTATCACCCAATTATGACCCAAGCAGAAGCCGATCAACTTGCCAAAGCCAACTTCAATTCCGGAGTGCTAACCCTAATGACAGCCGAAGGAATCTGTAAAGGACGCACCGATATACGGGCAGGCAAAGTCATCAAAATTGATGGCGATCGCATCGGTAAACAGTACAGAGGTCAGTACTATGTTACCTCAGTCAGTCATCGCTTCAACGCCAGAGGTAGCCACAACGGTAGCGGTGGTTACCATACCCATTTTACAGCCAGGAGGAATGCCTTCTAATAGTTACTAAGAAAACCAACAACTAACAATTTTAAAAATTCTTAAAAAGGATAAAAAGCAAAGTGAATTTTTTGGACATTCTGATTGACACCCATGCTCAAAACACAATGCAAGACCGAATTTTCGGAGTAGTCGTTGGCATTGTTACAAACAACCAAGACCCCGAAAAACTTGGACGAGTAAAAGTCAAATTTCCCTGGTTGAGTGACACAGATGAAAGCAACTGGGCACGCATCGCCACCCCAATGACAGGAAAGCAAAAGGGCATTTATTTTCTACCAGAAATCAACGACGAAGTGCTAGTCATATTTGAACAAGGAGACGTGCGTTTTCCCTACATCATTGGTGGTTTATGGAATGGTATAGACACACCTCCAGAGACTAACGCCGACGGTAAAAACAACATCCGCCTGATAAAATCACGCAGCGGTCATGTGATTCGTTTAAATGACGAAAACGGCAAAGAAACCATCGAAATCATCGACAAAACCAACAATAACAGCCTCAAATTCGATACCGCCCAAAACACAATTACCATCACATCAGCAAAAGATATTACACTATCTGCTCCCAAAGGCACCATCAAACTAGATGCTCAAACAATAGATATCAAATCTTCAACTAACACCAACATCAACGCAAACACCAGAATAGATATCACAGCTAAAGCCACAACAAATATCAAAGGTGCAATGATAAATCTCAATTAACTAACAGCAAACTCCTTTGCGATCTTAATCCTTTGCGCCTTTGCGACTTTGCGTGAGGCAAAAAATGTAGTTCATTTACCTGAAAATAGCTCTCACTCCTAACCAACAACATCACTATGGGACTACCAGCAGCAAAATACGGCGATAAAATCCTTGCCATAGACATACATCTAGTGATTGTACCGCCACCATTAATATCACCTGTACCAATGCCTTTTCCATTTAATGGCATCATTAACGGCAATCTCAGCCGCAACGTCAAAATCATGGGAATGCCAGCCGCCACAGTAGATAGTACCGCTTTTAACACACCACCCCATATTCCAATCCCCCCCATAACCTTCCAAAAACCACCATCTAACAAAGCCACAATCCGAATTGGTAGCCCCACCGTCAGAATTAACGGCAAAATGGCTGCAAGAGCTGGCGACATGGCTCTTACTTGCAACGATCCAATAGACTTACCCATAGGACGAGTCATTGCAACAGGCACAGTATTTATCGGTTAACACGGAGAATGATATGTTTAAAGCCTTTCTGGGAAAAGGTGTAGGCTTTCCGGTGACAGTACCGAATGGTGCAATCGCACCAGCAGAGTATGAAGAAAGCATTCGCCAGTCAGTTTGGATCATCCTTGGTACTGCCAAAGGTGAGCGGATAATGCGCCCAGATTTTGGCTGCGGAATTTACGAACTGGTGTTTGAAGTGGATTCGGCTTCAACGGCTGGGAAGGTTTCTCAAGCTGTGCGGGAGGCGTTGCTACTGTTTGAACCGCGCATTGATGTGTTAGATGTTCAGGTGACATCAGTTTTTGACAGTGACGGTTCCAAACTCCTCATTAGCATTGATTATGAAGTGCGGGCAACAAATAACGCCTTTAACCTAGTTTATCCCTTCTATCTAGAAAGGGGTGCGGGCTGATGGCAAAAAAACCACCTCCAATTGATGAGCGTACTGCAACAGATATTGCCAAACAGGTGCAAAATCTGTTACAGCAATACGTGCCTGATTGGCAAGAATTTGATCCAGATACACAAAAGCCCAAAGGTATAAGTGCTGCACTGATTGGTGTATTTGCCCGTTACGCCGAAATCATCATTCAGCGGCTGAACTCAGTACCGTATAAAAATTTTCTGGCGTTTTTAGATTTGCTGGGTGCTTCCCGCTTACCACCCCAACCCGCCAGAGTACCGTTGTTATTTACTCTTGCAACTGGTACTGAGGTTGATACCATTGTCCCAACTGGCACTCAGGTGGCAGCACTACCTGCCGAGGGTGAAAATGAGCCGGTGATTTTTGAAACAGAACGCGAGTTAGTCGTTACGGCAGCACAGTTAAAGTCTATTTTTGTCCGCGATCCCAAAAAAGATTTATACGCTAATTACAGTGATATTACTAAATACAACAGTGAAATAGCAACTGTTGCTGTTGAAGCTTTTCAAGGCAAAGATCCAATTGACCATAGTTTTTACATTGCTAGTGACACTCTGCTGAACTCTTCCAATTTGCAAACTTTGACCTTGTTCTTCACACTGGAGGAAAATCTCCAAAACCCAGATTCTCGCACTGTAGAATGGGAAATTTGCTCTGAATATCAACGCCTTCCTATCCCAGTTTCTAGCATCAGGGATGAAACAAACAATCTGACTACAAGTGGCACAGTCGATTTTAATCATTTTATCGAAGTTCTCAAAAAAGTTGTTCCTTCAGACAAAAAGCGATGGCTCGGTTGTCGATTGCAAACACCCATTAGCCAGCTCAGTCAACTACCGTCAATTCGTAGTGTCACTCTCTCTGCTAATTTGGGCGGTACAGAACAACCTATAGAAGAAGCATTTATTAACTTATTACCTATTGATTTAAGCAAACCTTTCTTTCCGTTTAGCGAAAAGCCCCAGTTTGGAGACACACTGTATTTGGCAAATCGGGAAGCCTTTTCCAAAAGTGGTGCACGTGTCACCCTTCATGTAGACTTAGCAAATCTTGCAGATCTTGGAATACCTTTACCAGGAAGAGAGACAGATCGCAAGCCAATACTGGAATGGGAACTTTGGACTTCTGGGGGATGGGTTCATATTGGCACTTCCACGCGTGATGATCCTGATGCACTTTTGTCACAAGAAGTCAAGTTTCGGGACACAACAAAAGCTTTCACCGTCTCTGGCTCTGATCAAGTCGTAGAGTTCATTTTACCTGGAAATCCTCAGGCAAAAATCGTTAATGGAATTGAAAGTTTTTGGTTGAGAGTGCGGATTAAATCTGGCAATTACGGTGAAGAGGCTAGATACGAAAGGGACGAGAGAACAGAAGGTTATATTTTCATTCCTTCAAGTTTCAAGCCACCCTTAATTAACTCGTTAAAAGTTGATTATAGTTTAACGACGACAGAGCAGCAGCCAGAGAAGATAGTCACCCATAACGATTTTAGTTTTCAAGTTCCTTCCGGTTCTTTTGAGCCGTTTCAACGCATTACCGATTCTCAACCAACTCTGTATTTGGGTTTTAGTTTACCTGCAAGTCGCAGCAGTTTTCCGAATAGCACCCTTAGCATCTACTTCCAGTTGGCAGATATTGTCTATGATCCAGTCTATAATCCAGATTTAAAGCCTAAAAATTCCTCATCTTCGTCACAACCACGCTTCAGTTGGGAGTACTGGAGCAAAAGCAACAACTGGGAAAAGCTGCAAGAGCAAGATGACACTCAAGCCTTTACCCATTCGGGATTAGTGGAATTGCTACCGCCCGAAGATTTTGTTGCCAAAGTGGAATTGCTACCACCTGAAGATTTTTTCATCAAACCTAATTTTAACTTACAGGAGAAACTTTACTGGTTGCGGGTGTATAAGGAACCAAATACAAGTGAATATATTGTAGAACCCCAATTAAAAAAAGTCCTACTCAACACGACAACTGCTATCCAAGCCGTCACCATCCGCAACGAAATTCTGGGTTCTAGCGATGGTACACAAAATCAAATTTTTCGCACAACGCGATCGCCAATTTTAAAAGGTGAATATTTAGAAATTAGAGAGCCAGAAATGCCCTCATTTGAAGAACAAGAAAGTATCAAGAAAGTACATGGTGAGAATGCTATTTCCGAAACTCTTGATGAAACCGGACGATCTGAAGAAATTTGGGTGCGCTGGAGTGAAGTGCCAGATTTTTATGGATCACAACCACGCGATCGCGAAGCGCTGCTGCCAAAGGCAGAACGCCACTATGTTATCGATCGCATGACTGGGGAGATTCGCTTTGGCGATGGCGTCAACGGGCTGATTCCGCCAATTGGCATCGCAAATGTGCGGATGACTCAGTATCAAACGGGTGGCGGTATAGTCGGTAACCGAGCCGAAAACACCATTATCCAACTCAAAACCACCATTCCTTACATTGACAGCGCCACCAATCCACAAGCCTCAACAGGAGGAGCCGATGCCGAAATCATAGAATCCTTAATAGAACGAGCACCGCGCACAATTCGCCACAGCACTAGAAGCGTTACCTTTGAAGACTATCAAGACCTGGCAATGCTAGCAACACCTGAGGTAGCGCGAGCAAAATGCGTTCCCTTGCTCAACTTGCACGATAACGCACTGGCGATTCAAAATCCATATCCCCAGTTTCCCAAAGCTCCTGGAGAAGTGAGCATAATTATTGTACCGCGTTCAGAAGACCCCAAACCCTTGCCCAGCCAGGAACTCATCGAGCGTGTCCGGGACTATCTGGAAACCCACGCCATTGCAACAGCAAAAATCTGGGTAGTTGGTCCAGTGTATGTCGAAGTGAGCGTCACCGTAGAAATCGTGCCAATATCTTTGGAAAGAGCCAGCGCAGTCAAACAAAATGTTAGCAAAGTCTTGAGCGATTTCTTACATCCTCTGACTGGCGGTTTGGATGGACTAGGTTGGACTTTTGGTCGAATACCCCACAAATCAGACTTCTATGCTTTGCTGGAAGCAGTCACTGGCGTTGATTATATTCGCAGCTTGAATGTCAATCCCGATCATGATGACGAAAACTTACCAGACAATATTAAAACAATCTTCAATACAAAACGCTTTCTAGTCTACTCCGGCAGACACACCATCAACTTGTTCTATGAAAATAGCTAAAGCAATCTTATTTAAATTGTGAAATATCTCCTGTTGTCCCCCCTTATCCCCATCTCCAAAAAACCATGCCTCTCCAACTCCCCAACCTCGACGATCGCACCTACGACGATTTAGTTCAAGAAGCTCTGAGCTTAATTCCCACCTACGCCCCGGAGTGGACAAATCATAACCCCTCCGATCCCGGTATTACGCTGATTGAATTGTTTGCCTATCTCACTGAAATGCTACTTTATCGGTTAAATCGGGTAACAAGTGCTAACAAGCAGGCTTTTCTGAATCTAATTAGCGAGAAGGATCTAAGTGGCAAGAATAAATACCCCCTCATCAATGAGAAAGGAGAACTGCAACCCTTAGACGAGAAAACGCTGAATGACAAAATCCGTACAGAAATTGTCAATCTTCGCAAAGCAAACCGTGCTGTTAGCAGCAAAGACTTTGAGGATTTGGCAATGGCTGTTAATGAAACCGAAGCAGTGCAGAAACTCCAGCAACAGCAGAAAGTAGCCCGTGCTCGTTGTCTTCCTCGTCGGAACTTAGAATCACCAACTCCTGGCGCAGTTGAGCTAGAACAACCTGGTCATGTTAGCGTTATTATTGTTCCAACAGCTCCAGCCAATTCTCCATCACAATTGGAACTCCAACCAACTGAAAAATTGCTTGAAGCCGTTAAGAATTACCTGGAACCCCGCAGGCTGCTGACGACAAGACTACACGTAGTAAGAGCAAGTTTTTTGACAATCCAAGTGAATATTGCCATCGTACTGAAAGCGGGAGCCAAAGAAGATACTGTCAAAGATAAAGTACAAGAAGCGCTAAATAACTTTTTTGATCCGTTAACTGGTGGATTGCAAGGGAAGGGATGGGAATTTGGTCGCAATATTTACATTTCAGAAATATACGAATTACTAGACAGGCTACCTGGGGTTGATTATGTCATCCCAAGAAAAGATAAAGATGGAAAAAAGACACTGGAGGAAGTGAAAGTCATTTCCAATGATAGCGAACAGCGCAAAGTAATAGTCAATGACCAACTGAGTGCCGTGAAAGTTAACGACCATGAATTGGTAAATTTCCAGTTTAACAAGGGAGATATTACCATCAAACTCGCCAATGAATCAGACGCCGGAGAATAATAATGCCAGTCCGATCGCCTCATCGTTTACTGAATTATCTACCTGCTATCTACCAGGAAGATCCGTTTGTTGGTCAGTTTCTGTTGGCATTTGAAAAAGTATTACTGGGAATTGACGATAATATACCATTTCCACAACCAACGGATGACATTAAGTTTCAACCTAAAGGATGGGAAGATAAAGGATTGGAAGAAGCGATCGCTTCAATTGCTATCTTTTTTGACCCCATCGGAGATGGTAAAGAGCAACGCACGCCAAAAGAATTTCTCAACTGGTTGGCTGGCTGGGTTGCTCTGAGTCTTCGCGATGACTGGGAAGAAGACGCCCAACGTCGATTTATTGGTCGAATTGTCTCTCTTTACAAACAGCGCGGGACTAAGGCGGGAATGACAGAGATGCTCAAGACATACACAGGTATGGGCGTTGAGGTTAAAGACGATTTCAAGATACCACTGCAAATTGGTGTGACTTCCACCGTCGGGATAGACACCTGGATTAGTGAGGGGCTACCTCACTACTTTAAAGTCAAAATCATTTTGCAAAAGCTAGAAGATCTGGACCTTAACCGTAAAAGACAGATTGCCGAAGCAATTATTGACCAGGAAAAACCAGCTCACACCTTCTATCACCTAGATATTGAAGTACCAAGCACCATCCAAGTTGGGGTACAACCACGAGCAACCATTGGGGTAAACACTTTTCTCGGCGAGATACCCTCAAATAGCTCAACAGCTCAACCCAGTAGTTAGGAATTTTGGATTCAGGAGGTCTCTTATGGCAGATTACAAGTTGCCAGATTACGTTACCAAGCGGCTACGTTACTTTAATAACCAGTTTCTGCAAGAACAAGATTTCATAGACGAGCAAAACTACCACGTTGACAGACAACGACGCCACAATCGGCTGCTGCACAGCGCCGGTGTTGCTGATGGTCTGGACGTTACAATTACAGGTACCACTCAGGTACAGGTAAGCCCCGGTACAGCTATAGATGGCAAGGGTAGGCAAATTCTCGTGCCCCAAATTGACTCAGTAGATGTCAAAGATAGCAAAGGCGAACTTTTCAAACAAGGGCAATCGGTATTCCTGGTGATGTCTTATACTGAACCCGAAGTGGAATCCGACCCTACCACAGTGGGTGGTCCAGGGGCAACAAGGTGGCTTGAACAAGCGAAGTTTGATTGTTTCGACTCTGGCAGTGTTCCTGGTGATGATGAAATTTTCTTACGGTTGGCACAGCTAGAAATTGGTGAAAATGGCAAAGTCAATATTGTAAATACCAAAGGTCGCAAAATAGCCGGAAGCAAAACCGCTATCACTCAAGACTCCATCGATGAAACTCTTTTAACACAGGCTGTGCGGGATCAACTCGTAAAGCGGGGCAACCTACACGACCACACACTCGGAAATGGTGCCCAGCTCAAACATAGTAATCTAGATCTGGGTGACTTAAAACTGCCTGAAAATCGCAATCCCCACAACACTACAGCGGCGGATGTTAATGCCTTATCGTTAAATGGCGGCACAGTCAAAGGAAATGTGACAATTGATAATCCTGGTAGGCTAGATGTTTTGGGCAGAACTTTTGTCAAAATAAAGGTACCGGGGGTATTCGATGGAAATAATAAAATCTCCAACACAGGGTCTTTATTCGTAGTAAATACTGATAAAAATTCCTATGCTTTAGTAGCAAAAATTTCAGCAACGGACGACGACGTGCCTCTGCAAAAAAATATTCCTCCAGCTGCCATAGTGGGAATTGCATCGTTTGACAAGGTTCATGGCATTTATGCTAGTTCTAATACAGGCACACCAGCTCTGAATGTAGATGGAACTGCCTTGATTAATGGAAAACTCAGTGGCACCCATATTGTGGACACTTTCATCAATGCCAGTGGGCAGAGATTAACAACAGGAGATGTGGTTAAACTCAAAGGCACTCCGGTGACTCGTTTTCGGGGACAGCAAAATAAGGCTCCCATAGCAGAAGTTACCCTGGCAGATAGAGAAAATGATACGTTGGCAATTGGCATTGTCGATGGTAAAGCCTTCCGAGATAACGCTTTGCCTGATACTAAGCTGGAATCGGAATCAGCGTTCATTGAGGATGGTGAAGACTTATACCTTGTTACTCTAGGGGTATTTGCTCACTGTAAAGTTGATGCCACTGAAGCCCCAATAGAAGTGGGTGATTTGTTGACAACTTCTAAAAACCCCGGTCATGCTAAAAAAGCCACAGAGCCGAAACTAGGTAGCATTATTGGCAAAGCATTGCAGCCGCTTGAGAAAGGAACTGGCGAAATTTCTGTATTTGTGAATATCCAATAGCCAATAGCCAAGGGCTGTGTTGCATAACTCGCTTTTTTTAAAAAAATATTCTACAAAGGAGACAACCATGAACGACTTTCAGACACTTCTCGTTGCAGATCGAATCGGTATTGGTACTGAGCGACCAGAACCAGAAACCCAACTGCACATTTCACCAACTAATAAAGATGGCAAAATCTATTTAGAATCGGGCGGTAACTTGCTTCAGGTAACTGTAAACTCCACAATTGCTACCATTGGCACTAGTGGTAACCGTCCTCTCCAACTCCAAGCAAACCTCAACCAAAGCAAATTTTCTGGAATTTACATCAGCGATAATGGCAATGTTGGTATTGGGACAACCAGCCCCAGCTTCAACCTTGACGTTCAAGGTACCATCAACGCTACGCAGTTCAATAAAAATGGTAAACTCTGGAAAATTACAGATGATGACATTGACGACAATACTATCTCTGGTAAAAAGATTAAACCACGGTCGATATCTCAAGATAGATTAGATTTCACCCCAGGCGGTAGTCAATGGGTCAGCGGTAGCAGTAGCAGTATCTCTTACAACAGTGGTAACGTCGGTATCGGCAATTCTAACCCCAGCTTTAACCTCGACGTTGCAGGCATCATCAACGCCACGCAGTTCAACAAAAACGGTCAACGCTGGAAAATCACAGATGATGATATTGATGACAATACTATCTCTGGTAAAAAGATTAAACCACGGTCGATATCTCAAGATAGATTAGATTTCACCCCAGGTGGTAGTCAGTGGGTAGATGGTAGCAATGGCAGTATCTCTTACAGCAATGGCAACGTTGGTCTCGGCAAATCTCCCAGCTTTAACCTCGACGTTCAAGGCACCATCAATGCTACGCAGTTCAACAAAAACGGTAAACTCTGGAAAATTACAGATGATGATATTGATGGCAATACTATCTCTGGTAAAAAGATTAAACCACGGTCGATATCTCAAGATAGATTAGATTTCACCCCAGGTGGTAGTCAGTGGGTAGATGGTAGCAATGGCAGTATCTCTTACAGCAATGGCAACGTTGGCATTGGTACGATAACACCAAAATCACTTTTAGAAATCCGAAAAGATGTACAAGCAGGACTAGGACCTGTACTAACTCTACAAAACGGTTCAGGTCAAGCAGGTGCTGGAGCAGCAATTGATTTTAATGGGTATGATGTAGATCAAAATCCCTCAACAGCCCGAATACAATCTATTGATGACGGCAACTTTTCCAGTCATATAGCTGTTTATACGAAAGAGCCAGAGCATCGTGAAAATCCACTAAAAGAAAGGTTAAGAATTCAATCTAACGGCAATGTTGGCATCGGGACACAAAACCCTCAGGAGTTGCTTGATGTCGCAGGTATCGGGAGATTTCAAAATCTTTATACATTGAACTCAGATGGGAATAGAGTCACAGAATTATGGAGAAACAATGCTGGTGCCGGCTTCATAGGGACGAAAACGAAGGATGGCACACCAGCAGTACAAATCAATACGTTTGGAAATTCAGATGGGTCTATTCAAGTTTTTGGTGGAGATGGCAAATTAGGGGCTTGGATTACTGGTAACGGGTTTGTTGGAGTTTATGATAAAGATGGCCAAGCAAAGGCTTGGATGAGTAGCGATGGCTCAATTAACGCTGTAATAAAGAACTTTGTTATACCTCACCCACAAGATGAGAGTAAAAATATCATCTATGCGGCAATTGAAGGACCAGAATGCGCTGCTTATATTCGTGGAAAAGCTACACTGAGCCGTGGACAAGCTGAAATTGTGTTTCCTGACCATTTCTCTCTAGTAGTCAATCCCACCACTCTCACTATCCAGCTAACTCCCCGCTCTGCTGAGTCAAAAGGGCTAGCGGTGATTGATCAATCAGAACGTGGCTTCTCAGTAAGAGAGCTTTGGCAGGGGGAGGGCGAGTACGAGTTTGATTACTTTGTAGCAGGGGTTCGCCAGGGGTTAGAGGACTTTAGTCCAGTCGTTACCAAAGGTTTCACCGCTTTTGCAACGCCTATGACTGCGAGTCTTGATATAAATGATATAAAAGCTGTCAGCCCACAGTCCGTCCCCGCAGATCCAGTGGCAAAAGCTAACTCTTAAACTCTTTGAACTACCGTGCCCAACCCTTCGAGTAGGGGCGCAAGGCCTTGCGCCCCTACCAAGGGTGCATCTGTGAGAGGTTAAGATTATGGTAATTTTGTCAATAAGTAAAATCACTTAAAAATGCTACCAAAAACGTGGTAAAAACATAATTTTTGTGGGAGCGATGCGGAAGACGCCTGCACTCTATCGCGTAACCAAATTACTCGTTCGTTAAAAAAAAATTGGCTATTCTTGGATCGGGAAAGAAGTAAAAGGTAAGGAGATTAGCTGTTGAAATCTCATGCTTTGCGTGACATGGCTGAAAGATTATTAGAAGCACACAAGCGCGGTTTATGGCACGATGTAAATATACAAACACTGGAACATTTGCGAAATATTGTTCATCAAGCTGAAGCAGCTATTGAAGAGAAACAAGTGGTGTAGAAAAAACTATGGAGCATCTTGCGTATTTACACGTAGCATCTATCTACGAGGACTTACCCCCTAGTGAATTGATCTCCCTCAGTCGTTTGTTTAAGCAAGCCGCTGCACCTGACTGGAAACGTCTGTCTGGTAGGGCTTGGAAATATATGTTACCCCTAGCCCTTGCTTTGTCTGTTCTTGGTAGCGTGAGCAGCGCCCTAGCACTTGAGAAAGGCGATCGCGGTCCTTCTGTGAGAAATTTACAACAACAGTTGAAAAAGACAGGCTTTTATCAAGCTCCCATCACTCAAGTCTATGACACCACAACAGAAGCTGCTGTGCGCCGCTTTCAAAAATCTGCTGGCTTGGATGTTAATGGTGTTGCTGGATCTGCCACTGTACAAAAATTAGAAGGTTGGCGTACCTCTAGTCAAAGTTCTCAAGTCACAAAAATTAGCACTGAAAGTTCTCAAGCCAGAAAAACCAGTTCTGAGGATTCATCATCAGTAGCTACCAAGCGCCACACTTCTAACTTTCTCCAAAGAGGAGATGAAGGTGAGGATGTCAGAGTTGTGCAAGAACAATTGCGAATCGCAGGTTTTTACACTGGTAACGCAACAGGGATATACGGTCCAATTACTGAAGATGCTGTCAAGCGCTTCCAAGAGACTTATAATCTAGCTTCTGATGGGATTGTAGGACCAGCAACGCAAGCAAAACTCCCACCACTCTCTATTGGTTCTGGAGAAGATGCACCTAGTAAACCACGCACGACTGGAGATAAACTTCGCTTAGGAGACCGTGGTGAGGCAGTCAGAGTTCTTCAAGAACAATTAATCAAGGCAGGATACTTACAAGGAGAGCCAAACGGTTACTTTGGTCCTTACACTGCAGATGCTGTACGGCGATTCCAAGCAGAGAATTACCTCGCTGCAAGTGGTATTGCTGGTCCAACCACTAGGGCAAAATTATACAGCATGGTAAATACGGCTTCCAAAAGTGGTGATTTTAATGTTTTGGAGATTCAAAGACGATTACGGGAGCGAGGTTTCTACAAAGGTGCTCTTAACGGTGTTATGGGGGACGAGACAAAGCAAGCTATTAAACAAGCACAACAATTCTACGGTATCAGTCTGAGTGATGTGAGAAGCGGACGCTTTTAGCATCCGCTTAGGTGTTACCGGTGTTGATACCTAACAGTTTGCCAACCTCCCATAACAACAAGTTGAAAGCTGCTGGTGAAATTTAGGTGAAAATTACCAAAATATTCAATTGCAGCGAGTGCTTTCCCTAATTGTAAAACCAGGTGCTACAGTGGCATGAGTGCTCTTTGGCACTTGGGACAAACAGCATGGATTGTTAATTGGCAATCAAGCAGGTGAAAACCTTCTTTTTGAGCTGTTTTCGCTCCAATTTTTAAAATTGAGTCGTTTTTGAACTCGATTGTCGTGTTGCATCTAACACAAATGAGGTGATGGTGGTGATGGGGGTAGGGCTGATTGAGTTCGTAGTGTTTATGCCCTTCTCCCAATTCCAGTTCCCGTAAGATTCCCATCCGCGCCATCAATTTGAGAGTGCGATAAATCGTCGATAAGCTAATTCCCTCATTGTCGGATTCTAGCCTTTCGTAAAGATCTTCAGCACTGAGGTGTTCTCCTTGCGGAAGTTCTTGAAAAATGTGTAGAATTATTTCGCGCTGGGGTGTTAAACGCCAACCCCGTTCATTGAGTTCTGCCTTCAATGAGGCTGCTGTATAGACTGTCATACTAATTTTTCTCAACAAATCCCATTAGTTGCGAATATAGCAAAAGTTTGGACTAATTTGCAATAATGAAACCCTATTGAGAACTATTACTAAATGTTGAAGGTCAATCATGAAACCTTAAGCACTGTAAAAAAACAAGTGATCCCCGTCCTACATAAATGATAAATATCCTAAAGAAAGGATGGAAATGTTCTTATGCAATTAGATGAAAATAACTTGCCATAAGTTAGTAAAAAAGTTTGGGAACGGGGATGAAGTTAGTCAACAGTCCTAAGTTAAAAGTCTTGTAGGACAGTCATTTTGCCTTCTGTGTAGAATGTATAAGTTTTTTGACTGGTAACCATTGACTATCGACTAACTAGCTCAAAGATTCCAAGTAGTCACGAATAAGATTGCGCCGCTTTGGTTGGCGCAGCTTTTGCAACGCTTTGGACTCAATTTGCCTTACCCGTTCCCGTGATAAATCAAGAGCGCGTCCAATTTCTGCCAACGAGTAAGGATGACCATCTGCCAAACCAAACCGCATCAGAATCACATCACGCTCCCGGCTAGTTAAATCTGATAGAAGATTTTGCAAGTCTCTTTGTAAAGATTCTCGCATTAATGTCTCTTCTGGAGTAACATTATCAGTTTCGAGTAATTCTCCTAACTCTGTGTCTTTGTCTTTACCAACTTTTGTTTCCAGAGAAATAGAACGAGGAACCCGCAACAGAACTTCCCGGACTTGTGCAGGTGTCATTTCTAGCTCTTGAGCAAGGTCTTCCAAAGTTGGGGTGCGACCTTTTTCTTGTGCAATTTTACGCTGAGCTTTTTTAATTTTGTTCAGCTTTTCTGTAATGTGAACAGGTAGACGGATAGTGCGGCTAGAAGTCGCGATCGCCCGTGTGATTCCTTGACGAATCCACCAATAGGCGTAGGTGCTAAAACGATAACCCTTGGTTGGGTCAAATTTCTCAACGGCTCGTTCCAAACCAAGAGTCCCTTCTTGGACTAAGTCCAACAATTCCAAACCGCGATTTTGATACTTCTTAGCGACAGAGACAACAAGGCGAAGATTTGCCTTAATCATGTGTTCTTTTGCTTGGAGTCCATTGCTTTGAATTTTCTCCAGCTCTTCTACAGTCATTTTGGCAATCTCAGCCCAACGCCGTTTCCCTTGTCCGATCATTTGCTTGAGTTCGAACACGTCTACACCAGCAGTACGAGCCCATCGTTCAAGAGAAGGACGATGTCCTAGTGCTGATGCTAAACGTTCCTGAACTTCAATCAGTCGAAAATATGGTGCAATGACTTGATCTTCTTGCTGAGCGGCGTTAGACAGAAGTATTCGCATCCGCAAGTAGCGCTGGACTTTTTGGGCTTCTGAAACTTCTTCATCCCGTCCTAGTAAGCGAACCCGACCAATTTCTTGAAGGTATAGACGTACTAGATCTGTGCTGCGACGGTTAAGATTTGCACCCAAGCTTGCAGACTCAGGTGAAGTTATCTCCAGCTCATCCAGTTCATCTATCGGAAACTCACTTTCGTCAATTGTGAGTTCCGGGTCAAAGACCTGGTGGGACTGTTTGCTATTGTAAGCGGCATCTGCGTAAAAAGATGTTGCTGGCATAAATATTCGTCTCAATGGCTCCAGGTAACAATAGATTACGGTCAGCTAATTAACTGTTGCTATTGTTCCCGTGATTCTTGAAGAACTAACACGGTTGAGGGTTCCATTTAGGGTTTTTTTTTCAAAAAAACCTACTGGTTTTTATTAACACAGTGCCTCCGAAACCTCGGTTGCAGTAGCTTTCCCATGAACCAATAGCTATTCAAATTCCCGACAGGGCGTTAAATTACAAATGACCTCATTAAAATTTGAACCTTCACATAATTTTGACTGTCACTTGGGCAGCAAAGTATAAACATATATCAGTGAAAAGTCCTATTTTTTATGACATAGTCATATCTACATGAGTCTCCAAGTGCTTTCCTGAAGATTTACTAATTTTCCTTCAAAAATAATTAGTCATATGATTTGGGGAATTGGGCAATGGGCATCGGGCATTGGGCATCGGAAATTGGAAATTGGATTCTTAATGCGTGAATTTTGAATGAGCGAATTTTGAATTAAGCGTAAGTCCTGCGGACAGGCTACGCCAACGCGCAGCGTCTCCGACAGGAGAAGGGGTATTGCCCATTGCCCATTGCCCATTGCCCCCTTCTCTCTCATTCCGGCTTCATATCCCGCAGCATCAGTTCTAAAAGCGCTTGTCGGGGTGTGACTTCACCTTGGAGTAAGCGATAAACTTGCTCGGTAATTGGCATAGGAATATTTTGCTGCTTGGCTCGCTGTACCAAAACCTCAGTGGTGTTGATTCCCTCAGCAGTTCCTTCTATGTGAGCGAGCGTTTCTGCTAGTGTTTTCCCACCAGCCAACTGGTAACCAACTTGATAATTGCGACTTAAGGGACTGTTACAGGTTGCTAACAAATCGCCCAAGCCGGACAAACCGTAAAATGTTTCTAGTTTGGCACCCCAATGGACACCAATACGAACCATTTCTGTTAGCCCACGAGTAACCAAAGCTGCTTTGGCGTTGGTTCCCAACTGCAAGCCATCACAAACACCAGCAGCGATCGCCATGACATTCTTCAGTGTCCCCCCTAGTTCCACTCCCAAGGGATCAGAATTGGTATAAACTCGAAAACGATTAGAAGAAAACACCACTTGCACCAATTCTGCTGCAGTGTCAACATTACTAGCAACAACTGTTGCTGCTGGCAATTCTTTTTGTATCTCTTTAGATAAATTAGGACCTGAGAGAACAACAATAGCGTGGGTGGGGAAAGCTTCTTGCCAAATTTGTGATGGTGTGCAAGTGGTTTGGGGGTCTAAACCCTTCGTCGCCGTAACAAAAATAGTCTCTGGGGAAATGGGTAAAGACTGTAGTTGAGAGGTTATGGCTCTCACGCCCTTCATTGAAACAGCAGAAAGGACAATTTTGGCATCTTGTACGACCTCCGCCAGCGTTTGTGAACCCTGACGCGACCATACACGCACTTTCTGACCATTCGTCTTTGCCAGAACAGCAAGAGTTGTTCCCCAAGCACCCGCACCAAGAATTGCTACTAATTTTGGATCACTCATCACTCAAGAGTCAAAAGCTATTAATCCCCTTGTCCCTTTGTCCTCTTATCTCCCTCATCTTTTCTTCGGGGGTAACGCTCCATTAATTCTCTCACTTGCTCTGCATGATATGAACTTCTTGTCAAGGGAGAAGAAACAACTTGTAAAAATCCCAGTTCTTCACCGAAGGCTTTCCAAGCAGCAAATTGCTCTGGGGCGATAAATTCATCGACTTTCAAATGCTTTTGGCTGGGTTGGAGGTATTGCCCAACAGTCAAGATATCGCAATCCACAGATCGCAAATCCCGCATAAGGTGGCGGACTTCCTCATCAGTTTCGCCAAGTCCCACCATAATACCGGATTTGGTGTAAATCCAAGGAGCAAGTTGGTGGGAACGTTGTAATAATTCCATTGTCCGCTCATAGTTCCCTTGCGGACGCACCCATCGATAGAGACGCTTCACCGTTTCTGTATTGTGATTGAGAACCTCTGGTTGTGCTTGGAGAATGAACTCTAGCGCTTGCCAATCACCGCACAAATCGGGAATGAGTACCTCAATGGTTGTGTGAGGGGAGATAGTGCGAACAGCTTCAATACATCTGACAAACTGCAAAGCTCCACCATCTGGCAAGTCATCTCGGTTTACAGAGGTGATAACCACATGATTTAGTTTCATGCGGCGTACTGCTTCTGCCAGTCGTGCGGGTTCTGTGGGATCTAGGGGTTTGGGTTTTTTCTCAAAGTCAATATCGCAGTAGGGACAGGCACGTGTGCAAGCTGGTCCCATAATTAAGAACGTGGCTGTCCCAGCGTTAAAGCACTCACCAATATTTGGACAGGATGCTTCCTCACAAACCGTATTGAGGGTTAAATCCCGCAAAATTTCTTTAACGTTACCAACACGCTCCCACTGCGGCGCTTTTACCCGCAACCAGTCTGGTTTAACAGTCACAATTTGCTTCTACCACTTACATTTGTACTTGTAAATCGTAGCAAGCTTCATCGATTGGTGAATGAATTTGCATACGACTTTCCCATTTATCAATCTTTGTGATATTGTATATATAATTTTGGAGATACTGTGCCGGGATGTAGCGCAGCTTGGTAGCGCACTTCGTTCGGGACGAAGGGGCCGCTGGTTCGAATCCAGTCATCCCGATTATTATTGTTGTGGGTTTCCGCCTTGGGTTTCTTACCCTGATCCACAGGTCTAGAACATTACTATAATCTCAATAGATAAACATTTGTACCTCTTTCATCTCTACTGGCACTCAAGCAAATTAAAGCAGTGTTAGAAGATTTGAGCAATTCGCCAAAGCCAAAGTTACACAAACACGGGCTTTGACCTCCTCACCAAATATTTTTAGAAGCGGGGTAGAAATTGTGACTGACCCAGTAAAAGCGACTATTCCTGAAGATATTTTTGCAGGCGGTGGCGAAATGGGTGTGTTGATGCGATCGCTTGACTGGTCACAAACGCCTTTGGGTTCAGTATCACAATGGCCGCAGAGTCTGAAGACTTGCGTGCGGATTATGCTGACCTCCCGCCAACCCATGTTTGTCTGGTGGGGCGAAGAACTCATTAACCTTTACAATGACGCTTACAAGGCTATTGTCGGTGGCAAACATCCGGAAGCTCTTGGGCAGCCAGCTTCCTATGTGTGGCGAGAGATATGGGATCAAGTTGGACCTCGGGCAGAATCAGCGATGCTGAAGAATGAAGGTACCTACGACGAAGCGTTGCTGCTCATCATGGAACGCAACGGCTACCCAGAGGAAACCTATTACACGTTTTCCTATAGCCCGGTTCCTAATGACCAAGGTGGCACGGGTGGCATTATCTGCGCCAACACAGACGACACGCAGCGCATCATTGGTGAGCGTCAGTTGGTACTGTTGCGTGAACTTGCAGCCAGGACGGCAGATGCGCGGACATTCGATGAAGCTTGCACACTGAGTGCGAGTTGTCTGGAAACCAACCCTTACGACCAACCCTTTGCGATGATTTATCTGGTCGAGCCAGATAAGCAGCACGTTTTTCTGGCTGGGACATGCGGCATTGAGCGGTATCACACGGCAGTTCCGGAAATAGTCGATCTCGATTCCGATTCGGTTTGGCCTTTTGCGGAAATCATCAGAACGCAGAAGGTAAGCCTGGTTTCTGATTTAGAAGTGTCTTTTGGCAGCCTGCCGACAGGCGCTTGGCAGCAGCCGCCGCATCAAGCGGTAGTAATGCCGATCGCACCATCCGGTCAAACGGGAAGAGCCGGTATACTGATTGTTGGTTTGAACCCGTTCAGAATCTTCGACGACAACTATAGAGGATTCATCGACCTGGTTGCAGCTCAGATCGCAGCTAGCATCGCCAACGCTCAGGCTTACGAAGAAGAACGCAAACGCGCTGAAGCGTTAGCAGAACTTGATCGCGCCAAAACCGTGTTCTTCAGTAATGTGTCGCATGAGTTTCGTACACCCCTGACTTTGATGCTCAGTCCTTTAGAGGAGATGCTAGCAGTTGCTGATGATACCCCATTTGCCACGCAACGGCAGCCGTTAGAAATGGTACATCGCAATGGTCTGCGCTTACTCAAACTGGTCAACACCCTACTCGATTTCTCCCGAATTGAAGCTGGACGGATTCAGGCAGTTTACGAACCAACCGATTTAGCAACCAATACCCGCGAGTTAGCCAGTGTTTTCCGCTCTGCCATTGAACGAGCAGGTATGCGTTTACAAGTTGATTGTCCCCCACTTCCCGAACTTGTGTATGTAGACCGGGAAATGTGGGAAAAAATTATGTTAAACTTGCTCTCCAATGCCTTTAAGTTCACCTTTGAGGGTGAAATAACTGTCAGCTTGCAATATCAGGGCGATGGCGTTGAACTTTCAATATGTGACACGGGCATCGGTATTCCCACTGAAGAACTACCTCATTTATTTGAACGGTTCTATCGAGTCAAAGGAGCACAGGGACGCACGTTTGAAGGATCGGGTATTGGGCTGTCACTGGTACAAGAATTGGTGAAGCTACATGGCGGAACAGTTGAAGCAAAGAGCATGCTTGGCGAAGGCAGTTGCTTTACCGTGTCGATTCCCACAGGATCTTCTCATCTGCCTCAAGACCGTATTAGCGCAACCCGGACGCTAGCGTCCACTGCACTTGGAGCCGCCCCTTACGTGGAAGAAGTGTTGCGGTGGCTACCCGAAGAAGCAGGGGAGCAGGGGAGCAGGGGAGCAGGGGAGAAAAGAGCTTCTAATTCCCCTCTGCCCCTCCGCTCCTCCGCCCCTCTGCCTTCTTCTGCTCGAATTCTCCTAGCTGACGACAATGCAGATATGCGTGATTATGTCAAGCGGTTGTTCAGTCAGCAATATGAGGTGGAAACAGTTGCAGATGGGGTGGCGGCATTAGCGGCTATTCGTCAGCACAAGCCGGATCTGATCTTGAGCGATGTGATGATGCCTTTGATGGATGGATTTGAGTTGCTGCGATCGCTGCGTTCTGATCCGGCGACAAGAGAAATTCCGATTATTCTCTTATCTGCTCGCGCTGGGGAAGAGTCGCGAGTAGAAGGGCTGCAAGCAGGAGCCGATGATTATTTGATTAAGCCGTTTTCGGCGCGGGAACTGCTGGCGCGGGTAGAAGCAAACTTAAAGATGGCTCGGTTGCGACAAGAAGCAGTACAGCGCGAACAAGAACTGCGATCGCTCAGCGTTGCGTCACAACAGGCGGCTGAAGCTGCCAAAGCAACTCTAGAGAACGTCTTAGCCAGCATTAAGGATCAGTTTTTAGTTTTGGATCGCGAGTGGCGCTACACCTATGTCAACGCTCAGGTAGTAGAAGTAACAGGAATACGTAGAGAAGACGTACTCGGCAAAAGTATCTGGGAATTGTTTCCTGAGCTCATAGGCAGTGAATTATACACCCAAGCGCATCAGGTTGTCTCCGAGCAAACGCCCGTGCAATTTGAGTATTTCTATCCGCACTGGAATCGCTGGTTTGAGAACCGCATCTACCCCACTGACGATGGAGTATCGATTCTAGTTACAGAAATTACTGATCGCAAACAAGCGCAACAGGAACTCCAGCAAACCTTACAAACCCTGAGCACGCTCATTAAAGCTTCCCCAGTGCCGATCGTTGTCATTGAACTTGACATGACGGTACAGCTTTGGAATCCGGCGGCAGAGCGGTTATTTGGTTGGAGTGAAACCGAGGTCTTGGGTCAACCCATTCCGATTGTTCCGGAAGAGAAACGGAAAGAATGCCGTCAGGTGCGAGCAGCAGTGGCGAAGGGAGAAATTTTTGCTGGCGTGGAAACCTATCGCTGTAAGCGTGATGCTTCAACGGTAATCGTCAGTATTTCGGCGGCTCCACTCTACGATGAATCTGGAAGCGTCAATGCGATCGTGCTCATCTTTCAGGACATCACCGATCACAAAATTGCCGAAGCAACCTTGCGGCAAAGTGAAGAACGCTATCGGTATTTGGCAGAATCGATTCCGCAACTGGTATGGACTGCTGATGCCGATGGAATGCTCACCGATGTCAATCAACGCTGGTCACACTTCACCGGGTTAACCCTTGCCCAAGCCAAAGCTGAAGGTTGGCAAGTGATTGTGCATCCTGATGATTTACCGCTTCTCATCCAGAATTGGGCGGCGGCTCAACAAGCGGGTACACACTATCAAGCTGAAGGTCGGATGCGACGAGCAGATGGAACCTATCGATGGCATTTGCACCAAGCCGTACCCCTGAAAAATGAGCAGGGTCAGGTGATTAAATGGTTTGGCACAGCAACAGATATCGAAAATCAAAAACAACTCGACCAACAGCGCCAGCAGCTTTTCGAGCAAGAGCAAGTTGCCCGAAGCCAAGCTGAAACCGCCAACCGCATAAAAGATGAATTTTTAGCCGTGCTGTCCCACGAGTTGCGATCGCCCCTCAATCCTATCCTGGGTTGGTCTAAGTTGCTCCTCAATGGCAAGTTGGATGCCATAAAAACGACTCAGGCGATACAAACAATTGAACGCAATGCCAAACTCCAAGCGCAACTCATTGAAGATTTGTTAGATGTCTCTCGCATTTTGCGTGGCAAACTCAGCTTCAACATGGCTGGTGTTAATTTGGTATCAACGATTGAGGCGGCTATTGAAACAGTGCAGTTGGCAGCGCAAGCCAAGTCAATTCAGATTCAGACAGTGCTTGACCCAAATATCGGACAGGTTTTAGGTGATTCTACTCGGTTACAGCAAGTGATTTGGAATCTGCTTACCAACGCCGTGAAATTTACTGAGTCTGGCGGACGAGTTGAGGTGCGTCTGAAGGCGGAAACGGGGCAAGGGGGGCAGAGGAGCAGAGGAGCAGGGGAGCAGGGGAGCAGAGGAGAAGAGGAGAAGAATAATTTTTGCCCATTGCCCAATGCCCAATTCCCAATGCTCAATTCCCAATGCCCAATTCCCAATGCCCAAATCACTGTTAGCGATACGGGCAAAGGCATTCATCCTGACTTTTTGCCGCACGTGTTCGAGTATTTTCGTCAGGAAGATGGCGCAACCACCCGCAAGTTTGGTGGACTGGGGTTAGGGCTGGCGATCGTCCGTCACTTGGTCGAACTACATGGTGGTACTGTTCGAGCCGAAAGTCCAGGGGAAGGGCAAGGAGCGACTTTCACTGTCTGTTTGCCGCTTTTAAAGCAAGACAAAAGTATAAAAAATGAAGATAAATCTTCACTTCACACGCTTGACATATTACCTCTCACTGGTGTACAGATACTTGTGGTTGATGATGAGATGGACACAAGAGAGTTAATAGCCTTCATTGTGGAGCAGGCTGGAGGGAGTGTCACAAGAGCGGTTTCTGCGATTGAAGCATTCCAAATCATAGCACAGACTGAGTTCGATGTGCTAGTAAGTGATATTGGCATGCCCGACATGGACGGCTACATGCTAATACGGCAAATTCGGGCAATGCAAAGCGAGCAAAATAGCCAGATTTTGGCGATCGCTCTTACTGCCTACGCTGGGGAAATGAATCAGCAACAGGCATTTGCCGCAGGGTTTCAACACCATATCGCCAAGCCAGTAGATCCTGATCAGTTAATACAAGCTATTACCAATCTTCTAAACGTAAAACCGATTAGATTGAGATAGATTACAGCGGTTTTCATATGAATAGACCACAAATCGTAGGGTGGGCATTGCTCAGAAAAGCTTATGTGATAGACATTTGAGATATTGGTGAGCAATGCCCACCTTACAGAAAACCGCTGTAAAATAGACAATAATTATTTAATGGACAGCGATTGTAAGGCGACAAACTAGTCGCACGTCATTAGTAAGTTAGGAAGGCTTGAGGAAGCAGACTGTCTGACGTTGCAAAACCTTTTACAGGCTATTTTGGGTTGAAGTGCGATCACTTCTATCCTGTAATTCCAGTGTGGTTAGCTCCAGCAGCATTGAGTTGATCGAGAACCGACCAGATGTGCTGTAACATCGGTTCTAAACCACTCCCTGTAACAGCCGAGATGAGGAAAACAGGAGAGTAACAGAGGTGATTGAGTTGCGTAGCCAATGCTTCCAAATCCTTTGTTTCCCTGTCAACAACATCAATTTTGTTCAGCGCCAGAACTTGCGGACGCTCTGCTAAACCCCGTCCGTATGCTTGTAATTCTTGTTGAATTGTATTATAATCTACCATTACATCTTCACTAGTTGCATCAATGAGGTGTAGCAGCACACGTGTACGCTCAATATGACGCAAAAAATCGTGTCCCAGCCCTGCTCCTTGCGAAGCACCCTCAATGAGTCCGGGAATATCAGCAAAAACCGTGCCATCTCCAGTGGGCTTCCGTACGACACCCAAATTTGGAATCAAAGTTGTAAATGGGTAGTCAGCAATTTTGGGACGTGCGGCTGATAAAGCTGAAATCAAGGTCGATTTTCCGGCGTTAGGCAACCCGATAATTCCTACTTCCGCCAGAAGTTTCAACTCTAGACGAAGTGATTTGATTTCCCCTGGTAGTCCAGGGAGGGCGTACTCAGGAGCGCGGTTGCGGTTACTCAAAAAATATTTGTTTCCCAGTCCACCTTTACCACCATTCGCAACTAGCAAAGTTTGTCCAGGTTCGACTAAGTCTCCTAGTATCTCATCAGTTTCAACATTATAGGCAATGGTTCCGCAGGGAACTTCAATGATTGAATCCTTGCCATTTGCCCCTGTACGATTATTTGGTCCACCACGAGAACCATTTTCTGCCTTGAAGCGATGGTTGTATTTAAAGTCAAGCAACGTTTGCAAGTTTTCCACAGCAACTAACAACACTGAACCGCCTTTTCCCCCATTCCCACCAGAGGGACCACCAGCGGGGACATACTTTTCTCTCCGGAAGGCGACAATACCATCGCCTCCCTTTCCTGCTTCAACTTCAATTTTTGCTTGATCGATAAATTGCATAGTTAGTCATTAGTCATTGGTCATTAGTCATTGGTCATTAGTCATTGGTCATTAGTCATTGGTCATTAGTCTTCTGGAATATTACCTATTGACTTGAGGTATGAATTTAATTGGGGTGCTAGGTCACTGATGATTAGCTTTAGTGCATCTACTTGTTCACCTGTTAACAGGTTACGATTATATGCTCGTCTAAGCCAGTGTTGCGTTTCATATAAAGATCCTCTTGCTATTTTTACAAATCGTCGATTGTCTTGATAAGACCCTCTTCCTACACCCTCTGCTATGTTTGCCCCAATACTATCTGCTGCACGGATAATTTGTCTGCCTACTGTATCTTTGGGCAGTGACTGCCATTCCTCAACAATTTTCCAGATGTCATCAGCCAATCGTTCTGCCAATTGATAAACCCGCAATTCTTGAAACCTCCTACTTGACATTTTTCATCCTTACCAACATCCGTGACAAGTTAAAATAACATGGCTTTTGTCAACTAGAAATTATGCTGAAATTAAAATCAAAACTGTGCTATTCAACTCACCATAATACCTAGCTTCAGTGCAAAAGTGGATGATGAGTGGCAAATATTACGCGCTTGCTCTCTCAAAAATTATGTTTTCTACCACTTTTTGAGGAGAGTTTTGAGTTCAATTACTTGTTGACAAACGTGCGATGACTTTAACTTGTTACGAATGCTTACCAATGACTGATGACTAATGACTAAATATACGGCGAAACATCCTCACCACAATCATCTGCAAGGTAAGATAGAGCGCGGAAACGTAAGCCTACAAGTTGCTCATAGAGTGGGTTGAGTTTGCACAATGGCGGAATGTGAACGATTTTGCGTCCAAATAGCGTGACATCGCGCTCGAAAGGACACTGCGAAGGTATCATCTTACATAAAAAGCGAGCCACTCTGGGGTCTTGGATGTCTAGCTTATCAAGCCAGTCACGCATAGGGTGCAGTGCATCTACTTGATGCTTTGTAGGTGCGGCTTGTAAGGGAGAAGTCGTTGTAGAAACCTGCTGCTGTGGCTGTTCCAGGGTGTGGCGGAGGGCTTCTAAGAGATTCTCTGGCTGTTCTAGTGCTTCGCACAACTGGTGCAGCAGATAGTCTTCGCTGGAAGAATATGTACCATCTGCGATCGCGACTAATACTGCTGTACGTAAGAAATTTTCTGCTGTTTTTGTACCTTTCCCTAAGACTAAAGCTAATTCCTCTGGTTCTATTGGCTCTAATGACTCTATTTTGATGCCAGGAGCGAGTTCATCCTCGGTGATGGTGGTAATTAATTCCTGTTCTTGGGGATCGAAGTCACCATCAGCCCAAGCGATCGTAAGGAGTCCACGCAGCCAAGCGGCAATTTGTTCGCTGGTATATGGAGATTTCACAGCACTTGTCATAAACTGACGTCTCAAGCAACTCTCACGTCCATACTAACTTGCGGTTAGATGGCGAACTATGGCACTTATTGCCAAAGGTTTTCAAACTCTTGAATCCTGAGCAATGAGTTATAAAAAAAGTGGGCAATAAAGCCCACCTTAAAAAAGAAAGAGAATAGTCTGTTGCTAATTAACCCAACAATTGTTTCGCTTTAGCTAACACATTATCAACACTAAAGCCAAACTTCTCCAGACAGATACCGCCAGGAGCTGAAGCACCAAAGCGATCAATGCTAACAGTATCACCTTCAGTGCCGACGTACTTGTGCCAGCCGAAACTAGCGCCAGCTTCTACAGACAAACGCTTAGTGACGGCTTTAGGCAGAATAGATTCTTTATAAGCCGCATCTTGTGCTTCAAACAGTTCCCACGAGGGTAGCGAGACAACACGGACTTTCTTACCTTCAGCCGTAAGTTTTTCGGCTGCGGTGACGGCGAGGCTCAATTCGGAACCAGTACCAATTAGGATCAGATCCGGCGTACCCTCGCTATCGACCACCGTGTATCCACCCTTTGTTACGCCCTCAATAGATGTACCTGCTAAGTTTGGAACAGGCTGACGGGTGAACGCCAATAGGGTGGGAGCGTTTTGCTTTACCTTCTCAATTGCCACTTTGTAAGCGCCGGAGGTTTCGTTACCATCTGCGGGGCGAATCACTGTTAGCTTAGGAATGGCTCGCAGGGAAGCTAGAGTTTCAATGGGTTGGTGCGTTGGACCATCTTCGCCTTGTCCAATGGAGTCGTGAGTCATCACCCAAATCACGCCAGCTTGGGACAAGGCGGATAAGCGGATGGCAGCACGCATGTAATCTGTGAAGATCAAGAAGGTAGCGCCGTAAGGAATTAATCCAGAATGATGCAGCGCTATACCGTTACAGATTGCGCCCATACCGTGTTCCCGCACACCAAAGTGGATGTTGCGGTTTTGGTATTGTCCTTTCTGAAAGTCGCCGAAGCCCTTAATTTCAGTCAGGTTCGAGTGAGTTAGGTCAGCCGAACCACCAATCAGCTCAGGTAAAACTGCCGCTAGTTTGTTGAGGCTGGTTTCCGAGTGTTTGCGGGTGGCGACTCCTTTGTCTTCTGGGGTGTAGGTAGGTAGTACCTTCTCCCAACCATCGGGCAGTTTGCCGCTAATGTAACGTTCAAATTCAGCCGCTTCTTGAGAATATTTGGCTTTGTAGGTGTCAAAGGTTTTGTTCCATTCTGATTCGTAGTTTGCGCCGCGCTCAATAGCTTTGCGCCAGTGCTTAAGAGCATCCTCTGGAACGACAAAAGGCTCGTATTCCCAACCCAAGTTTTTGCGGGTGAGTTTCACTTCGTCGCCACCAAGGGCAGCACCGTGAACACCAGCAGTGTTTGCTTTGTTGGGCGAACCGTAACCAATGGTGGTTGTTACCTTAATGAAAGAAGGCTTATCGGTGACGGATTTTGCCTCTTCAATTGCTTTGGCGATTCCTTCTAAGTCGGTATTGCCATCTTTAATGTGCAGTACGTGCCAACCGTAAGCTTCAAAGCGCTTGGAAACATCTTCGGTGAATGCTAGATCTGTAGAACCATCGATGGAGATGTGGTTGTCGTCGTACAGAGCGATGAGTTTGCCTAATCCCAGGTGCCCCGCGTAAGAACAAGCTTCACCAGAAACGCCTTCCATGTTGCAACCATCACCCAAAATTACGTAGGTGTAATGGTCAACAATCTTGGCATCGGGTTTGTTGAACTTTGCGGCTAGGTGCGCTTCTGCGATCGCCAAACCGACTCCATTGGCAATTCCTTGCCCCAGAGGTCCGGTGGTAACTTCCACACCAGCAGTCATGAAGTTTTCGGGGTGTCCGGGGGTTTTGGATTCCCACTGACGGAATTGCTTGATATCTTCAATGCTCACGCTGTCGAAGCCTGTCAGGTACAGCAGGGCATACTGCAACATAGAGCCATGACCAGCAGACAGGACAAAGCGATCGCGGTTGAACCACTTGGGATTTTTGGGGTTAAACCGCAAAAAGCGATCCCACAGCACAAACGCCATTGGCGCTGCACCCATTGGCAGTCCTGGGTGACCAGACTTTGCCTTTTCTACAGCATCAATTGCCAGAAAGCGGATCGAGTTAATAGCAAGTTCTTCGAGGGTTTGGGTTGCAACAGCCATAATAAAATTGTTCTTTACGACGGGTTAGCACTCTTTGAGCATCACCAAGCGGGTTTTTTATCAGATCCCCTTTGGCAGTCCCTCATCATCATCCCATTGGTGCTTGTTGACGGACAAGTCGCAGATTTTGGGATTTTTGATTGGGATTTTGGATTCATTTTATGAGGGCTTTCCTCTATTATCGGTTGCCGAATCAACTGAATTACCGGGATTTCTGCCCTAGCTCCTAAATGCACACTATTGTTGAGTTTCATGCTTTTAGGTCAAATCCACGCATCTCAAATTTCCAACCCTAGACATACTTCTTAAAGACTAGTGTCACATTATGACCGCCAAAACCAAAAGAATTGGATAGTGCCACCTCAACTTTTACTTCCCGGCTGGTGTTGGGGACGTAATCCAGATCACACTCAGGATCTGGGTTTTCTAGATTAATGGTCGGTGGAACCCAGTCATTAGCGATCGCCAATACTGTTGCGACTGCTTCAATGCCACCAGAACCACCCAGCAAGTGACCTGTCATTGATTTGGTGGAGCTGACTGCTATCTTATAAAGATGGTTACCTAAAGCTCTTTTCATTGCGGCAGTTTCCGTCGGATCATTAACCGGAGTACTTGTACCGTGGGCATTAATATAGCTAATCTGTTCTGGTGTTATTCCTGCGTCCTTGAGTGCCAGTTGGATCGCTCGTGCTGCACCTTCGCCTCCTGGTACAGGAGAGGTTATATGGTAAGCGTCGCAAGTCATGCCATAGCCAACAATTTCTGCATAAATCCTGGCTTTACGACTGAGGGCATGCTGAGCTTCTTCTAGGATTAATATGCCTGCACCTTCACCCATCACAAATCCATCACGGTCTTTATCAAACGGACGGCTAGCATGAGCGGGGTCATCATTACGAGTCGAAAGTGTCCTGGCTGCGGCAAATCCCGCCAAAGACAAGGGTGTAATTGCCGCTTCACACCCTCCACAAATCATTGCTTGGGCATATCCCCCCTGTATGAGGCGAAAAGCATCTCCTATGGCGTTTGAGCCAGCGGCACAGGCAGTTACCGAGCAAGAATTTGGTCCTTTCGCACCAGTATGAATTGCTGTTAATCCGGCTGCCATATTGGCTATCATCATAGGTATCATGAAAGGACTACAGCGATCCGGACCTCCACGATTGAGGTAAATTATTTGCTGGTCTTCTAAGACCTTAATACCACCAACGCCAGAACCAATGATGGTGCCAATTTGTTCTGCGTTTAGGTCATTGATAACTAACTGTGCGTCCGCTAGAGCCTGTTTGGAAGCTGAAACGCCAAATTGGGCAAACCGATCCATGCGTTTGGCTTCTTTGCGATCCATGTATTTATGCGGGTCGAAGTTTTTTACCTCACCAGCAATGCGACAATCATGACGAGACGCATCAAACAAGGTGATCTCACCAATACCATTACGTCCGCTTATCAAGCCTTCCCAATATTCGGCTGGTGTATTACCAATCGGTGTAATCGCACCAACACCAGTGACAACAACGCGTTTACGTATAAAATCAGTCATATCGATAGTTATGATGGCTCTTGATACAGGCATAACAAAGAAGATGAGAATAAGGGGGATGAGGGAATAATGCCCTTATTCTTCTCAACTTCTTTATCTTGCTATCTTCCTCATCTCCACAGCAGTTGCACTCAAGGGAACGGAGTCGCACGCCACTTGCACTTTCTCAGAGGAGACCCCCCTTATTCTAAGGGAGATGCTGCTTTGTTAGCGCAAGCCTGTCCGCAGGACTTACTTACAAAGAACGGGTTCACTAATTGCCTACGGCAGGGTTACCTAGGCGTGCAGCAGGTTGTCTCACCGCCTGCACTGTGCTGGTCTCACCAGTTAAGCGGGCGCGGGAAACACCTTCTCAAGAGCACAGACGCACTCGCGTTCGGGTATCTCCTATGTCCTTGTCCTTTGGGATATGCTGCGGAACGCTCATGCTGAGCGCTGGCGCCAGAGCGCGTTAGCTCCTCAAGGAGGAGGCGAAGCGCCAGCGTTGCTCCTGGTGAAAGAGGCACGCCAGTTAAGCGGGCGCAGGAAACCTGCCTAATGCCTGCGGCAACGCTCTTGCGCAATTCGTAGTTCCTCCTTTAGGAGGCACAAAACTGGACTCACCAGTCGCCTGCTACAGAAAACCCGCCTTTTCCTTTGGAGATGCTAACGCGAACAGTGCTGGACCCCTCACGCACTGCCTCCTCATCTTCCTCATTCCCTAAACCCTGTTAGGCAGATGCGGCAACTTTATTGTTAATGTATTCCACAGCTTCTTGAACGGTTGTAATTTTTTCAGCGGCTTCATCAGGAATTTCGATGTCAAACTCTTCTTCCAAAGCCATAACAAGTTCAACAGTATCAAGGGAGTCAGCCCCTAAATCGTTGGCAAAATTAGATTGTGGTGTGATAGTTTCGGCTTCAACGCTGAGTTGATCGGCAACAATTTCTTTGACCTTTTCTAAAATTTTCTCTTGGCTCATAGATAAAATTCCTCAACCAGTTGCTGTAATCCGCTGTTTATAGGGGATATCTTTTTGGGCATATTCATCTTATCGGAAAGCACGAGCACCCGTATACTGTTAAAGGATTTTCTTTGCTGAAAATCTATATTTCGTTCCATTCTATTGTTGAGACGGGATAACCACTCAAGCAGGGATTGAAGAGTATGGCGTGCTACATATCTGTTAAACATTTATTAAAGAATGTGCATTTTTCAGTATCGACAACTTTACCACCAACATTAACTAATGATGTTAAAGAGGGAACTCTTAACAGGGAACAGGCAACAGACTGTTTCAAATGGGGATTTAGACCCCACTTGAAACGTACCACTTATAGAAGTCGGGGTCTCCGGCTCCCAGAGGGAATAGGGAACAGGAAAACTGTTAAGAGTTCCCTGTTCCCTATTCCTTTCTTCGATAAAACAGTTATTGACTAACCAAAATACTATGCTAACCCATACATTGAAATACGCATACTTCCCAGGTTGTGTTGCCCAAGGAGCTTGCCGGGAGCTTCACCAATCAACTGTTGCCCTAACTCAAGCGCTAGGCATCGAACTGGTTGAACTCAAAAAAGCTGCTTGCTGTGGTTCCGGCACATATAAAGAAGATTCCCAAATCTTGGAAGATACGGTTAATGCACGGAACATTGCTTTAGCAGAAGAGTTAAATCTACCACTACTAACGCATTGCAGTACTTGTCAGGGTGTTATTGGTCATGTTGACGAACACCTAAAAGAATGCCAAAAAACAAATCCAGCGTACGTTGAACGGGTGAACGGCTTGCTACAAAAAGAAGGTTGTTTACCCTATCGAGGAACAACAGAGGTAAAACATCTCCTCTATGCTCTAGTAACCGATTATGGTTTAGAGGAAATTCAAAAACGTGTCACCCGTAAGTTAACTGAATTGAAATGCGCAGCTTTTTATGGCTGCTATCTCCTCCGTGCCCAAAAGTCCATGCCCTATGATGATCCTTTTCGACCAGAGGCGATGGAAAATGTCTTTCGTACAGTAGGAGCAGAACCTATTTATTACAGAGGTCGTACGCAATGTTGCGGATGGCCTCTTTCTAGTTATGCCACGACCCAATCTTTTAAAATGGCAGGAATGCACATTCAAGAAGCCATAGAAGCTGGTGCTGATTGTATGGTGACACCTTGTCCTCTTTGCCACCTCAATTTGGATTCTCGTCAAAGCGAGGTGGAAAAAGTTATTGGACGGAAACTCGGTTTACCAGTACTGCATTTACCCCAGTTGATTGCTTTAGCAGTTGACATTAGTCCGAAGGAACTCGGTTTAGAACGGCATATTGTTTCTACTAAACCAGTTTTGGAAAAATTGGGATTTTAACAGTGATCAGCTTATCTTAACTTGGGTTTAAGTCCGGTGACCATACGCCTGTTTACGCTCTTACTGTTCACTGTGACTGATTTAACACCTGATACTGCAATTGCTCATTTTTCAGGGTTGTTCTCTACTCTGGTGTAGCTACTGGTTCTGGTAGATACAGCCGCTCTTCGCTGGCATCGTACTCAAATAGTTCTGCATAGCGACCCCAGTCAACCGCTGTGGCAAATTGTCGTTCAGCTTCTGCATGGGGATAGTACTCATCCAGTAAATCCAAGAAGAAATCAGCCCGCATTGACTTATTCTGCTTTTCTCGTAGCGTCTGTAGGATGCTCGCCACCATCGGCGCGTGCACCAGCACTTGTTGCTGGAATAGGTCTTTACTCCGGAGAATGGTAGTTGTCGCAAAATCTCGCCCAATCTCTGTGAGTAAAACATCTCCTGACTCAACTTCAGCAAAGCCTAACAGCACTGCCCCATCCAGGATGGGCAGCAAGTCGTCTACCTGTAACTGAATACGTTCAGCCAGTCGGAAAATATCTTCCTTGCCCTCTGGCTGTTCCACAATCAGTTCTAGCAAACCGCTGATACCACCTGCTCTTACATGAGGTAATACTTGTGCGTAAGGCGATCGCGCCTTTTGTTCGGTTTCAGTTGAGACTCCCACAAGTTCTGTTGTCACTTCAACTTCTGGATTAGTCATCACCGTGTAGATGTAATCCACCAGCGCCTTGAAGCGGTTACTTGTGCGATCGTGGGGACGCGGCAAATCAATGACAACTTCACCCCGAACGCGCCCCGGATTTGCTCCTAAAATAATCACCCGATCTGCTAAAAAAACCGCCTCCTCAATGTTGTGGGTGACAATCAAAATGCTTTTGGACGGAAATGTTTTAGCATTCCACAAATCGTCGATTTCACCTCGCAGGTTCTCGGCAGTTAACACATCCAGGGCACTGAATGGCTCATCCATAAACAGCACTTGCGGCTCAATCACAAATGCCCGTGCAAAGCCAACCCGTTGCTTCATGCCACCGGACAATTCTTTGGGGTAAGCACTCTCAAAGCCGTCCAAACCCACCAAGTCAATTGCTCTGAGCGCCCGTTGTCGTCGCTGCTCCCGACTGATTCCCTGCGCTTCCAGCCCCAACTCTACATTTTCTTGCACCGTCAGCCAAGGTAGCAGCGCGAAGCTCTGGAAGACCATTGCCACATCTTGGTTAGCTCCTTGGAGGAGTTTACCATTACTAATGACCCGCCCTTCACTTGGGGAAATCAAGCCAGCCATAATCCGTAGTAATGTACTTTTACCACTGCCGCTGCGTCCCAGCAACGCCATGACCTCACCCGCACGAACCGTTAGGTTAATATTGCGGAGAACCGTAAATTCTCCTTTGCCTTCTGGCAGCGGAAAACTCTTATTAACTTGCTCGACAGCAATCAGTACCTCATGAGTTGCTTGTGTTATTGTTGTCATGCTTGCACCCCTCCTCTATAGATGGTATTTTGTTTCTGCAAGTTGATACAATCGACGCCAAAACACTCGGTTCAACCCAACTACGTACAGGCTCATCATACCGATACCCAGTGTAATCCGTGACCAATCACCCACTTCTGTTGCGTGAGCGATATACGCCCCCAGCCCTGTTGCAGTAAGGGTTGTCTGTCCCCACGAGACAATTTCAGAAACTATACTGGCGTTCCACGCACCACCACTAGCAGTAATGCCACCCGTTACCCAAGCAGAAAAAATGCCAGGGATGATTAACCTCCGCCACAGCCGCCATCCGCTTAGCCCCACATCTGCTGCCATTTCCCGTAAGTCAGTTGGGATGCTCATAGCTCCCGCAATAGAATTAAATAGGATATACCACTGTGCCCCCAGTGACATGAGCAGGATACTGCCCCAATCGATACTGATGTTGGCACGAATGAAGAAGAGCGTGGCGAAGGGAAAAATAAAATTTGCTGGAAACGATGCCAAAAACTGCACAACAGGTTGTAGCAGGCGTGCCAGTCGTGGATTGAACCCAATGGCAACGCCGATGGGTGTCCAGATAAAGGTTGCGATAATAAGGAGTACCAACACGCGTCCCAGAGTTGCCAACCCAAGCAGGAATGCCTTCACTACCTCCGCCAATCCAACAGTCGTTAAAATGAAGTGCAACCCAGCAGCTACCAGTCCTCCAATCAGTATCAGCAGTACAAAGTTGTAAATGCGATCGCCCAGTTTCTGCCTTTGCAGCTCGACTGTACGTGGTGGGTGCAATGGAGTCAGAGACGATAGGATACGATTAATGATGTCGCTGACTGGAGCTAGTGCCTGCCTTATAAGACGGGGAAGGCGAGCTGCTTTGAACAAATCTAACAACCAGGACTGGGGAACTTCTACTGCCTGAGTCTGCTCCAGTCTAAACTTATCTGCCCAAGCGATGACTGGTCGCCAGAACAGTTGATCTACCAGCACAATCACCACCGCTATTGTCAGCAATGCCCAGCCCAAAGCAGGTAAATTCTTAGCAGCGGAAGCGGCTGCTACATAGGAGCCAATTCCTGGCAAAGTGTACTTCTGATTCAGTACGCTAATTGCTTCACTCGCAGCAACAAAAAACCAGCCGCCTCCAAAACTCATCATTGCATTCCAGACGAGTGCGATCGTAGCAGAAGGCACATCCAGTCGGGAGAACCGCTGCCAGTCCGACAAGCGATAGAGCGTCACTGCCTCATCCAGTTCACGCGGCACTGTTCTCAGCGACTGGTAAAATGAAAAGGTCATATTCCAGACTTGACTGGTGAAGATGGCAAAAATAGAAGCTGCCTCTAACCCCAGCAAGCTACCAGGAAACAGAGCAATAAAGCCTGTGACGGTGATAGACAGAAAACCTAGCACTGGAACTGACTGCAAGATGTCGAGCAATGGAACCATGACCCGCTCAGCGCGGCGGCTTTTTGCAGCAATATAACCATATACTAAGGTGAACACGACTGAACAACCTAGCGCAATAAACATCCGCAATGTTGAGCGCCCAGCGTAGTAGGGCAGATGTCTAGGGTCAAGACTGATACCTGGTACGACATCAGGAGGTACAAAGCGTACTATTGTACCTGCACCAATCCGAGCAATCAGCGCCAGTAACACTAATGTGCCAAAAATAACAGCAATATCCGCCAGTCCAAAGGGGAAACGTCGGAGTGCCTCTGGTGAAGGAAAAGTTCGCTTTAGCATACAGATGGAATGACAGAAAGAGCAAGATATATAAGGGTTTAGCTCAAGGCACAGCCAGTCTCTGATATACACAATCGGTTAGCTACAGCTGCCTTGCACTCATGATGTAACATCGGTTTAAGGCAAATGCAAACAGAGCGTTTCAACCAGAAGCTGAACGCTAAAATATTTAAGAACTGGATACTGCTTCAGTACCTAACAACAACTCATAAACTTCCAGCCTGCTTACAGTCGTCCTTGCTGTAGCGATCGCAAGACATTTACACAGTCAGGCTAGAGCCTTATCATTAGTCGTTTCATCGTTCATCTCCTTTTTCGGTAGCCGTCTAACTCGCTGACGGCTCCGAGGTGAACGGTTGGACTTCAAGCAAAAGCCAGTCCAGACAGATTCATCAAAGAAGCCGCCAACTTGCAATCCTGAGAAGCTTCATTTTGGAACTTCTCAGTTATCAAGCTTTTACTAAATATGAACTGGCTACTACTGCCAGAACCTTCCATTGAATTTGTCTCCTAAAACTCGAACAGCTAGCTTACAGAGCAGTGTTTTCTGTTAACTAACTACAAAGTTCATATTTAACACAGTTCCCCTATTAAGTCAACTATTAACCTGGTAATTTTTCGTACAACAATTGCTCCTTCTCTTAAGAATTTTTCTATTGGTTGGCACAGCAGAGAATAGAAGAAAGCTGCCATATAAGAGACCAAAGTCTTAAGAAAACCTAAAATACATGGGTCAAAAATGGGAAGATTAAAGCTGCTATTCATTGTCTGATAAGCTTCGCAGTCTATTTTAGTACATCTGTACGGGAGAACTTCAGGTTAAAAGATTTCCAAGAAATAAATTATCCATCTTGTGGGGTGGGTTGTCCTGCCTGCTTTTATCCAGAGGTAGGCGAGACGTCTGCCTCCACAAGAGTTAATAGTTGGATATTTTTTATTTGGAAGTTTCTTATTGTGTGTTCTGCGTTCTGCGTTCTGTGTTCTTCTCAATCGTTGAGTTTAGCGGTTCCGCGATTGGTGTTATTGTAACCTCTGGAGTAGGTATAGCTTTAACTTGTGGTGTCGGTACTGGAGTTGGAATTGGTGTAAAAGTCGGAGTAGGTGTCGTTTCTACGGTTGGTTGATTAAGTTTAACATTGGGTGTCTCCAACGGCGTAAAAGTTGGAGCAGGCGTCGCTTCTGCCGTCGGTGTTGGTACTATAGTTACGTCTGGAGTGGGTTGTATGAATGTGGGTGCATCTGATGTCACAGGTGCTGTTGTAAGTTTTCTTTTTGACTTCTCGTGTTTGGAAACTGTTGGCTGTTGATCTTCTAAATTTGGTGTGATTGGTGGACTGACTGTGTTTGTAGCTGGAGGAAGAGGTGATAGCGGAACAATTCTTGTGGATGGAGGTTCGATAATTGGTAACGGCGCGGTTACTCTGGGTTTAGATTTGGGAACAGATGACGACGGTTTGACAGTCGTTGTCGGTTCGCTTGTGGATTTTGCTGAGGGTGCGGGTATGAAACGATGCCAGTTAAACCAAGCTAGCAATCCCCCTGAGGCTAAAATTCCAGTTGTGATGACTCTTGTTGGAGAAAACCAAACGTTTTGGTTGACACGTTTCCCCCCAATAAACGTGTTCTCTGATGAGACTATATTCATTCGAGTTACCAAGCGCTGAACTGGGTATGGCTGGGAGTAGTCATCCTCTTTTGCTGAGTCTTCCAAATTTTTTTGCTGACTGCTGTGAGTTTGTGAAGATGGAGAATTGTCCAACAAATTAAGATTGTGGCGAGTTGCTGCAACTCCCATCCCATCATCAAGGGATTCTCGTAACTGTATTGCTTTAGTAAGGTAATTCTTAGCTGTGCTGTTTTCTTCCAAACAAAGAGCACGAGTTCCTAGTTGATGCAACACCCAAGCTTGCGTGGCTTTATCTCTTTCGGCTTGAGATGCTTGTAGTCCCCTTTGGAGCACTTGTCCCCACAAACCCCATCGCTTACTTAAAGCGAGTGTACCTTCCACTGCTTTTACCAAGCGCAAGACATCTTTCCAACGACTATCTTTAACTGCCACCTCCAAGATTTGCGCGATCTGCGCTTCGCAGCAGCGCTTCGCTATCGCATCCATTTCTGTTAACAAAATGTTGGGTTGCTGTTGGTGACGTTCAGCCCAATCCACAAAGTAGGCGATCGCTTTTTCCAGAGCTACTGTCAACTTCCATTCTGGTGCTAGAATTTCTAATATAGTCTTACTGACCTTATATCGAGAACCATCAAGCTGCACAAGATAACGCCTACGTAATTTCTCAAGCGTATCAAAAGCATCAGAAGTTTGTGTGATATCGGTAACCTGTTCACTTTCAAGCCCGACACTACCCATAATTGTTAATAGCTCCAGAATAGTTCTTTCTGATGTTGATAACGACGCCACTACTTGTTGGAGCAGATAGTTGCCCGCACCAGAGGTTGGCAATTGACTGACAACTTCGCCAAGGGAGCGTCCTTCTTCCAGTATGCTTGCCATTGCTATCACCAGGTGTATTGGGTGTCCATTCAAAAGAGTCCACAGCAATTTTGCCGCAGGTTGTTCTTCTGTGTTCAAAGGACGTTGCAATTCCCTTTCCATCAAAGCTAGAGCATCATTGATGGAAAGTCCAGAAAGCGTTAATGAGCGCCCATTTTTCTGCACACGGCTAGTTGACGAAGCAATAAGAAAGGTGCACTTGAGCGCTGCATTCATCAACTCTTGCAATTCCTCTTGGATGAGTCCATCATCATCCAGTACAATAAGAGCCTGTTTTTGGTGAAGTTGTTGACAGATTTGATGATAAGTTGGTTTATAGGGAATGTTACTTTCATAAAAAACATCCCATATCGACTGAAGTAAATCTTCTACATTTGGATGGAGAGGAGATAAGCTAACGATACCATCACCGAAAAGTGATTTTACTTGATGGTCGTGTACTAAGTAACGCAATAAAACTGTTTTTCCCAAACCAGATGGACTGTAAAATTCTACCGATTGTCCAGCTTGAAAGGCAGTAATAGCTTCTTTGACAGATTCTTGTCGATCCAGCAAATTATAATCGGGTTGCTGAAGTATGAATGGGGTGGAACGCCAGCACCCAGTATGTCCCGAAAGAGACTCAGCCAATCGCAAAGTCGGTTTTTCTTCCTCGGTTGCTATCTTCACGCTAGCACCGTGAGGCGAATTCATGTTTATGATCCAATTTCCAACTACCAGTTGACCACTCATTTCCTCCAGGATGTTTGTTGCGATGCTGTTTTGAGTCATAAATTTTTATTTAACCAGCTCTAAATTAATTTTTCCCTATTAATCGCAATATAGTTATCATTAATAATATGCATTTTACATACATTTTTTCATCCCGGAAAAATATCAGTATAAATACTTAATTCAAGAGAGAATTATTGTTTTGCTTCCATAACTTAGTCAACAAATAAAGCGAAGCGCGAAACTCAACAGTAAAAGAGACAGGTAGACGCTTACTATATTTAGTTAAAAACCTGCTTCTGTCTTAGTTAGAAGACTTGAGGCTAGATGAATAAATCCCACATAAACGGACTACAGAACCAAGGATCTCAAAAGCCGGATACTATATTAAAAATATTCCCCATGAAATGCGTGTATCAGGACAGATTTTATGGGGATTAGTTATTTAATATCACTTATCTAAGTTAACTTAGGCTTTTTGAACTGGGACATCAACTATTGTCCCAGATGTTGAATCAGTTAATACCTTATTGTCCTCAGTGAAATTAAGTTTCACAACTTTGTATCTGGCTTCTTCTACTTTAGGTAGTGTTAATGTCAAAATACCATTCTTGAACTCTGCTTTTACTTCCTCATTTTTGACTGGAACAGGTAGAGAAATTGTCCGTTTAAACTTTCCATACCGCAACTCAGAGCGGAAATAACCACGCTCATCAGTTCTGTTTTCATACCGAGTTTCACCAGCAATGTAAAGTGCTTGTCGTGCTACTTGAACCTCTAAATCTTTGCCTTCCACACCAGGAAGTTCAGCACGTAATATTAAATTTTCATTTGTATCTTTCAGTTCAACTGCTGGTGTCCAACCTGCTGTCACTTCGCTGGATGAAGTGAAAAAATCGTCAAAAAATCTATCCATTTGACGGTTCAGGATTTCAATTTCTTGGAATGGTCGCCAACGTATTAATGACATAATTTCATTACCCTTCTTTGTACCAGTGTTATTACTGAACTAAAGATTTACTCAAGAATTTTCTATCAAGATACAATCAAGATGTCAATAGTAGAGTTAAAGGTGAACTTTCTTGATTCCTCTTCTTTTTAGATTATAAAAGATTTCAAATTTAGAGTTGTACGGATTTTGTTATGAGTTAATTTAGAGGATGTTTTAAAAGTATTGGGCGAATATAATTCGCTACTACACAAGCAAAGTCCACCTCCGTGGACTAATGCAAAATCAAGGGTTTGCGAACCTGCGTTCGCGTAGCGTTCCGTAGGAAAGGCAGGTAAAGTCTCGTGTAGCCGCGACTTCTAGTCGCCTAGGCAAGTAATAAATTAGACTTTACAAACATCCTCTTATGAGTTCTCAATCTACGGCACTAAGACGCAAGGTAAACGTATCTAAGGATTTGGCACAAGTAGCTAGAACTTTTTCAAACTTCTTGAGATCTTGCACTATTCTCAAAACCCTTCTCCTAAGGGAGACGCTGCGCGAACAGGTGGGCACTGCTTACTATATAAAAATAAGAGTTTCAGCGAATGGTAAGCAGTGCCCACCCTACAGCTAACCATTACCATTATTAAGCTTACGTTGTAACTGTTTCAATGTTTGATACATTTCCGGTAAGCGAGCGAGAAGAATTGACACCTTCAAGTACTGTCTGTGAGGTATTGCTGGACTTCCTGAGACAATTTCTCCTGGTGCTATATCATTATGAATTCCAGCTTTTGCAGATGCGATCGCTCTATCACCAACCTCCACCTGATTGGTAATTCCCGACTGCCCAGCCAGAATCACACCATTACCAAGTTTCACGCCTCCCGCCAAACCAGATTGACCTGCTATAGCACATCCATAACCAATCTGGCAACCGTGACCAATTTGCACCAAGTTGTCAATTTTGGTATAGCGACCTATCCGTGTTTCTCCCACCGCTGGACGGTCAATGGCACTATTACAGCCCACTTCTACACCATCTTCTAAAACAGTGTAGCCGGATTGTTCCATTTTTACCCACCCAGTGGAACTGGGAACAAAGCCAAAACCTTCTGCACCAATCACAACGCCACTGTGAATCATACAATCTGCACCAATACGAGCTCGTTCGTGGATGGTGCAATTAGCGTGCAAAGTTGTGCGATCGCCTATCTTAACATCGGGATAAATCACCACATTGGGATGAATACAGACATCATTGCCAATTTCTACTCCCTGCTGAATCACGACATGAGGACCAACATACACCTGTTTGCCAATTTTTGCTGTAGGGTGAATAACAGCGCTAGGATGAATTTCTGGAGTGGGACGCCAGGGTTGGTAAAATAATGCGATCGCTTTGGCAAATAACAGTCGCGGTTCTGGTGTTGCGATCCAAACGATACCTCGTTCTTGTGCTTGTGTCTGCAATGTTTCATCTGGTGGTAAAATCAAAGCACTGGCACTCGTTTTGCTAACCATAGAGGCAAATTTTGCTCCTTCAATGTAGCTGAGAGTACCCGTTGTTGCTTCATCAACTGCTGCAACTCCTGTAATTTCTGGATCGTGCTCCTTATTTGAGGAGAAACTACTGGAGGAGACGTTACCAAGTTTTTCTAAAATTGTACTGAATTTCATGGTTGCTTTTTGTGGAAGTTATGGATATGAGCAAGATAATTGTCGCTTTTTGTTAGGGATGAACAGACAATTGGAACCGCAGATGAACGCAGATATTTGTCTCTTCTATCTGCGTGTATCCGCGTCGAGGGTGCGGTTCAAAATTCTATCCCTGTTCCCATTATCACTCTAGAACCTGAACCTTTACGGATTTATCACTTTTTCCTCTACCCCCCTTGACAACTGCGCAATTTTCTTAACCTATCACGATACTCCGTGAGCGTGTGTGGAGAATGTCACTTCACAATTCCATCTCATAGTATGGTAACGGGTTCCGCCCCGCACCCATAAGCCATCGTGCATCAGGTTTCCAAGCACCATTGAGTTCTTCGCGACGGCGGGTATTGACTGTCAGCTTATTTCCTTCTAATTTCAGTAAGTTGTATTGCAGTGGATAGCCGGGAACCCATTCGCGAATTGGTGCGCCAAATGTTCCAGCACAGATAATGTTGAGTTTGCGTCCACTTGTAGTGACATCGTAGCTGTAAAGGCTGTTCTCAGCTTTGTGAATGTGTCCGTGAAGAGCAAAGCGGAAACCCGCTTGTGCTAACCTTTCCATAAAGCCAGCATCTTTAATGCGGTCTTCAAAAGCGCTGTTAAGGGGATGATGCCAAACTGCTATTTTGACACAGTTTTTATAGTCTTGATTTCGGCGAATCTGGGTTAGTACTTTGGTAAGAGCGCAAGCATTGATACCAGCACGGGATCTATAATGATGGTCGAGTTGCCAAGCCGAATTGAGTCCTAAAATGAGTAGGTTTTGTTTGGGAAAGTGGTGTAGGGTAGCTTGTTGGTCGTATTCTAAAGGATAAGGTTCTCCTTTGATATCTTGGTAAAACTTGCTGAAGTGAGTGAATCGTTGCTTGTACTTTTCTTGGTCAACAACTTCAATATATTCGCCTTTATCAATAATATAATTTTCATCTAAGGATTCAGTATAATCTTTACGTCGTACAAGTGTATAAGCTGCTTCAGCTATTTTCCAGTTGAGGTCATGGTTACCAGGAACCATTACTATATTCTCAGGCTGTAGTTGAAATTCCTGGCAAAGATTGTTGAGAAAGTGTTTGGCAGCTTCGTATTCTTGCGGAATTGATTTATTTGCAATATCACCAGAGAGTATCAAAGCATCAAGCTTTTCGCAGTTGAGTTCAGAGTATAAATCTTGTGCAATTTGGTCATACCAATTGTAAGCTTCATCGGTAGTGCCAAAATGTAAGTCAGAGAGGTGGAGAATGTGCATTAGGGGTATAGCAATACCAGGTGTTAGTGCAGAATTTAAGTTTTCTCCAGTAACCTCTCTCTGGCTGACTGTTGCTGATGCTTGCTCTAGTTCCTCAATTTGCTGTTTGAGTTCTTTAAGTTGTACCCTAAGTTTTTTAATCTCCTGCTCTAGCTGGAAACCTCTGATGGGATCTGCGTTAACAATCTTTTCTTTTTCTAAGTATAGAATCTTGGTTTGCAACAGTTCACAATTTTCTTGAAGTTGCTGGCGTAGGTCTTGGCTATTGGTCATCAGTCAATCCTTTTCCGCTATTATTTTGATTGGAAGATTGCGTGTACGAGTTCCAAAGACTCATTAGTGAAGTACTGATACTCCTCTAGGAGTTCCAAAGACTCATTCGTGAGGTGTTGATACTCATGTACGAGTTCCAAAAACTCATTCGTGAGGTGTTGATACTCGTGTACGAGTTCCAAAGACTCATTAGTGAAGTGCTGATACTCATGTACGAGTTCCAAAGACTCATTCATGAGGTGTTGATACTCGTGTACGAGTTCCAAAGACTCATTAGTGAAGTGCTGATACTCGTGTACGAGTTCCAAAGACTCATCAGTGAAATGCTGATACTCGTCTAGGAGTTCTAAGACCACAAATGGTAGGGTGGGTATTGTGCATAAAAGCTTATTTAATAGACATTTGAGATATTGGTGAGCAATGCCTACCTAAAAGAAAACTGCTGTATGTGATTGCCCTTCGCCCTTGTCTGCGACACGCTGCGCGAAGGCGTCTCCGTCAGGAGAAGGGGCAGTGGCAAAGCCAATCGCATGACTAGCAACTTGGGTTACTATCTTCTGATAGCTATTGATTCTTTGTCAACCTTTTTCAGCGACTACTCATTGGAAAGTTGTTGTTGCGCTGCTTTTTGCACTTCTTGTACACTCAAGCCTAACGCCTGTGCTATCTGCTCTACAGTCAACCCTAATGCTAATAAACGGGGTACTGCTTCTAGTTGAGCTTCCAAACGTCCCTCTTGCTTACCTTCTTGCTTACCTTCTTGCTTGCCTTCCTCGAATGCTTCCTGATAAAATCTTGTTTGCTTTAACTCACTCAATCCAAACATCGCCTCTATCTCCTCTCGACTCATTGTCGGAAACTTGTAAATTAAAATAGCTATTGATTCTTTGTCAACCTTTTTCAACTATTACTTTCATTGAAAGGTTGTTGTTGCGCTGATTGCGGCACTTCCTGTACGCTTAAGCCTAACGCCTGTGCTATCTGCTCTACAGTCAACCCTAATGCTAATAAACGGGGTACTGCTTCTAGTTGAGCTTCCAAACGTCCCTCTTGCTTACCTTCTTGCTTACCTTCTTGCTTACCTTCTTGCTTACCTTCTTGCTTACCTTCTTGCTTACCTTCTTGCTTGCCTTCCTCGAATGCTTCTTGATAAAATCTTGTCTGCTTTAACTCACTCAATCCAAACATCGCCTCTATCTCCTCTCGACTCATTGTCGGAAACTTGTAAATTAAAATCGTCTCTATTAATTGTAGTAATTGCTGCTGTTGCTGTTGTACACTTATCTCCTGTTGAGTTCTATCTATCAACTCCCTTGCTTGCTCGATTGCTGTATCTTCATTCTCAATCACTAACTTGACAGTTGCAACACCAATTGGTAGGGAGACAGCTTCACCTAATTCATCAAGGTAGATACGGCTCACACGCTGAGTGGTAAAGAATTCACGATAATGTTTTCTCTCTGCTGTATCTATATTTCTGGTAGGATATATCACGACAGCACGCCAGTCATTTTCTGGTTGATTGTGTCTCAGGTACAAAAAGATTTCTGCAAACAGTCGCGCATAAATTTCTGAGTCGCACTGAAATTGGACTTCCACAAAATAAATTGGGTTGTCGCTTTTTTTGGCAGGAAGAAAGACGCCATCAATCCTAAAGGCTGTTTGTTTGACTTCAACTGATGAAAATTGATAAGCGTTAGCTTCTTGTGGTGATTCACCGATGAGTTCAAAGAAGATGCTGGGAAATTCTTGAAATAGGCGATAGAAAATGCTGTCAGTTTTCACAAATTAAGTAAAAATAAACTTATAATCAACTTAGTTTCTAGACTTAGTTTACAAAAAAGATGGAAACAGTCAATGTCCACCAAGCTAAAACGAATCTCTCACGGCTTTTGTCGCGGGTAGAACTTGGAGAAGAAATCATTATTTCAAACCGAGGTATTCCGATCGCTAAGTTAGTTCCGTTTCGAGCCTCATCCAATCGACGGAGTAGTTTAGGACAGGATCGAGGGCGTTTCGTAGTGCCAGAAGACTTCAATGCTCACTTGCCAGAAGATATCTTAGCAGCATTTGAGGGTAGGCAGGAGTGAAACTTTTGCTGGATACGCAGTGCTGGTTATGGTGGTTCGCCCAACCAGAACGTTTAAAGCAGTAGTGCATGATTTAAGCCTTAGTACACTGGCTGAAGTAATATTTAAAGAATGGTTAAGTAAAGAAGAAGTCTGAACATGAAAACCGAACGTGAAAGAGAAGAAATTATCAAAGCTATCAACGTATTGCTTAACCAAGCTTACGATAGCACTTTAGATGAAATACTCGCATTATTAAAACGTATAGATGAAGAAGAGGAAGAAGACGACCTTAAAGCCATTAAAGAAGCTAGGGAAGATATCAGAATTAACGGTACAGTATCTTGGGACGAATATAAGAGAGAATCTGCGTGACTTATCAAATTGAATTTACCAAAGGTGTAATAAAACAACTCAAGAAATTACCAGCAAATATTAAAGAACGAATTGAGATAAAAGTTCAAGAATTAGCAATAGAACCCCGTCCAAACGGGGTTAAAAAGTTACAAGGTGATGACAATTCATATCGTGTTCGAGTAGGAGACTACCGAGTTATTTATGAAATACAAGATGATATTTTGTTAGTGACTGTGATTAGAGTAGGACATCGTAGTGAAGTTTATAAAGATGAAAGTTGACAAACAAGAAAAACTAAGAACCATCGCCTACAGTATGGACTTACTGATACCTGGTTTTTAGTGGGGATTTTGATGCAGGGTTAGGAGGGGGCGATCGCTCTTTCCAATCGCACTACACTCAGAAGTGATAGCTGCCATCAATATATATATGATATGTATGGGAAGCATATGCAATGACTAAGCGCACGCCACGTCCCCTGATTCTGAAACCTAATGAAACCTATACTTTCCGCAGTTACTTTCTGATGAAGTTTGCGCCAGCGGATATTCTGCGGGAGTTGGGAGTCAGTTTGATTCGGGAGACAATCCATTTACCAATGGCTTCCTCAAGTCAATTTACTAGACTCCCAGATTTGCGCCAGCGGTTAGAAGAAGGAATTGCTCGTGTGAGTTTAACTAGTGAGGCGGCGCGACGTGAAGTGCTAATTGCGCCTATTGTTTTGGAAGTGGCGCATATCACAGAGGCTACAGTAAATATTGAGTATCCAATTGAGGTGGATCAGTTTCTCAGAGGAGAGTTGGACTACTATATACAATCAAAACACAATGTGCTGGTTGTGGAAGCAAAGCAGGCAGATTTAACACGGGGATTTACTCAATTAGCGGCTGAGTTGATTGCTCTTGATAGTTGGGTGGAGTCGGAAGATTCGATTCTTTATGGTGCGGTGACAACAGGCGATATTTGGCAGTTTGGGAGTTTTCATCGTTCTTCACGGGTAGTCACTCAGCATTTGATGCTGTATCGAGTTCCTACGGATTTGGAAGTATTGATGCAGATTTTAGTGGGGATTTTGATGGAGGGTTAGAGGGGCGATCGCACTACAATGAGAGGCGTAATTTTTATTGCTGCGTTTCGTCTCGAAAAGAGGGGCGCGAATTAATTTTAGATTGTTTTTTTAGTGAATATTTGGTGCGTCATATAGTGCTAACATAGTATATGGATATGATAATTAATTTAGTGTTCACTCCACTACTTGAGATGAAGCTATTTTCCAACGCCCATCTACAAATTGGAGAGTGTAGCGAACGGTTCTAGTTTTGAAATCAGTCGCGTTGGAATTAATATTTCTATTTTTTTCAAAAAGCGTGATTTCTTCAGTAAGTTGTACTTGAATTGTCGCTTGCTCGCCTTCGACAGCAAGCTCGTTTACGTTGTCAATCCTCTGTAGACCATATTGGTAGTATGCATTGTTTTTCCTGAGCCAATCGATTGAATCATTGACTTTTCCATATTGTTGTCCCGTTGTCAATTCTGTAGCAAGTTGAGAATTGTAAGGGGGAGCAAGTATTTGTTGCTTGGCTCGTAACCACGTCTTAATTAATTTTACTGCATCCTCTTGTGTAATAGGTATCTCTGTGATGGAGAGCGAATTTATATAGCTTGAATTTTCTACTAAATTGCTATTGCTATTGCTTGAATTTTCTACTAAATTGCCATCCTTTTTAACTGAAGCAGTAGGTGCTGGCGTAGGAGATGCAGATGCTAGTGATTGAGGAGTAGGAGATGAAGTATTTTTATCAGAAGAGAAAAAAGCAGTTTCAAAGGAGTGAAACACTCCTAAGACAAGAGTCGGAACTCCTAAGATAAGAGTCAGAGATACAACATTTAGTGGAATTAGCCATTGTGTGAACAGCGAAAGCAAAGATGATTTTTGCTTCTTAGAGGGTGGAACTTGAGGCGGTGGAAAATTTGCCTTGATTTCTTCTGGAACAGGCAGACTAACTCCAGCAACGCTTATCTGCTTTCTTTCTTCAAAGACTTCACCAAGCTTAGATGTTGCAGCGTCTAAATTGCCACGAGCAAAGTTTGCTATTCCACGAGCATAAATAAGTAGCGGTTGGAACTCAGCCAATGGCTGTGCAAATGTTTCCGTCAATGAAGCTATTCGGAGCAATTCTGCTTTATCTTTCTGATCCAAATTCTGAAATATCAATTCCAATTCACGAGCTACCTTACTAGGTTGCGTGTATGCTAAAGCTGTCCACCGTTGAGCCTGGGCAAAGTCGCGAATGTCGGGATCATCACTCAAAAGCTGCTGCTGTACATACTCAAGTAAGAAGTCTGACAGTTCATGAATCCGCTGTTGACCAAATTTTTCATCTTCCTGCAATCGACTTAGCAGCCCATTTCGCACTGTTAAATCCATCTCGTAGAGTTCATGCCCAACTTCATCACACAGGCTAGAAAGTAGCAAATCAGCAACAGCTACCCAAGGAATGCCTAGCACTTCACCATGAATATCTCTCTGAAAGTTAGCCCACAAACGATATAACAAATCAGGTGTGAGTGATAACGGAAAAGCAGCATGATACGCCAAATACAGGTGAGCTTTTCCAAAGCGTTTTTCAAAAGACTCAATGCGTCGCTTAGCAACTTCAGGTCTTATCTTACTCATTTTTTCTGCCCCTCAAACTTAGTAGGGCGTCCGCGCAGTACACCAATAACATCCTGCATACCTCGGCGGCTGAGTTCAAACATCGGTACTAAATGTGCAATTTCACCGGCTGTTGTTTTCTGCCAACGCTTTTTTGGCATTGGATTCAGCCAAGTGATGTAACGCACTCGCTGTCTTAACTGGGCAAGAAATTCTTTAGTTAATTCGTAGCGTTCCTCATTATAACCACCACGAGCAGCACCAGCATCACTGAAAATTAACACAGCTGTCCGTTCAGAGCAAGCATAGGTAACAACATCACTGACGAACTCCGCTTCCTGATGATTGGAGTCGTGGTAGAGATAATCTAAAGGGCAATTGTGAAAGTAGTAAATACCAGCTTTGCCCAAACGACCTCCGCGCAAAGCGGTTTCTGCTAACCGATGCGATAAAGTGTGAAAAGGTACCATTGAGCCATCTTGATCAATAAGTAACAGCAAATCCGCTTGGTTCACCCGACGTGGAACTAACACAGGCTCAAGCAGTAGACCTTTACGTCCAATCTGATTGACGGTTGCTTCCACATCCAACTCTGTCGCTGCTCCCTCACGTACTGGACGCCGCAAGTAGCGCCAAATCTGTTTCATTTGCCGCTCGGTAACGGGAAAATACTCGTTTGTTAGGATGAAGCGACTGTCAGCAATTTCCTCTTGTCTGCTGGTAGTTTGCAGCAATGCTTGAGCGACTTGTACCTCATCTTTTATTGTCTGTGTCAATTTTGAAGGTACATTAGAAGCAGACGAACTCGGAGTTGGTTCGGGAACGGAGGTTGTGTGACCAATGCGCGGTCGAGCTTTCTGCTGAAATACCTGCCGGAAAAGTATATACCCACCATACCCACTACTTAAGGTTATGACTGATAGCCAACTCCAAAAAATCCAATTTGTTTGGTTTCTGTTTGTGTTTGACTGTTCTATCTGTGCGACCTCTTTCTCAGCATTAAGTAATCTCGGTAACTGTAATTTCTGATTTTCTGTCTGATTTAACTCTTTTGAACTACTTACAACACTTAAGATGATTCCAACACTTAAAATCCCCATAATCCCGTAGCGAACGACATGAAAAATCTTACGCTGCTCAGATTGAGTTTTCGAGTTTAAGATGACGCCCTCACTACTCATCACTCGTTCAAACTGATACTCAAATAACTGCTTTTCCTCCGCAGATTTAATCCACAGAGTCTGACACAACCGCTTCAAAGCCCCTTTATCACTCATCCCAAAACCAGCTTGCATCGATCGCAAAACCAACTGATACTCATCAATCCCCAGTGGTAAGCCTGCTTCCCGTAGACGAGTGAAAAGTTCTTGAAGTGGTAATTCATTCACGTCCACGGTTTTGCCTCAAATGACGAATATGATCATCCCAACTTTTCAGCAACACGCCAGCGAATGGCAGCTTACCATCCAATTTTGCCAGAATTTCGTCTTGAGGATAACGGCGCAGCACTCGAAACCAATCAATCAATTCACTCGTACTCACTTTCTTACCACCTTCCCCTTTATCTTTCCGCATTTCCTCCCGCAGCAATAAGAAGCGAACGACAGCTTTATCTACCAATGCTTTAGATGAATCAGGAAAGTGGTTATTCACAATTTCTACTAATCTTTCGGGGCTGGGAAATTCTACGTAGTGAAACAAACACCGTCGTAAGAAAGCATCTGGTAAATCTTTCTCATCGTTGCTTGTGATAAAAACGATTGGCGGTGCTTTTGCTTGAATTTCCTGTCCTGTTTCCTCAACAATAAACCGTTGCTCATCAAGTTCTAATAACAAGTCGTTGGGAAAGTCAATGTCAGCTTTATCAATTTCGTCTATCAATACCACCGTCCGCTGTTCGTTTTGAAAAGCAAGTCCCAATGGTCCCCACTTCACATAAGTAGCTGGATCGCTAATCCGTGGGATATCCTCATCTTTGATGATACGACCTGTCGCTGCTAGTTGAGCATCGCGTAAGCGAGTGACTGCATCATAATTATAAAGACCATCTTTGGCGCGAGTGGTAGATTTGATGTACCAAGCTTCTAACGGCAAATCAAGTTCGTAAGCGACAGCACGAGCCAATCTTGTTTTACCACATCCCGGTTCCCCCTTGAGCAAAAGTGGTCGTTCAAGGTAAATTGCCAGGTTAACAGCTTCTATTAATTCCTCATTCGGCAAATAAGGATACAACAGATGTCCAGTTGCATCTCGTTCTCCCAACTGCGGCTGCACTTTGCCAGTGTACTCTAGTTGTTTGTGAGTCAAATCTTTAACCATCTTTCCCTTTCTTCATACCAATTGCAGCCGCAGCGATGACAAATTTCAGAAAATGCGAGTTCTGGAACTCCGTTATCACTATTTTCCAAAATTTCTTTGACTAAATCTTCTATTTGATAGATGACTTCAACCAGAGGTAATGTATCGAACTCTGTCTCAACCATCTCAATCCAGTCAGTGAGAGTGCGATCGCAAAACGGATCAATGGTTGGCAGTTTAATCGGAACTCTCGGTTCCCAAGTTGGCTCTACTTGCTCAACGAACATGGTATCCTGACAACCTACACAACCTTCATAATCCACCAAAAACATCAGTAACTGGTATTTTGTTTGGGATATCTCTCGTACTTGACTCGCCAATGGTAACCAAAATTCGTCAAGTAGCTCTTGCAAGTACTCTGCTGGCATACAATCTACATCATGAAAGACAAGGATGACATTCTGTGTCTTCCACCAGTGAAACACTCGTTCTGCAATTTCTGTAGATGAGTGTTGTCTTCCCAAGCCAACACAACCACCAAGTTCGCGCCACAAGGCAGAAATATCTCTTCTGCGTCCGATACGATCAAGTTCAATTCGCACCATCTTGCCCATTGTACCGAAACGAATATGCTGTGTGATTAACCGATTCAGTAACCAACGTTGTCCATGATCTAGCAAACCGTGAATGAGAAAAGCTCCTATTGATTGTGCTTTAAGGAATTTGAGGAATGAGCGCACTTGGTCGCGATACCCTAATTTCAATAAAGCACGGTATAACTCTTCACTGCAAGCGACTGATTCTAAATTATCAATCTGCTGTATGATTTTATAGCGTTCACTCTCAGCTTCTTCAATCTGCTTGTGAAGACTGAAAAGAGCTACGGCGTCTATTGCAGTTACTTTTGCTGTCTGTAAAAACAGTATCTTCTCTTCTAGTAAATTCAGTAAGTTTTCTAGTTCTTCACGTTGCTTCATGTATAGATTGAACAGAGAGCATGACTCAATTTTTTATAGCTACAATACCAAGATGCACTATTACAGATTATCAGCGTTGCTCGTTGACAGTATGGATTAAGTTCGCGCAGAGGCGCAGATGGTTAGTGGTCATCTTCCTATAGTTATATTTTATGATTTATTTTAATACCAGCATCAAAAATGTCTCATGTCAAATCAATCACCTGCAAGTGCTGAGTCTCAGTCTCTGACGGAATTTGAACGCAATTTACTAGAGAAGGAATACTTTTTTTTACAAAGTACTATTGAAGATTACAACAAACAAATTTGGGTTATCAAAGCTCTCGGTATTACGGGAACAGGAGCGGTTTTGGCTTTGATGCTACAGCAGAAAGTTGGTACTATAGCCGTTGTTGGTTGTGCGATTCCTGTATTTTTCTGGATTTTGGAAAGTCAATGGAAGCATTTTCAACGCGGTTTTTATCCCCGTGTTGCGGAAATTGAGTCGATTCTCGCCAGTAGCGGATTACGCTGTCCTTGCATCTATGGCGGATGGAATCGTGCTTTCAAACGTACTTCTACTATTAAACGTAATGGTTATCTGTGGGATGGTTTTTTAAATCCCAGTGTGTTTGTCACTTATGTTTTAGAAATAATCTTTTTGTTACTACTTGCTGCTGTAGCACCTAGTCTTTGGAAATAGAATCAGTCGTCAAAATCGAAGCGATCGGTTACAAGGAAGGAAACACGCTCTTTATCCACGACGAGGAGTACGAATTATGAAAACCATTACACTCCCAGAAGACCTTACTGAAATCCACTCAGTATTTGAGCAAGCTTACGATGAAGACGTGATTGTGCAGTTGGCTGACGGTCGGCAATTTATACTAAGTGCAGTTGATGACTTCGATATTGAAATTGTTCAAACCCGCCGAAATGAGAAGTTAATGGCGTTTCTGGAGCAACGAGCCAAACAAACTCAAACTATTGGGCTTGATGAAGTCAAACGCCAACTTGGTCTGAGTTAGCACCAACAGCCCAACAAATTGTTGCAACGGAATAAAAGGCAAATTGCCCGATTCACACAATAGACAAAACTGTTAGGATCTGGTGTGTAATAGATGGCAATATTTCATGACTATTCGTGATATCACAATCGCTAAATTACAACAGCTGTCTGAGCCACTTTTGCAGAAAGTGAGCGACTTCATTGATTTTGTTATTCACAAACACCAAGCCGAAATTTCTGATAGTCAGCCTCATGAAACGCTTGTCAAATCATGGTCACAATGGTTTGAGGTAGTGGAGCACTTAGAAGTAACTCCACCTGAGCCAGCCAGCAACTATCAACAACTCCTGCTCAACAAGTATCGGCAACAAGGGCTAGAGCTATGATCCTGTGCGATGCAGGAGTTCTGCTTTGTTTGGTGGTCAAACCCTTAATATTGTTGATGATGACTTGCCCATTGCCCCTTGCCCATTGCCCATTGCCCATTGCCCATTGCCCATTGCCCATTGCCCCAAATCAACTTTCTTCTAAGGAATTTTCTTTTGAAACAACTCTACCATGACTGCGGGGGTCATCTTGAGTACTGGTTGGTGCAACTGGTGCATTAAATTGGGAAACTCTCCCGCTTGCTTGAGCATAAGGTAAAGGCGAATCAGCAACCAAAGCTTCTAGGTTACTAGACATAATTGTGCGGGGTTGATCACCAATAGCCTGCGCGATCGCTTCTCCATCTTTATTAAGGTATACGAAATGGGGAATGCCATCTACCCGATATCTCAACATCTCTGGTAGCCATTTGGTATTATCCACATTCAGCATGACAAAATTCACTTTGTCAGCATACTGTTGTTCCAGTTGCGCGATATCTGGTGCCATTTTTTGGCAGACGCTACACCAATTAGCATAAAACTCAATGAACGATGGCTTAGTATTGGTTAAAGCAACTTCTAATGGTGTAGACTGCTCATCTAACTGAGACAGAGTTGCCGAGGTTGTCTCAGTTCTCAGTCCCAATACTAAAGCAATGCTGAGGGCGATCGCCACTATTGCGATTAAGAAATTTCTCACCCGCGCCCCAACCTTGGATTCAGATTTTTCTGGAGAATGAACAGGTGAATTGGTACTCATAACAGATTTATTAAAACTTATTACGTACTACTCTCTTCAGTTTAACGTCCTCCCTATCTCTCTTGGCGGTTCGCGAAACCACAGATCTAAAATCTGACTTTTCACGGAAAGTCCTAAAATCCTTGTAAAAATGGGAGAGCAGGGAGTAGGGGACTAAACAATTCAAAATGGACTGCGTCCCGCTGCGCTAACAAAATTCAAAATTAAGAATCCATTTCCCATTGCCCATTGCCCATTGCCCATTGCCCATTGCCCAATTCCCAATTCCCAATTCCCATTACCCACATACCGTGAAAAGTGAAAAAACGAGTCACCCTTTCTTTCCCTAAACGTGTCGTTCAAATGCCTGTCACTTACCGATTGGCAAGAGATTTCAACGTTGCTGCAAATATTATCCGTGCTCAGGTTGCGCCAAATCAAATCGGTAAACTGGTGGTGGAGCTTTCGGGAGATATTGATGAATTGGATGCAGCGATTGAGTGGATGCGATCGCAAAACATTACTGTCTCCCAAGCTTTAGGGGAAATCGTCATTGACGAAGACTTGTGCGTTCACTGTGGCTTGTGTACAGGAGTTTGCCCCACAGAAGCCCTCAATCTCGATCCCCAAAGTGATAAGCTCATATTTACGCGATCGCGCTGTATTGTCTGCGAACAGTGTATTCCTACTTGTCCTGTGCAGGCAATTTCGACCAATCTTTAAAATATGGGCAATGGGCAATGTACTGTGTTGTTCACTTCAGCTTAAGCTTAAAGACATCTGCCAGTACACCAGCATCTCCTACCAGCCTATCCTTTGCCGGAGAATCATAAACTGCCAGTAGTGAAGGTACTCCAGCTATATCACGAAATAAAGTCATTCCCTCAGCATGGTCGTCTCTATTTCCATATGGGATATCAAGCACAGGCTTTGGATAATTGAGAACATTTTCTCGTAAATTCACGCCATTCTTCACACAATAAACTTGCACGGGACCATCTAAATCCATTGTGGGTCCTGCTAAAATCAACAAGTCTTCACCATTTAAAAATAAATCCCGAATTCCCAAACCACTCAAGAAGAGAAAATGCTTCTTGTATCTCTTTCCATCATCTCCAATGTTCTTCAATTTCAGCAATCCTGGACTAGAATTTTCTAGCTCTATTTCCAGAATCATAGCCCAACCTCGTAACACAGGTCCACGCAAACCCAGAAAAACTCGGTTTTGATAAACGGCTATTCCCTCTACGTCAAAACCATTATCTTTACCTGGAATTGCCGCTTTCACAAAAAAGCCCAAATGTGGGTCATCTGCTAAAGCTTCCATGAGCAAGTTACCCTGTTTTGTGACCTCAAGTTTAGCAGCAGTTAATTGTATATCAGGATGTTTTGGATGTTGGCATGATGGTAATAATTCACCATCTACCAGTGGAATACGTCCGATGATATAACGATTTGGTTCTGATACGATGTTTGCTAGTCTTTTAATGTTTTTCTCATCAGAGTGTTTAGATTTGGGTTTTTTACGTTTATAGCTGTGAGAACCAATTAACCATAGGTAATAGTCAGCGTATGCTAAACCTTCAATATCAATTTCCTCTTCTTCTGGTGCAGGTAAACCGATAAATTCTGCTACGTGAAATTGTTTCTGTTCTGCAAAGTTTCTTGCATCTACAAAAGATAGCCTTTCAATAGTTGATGTTTCATCTGACCCCAACCACAGGTGCTTCTCAGGGGTTAGCATAATTGCTGATAGGTCGTTACGATGTTCTTTAAAGCTATCAGTAAAGGTCAGTAAAACTTGATTAATTCGATGTGAGTTGTGCATTCTAAATAGCCCTAATGGTAATTTATTATTTATATAATTGTTAATTATAAAACTTTAACTTCAGTATTTACTACGAAGAAAAAACAGTGCAAATGACTTGCAAAAACCATCTTCTCAAAAACTAGAGAATACAAAAAATCACAAAACACAGATGAAATTTTTAAAATAGTGCTACCATTCAATAACTTCATTCAATTAGGTGCTACCATCTAAAGTGTGTATCAAGTAGTATGATATTAGCTATACAACCAGAAGTCAAAGCTCTAGGAAACTACGCTTACTCAGCAATTCAAAAACACTTTAAGAAAACTTTAAAGTGGGAAACAGATGTGAAGAAAGATAAAGACCCAGAAGCACTGCATCAAATGCGAGTGGGGATGCGTCGCTTACGCACAGCCGTAACTAGGTTCGCCTTGGCTGTAAATTTGCCAAAGCCGGCTAGTGATAAAAATATCGGCAAAATTGCGCGTCATTTGGGTAACCTCCGGGATTTAGACGTGCTAAAAGAAACTTTGAAAAACCTTGAGCAATCACATTTACCTCACAAAGAACAGAAGTTGATGCAAACAGCTTTGGATGCTTTGGGTAAACAACGTGAAGAGGCTTTGGCAGATGTCAAGTCAACATTAAAGGATGATCGTTATAAATCTTTAAAACAGACATTGAAAGAGTGGTTAGAGGAACCATTCTATCAACTGCTGGCATATTTGCCAATTCAGCAGGTGCTACCAGATTTACTTTTACCAGAGGTGAGTAGTTTCTTGCTACATCCAGGTTGGCTTATTGGAACGCAAGTAGAGAAAGCTGAGATTATTATTGCTAGAGACTGGGAAACCCAGAGGTTAGAGCAAGAATTAGCAACAAATGGGGATATTCTTCACGATTTACGGAAACAAGCCAAACGCTTGCGCTACCAGATGGAGTTATTTACTGACTTATATGGCGAGTCTTATACAGCTTGTATTGCAGAAGTCAAAAGTGTCCAAGAGATATTGGGAGCAATGCAAGATAGTGTCGTTTTAGCTGAGTGGCTTGCAGATGTCTTCAAATCAGAAATACATTCTCAACTTCCTACTCTTGCTTCTTTGTTAGCCCAAAATCGTTACAAGTTATGGCAGCAATGGCAACCCTTACAGCAACAGTATCTGGAAGACCAGACAAGACATGGATTTCATTTAACAATACTACACCCAGTGTGAACTTCTCAAACATTCACGCATTCACGCATTACCGGATGCGTGAATTCTCCAAAGGGGTATGAGGTGAGCAGGAGCAGTTGGTTATTAAAGGGTTAAGCCTTTGACTATTGCATTTGCTATTGCCTCTGCATTATATAAATTCATGTCTTTTTGCGAGTCAATAAAACAACTCTCTATAAGAATTGCGGGCATAATTGTATGTTTGATGACAAATAACTTGCTACCATCTTTGATACCACGATTACTAAATCCTAACTTGGTAATTTCATCTAATACAGATTTAGCTATCTTTTTTCCTATTTCGCTCATTGCATATACTTCTGTCCCATTTGCCTGAGCATTAAAGATATTGAAATGGATGGAAACAAAAATATCAACGTTAGCTGAATTAGCTGTAGCGCATCTCTTTGCTAAAGAATCCTCTACTGTATCAGCCTTTGTCGGTTTACATGGTACAACTTGATGCCCCAAAGCTTTTAATTTGGCTATAACTTTATTTCCGACATCTAAGTTTAAATTATCTTCAAACTTTATGCCTTTAGCTCCGATATCAGGAGGACAATTATGCCCAATATCAATTCCAAATTTCATGGTATGCACCTCAGATAATTTTGTTACTTCGTTTTAACAAGTGATAGTCAAAACTGTCAATGAATTTTAGCTGATAATTTTTCCTCTTCTATTAGTGAAGAGTTCTTGGCGATTGTCCATATCTAGTCTCAGCAGTTATCATTGAGTGTTACCCATTTGATAACTGTTCACTGTTTTAATAGTTTTAATAGTTCTGGTAAGTTGTTATGGCTGGCAAACAAGTTGAGGAGTGTCACAATAAGAGATAGAAAACCGTAAGTTAAGCTTTCAATCTCAGGGCATGAAACATATCGTCTTGATTGCTGGGTTTGAATCATTCAATGCTGACTTGTATCGGAAGGCAGCTTTTTTGGCAACTTCTCGTACCAGTGAGTTGGATATTCGCACCTTTAGCGATCGCGACATCACCACCAAACGTACTGAGGTAGAAGCAGCACTGAAAGATGCGGATGTGTTTTTTGGTAGCTTGCTGTTTGACTATGATCAAGTGTTGTGGTTGCGCGATCGCATTTCTCATATCCCCATCCGCCTCGTGTTCGAGTCAGCTTTGGAATTGATGAGTTTAACCAAGCTGGGTGCTTTTGCCATTGGCGATAGACCGAAAGGAATGCCCAAACCAGTTAAATTTATCCTAGACAAGTTTAGCAACGGACGCGAGGAAGATAAACTCGCCGGTTATATTAGCTTTTTAAAAATAGGACCAAAGCTATTGAAATTTGTGCCAGTGCAAAAGGTGCAAGACTTACGCAACTGGCTGATTATCTATGGTTACTGGAATGCTGGTGGACCAGAAAACGTTGCCGCTTTATTCTGGACATTAGCAGAAAAATATTTAGGTTTGAAAGTCGGCGACATTCCCCCGCCAGTCGAAACCCCGAATATGGGGCTATTACATCCCGACTATCAAGGGTTTTTTGAATCACCGCGAGCATACCTGGAATGGTATCAGCAGGAAAGGACAAGGGGAAAGAAGCACAGGAGCAGGGGAGCACAGGAGCAGGGGAGCACAGGAGCAGGGGAGCACAGGAGCAGGGGAGCACAGGAGCAGGGGAGAAGAATAATTTTTGCCCATTGCCCATTGCCCATTGCCCAATGCCCAGTAGTAGGAATTCTCCTCTATCGCAAGCACGTTATCACCAAACAACCTTACATACCCCAACTCATTCGTCATTTTGAAGAAGCTGGTTTGATACCATTACCCATCTTTATTAATGGTGTAGAAGGTCATGTTGCAGTGCGGGATTGGATGACAACTGACTATGAAACTCAGCAAAGACAACTTGGAAATGTAGAAATTGCTTCTCTTTCTCCAGAAGCAGTCAAAGTTGACGCCATTGTCTCAACCATTGGCTTTCCTCTGGTAGGTGGTCCTGCTGGTTCAATGGAAGCGGGAAGGCAGGTTGATGTAGCAAAAGGTATTCTCACTGCCAAGAATATACCATATATTGTTGCCGCACCATTGCTGATTCAAGATATTTACTCTTGGACACGCCAAGGTATTGGAGGATTGCAAAGTGTCGTTTTATATGCTTTACCAGAACTAGATGGAGCGATCGACACCGTTCCCCTTGGTGGTTTGGTAGGAGAAAAGATTTATCTCGTTCCCGAACGGGTGCAGCGATTAATTGGTAGAGTAAAAAATTGGGTTGCTTTGCGGCAAAAACCTGTCTCTGAACGGAAGATTGCAATTATTCTGTATGGGTTCCCACCTGGTTACGGTGCTGTGGGAACAGCTGCGTTGTTAAATGTACCAAGAAGTTTACTTGAATTCCTCCACGCGCTTAAAAACCAGGGATACATTGTTGGGGATTTGCCTGAAGATGGAGAAGAATTAATTCGCCAAGTCAAAGAAGCGGACGAGTTGAAATGGGAAGATAAGGGAGTAATATCCCCCTCATCCCCCCTATCTGTCAACGTCCGCACCCTAGAAAAATGGCTGGGATATCTCCGCACATCCCGCATTGAAAAACAATGGAAGTCTTTGACGGGTACTGGAATTAAGACTTATGGCGATGAATTTCATATTGGCGGTGTTCAGCTTGGGAATGTTTGGATAGGTGTACAACCACCGTTGGGATTACAAGGTGATCCGATGCGGTTGATGTTTGAACGGGATTTAACTCCTCATCCCCAATACGCTGCTTTTTACAAGTGGCTGCAAAATGAGTTTCAAGCTGATGCTGTGGTTCACTTTGGAATGCACGGTACTGTAGAATGGTTGCCTGGTTCCCCTTTGGGGAATACGGGTTATTCTTGGTCTGATATTTTGTTGGGAGATTTGCCTAATCTATATATATATGCGGCGAATAATCCTTCGGAATCGATTTTGGCAAAGCGTCGCGGTTATGGGGTGTTGATTTCTCACAATGTACCGCCTTATGGGCGTGCAGGTTTGTATAAGGAGTTGGTGGCGCTGCGGGATTTGATTTCGGAGTATCGAGAAGATCCGCAGAAGAATTATGCCCTCAAGGAAGCAATTTGTAAGAAGATTGTAGATACAGGTCTGGATGCTGATTGTCCGTTTGAGGATGCGAAGCGGCTGGGAATTTCGTTTACACCTGAGAATATCCGGATGTTCAGCGCTCATGCTTTTGATAATTATCTCGTGAAGTTGTACGAGTATTTGCAGGTTTTGGAAAGTCGTCTGTTTTCTTCTGGGTTGCATGTTTTGGGGGAAGTTCCTAGTGAGGAGGAGATGGCGGGGTATTTAGAGGCTTATTTTGGAAACGAACAAGAGAGGCACAGAGAACACACAGAGGAGGAGGAAGAGGAGAATCTGGTTCGAGAGTTATTAATGCAAACTACTGATGAGTTGACGAATCTGATGCGGGGTTTGAATGGGGAGTATATTCCACCTGCGCCTGGTGGTGATTTGTTAAGGGATGGTGTGGGTGTTTTACCTACGGGGAGAAATATTCATGCTTTAGATCCTTATCGTATGCCTTCGCCTGCGGCGTATGAACGAGGACGGGAAATTGGTCAAAAAATTATTGCGCAGCATTTGCAAGAGAATGCGACGTATCCGGAGACTGTGGCGGTGATGTTATGGGGTTTGGATGCGATTAAAACTAAGGGGGAATCTCTTGGTATTCTGTTGGAATTGGTTGGTGCGGAACCAGTGAAAGAGGGTACGGGACGAATTGTCCGGTATGAACTCAAGCCCCTAGCTGAGGTGGAACATCCCCGGATTGATGTGTTGGGGAATTTGTCTGGAATTTTCCGCGATAGTTTTGTGAATATTATCGAGTTGCTGGATGATTTATTTCAACGGGCGGCTGAGGCTGATGAACCCGAAGATCAGAATTTTATTAGAAAACACGCTTTGGCTTTGAAGGCGCAAGGGGTGGAGAATGTCTCGGCGAGGTTGTTTTCTAATCCTGCGGGTGATTTTGGTTCTTTGGTAAACGATCGCGTGGTTGATAGGAACTGGGAATCTGGGGATGAGTTGGGTGATACTTGGCAAGGTCGCAATGTGTTTAGTTATGGTAGACAAGATAAAGGTCAAGCTAGACCAGAGGTGCTTACTCAACTTTTGCAAAGTACCGGTCGTATTGTCCAAGAAATTGATTCTGTGGAATACGGTTTGACTGATATTCAAGAATATTATGCCAATACTGGTGGTTTGAAAAAAGCGGCGGAAAAGCAAAGGGGTAAAAAAGTTACCACCAGCTTCGTGGAAAGTTTCTCGAAGGATACGACTCCCCGCAATTTAGATGATTTGTTGCGGATGGAATATCGCAGCAAATTGTTAAATCCTAAATGGGCGGAAGCAATGGCAAATCAAGGTTCGGGTGGTGCTTATGAGATTTCTCAACGCATGACGGCGTTGATTGGTTGGGGCGGTACTGCGGATTTTACTGATAATTGGGTATATGACCAAGCTGCTGATACTTATGCGTTAGATGCAGAAATGGCGGAGAAATTGCGGAAGGCGAATCCGGAAGCTTTTCGTAATCTCGTGGGGAGGATGTTAGAGGCGCATGGGCGTGGTTTTTGGCAAGCTGGTGAGGAGAAGTTGCAGAAGTTACGCGAGTTGTATGAGTTGACGGATGAGGAATTGGAGGGAGTGACGGTTTAAAGTGTAGGATGCGTTACGCGATCGCTAACGCACCACACCCAAATTGATACTTATTGATGCCATAGTCTTAATTTCTTAGCATTTCTTTGATTCATCTCGGAAATTATATGGAAAACTCTTTCACTGCAATATTTGAAAAAGTCGATGACTGGTATATTGGCTATGTCCAAGAGTTATCTGGCGCAAATGTCCAAGAAAGAACTTTGGAAGAAGCAAGGGAAAGCCTGCGGGAAGTCATTGAGCTCATTTTAATCTCAAATCGGGAATTGGCAGAGCAAAAACTCTCTGGTAAAGATGTTGTACGTGAAAAGATTACGGTCAAAATATCGTGAAGAGACGAGAACTAATTCGCCATTTAGAAGCTAACGGTTGTCTTTTGCTTCGAGAGGGTGGAAAACACACTATTTACTACAATCCATCAAACAATAGAACATCAGCAGCTTCCATACCATCCGACGCACTTACAAAAATTGATGTAAATTTTCATATCAATATCAGGTTTACCACCAACTTCCTGCCAAATGCGCTTTTGTACGCTAAAGCCGAAATGTGCATTGCTGTATTTTACCCAAAGTTGGTCAATGGTGCTTAAGTCTGTGCAGGGAAAGTTGTTAATAGATTCAACATCAAGCCAGCCATCCTTTTTTCGACCAACTACTTTCAGCATCAGTCTCCTGTATGGGGACGAACATTAGCTGGATGAAATCCTAATACAATCTTATCTTTTGGAATTCCTGCAGCTACTAATTCATAGGTAACGCCATCCTCTGTATCGTCCCGTTGCACCCATACCTTACCATCAATAACGAAAAATATCTCACCCCAGAAACTATCAAAGATTTTACAAATAAATGTCACTTACCAGACTACAGTTCATTAAATCCGCCAGAGACGACAAGGGTGAATCTTGAAAAATGGCTCAATAAACCATCTTGTGAAAAAAAGAGTGCGATCGCTGATTTTCTCAGTCTGGAAAATGGAGATAAAACAATCATCGAAGAATGGATCGTGAAATCTACTCCCGTATCTAGCTGGGTTGATGCAGTAAGACTTGCTAAAGCGATTCGGAATGCGACTGCTCATGGTGCGCTTTCACCGAGTAAAGTTAATCAATGGGGACTGCAAAAGCCACTGCTGACTTTATCAAATAATCTTGGAGAAATCGTTGTGGCTAGTATGTGGAAGCTAGTTTATCAAGAGAGTTATTTTGATTAACTCACTTTCGCAGCAGCATCTACGCCATCACTGATGAGACGACCATCTTCCATATAAATGATGCGATCGGCTATATCAAGAATGCGGTTATCGTGAGTCACCAGCAAAATTGTACAGCCTTGTTCTTTCGCTAGCTTCTGCATCAATTCCACGACATCACGCCCAGATTTCTTATCAAGTGCAGCAGTGGGTTCATCTGCTAGAACTATTTTTGGCTGACTAATGAGGGCGCGGGCGATCGCACGGGTAAATGTCATAGCTATCGGCAGCAGAGTTGCTGCGTGTGTCAATTGGTAGAGTGTGATACGCGGAGCGTAAAGCCTCCGGCTTATCGCAATCACAAATCCAGGCACATAACCCAATGCTGCCAACAACAACGCTAGAATGAGCCATTGACTATCTCACCAGATGTTGCAAAATATTACAGTGAGAATAAAGTTGTGCCGGATTAGCTCATGGATATTCACGAAATCGAAACTGCTTTAAACAATTCTGATTTTCAATATCGGCTCAAAGCGATCGCTGCCCTCAAAGATTATACCCCTGAGATAGCCGTTCCCCTACTCACAAGCAAACTCCGTGATTCCGAATTTCTGGTGCGATCGTTCGTTGCTATGGGACTGGGTAAGCAGCAAACTGCTGAATCCTTCGCCGCGTTGTTAGAGTTGATGAAATTGGACAATACTCCCAATGTGCGGGCAGAAGCAGCAAATTCTCTTTCTCTGTTTGGCAGAACTGCAGCGTCTCATCTGGTTTTGACTTTTTTCCAGGACGATCACTGGTTGGTGCGGCGCAGCATTCTGGCAGTTCTGATTGACCTGGAGTGTCCCAACGAGTTGTTTGAAGTCTGCATCGAAGCTTTAGCAGGCGAAGATTTCTCCGTACAAGCAGCGGCTGTAGATGCGCTTGGTACATTTGCTCTAACCAGTCAGCAGGAACGCGCCCTGTCTCATCTGTTGGCACTGGTTAGTTCAGAGTCGAAACAGATTCGCATACATGTTGCTCATGCGCTGAAGCGGTTTGATGATCCACAAGCACACCAAGCCCTGAGGCAACTCCGACAAGACCCAGATCATCAAGTCGTCGCTGCTGCATTGGAAAACTTGCTTCAGCAGTAATCTCTGCTTTTTCATGTAAAAAGGATTTCCCTCCTTGGATACTGTCTCTAAGGAGGCTAAATGCTATCATATAAATGTACAACTTTTCTAAATTTGTAAAATAAATTATAGTTTGGTATGTCTGTCAAAACTCATAAAGATAAAGACACCAATATCTTTTACTAACTATGGTTGTTGAGCTACATATTCAAAAGAGGTTATTTATGTCTGACACCCTCCCCGGTCAAATGACCTGGAAACCCCCAGGAACAATAGATTGTGTATTGCACCTACGACACAGTTCCTCAGAACCTTGGCGGTACTATAAGGAATTTCCAGAGTATGTTCTGCCTGATCCACCCCATTTTTCCGAGGGGTACGCCACATTTGTTGCACTCCTGAAAAAGAAGTGGCAAACGGTTTGATATCCTTCAAGCAAGGCAGCTATAAGGAGGTGATAAACGTGCTGGTGTTGGAGCACAAAGCTAAAGGCGATCGCCTGGAGGTCTAAAATATGCCTTACAGTGACTTTACACTCCGTCGCATCAAACAAGATTTTAACCTGACTATACGAGAGCAGCCAACTTTTCTAGACAATCATCAGCCTATTTCACCTAGTACCTTTTTGGCATCATTTCTGGAAAAATACTTACCCTTAGCTTTAGCGATTAACACCGAAAAAGCTCGCTCGGAAATGCTGCTTTGCCCTATTCTGCTTGAAGTAAAAGATATTCTACAGCAACAAATTAGCCTATTTTCTGGTAACGACTTTACTATAGATCCTTCCGTTGGACTCAGTGGTGTTTGCGACTTTTTGATCAGTCTTTCTCCAGAACAGTTATTTATCGAAGCACCTGCGGTAGTCGTCGTTGAAGCCAAACGTGAAGACCTCAATAGTGGATTAGGTCAATGCATTGCCGAGATGATTGCAGTCCAACGTTTTAACGAACAAAATCAGCAAGCGATCGCTATTATCTATGGTACAGTAACGACAGGCGATCGTTGGAAATTTCTCAAATTAGAAGGGCAAACTGTCACCATCGGATTGTTGGAATATACAATTCCTCCTGTAGAAAAAATTCTTGGTATTTTGGTGAGTTTTGTATCCCAGTAAAGAGAATAATATCCCCCTAAAGAAAATTGACCGTTCACTGGTTCGCTAAACTTTGACGCGTTGTTTTGCGAGTAAAGGAATTCCAAGCATCCAATTCTGAAGCTGGACGACTCAGTAATATCGCTCTTATCGCCTCACTCAGTCCTTGAACAAGAGTAAAATCTGCCCCAGCAATGCTCTGAAGGTATTCGATTTCCACACCACTAAAGTCAGCACCTCGCAAATCTGCTCCTTGTAAATCGACATTGTTCAGCCGCGCATTCCGTAAGTAAGCTCCGGTCAAATATGCTAACCGTAAATCTGCACCACTGAGGCGTGCATTCTCTAAATTTGCTCCAGTTAAATCTGCGCCACAGAGGTATGCTCCCAAGAGATTAGCACCTTGTAAATCAGCATCTCTCAAATTTGCTGTGTTGAGATGAGCACCACTTAGATTGGCACCAGGACCAATTGCACCAGAGGTATGGGCAGCAAACCCTTCTGCCCAAATTGTTTGTTGATCATATCGAGCAGCTTGTAGCTTAGCTCCTTCCAAATCCGCTCCGCCCAGATTTGCCTTCTGAAGATATGCCCGGTGCAAAAAGGCTCCTTGTAAATTTGCATTCCTCAAATCAGCACCTTGCAAGTCAACTCTACGCAGATCCGCACCACGCAGATCTGCCTCACTCAGTATTGCCCCACTAAGATTGGCTCCAAGCAGATTTGAGTCGCGCAGATTTGCTCGTTGTAAATCGAGTCCTCTGAGGTCAAACTGATACAAATCTTCATGATTGAGAGCCTCTCCTGCTTTGAGGGCTGTCAAAAGGTTTGGTGGAAGGTTGGGGAGTATGAGAGGATTGATGCGCTCACTCTGAGTTCCTGTTAGAGAATTATCCACTCCATTGACCTCCATTTGGTGCTACTCAAAACTTAGACTACTGAATAAACAATTGAAATTTTGACTGATATTTCAACAGTGTACAATGTAGGGCATCAGATAAATTCTTGTTATATCCCTTTACGCTTTCCCTAATGTTGAGGTTAGAAATGCGCCTGATTCCACCCATGACCATGATGGACTTCTTTCGTAAGAGTCAAGGCACGTGGTTTACCCAACGGACTGTCCACCATTTTGATTTAGCGGCGGATCAGTCTGGGGAGTCAAATTTGATTGTTCAAGTCGTTGAACGAGAAGATCCAAGAGTCAAAGCGATTTGTGAGCAACAAGGAATTGATCCTGCCAGGGGAATGGGGGGAGCTGGTTTTCTATGGCAAGATAATCAAGACGAGCAAGAACCCAATCCAGATCAAGCTGCGGTGCTAGTTGATGTACCCGATGATGAGAGTCTATTGTCTGGAAAACTCATCCGCGATCGCGGCTACGTGGAAAAGATGCCCGTCATCAGTCGGTACTGGTTTGGCAAAGATGGTATATTGACAATTGACACGGAATATGATATAAACCAAGGACAAGAACGGTGCTGGTTCATTACCGATGACTTTCGTGTGCGTGTTAGCACCGTGCGGACAATGAATGGCGTATATATGATGACCTATTGCTCAGAGCGTCGTTGCGTGTCTGAGGCAAGATTAGAGCAACTGATTCAGCAGAATTTGGCAAGGGCATCAGCAGAAGTAAAAAGTTAAAGGGAACGGTTCGTTCCATTAGCAATAATCCCAATTAGATTCAAGTTACTTAAGATTTCTGTAGCTTGAATCAGTTCTTTGCAGGTTACCTGCTCCATCCGCCCTACCATGACAATCCCATTGCAAAGAGGTGCCAGAATCCTGGCATCAACCGTGCCGAGAATAGGAGAAGTATCTATTAGCACGATGTCATAAGTTTGCTCGAAAAATTCAAGCAATTTTTTCATTCGTGCAGAACTTAATAGCTTAACTATATCTTCAGGTGTCGGTCCAGCAGTCAAAACATCAATGGAGGGATGAATAGGTTGGATGTATTCCTTAACTGAGGAATTTGTTTCCTCGACTAACAACAGGGATAATCCCCAATCATTGGTTAATCCCAAGATTTTATGCAGGTTAGGCTGTCGTAGATTGGCATCAATCAATAGAACTCGTTGATGCATACGGGCAGCGCTCACCGCAAATCCCAGCGCTAAGGTTGACTTCCCTTCTCCCGTGAGTGCTGAAGTGAACATTACAGACTTGTGGGGGACGGAAGACTTTGATATTCTAATGTTTTGGTACGCCATATCCAGCGTTTCATGGGAGGGCAACAAGCCGTAGACGCTGAACTGTTTTTCATGAGATATGGCTTGTGATGAGAAACCAGCCATGACTCGCCGCAAGGGTAGGCAAAATAACTTCTTTTTCGTACTAAGCTGCGATAGTTCTGGGATTGTCCCTAATAAACGGAGGTTTATCAGACTCTGTAACTCTTCTGGAGAAGAGATAACATTGTTGGATTTCGACATCAGGGCTGCAGCAACACCTAAAATCGGTCCCAATAGTACTCCTCCAAGTAATATAAATAGCTTGCTGCTACCTAAATAGGTTCCCACTTGGGGTTCTTCCAAGACTTGGAAATTAAACTCTCCTTGAGCAATCATCAATCCTAGAGACTGTTGCACTGCCATGAGTTGCTCAAGTATTTTACGATTTGTTTCCACCTCTGGCAACAGATGATTGTATTCTGCTATCAAACTTGGGTATTTGATCAGCTCGGCGCGGACTTGCGCTTCTGAGTTAGCGAGGCTCTTTTCATTGGCACGCAGTCCCAAAACTGCTGTCTGCACCTGAATGAACTCTTCCACGAGTTTCAAATCAACCTCTGCAACTTGCCTTGTCTGTAGTGGTTCTCCTGTAGCAGAGAATATTTCTGCACTCAATGGCTTCTCTTTAAATAAAGTATCCGATATTGCTTGTACAGCTTTGTCTCCCAGCGCTCGTTCAATCTCTTCTTGTAGCAGAGCCACTTGAGTTCGTCGCTGCTGTATCAGCTTTTGCACTTCTGGATAGTCATCTGTATAACGTAATCGCTCCTGAGCTAGAGCTAGATCAGTCTTTTGAATCTCATTGAGTAGTGTTTGGTAATGTGTTGACTGACTCAGACGAAAGGAGACAATTGCATTCTTAGATAAGGACGACAATTTTTGTTTTAAGTTGTCGTAACGAGCTTGTAAGTCTTTAAGCTGTGCACGAGTGGTTCTGAGCTGTTTTTCAATGTCAGCAAAAGATTCCAGAAGAATTTTACCTTGTACCTGTGGGTCGAGTAAATGATGTTTTTTGCGAAACTGTTCTAAATTTTTCTCAGCTTGAATCATTTTGTCTTTAATTTCGGGCAGTCTTTCGTTGATGAAAGTAAGCCCTCTGGAAAGACTCTGTTTTCGTTGCTCTATGTTATGTTCCTGATAGACTTTTTGTAGAGATTGAAGAACTTTTTGTGCTCTTACTGGATCGTTGTCTTTGAAGGAAACTTCAAAGACTTGATTGATGACTTTATTCTCTGCTATCTGTCGCTCTAATGGAGTAATAACTAAAGGTTCTTGTTGACCCTTCTTTCCTTTGATATGTTCTACTGTCAAATATGGATACTCAGAATGAAGCAAATTAACTACCTTTTGAATTAACTTGGAACTCTGCAGGAGCTTCTCCTGAGTCGTGTAGTCAATAATGTCAACATTAGAATCAGTAAAATTGCCTTGTGCTCCCTCTTGGATATGACTTAACCGTACCCCTTCATTCAGCTTGGAACTTATTACTATCTGTATAGTACTTTGATAGGTAGGTTTTGCAGTGAAAGCCAGAAGGCTAGCAACTGATATGACTACGCCAGAAAACCCCAAAATTCGTAAGCGTCGGCGAAGCAGAATTGTAGAGATTTTTCTGCCTTTAACCTTGCTTTGTGGGGAAGCAATAACTATTTGTTTATGCTCTAGACTCATGTCAGCCACAATCAAAGTCCTCTTAATGATATCGAATTACTTTTTCTGTAAGATTGTGAGAAAATTCCTTGAGGAGTTTAAATAAGTGTAGGTAGAAGTTCCTCACAAGGGGAGCATCCCATTTTTGTAAAAGTAGTGCGAGCATTTGGGATGCTCCCCTCACAAGACATTTACTCTTAATTTCTGTGATTTGATAAACTTCCTCTTTTATTCCTACACCATACACTATTCCAACTTAGCGAGCACATTCAGCTTAATTTTTAAAATGCTTTAAAAAGTCAGACATAGATAGCTAATGACTCTGATTTAGAATGATATCTATCAAGCATTAGCAAGTCATTTTTCAAAACCAAAATCTTTACAAGATGTCACCTCTACCAAAACTTTTTCATTTTATTTCAACCTAAGTGAACACTCTTGAAATAGTCAACCCTCTTTGTCTATCTTTACCATATCGTTACTAGTTCAGTTTTTTTACTTTGTAGTTATTGAGTAGGTTTTTTACACAATTTGTTGACTATTGTTAATTTAGTAATAAATTTTACTACGGTTGTAGAACAGGAACTTACTCATTTTTGTTTCTTACTATAAATAATTTCGTATTTAAGGATACTCAAGAGTAGAGTGATATATTTATGTCTTTCTATTACACTATTAACTCTAAATGCTGATTAGAACAACATAAGTAAAGCGAAAATTTGATTTTTTTGAATTTTATAAAAATCAAACTAGTGGTTCAATAGTAACAAGCAAATCTTTTGATATATTTGTGTTAGTAACAGTTTGTTAAAAAAACAATTGTATACAATATGTTTACTAGCAAGTAGCTTAAAAGATTAATATTTATATATTCCAATTTATAGATATGTGTTTAAATTGACTTCAAAATAAATAAAACACTGACTTTTTTTGATTTCTTCGATGATAATAATTAAAGATTTTGTGAATATAAGCGTAAATGAGCGGAAAATCAAGAGATGCCATTTGTGGAGCGGAATTTCTCATAATTTCCACTTTGGTGTCTACTACTCATGTTGAGTTCTTATTACGACTGTTGGGACAAAAAAGTGGTAGCACATAACTTGCTACCACAAACGCTTCACTGTGCAAGAAACGTATGCTGAGTTAACTAGACTCAGCGCTTTCCGGCATCATGGGTAATCGAGAGTGCAGCAAGCTCGCCACTCTCTTTCCTGCTAATAAAAGCTTGATTATCCTTCCAGAAGACCGATCCTCTAAGTTTCTTAAATTCACTACTTCTGGAACAAGTATTTTTTGACTGTTCACTGACATAATGTAATTGGCCTCCTACAGGCTGTATCTGTGGGTTAGGAAGTCCTCCGGTGTGCCAGCACCGGGGGCAACATTTGCTCCCATTTGAATCCTATCAAACTTTTACAAATTTGGGACATCTTTGATCCAAATTTGGGACATGTTTTTGTAAATATTTGTAAGTCTGTGCCAAATCTAGGGCAAATTTAGAACAATAGAAAGCGTCTAAATTAAAAGAATATGTTTATGACGAATTCTAAGAAGGATGATAGGCTAGCCCTCCCAGCCCTCGGTGAGTATTATGATGATTTGCTTCATGTCGATGCTTGGGTGAACAACCGCTCTAAAGTAGTGCAGGGGCAAAACTTACTTTGTACCGAGCTTCAGGAGCGAGAAGCTAAGATTAAGGAGCGTGTTGAGTATTTGGCTAAAAAGCGTGGAATTTCCTTTGATGAAATGTGGCTCTCCATTCTCAGCGGTAAAGCGCAGCGCATGACTCCTTCAGAAGTCGGGGGAATGCTGGAATACAAACCAGGAGAAGAAGGGTAGTTTTTCTTAGAGGAAAGCTAAGCGAACGCCAGTACCCGAAGGGCGATGCTCTTTTGGAACCTGATTAATTCAAATCTGGCTTTCTCAGCATTCGGACTCCATCTCAAAACGACAAGAACAGCTTGACTGTAGGATATAAAAAGTTGAACAGTTTAAGCTACAGCCTCCGCCTGATTTAACTGTTTATTCCGTCGTCTAGGAACTTCATAATTCATAAAATCATATGCTATGTCAGTTTTAGGAAAAATCGCACGAGCTTCTTCAAGTAAATCTTTTAACTCTATTTCATTTCCGGGAGCGTAGCGGGGACTGAAATGTGTCATAATAAGTCGATGTACCCCAGCAGTTAAAGCGGTTTGCGCTGCCATTGTGGTTGTAGAATGCAACCGCTGAAAAGCCATCTCTGCATCTTGATGAGCGAAAGTCGCCTCGTGAATTAAAACATCTGCATCCTGTGCCAATTCCACTGCACCATCACAATAAATTGTGTCTGTACAATAAGCAATTTTGCGTCCAATTTCCGTAGGTCCACACAGATCCTTACCTTCAATCACTCGCCCATCAGCAAGGGTCACAACCTCACCACGTTTGAGTTGACCATAAATGCGACCGGGAGGAATTTGCAACTCTTTGGCTTTCTCTACATCAAAACGTCCTGGTCGGTCTTTCTCTACGAGACGGTAGCCAAAGGTGGTAACACGATGATGCAAAAGACCACAGATCACGATGAATTCATCATCTTCGTAAATCACCCCTGGACGTACAGCGTGAACTTTCATGGGGTAGGAAAAGTGGGTATGGGAGTAGCGCGAGGCAACTTGCAGATAGTCATTTAATCCGGGTGGACCATAGATATCAACGCGTTGTACATTTCCTGCTAAGCCGCAACTAGCTAAAAGACCCATTAAGCCAAAAATATGGTCGCCGTGCATATGGGTGATAAAAATTCGAGAGAGTTGGCTGATTTTTAGGTCACTTCGCAAAATTTGATGCTGAGTTCCTTCGCCACAGTCGAATAACCACATCTGAGCGCGTTGTGGTAATCTTAGGGCGACACTGGAAACGTTGCGCGATCGCGTAGGTACACCGGAACTCGTCCCTAGAAATGTTATCTGCACAGCCCTATTTTGCCTTCCTCTTACTGAATTTGGCTCTCTACTCTCTATAGTGGCATGGAAAAATGACTCCGGTTCTACAGGAGCGGGAAATAATTGGTTACGAAGTGCTTTGTTTCAAGCAGCCAATGCCGCTGCCAGGTGCAAAAACACTTATTTATCAGCAATTTACCATTGTTTAGTAGTATGTCGTGGTCGCGATCAAGCAATTATTGCCGTGCAAGCTCGTATCTTGAGCGCTGTTTATCATATGCTCAGTCAGCAACAACCCTGTTATGACCCGGGGGTATCTTATTTGGATGAGCGTTGATGTACAGTGACAGATTATTTGTCATTAGTGACAGATAAGTGTCGTCACTCAAATACCAACAATTGACCCATTGTTGGCAAAACTGAAAAACTCAACCCCAACACAGTATTGACCCAAGATACGGATACTGTTGGCGAATGTACTACAGTATGGCGTAAGAGTAGCGAAGGCACATTTCGCCGCCATGCACCTGCGGAAATCCTTGTTGTAAAAGAGCTACAGAAATAAAATTGTTCTTTTTTCCAAAAAACGGAGACTCAGCTTGTTTTGGCTGTACCAATTGAAGTCCACCAATTTTTGTAACCTGAAATCCTTATGGTTACGTTGCAAAATGTTGTGCCAAATAGTCTAGAACACCGATTCAGTATTCAGAGTTATGACGAAAAAACTAGGTTTCTTTGAGTCGCAACAAGGAAATTTTGATTTGAAAGGAGGTAGAAATCGGGTTTATCAGTCTCACATTTTATTACTGAATCGGTGTTCTAGGGTTTAAATGGTACAGCCAAAACAGCTGTCAAAATCTCATTTTTAGAGTCCAGTTGAAAAATTTTGATGAAACTTGCTCAGGACAAAGTTTTCAGCCGTTGCATGGCGGCTCATATCACGTTCGCTACTTTCTCGCCCTCTAGTACACCAAATTCCCAGTACCGCGCAGCTGACGCAAAGAATTTATACAATACGGACAGTCGCAGCTAAATAACCGCATCGCGGCATTGCTTTCCTCTTCAGTAAAGTTCAGCATGGCGACGTTCTGATCTGATTTGTTTGTAGTAACAGTTGTTGAACGTACAGGCGGAGCCTTTGGATTTCTTTCAGAATCTTTAATGCACACAAGAGTGTAACCACCGTGGGGATGTGTGATGCAGGTACGACCATCGCTGGTATGCGATAATCGCTGAGTCATACCAGCAGCGTGAGCAGGATTAATAATTCCCACTGTAGACATCAGCGATACAAAAATGGAGGAACTAGAAAGCAAATTCAGTATAAGTTTTCTGTTCATGAGTTTCCTTGAAGAACGTGCCTGACGGCTCAGGTTATTCCATTCACTGTCAAAAGAGCAAGTGACTTTTTTCCTGAAATAATCTAATTTGACAATGGGCACTACAACTTTGTTTCCGTCTGGACTGATTTGTGTTAAAAATGAGGGTGATATCATGTCCGGTTGATTAGTTGTGATTCCCGCAATATCTGCACCCTACCCCTTAATCCCCTCCCGTTAGTAAGGGGAGGGGCGGTTTTGGCGCAAGACAAAACCGGGGTGGGGTTGTGCGGGATTTATAAGCAATTAACCGGACATGATATGACGCATTGTCCCCTAAAATTTGGGCAGGCTTATTACCATGCGTAAACGAGGGGGCTTCCAGATCAACAAAACCAAGCCAGCCCAAATTTTTACGTGTAAGACGACGCATTAATCGACACAAAACGCGCAACCCTCCCCCTTCGGGTTCGCACCCTCCTGCAGGACTGGACTCACCAAATCAAGCAGGATTTTTAGTATTAATTGAGAATTACTTCTAATAAACTGCTTGATTTGGGGCACTTCACGATTAATCGTGGAGCGCACAACGAGTACCCGTAAAGGGTTGGCACTTTCGGGGCAGGTTTTTCCCTCGACCCCCGTGACAATGTTGAATTTTGGATTGCTTACTGCTGAAGCTGCTGAAGGAGGGCTTGTGTTTGCTGATACCCTTGAGTATTTCCTTGCTGTTGAAATAAATTTGCAGCTTGCTTTAAATCAGCAATAGCGCTCTTGTTGTCTCCCAAAGCATGTTGAGCAAGTCCCCGGTTACCATAGGCATCAGCTAAATTAGGATTTCTGTTTAGGGCAGAGTTAAAGTTTGCGACAGCTTGTTTGTGATTTCCCTGTTTATAATTGGCAAGTCCTAGATTGTAGTAGCCATCTGGTGAGGTTGGCTCAATTTTTATTGTCTGGTTAAAGTCGGCGATCGCTTTTTGGAAATCTCCCAGTTGAGCATAAGCAGTTCCCCGACCTCTGTAAGCATCGGCATGGTTAGGATTTAGCTGTAGCGTCGAGTTAAAATCGCTCAGCGCTGCTTTCAAGTTTCCTAAATGAAATTCTGCTAGTCCGCGCAGGCAATAACCTTCATAATATCTAGGATTCAACTGTACTACAGAGTTGAAATCCTCAATAGCTCCATTGAAGTTGCCTTGATTTAACTTTTGCACCCCTTGGCTATAGTATCCCTGAAAATTCATTTGCTGGGTGCGACTTTGTGGTACTTGTGCAGAGATAGCAGCAGGCAATCCACCTACTACACTCGTTATTCCCAGGATTACAATTGTTTTATGAATGTAGTTCATGGCTTGACTTTCTCCGTGCTAGAAATACGAGGTAGATTTGCACAGAAGTATTCCCGATTACGATTATTGTATACGAGTCAAACAAATTAAGGGACAAAATGCAACCAACCCAAAAGACTTTATAATAGTAACTCTGTATTTAAGCAGACGATGACAGTGTTCTTCTCCACTTATCCTGCAGTTCACAACACAGCACACTCAGCACGTCACCATACTCTGGTGCATGTCACTAAATTATCATAATTCCATTATTTTTTAGGTGTATTAGCCAGCCCTCTCAATATTGACAAATAGTACACTATGTGATTTTTCTAAGGAGGTAAGACTGAAACTACACTTAAGCGCTTATGCTATCTCCCGTATTTGATGCATTTGTAGAAGCCAGCCCACTGTTCCACTGCTCGAAAGCTCAAGCAATACAAAACAACCCTTGATGCTATCCCGTGAAATCAAACCATACAATATGCTATTTGTCAATATTGAGAGGGCTGCCCTAGGTAGCAAGCCATTTTAGTAAATCGCAAAGTCTTCCTCAAGTCCTTGTCGATGACCGATGATTCAAAAGCCGATCGCGAATTGCCATGAGTTGCTCTTGGTTGTTGACAGGTGAGCGCGGCGGCGGTAATTCTGTATTAGGCCAGGTGTTTAAATCAAAGCAGGGACATAGCAACGGGGGCATACCCACGTTTTTCACAGGTACCGGCATACTGCAACGAACGCAAGGAAATACATCCCAAGCAGGTGTCAGTAATGCTGCGATGGTTTCGTGTGTACCTTCTATGTAGCAGTCGCCCGACTCAGGTGAAATAATCCTTTGCCAGCACTCTTCAAACTCATCGCTATAGCGGTCACCAGCAATGACTTTTTGCGGCTGTAAGGTTGCCGCACCGTTGTCTATGACAACTTTTTTGCCTAGCTGGAACCAATAAGCTAAATATTTTTTTACGTCTTGTTGTGATGCCATACTAAAATTCTAGACTGTATATTCTAGTTTTTGAATGAGGAATTTTGAATAAACTCTTAAGAAGAGTTACTGAGTTGTTAACTATTAGTTACTTTTTCATTTCTCTCTACTCCCTTCTACTAGGCAAAGGGGAACCTAGCACGCTCAGATTCAGAATATGACCCCCAGTCACCAAATAAACTTCTTGGCTGATTCCTCCCAACTGACGCACCAGATCACCTAGGCGATCGCGGAAGGTTCGACCTATAGGATAAGCTGGCACGACACCCCAACCTGTTTCCTCTGCTACAAAAATCATATCAGCAGCAACTAACTGCACTGTTTCTAAAAATTCTTCAACAATGTTTTCCCAAATCAACTCGTCTTGTTCCAAGAGATTTGCTACCCAGGTGCCTAAAGAATCTACCAAAAGGCAGATGTTTGGTTTCGCGTTAGCGAGAGCAGCAGATAGTTCATATGGTACTTCCAATGTCATCCAATTTTGAGAACGACGTTGTTTATGTTGTTGAATGCGTTGCTGCCATTCTTCATCATCAGAGTTTTCTATTGCTGTTGCCACATAGATAACCGCTTTTTGTGATTGCATTGCCAGAATTTCTGCCCATTCACTTTTGCCAGAGCGTGCTGGTCCCGTCACTAATATCACTTTACTCAAAGCTGTTTACCTAGTATGTTGAATTGAGAAGAGCTAAGCGCTGAGTGCACAATAACTTTTTCCGAAAATTTTTCACTAATTTTCACTATAAGACTGGCAACTTGTCGCCAAAATAACTTTTAATAGTAAGACTAGCATCAGCATCATTTGAAGGCTGAAGTGTGACATATAAAGTAAGTCTAAATTTAAGAAGTATGAAGTATGAAGTTATTCAGTGTGATTATTTTTCATCCTTTATTCTTCTGCCTTCTGCCTTCATTGTTGAGCATCACAAGGCACAGCACACTTTCGAGATATCCGTTATGAAAGCAGGCATAAAACGCATAGAGGCAACTCTACACGATATGGGGACTCGCAACACTGCTGGATCTGCCGAAGCAGATGGTTTGATAAAGCAGTCTCTATCGTTTCGGATCAGCGTTGGGGGATCAGAACACTCAACGAGTGATCCTGCGCCTTCCGAGGACGAGTCTTCTACGCGATCGGAACAAAACTCACCTACCCACGATACCTCTGTGCAGACTTTTCCAGCACAAGATAGCGATGGCAAAACACCAATCCTACCGAAGTTCAAAACTCCTAGCTTTACTAGCCATCGAAACGGAGCAAATCCTGCTTTGGCAATAAATTTGTTGCAAGAAATTCAGGAAAGTGTCACTTCTTGGCAAAAAGAACTACAAAAAATTGTCCGGCAGATTCAAGATATTTATTTAGAAGGACCGATTGTCAATGGTTGGCTAGAGTCGCATGAACGCGAACTCCAACCAGGAGGAACCGCAACACTGCGCCATGCAGAAGTTGACCGCCTCATGGACTACGTAGAAGAAATTTGCACTGATAGCAAAGTTTCTTGCCAATCACCTCGTACTGGGTATCGTCTGTGTGGTTTAGATGCTTCTGGTAAAGTGTGGTCGCGTCCATGTCCACCTGAGCAGGTTGCTAGCGTGAGTATGGCAATTGCGCGTTACCAAAAGTTGCGCCAACTCTTGGGACGAAAACAATATCTAGAAACCCGTCTCACTCAACTAGCAGAAACTCTTGTGATTTTGCATGGTCACATTCAATCGCAGTAAAATGTCAAATACCCACACTATACCCATCCTTATTGCGCGAAATTTGGGCAGCCAGGGGAGTATCAATTTATTTGTTGTAAACTTTTTGAACACTTTAATTGTTCTAGTGTAGCGTTGCCAGTACAAAATAGTACAGTAGTGATTTCGGCAATTAACATCTCAGCTAAGTCGTAAACAGCAGCCTCACAAAGAGCAGCAGCTTGCAAAAAAGGCATTGCTAACCCAGCAATGTCTGCTCCTAGTGACAGCGCTTTTGCAACTTCTAATCCATGACGTAATCCGCCCGAGGCAATCAAAGGCACATCAGGAGCTACCGCACGAATACTGGTAATACACTCTGCCGTTGGCAAACCCCAGTCTGCAAATGTCCTTCCCAAACGGCGTTGCAGAGCATTTTCTGCCCGTTCACTTTCTACCTTTGCCCAAGACGTACCACCTGCACCAGCTACGTCAATCGCCTTGACTCCAGCAGCAATGAGTTTCTCTGCCATTGCTGCACAGATACCATTGCCCACTTCTTTGGCAATGACGGGTACTGTCAATTTACTGCATAAAATTGTAATTTTGTCAAGCAAGCCTTTAAAATTTTTATCACCTCTAGGTTGAATACATTCTTGTAACGGGTTGAGGTGCAAAATCAAAGCATCAGCTTCTAGGATATCAATGATTTTTAGACACTCATCCAAACCATAATTGTAATTCAATTGAACTGCACCCAAATTGGCAAACAACAGAATATCAGGGGCGTACTTGCGAACAGCAAAGGTATCAGCAACTTGGGGTTTTTCCACCGCCACACGCTGCGAACCAACACCCATCGCTATTTTATAATGTTGAGCAACTTCCGCTAGACGATGGTTAATGATTCCTGCTTGTTCGGTTCCTCCAGTCATAGAAGAAATCAGCAATGGTGCGCCGAGATGTTTTCCCAAAAACTTCGTACTAATGTCAATCTCATCAAGGTTGAGTTCGGGTAAGCAACAATGAGTAAAACGATAGCGTTCCAGTCCATTCGTGGTTTGATGGAATTGCACATCTTCTTCTAAGCAGATACGGATGTGGTCGGCTTTGCGTGACTGGGTTGCATCTGAAAGACTTGTAGGATTCACGGGTTGGGTACTAACCTAAAGCTGTTACAATCATTATTTTCTCAGCCTCAGGCATTCTCTGCATCGGGTGGTGTTCATCTCATACAGTTCGAGCTAAGTATGGGTATTCTCAGCAAAACTACCATCAGGTAGTACCTGCAAGGGAATCATTACGAATAGAGCAGAACCCAGACTCACCACTGTAAAAGTTCTCATCCCAGCAGGTCTTCCAGTTCGCTCGCGGTTGAAGCCAATTACAACACCAACTAGTAGAGCTATAGTTAGCCGGAAAACTACGCTCTGCCAATCGCTTGGACTGAAAAACATATCACTCATTACGCACCCACCAGCAAAACCAGAACAGATATCCCAAGCATCATCAGCGTCTTGAGTGGAAACAAGCTAAAGGTAGTTAGATTGTGTTTGACGCTGCCATGTTATAGTCTTAAGAACCTTGATTAAATACGGTTATTCACTCGATTTATAGTACTTAAGTATTAAGTTTAGGTTAAGAAACGAATCTTTGATAGAACTTTTGAAAAAACTTATGAATAAAAGATCAATTTAGCGTATAAATTAATCAAGACAACAAGCTCTAAGTTTTTAGCTTAATTTATTTACTTAGTTGGCAAAGTATATTTTAGAAAATTTTATGTAAAAATTACTGATTTATTTTGTTTTAAAAAGGACATTGGTTAATTTTAGATTAAATACTATCAAAGTAAATAATGAATCGGAGGTAGACTCATGGAACACTTCTTACACAGAGACAAGGAAAAACTTCTCTACCCTCACGCTCGCTACTACGGTCAAATAAAGCCAGAAAGTCTGGTGTTTAACGCCAATCTCCAAGAATTTTCTCACAAAGTTAGCTACATCAGTAGTTTGGAGACATCAGGTAAACTAGCACCAGAAGAAGCTTATCAAAAGATTAAGGCACTTTGGAAACAGCTTAAACGCAGCAAAAAAGAATTAGGAATTGGTAACGAATCATCATCAAACATAACCTAAAATATCTCAAAATCATCGTTGACTACCTCAAACTCTTTTGCGTTCAAAGACACGACAATGTCTTCTGAATCTACTCGAATGAGCCAGCGTTCACTAGGGTGAGCGCCTGATGATGCTTCTTTGGCAAAGACTTTCCCAACTCGTCCAGCTATGTATGCTGGACGTAGAATCAGCACTTTATCTCCGACTTTGGGGGCAATGGCACTCCTCAACCATAACTTTCAAAAATGAACTAACCTCAATGAATACCGATGTATTTATAACCTTATGTTAACTTTAAATGAATAATATACATGATGAAAATCTGTTGCTTATCCCCCATAAGACGTGCGTAATTGGGGATTAAACAGCTGAAAGCCCCAAGAAACCAAGCTAAAATCAATGAAAGGCTTGTTATAACGAATACTATTGAGCCTCTGTTGTATGACCGCAACAACTAGACCCATGACCCTAGCTAAATTCTTACAATTACCAGAAACAAAACCAGCTGGTGAGTTTATTGATGGTCAAATTTATCAAAAACCCATGCCCCAAGGAAAGCATAGTACCCTGCAAATAAGACTAGCTGATACGATTAACGAAGTAGGATTTCCTGGGCAAATTGCTTATGCTTTCCCAGAACTGCGTTGTACCTTTGGCGGACGCTCTATTGTACCTGATATAGCAGTTTTTAAATGGGAAAGAATTCCCTTTGATACTGATGGAGAAGTCGCAAATACATTTGAACTATCTCCAGACTGGACGATAGAAATTCTCTCACCAGACCAATCACAGACTAAGGTGACGGATAATATTTTGTTCTGTATTAGGCATCAGACAAGTTTAGGATGGCTAATTGACCCAGAAGAGAAAGCTATCATCTGCTTCCAACCCAATCAATTACCTGGAATTAAGCGTAAACCAGATGATATCCTACCAGTGCCAGAATTTTTAAACTTGCGGTTGACAGTTGAGCAAGTGTTTTCTTGGCTTAGGTTAGGATTAAAATAATCTCACAGCAGAATCAAACCCAACCTCACACCAACAGTTACAGCCTCTGTGCGCGTTGAGACACTCAGCTTTTGAAAAATAGATGAGACATGAAACTTAACAGTATGCTCGGAGATATTTAAACGTTTAGCGATCGCTTTATTACTCAGTCCAGAACCAAGCATCTCCAAAACTTCTATTTCTCGTGGCGTCAATGCTTGTACAGGATGTGCAGTTTCTTTCTCCCGCATACCCGACTCTTGAGGAGAAAGCAGAGACTCGATAGTATCAGAATGCAGCACCACCAACCCAAAAGCGATCGCTTCAACAGCAGCGACAATTTCCGACTCTGTACTGCTACTTGGCAATATACCCCGTACACCAGCACGCAGGGCTGCTTCCAAGTCTATACTATCGAGTTCATCAGTCAGAACAATAATTGCGAACGCGTATGGCTGCTGTTGTGAAGAGAGCAATTTTTCCCAGACTAATTCTTGAAAGTTACCACTCACATCCAACAGCAGAACATCAGGTTGTAGTTGCTCAAATTCCCTTGCAAATACATCCAAATTTGATGCACTACCTACGACTGTAAGTTTGGAACTAGTCGCCACAACAGTTGACAATCCAGCTCGCACCACTGGGGAAGCAGCAACTACAAACACCCGAATCATATCACCTCCGCCACCTGACAAACCAATTGCTGTCCGCCGCGCAAAATTTGTAACGGTAGTGGTTCGCTGCTGTTAGTATGCTCAAGATAGTTGCTTAAATCATTAGGTTTGGTAAACAGTTGTCCTGAGACTCCAATGAGGATATCACCAACAAGTACACCAGCAGCTTCAGCAGCACTTCCAGAATTGACTAACAACACTAATAAACCTAAAGTGCGATTGTTAGTTGCATCCACCAGCACAGGTTGCAGAGTCACACCAAGCTTTTGACGATTTCCACGCAAAAAACGTTCTACGGTAAGACTTGGTATTGCTACCGCAAAACCATTGACAATCATAGTATTAATCCCGATAACTCGTCCAAGACAGTCAGCAAGTGGACCACCAGAATTGCCAGGAAACAGCCGAATATCAGCCATGATTATACGTTGATGACAAGCGTGAATAATCCCGCTTGTCACAGTACCCTTATCACCAAAAGGATTACCAACTGCTAAGACAAATTCACCTACTCGTAAAGCATCCGAATTATCGATGGTTGCAATGGGTAAATCAGTCTCGTCAATTTTGAGAGCAGCTAAATCCTTTGTGGGGTCTATATTGGTACGTACAGCTTCAAAAATCCGTCCATCACACAGTTCCACAGTCGCTTTGTTGTTAGTAGCGACATGGGCATTTGTGATAATTAAACTACTTTCCTCTGTCGATCGCCAGATAACACCGGAACCACTTCCAAAAGAACTACTACGCACTTTCACAGTCATTTTGCGCAAATTTTCAGCCACCGATGCTAATTCATCAGTCAAGCGTGTCATTGTTGTGATACTCATGTTTCGCTTTTGAATTGGAATTATTATTCCTTCGCAGATCGTTCGCCAATTACTATTGCTAACTCAACTAACACCCCAGCACGGATGATCTGCACTTTGACAGTTTTCCCAACGCGATCGCTACTGTTCAAAAGTGCCAATACATCACCTGTATCATTGACAGGAGCGTTATCAAAACTGACCAACACATCCCCAATCAACATACCAGCGTTGTCAGCAGGTCCGTTTGGCTCTACATTAACAACAATGACTCCACCAACCGAAGTTAAATTGAGTGCTGTTTTCAGGTTGTTTGGTAAGCGTACGGGTTGCATCCCTAAACCCAGGTAACCGCGTGCAATATGTCCTTTTGACAACAGTTGGTCAACCACCCGATTAACTGTAGAAGCTGGGATAGTCAGAGCAGTACCGCGCCGTCCCGATGTATTCATGCCTACCACAGAACCAGCCGCATCTATGAGTGGTCCACCTGCAAAGCCAGGGTAAAGCGTGATGTCTGGACGGATGAACTGGTCTATATTCCCGCCTGTCATACTCCGCCAAGCACCACTGACAACACTCACTGCACCCATAGCTGCTCGAATGTCACCTTCGTTACTTCTTCCTAACCCGATTACCAGATGACCAACTTTTAATGTTTTGGCGTCGCCTATTTTTGCTATTGGGATTTCTGGATTTTCTACTTTGAAGACAGCGACATCGGTGGTAGGGTCATGTCCTATGAGTGTCACAGGTACAGTATTACCATTTGATAGGGTAACTGTGATTTCATCGTAGCGCTGGAGTGACTCGTCAGATGTGACGATAATCCCATTGCGCCAGTGGATACCACTAGGGGAAATACGCCTACCGGCGTTCACCGCAACAACAGCACCGCCAACTTGCTCTACAATGTCAGCTAAATTGTTAGACAAAGCCAGTAAGGCGTTAGACCGATCCAATGCAGATGAAGACATTTTATTCCTCCGCTTCTTGATAGACAAAATAGGAATAACTTTTCCATATGTTGCGATCGTGCCGTTTTGTCTATATAAATGACATCAGAAGAATGGGGAGAAATCACCCTAGAAATATGGCTAGGTAGGGAAAGTGAAGGGATAGGGCAAGGGGCAAGGGGCAAGGGGCAAGCTCGCAATGGGACAAAACTAATGACTAATGACTAATGACTAATGACTAATGACTAATTCCCAATTCCCATTTGTATCAATATTAAAGTGAAACGGTATTACGCTTTGATATAGCTAATTGGTTAGAGGGGGAGAAGAGCCTCGTAAGACGTATATCTTAGGAGTCTACAAAATTCTTGAGAAATTTTCTAGCCTAAATCGTAGAGTTCACTTAATTACAAAGAAAAGATTTTTATGACAACCAACGTTTCTGGTGATATCAACAAGGGTATCAATAACTCACTGTTAATTGGCATTCTCCTAACTATCTTAGGGATTGTAGCAATTGCTTTGCCTTCTGTCTCAACAATCTTCGCTGAGACTTGGATTGCTTTAATTCTTATTTCTTCTGGAGGAGCCAAGCTGGGTTATGCATTTCAAACCCGCAATGAGGGAGGCTTCGTTTGGAAAATCTTACTCAGTATTCTCTACTTCGCAACAGGCGTGATGCTGTTTGTTTATCCCTCGACAGGAATTCTCACACTGACTCTATTGTTAGGTAGTTTTCTGTTGACAGAAGGCGTATTTGAGCTGATTTTGGCATTCCGGCTGCGTCCGCAACAAAATTGGACTTGGGCGCTGGGTAATGGCATTATTACCCTGCTTTTGGGTGCAATGATTTGGTTCCAATGGCCCTTCGATGCTCCTTGGGTTATTGGGACATTAGTAGGCGTCAGCATTCTCTTTACTGGTATTTCACGCGTCATGCTGTCATTGAATGCTCGTTCTGCTCTGAATCAATCTGATTCTACAACACAAGCATAAAGTGACCGAAGAAAGGCAGCTATGCTGAGGGCAGAAATTTAAGAAAAATTTATACGTAAATAAATTGGGAAGCCTGATAGCCCCGAAGGATGAGGCAGTTTAAAATCTTAAACTGCCTCATCCGGTATTTATATCGGGGTGGAAAGGCGACTCAAGCAGTTTTAACTGCCGTGACATTCTCTAATCATTTTTTCGATTAATTCACTAACACTGGTTTTCTGTTCAATAGCTATTAATTTGATTTTATTCCAAGCTGTATCGGTCAAATTGATAGTTCTTTTTCTCTTCACTTCATCATGAAGTATTGGAATATTTTTTAATCTCTTTTGTCCTTTTGACATTGACATTTATAGATATGCCGTACATACTAAATATAGTCTAACAAGTCCAGGAGGTGATTACAAGATATGCCACGAAGTACTAAACCATCATTTGTTTTAGAACTGCCATTAAAGATTGATAGTAAGCAAGACTCAGAACTGCAAGCGAGATTCAATGCAGCCATGAGATTGTATAACAATGTACTTGGAGAATCTAGGACGAGGATGGAGCTAGTACGTAATTCTGGGGCATATCAAACAGCCAAAAAGATATCGCGTACCCAAAAGAAAGAACGTAGTGATGCTTTCAGCAAAGCACGTGAAGCTTACCGATTCAGCGATTATGACTTACAAGCTTATGCCAATCGTGCAGCCAAAGATTCAAAGTGGATTGCTCAAAACATAGACGCTCAAGTTCAACAAAAGTTAGCAACTCGTGCATTTAAAGCAGTTGAGCGTGTTCTATTTGGCAAAGCTAAAGACGTTAGGTTTAAAGTTGAGTCTCGCTTTCGCTCAGTTGAAGGTAAAACCAACAAGCAAGGTATCAAATGGCAAAATAACCATGTTGTTTGGACTGGATTGAAATTACCAGCAATCATTGACCCAAACAACGAAGTTATTAAACATGGATTGTCGAGTCCTGTTAAATATTGCCGTCTTGTTCGACGAATCTTGAATGGTAAACGCAGGTGGTTTGTACAACTTGTTTTAGAAGGCTTACCATATCAGAAACCTCAAAACTATGTTTCTGACGGTTTAATTGGGCTTGACTTAAACATTTCTAATATTGCTTTTGTTGGCGACAAGAAAGCTGGACTACTACCTTTTGCTGAAAATGTACCAACATTGGAGCAAGAGATTAGCGTGTTGCAACGCAAGATGCAACGTTCTCAACGTGTTAGCAATCCCGATAACTACGAACCTAACTTTTGGTCGCAAGTAGGACGTAAAACTGTTGTTAAGCAAGGCAAGGTTAAAAAAGGGAAGCGGCAGTGGAAAAAGTCTGCTAATTACCGTAAAAATGCACAGAGGAAACGTGAATTAGAACGTCGTAAAACTGCTTATGCGCGGAGTCAAAATCGTTGTATAGTCAACGAAATCTTGAGATACGGCAAACATATTAAAACCGAAAAGGTATCCGTAAAAGGCTGGCAGAAACGCTACGGTAAAGCTATTTTTGCCAAATCACCAGGATTTGTGCAATCTGAATTGAAACGTAAAGCTGAAATTGCTGACGGTTCATTCACCAAGTTTTCTACTCATAAAACAGCCTTGTCCCAAACCCATTTGACGGGTGAACGAGTTAAGAAGTCCTTGTCAGAACGGGTTCACTACGACAAGACAGGCGTTGCCATGCACAGAGATCTTTTTAGTGCATATTTGAGTAGATTTGTTAATGACGAAGATAACCTTCTATTGCATCTTGCTGCTAGTCAGTGGGCTCTGCATTCTGCCCGAAAGGGGCGCTCTGCGCTTACGTACTTCTGCCCTCTCTTATCACAATAAGTTGTCGTTAGGAATGCACAAGTTGTTGTTATAGGACTCATATTTGATTTTTGAAATATACGTAGGGTGCGTTATGCCTGGTGGCTAACGCACCATCAGAAGAATTTGGTGCTGTACTCTCGCCGATAACACACCCTACAAATACTTAGATTTTTTCATAAATCAAATCGGATTCCTATAGATCACAAGAAGCTGTCGTAACGTCACAATAAGTTGTCGTTAGGAATGCACAAGCTGTCGTAACGTCACAATAAGTTGTCGTTAGATCACAACAAGCTGTCGTTAGATCACAACAAGCTGTCGTTAGGAATGCACAAGCTGTCGTTAGATCACAACAAGCTGTCGTTAGATCACAATAAGTTGTCGTTAGGAATGCACAAGCTGTCGTTAGATCCGAATAATACGAAGTTACCAAACGATAGTAAGAAATCGTTACAGTGGTGTGGATACTCTCAATAGTCTTCAATGAGGCTCTTTTTCAGGATGATAGTCAGAGCAATTGATGGCTTCTTTGGTTAGAGCAGTCGAAGGGTGTACTGCACATTTGAGATAAGGGTTATTTTTAAAATATCGACATTTCCTACAAGGAACTTGATGGAGAATTGTGGCGGTTATCAATCTATGTTGTGTAACTTTCCAAGCATCTGAAAGCCGAAAAGCAACAATGACCCAAAACGTCATTAAACTAATGGGAAGCCACAACATTATTCCATCAGGCATGGATGTTTGTTCCTGTTTTGTCCCATGTGATGGTGTGACCTCTGGTTCTGCCCTGACCAATTGTATTTCTATTAGATTAGTTTTATGAAAACTATTATTTACTGATGTATTAAGTATAACAAAATTTTCATGCATATTATTCACTTCCATTTATAAAGAGAAGAGATTTTTGCACGCTTGACAGTTCTATACAGATGTTTGGGAAAATCCTCCCCAAGGTGTGCAAGTTGTGTTAATCTTTCTACTTTTGCTTTATAGCTAAAAAAATTTTTTGATATCTCTGTCCAAGGTCTTGCTTATAGCTCAAAGGTATGAGATGATGCGACACAGAGTGTGAGTCTACTGTGGTGCTGATATCACCCACTATATAACTTGGGATTTTTCATCATTTACCATATACCAGATAAGAGCAGATTATCCTGCGTTTCCCAAAAGAAAAGACTTTAGGACTTACGCATTGACAACAAGTTAATCATGCGGCTAAGTCCCTACTTTGCTATTAAGGATCTGTACTACATTGTTCTAACTGAGGGTTTCAGTTTCATCAACGACAAATAGTCTACCTGCCTGACGAATAACTTCAGGTTTGTGAATTTGCAGGAACCTTAACACTCCAATGCCCAGCAAGAGCCAAATCAAGACGACAACTGGTGCTAAGTAAAGCGGTGCTGGTGGAGGGGGATAAAGGGTGCCAACTAGAACACCACTAATCGCGATCGTCGAGAGCCAAGGTAGCAGAGCATGACGCAACCAACCAAAGCGATTCGTAGAGTTTCGCTCCAACTGAGCGCGGCGTTTTGTCGAGAAATATCGAAAACACGCCAAACTAACCAATCCATAGATCACCAGGGCAGCCAGTGTTAAGACTATTCCCAGAAAGGCATACGCCTGAATCGGTGTCCACAGCAGTCCCAACCCTAGCCCGACAAACGCAGAACTGCCACTCAACGCAAGAATGGCATTTGTTGGTGTGCGATAGGTGGGATGAATGTGCGCTAACCAACGGGGAAATAGTTCTTCTCGACTTATGGCATAGACAATTCGAGCAGCAGCGTTGAGAAAGGCAACGGCACTGGCATATGCAGCCATAATTCCGGCAAAATCAATCAATAAGGCGAACCCATTGCCCCAAACGTGACGCGCAATCGTATCGAAGGGGGCAGCATCTTGGGCAAAGGCTGCCATGTTATGAATGCCATATCCCAGCGTTGCCACATATGACATCAGCACATAGAACACGCCGACTAAAACTAGGGTGATCACCGTCGCTAGAGGAATTGACTGTCGGGGATTTTGAACTTCTTCACCCAACGTGGTTGCCGATTCAAACCCGACGAAACTGAGCATGGACAAAATGACACCGGCAACCAGATTACTGTGCTGTGGTAATCCCGTCAGCGTGAAGGGTACGAGTGTCAGTTGTCCGGTTTTGCCAGCTTGCATGAGCACGATGAGCGCGAGCAACAGACAAACGCCGAGTTCAAACATCAATAGCGTCAGATCCAATTGTAGTGAGAAGCGAATGCCGCGATAACACACTGCCCCGACGATCAAAGCGAACGAGCAATACCATACTGTCCAGTCTAGGTGTACGCCAAACCAGTGCAGCAACAGCTGTTGAAAATTCGCACTCATTACTAGAAAGACAAAGGCAATAGCCACGCCAAAGGAAATTAAACTCAACCAGCCAGCGAGAAAGCCCCAGCGCACTCCTAATCCTTGAGTCACAAAGGTATACAAAGAGCCACTCGTGGGGAACTCGGCTGCAAGTATGCTGATTTGATCAGCAACGAGCAAAGCTACCCCAAAACCAATGATGTAGCACAACGGCATCGCTGCACCGACGAGTCCCGCTTGGGGAATGGAATTAAAAAAGATGGCACCTACCGGAGACATCGCAGCAACTGCCATGACGATCGCATGGCGCAATTGCAGTGTATTGCGTTGCAGCTTTGGGGGTTCGTTTGAAGAATTTGTAGCAGGTGTCATATCCGAGGGTGGTTTTTTGCTGATACTGCTTATCATCCGTCAAACGTGTTCATTTTGGCTGGCGATAACATAGAAATAGAAATCTATGGCAATGGTCGTTGGAGGTTCTTGTGATGAAGCCTAACTTTAGTACCATGACTAAAGCTGAACTACGGGCATGTCGTTGCTCATCCCAGTGACAAAGCAGCATTCCACGCCTTTGTCGATCGCTCCACAGCCGAAGCATCTGAGGAAACTTTTGCTGTACCGCAATCACAAGTTGAGATTGAGGAGGTTGAGAATTTCATTCAGCAGAAAGTAAAGCAATCAAAAATGAGTCAGTAGAGAGAGCAGCTAGGTTGGCTATAAACTCAATCTCTCATCTTCCCAACTTATTAGGAATCTCTTCACAACCACCAGGGATAGTACGTCTAGTTTTTTCACCTCCCCAAGCGCAGCAATAGTAACGCACAGACTCAGACATTCGCTGAACATCACTAAAATCAGCATCTTCTACAACAGCCCCTGTGTGTTCGCCAGTTTCATAGTTTGGCGGTTCCGTGCGGCTGCGAGGCGAGGCGGTTTCAGCAGAACCATAGAATAAGCGAGTTCCGTTCAAATCAGCACCATCAAGTTTTGCCTCATATAAGATAGTCCGGGAGAGGTTAGCTTTTACCAAGTCACAGCCAGTGAGGTTAGCGCGGACAAGATTTGCTTCCGAAAGATCAGTCCAACGCAAATCAGTACCAGCAAGATCTGCTCCTCCTGCAAGCATCACTCCTAAATCGATGACACGCAAACCCGCTTCCCTATCTTCTGCATAACCGCCACTACCATCGAGAATAGCTCGACCAAGGTGGCGATCGCGCTTTAGAGGTGTCAGCAATTTGGAACGCGAGAGAAAGCGCAGAATTTTCGCCTTACCATTACCATCGACACTACTCAAAATTGCTGCTGTGCGTCCTTCCGCAATCATCCTCTCTTGAGGCCAATCTTCTAATAATCCTTCTTCATCCAATACTAAGTCAGAAACGCCTTGGAAATAAGAATCAATTGTCTGTTGCTGAGTAATGATATTTTGCTGGATAGTCAGCATATTTTGCTGAATGGTCAAGTCTTTGGAAATGACGTACTGTCGCCAAGCAACATAAACGGCTATGATGGCGATGAGAATTTGCCCTAAAGCGCCAAACCATTCTGCGAGTGTTCCAGCAGCTTCCCAGTTAACTCGGCGTCCAAAAGCGATGATGCGATCGCCTAAACCACTGAACTTTATAAAACCAATGAGACTTGCTATGACTCCTAAGGTAGCAACAAACAGCGCCCGTTCTTGAGCCGAAAACCACTCTTGTATCGCATTTATCATTGCTGGTAACAGCACAGCTGACGAGATGAGCAAAGCTACTAGTGTTCCCAAGACACCAATCAACCAGTTATTGATGCCAATTCCGATAAAGATGATAGCGATCGCTACTAAGATAAGCAACAATGCCCTAGGTTTCACTGTTACAGGTTGAGTGCGCCCTTGGAAGGTAGAACGTGCTTGTTGAAGGGCTGCTGTATGGCGTGGAGATTGTAGGGCTGAAATTGTGGAAAGAGCTTGTTGAGTTGCAAGTTCATCTGGTATAAGGCAATTTTCACCTGCATCCTCGAAGTCATCTGGTTGCAAGTTGTGTTCGGGAACAGGTTCTTGTTTTTGAGACTGGGATGAGTTGGAATTGGATTCAATCGGCATGATTCTATTGTGACATCAGCACGCCTCAGTTCAACAGATGTCTCATAGTAGCCATGGGCAATAATGGGCAATGGGCAAGGGGCAATGGGCATTGTCCATTCTTTTACCAACAGGTTTTGACCACACCCGTAGCCATGAAAGTGTGAAAATAGGCAACATACGTAGTTCGAATTTTGGTTCTATGTTTCACGAGGTATGGTATGGTTTAACATAGAAACTTCATCAAAAATTTATGCTGTAGCAAAAGTTTTTACACATTTTTTGAAACAAAGTTTTCATAAGATGCCAGTGTTATTTTATACTTCTTTAAGAGAAGAAAAAGATTTAGGATTATATTGAGAGTTCTGTAGTAAAGCATGGTCAATTGGCGTTGCTTTGTTGCCTCAAGCTGTTTTACAGCTATATTTCTGTCTAGCTGTAGTAACTGGGCAAAATTATCTAGACAAAATAGCAAGCAAGCAATACAGGAAATTAATGTTGCACAGTTAATGACAGAAGTCAATGATATTCAAAAGGCAGAAGACTTTTTCAATCAAGGTAATACTTTATTCAATTTGCATCGCTACAAAGAAGCAATAGCAGCATACGACAAAGCCATATCCATTAAACCTGCCAATGCAGAAGCATGGATTAACCGAGGCAATGCATTAACTGCTCTGCAACGCTACCAAGATGCAGTAGAATCATACGATAAAGCAATTAAAATTAAACCAGACAGGCATGAAGCCTGGTTTAACAGAGGTAATGTCCTGACAAAATTGCAACTCTACAAAGATTCCGTAATCGCCTACGATAAAGCAATTGCCATTAAACCAGATAAGCATGAAGCTTGGATAAATAGAGGTATAGCTCTAACAAAGTTGCAACGCTATCAACAAGCACTAGCATCTTATGATCAAGCGATCGCTATTCAACCGAACAAGCATGAAGCTTACTATAACAAAGCTTGTACCTATGCTTTACAAAACAATACTGAATTAGCTGTTGAGAATCTGCAAAAGGCAATGAAGCTTTTTCCTAGTAAATACGAAAAGTTAGCGAAAGTGGACTCAGACTTCGTCAAAATTCGTAGTAATAAGCAATTTCAGAAATTGATCCAATAATCTAATTATCTATGAATTCTTTAGAGGTTGTTTGAAAAGTCTAATATATTGCCCAAGCGACTAGAAGTCGCACGCCAGATGCTTCTCCTTGCGGAGACGCTACGCGAACCGTAGGCGACTGCGTTAGCGCAGCGGAACCGGAGGTTCTCCCCGAAGGGACTAAGTTTTGTGTAGTAGCGAATTATATTCGCCCAATACTTTTCAAACATCCTCTTAGGACTGCTATATCAGTTATCATTGTTAACTGTTAACTGATTTGCTGAGAGTATTATATATTTCAAATATGAAAAAATTACTAATCACTGGTGCAAGTGGTTTTTTAGGATATCACCTTTGCCAGAGGGCAAAACAAGAATGGGAAGTCTATGGAACCTACTTTTCTCATTCTTTAGAAATTCCAGGAATAAAAATGCTGAAAGCTGATTTAACAGATTTTCAAGAGCTTAAAAAAATATTTAGTGATTTTCAACCAGCAGCAGTGATTCATACTGCCGCACTCTCCCAAACAAATTATTGTCAAACCCATCCTGATGAATCACATGCAATAAATGTCACAGCTTCCTGCAATATTGCTGGACTTTGTGCAGATTATTCTATTCCTTGCGCTTTTACATCAACAGACTTGGTTTTTGATGGCTTAAACGCTCCTTATCGTGAGACAGATCCTGTATGTCCTGTCAATATTTATGGTGAGCAAAAAGTCTTGGCTGAGGAAGGAATGTTAGAACGTAATCCGATGACTGCTGTTTGCCGTATGCCGTTAATGTTTGGGATGGAAACACCTACAGCAACAAGCTTTATACAATCATTTATCCAAACTCTTAAACAAGGAAAAGAGTTAAATCTATTCATAGATGAATTTCGGACTCCGGTTAGTGGAAAAACTGCAGCAAAAGGACTTTTATTAACATTAGAAAAAGTCAACTGGCGTATTCACTTAGGAGGAAAAGAAAGAATCTCACGCTATGATTTTGGTTGCTTATTAGTAGAGATTTTTCAACTCCCTGCCGATGGGTTAAAAGCTTGCCGACAAAAAGATGTAAAAATGGCAGCAGCCAGACCATCTGATGTTTCTTTGGACAGTTCCAAAGCGTTTGCTTTAGGTTATCAACCTCTATCTTTACAAGAAGAATTACAGGACTTACGCAAAAATTTTTGTAAGCTCATTCCCCGGAGTCGCGCACAGGGGCTAGAGTGGAAATAGGGAATTGGGCAATGGGCATCGGGCATTGGGAATTGGGAATTGAGAATTGGGAACTAGGAACATCATTGTCCATTGCCCCTTGCCCCTTGCCCATTGCCCATTTGACAAAACTGTGAAGTACGAACTTTAAATTAGGGTTTAGGTCTTTATGATTTAAACTTCAGGCATTAAGCTGATAGCTGATAGCCAATACTCGCGATCGCTGATAACTCAAGATGGATCTTGAAGATTGCTACCGTTTACTAGGTTTAAGGTCAGGAGCCTCTTTCGCCGACATTAAAGCGTCTTATCGCCGACTGGCGCAGCAATATCATCCTGATATCAATCCAGATGACACAAAAGCAAAAGAAAAATTTATTGCCGTGACTGAGGCATACAAGTTGCTGTTGCAGGAGATCTCGCAAGAAGAGACAGCACCGCCTTCTCATCACTTACCAGTCGTTGAACATCAGCCAACACAAGTAACGCGTTCAGAAACAGCAACAAGGGAAAAGTCAAAAGAGAAACCAAAGCCGCCCAGTTTTTCGGAAATAGAACAGCGGTTGAAGTGGGCGACTTACCAGCAGTTGCAGCAGTTTTTGAAAGAAAGACGCTTCTCACAAGCGATATCCTTAGCAGAAGCATTAGCACAACGTTTACCAGAAGATGTAGAAGTGCGTCAGTGGCAAGCCATTTCCTATCAGCTTTGGGGAAGAGCGCTGATTGCAGAAAAACAGCCTCTTAAAGCGAGAATTTACCTGAAAAAAGCTCTCAAAACAGACCCTTATAATAAGTCTTTGTGGCATGAGGTACAGCGTGATTTCCAGACGTTAGAACATATGTTTTGAGGTTCTTTAATGATTTTTCGTATAGTCGTATTTTGATAAAGTCCTTAGCTAAGGAAAGATAATTATCCTAGCAATTTATATTTTATCTTCATGTCTAGAATTATCGTTACCGTCAAGTTATTTGCTGCTTACCAAGAAGCTTATGGAGTTCCAGAACTGGTACTGGAATTTCCTCAGAATACACCAGTTGCCGCAGTGCGCGATCGCCTAATCAGTGAACATCCTAAACTTGCTCAATTGCGTGATATTACTCGCTTTGGGGTCAATCTGCAATTTGTTGAACCAGATACCATTCTGCAAAATGGTGACGAGGTGGTGTTAATTCCGCCAGTGAGTGGCGGTTAACAATTCAAAATTCGCTCATTCAAAATTGTTCGCGCAGCGTCACGTTGGCTCACCTGTTCCGACAGGAGAAGGGGGTTGGGGTTACAGCTTCATTAAGCGCTCAACGTGCACGGATACATCAAGAAAAGCTAGCGGAGAAATGCTACCTGTAGTCAGTGTCAGTTCTGTTGTGTATTGCTTATTTTTTAGATCTCGAAATACTTTTAACTGAAAATTCTTGAGGTTGACAACCCAATATTCAGCAATACCTGCTTCCGCGTAGATGTCTTTTTTTTCACCTAAGTCTTTGTTGAGGGTGGCATTGGAGAATTCGATAATCCAGAAGATGTCTTGGGGGTAGGGATGGTGTTCTAGGTAAACCTTGCCTAAGGGTTTGACAATGGCAACATCGGGAGCGGGTTCTGAGTTGTTTGGAAGAGTTACAGGTTTGGCATCGCGGATTTTTGCCCGTTCACCAAGCAGTGTGCGGAGATAATCGGCTGCTTCTGTGTTGTAGTAGGCGTGAGGTTCTCGTTCTGGGGGCATAACAATGAGATCTCCACGCAATAGTTCTATGGGCTGATCGTCAAAGATGCCTGCTTCTATTGCCCGGTGATAGCGTTCAATTGTCCATTTATAGGTAGTTACGGTCATAACACCTTATTTAGCCTTTTCTCTACAGCTTAGACAAGAGTTTTAGTTTGATTTTAGTCTCTCAAACATACTCAGCCAAAACCCGACAATTTTTATCGGGTATGTTTGACGAGTATTTTTGCTCGTGCTAACATCAATCCACAGTTGACGGACACCCAGGAAGACTCATGACACAGGCGACAACCACCAACACCCAAGCCACCACTGCCACTTTTAAATCCTTGAAGTGTAAGGAATGTGGTGCGGAGTATGAACTCAAGGCTCTTCATGTATGCGAGTTCTGCTTCGGTCCATTGGAAGTAACCTACGACTATAGTGCCCTACGCTCTGCCGTAACCCGTGAAACAATTCAGGCAGGACCAAACTCCATCTGGCGCTATCGTAAGTTTTTGCCCATTGCTAGTGACAACCCCATTGATGTGGGAACTGGTATGACTCCGTTGGTTCGTTCCCATCGCTTGGCACGTCGCCTTGGTTTAAAGAAGCTTTATATCAAGAATGATGCCGTCAATATGCCTACCCTCAGTTTCAAAGATAGGGTAGTATCAGTTGCTCTCACCCGCGCACGAGAGTTAGGTTTCACGACAGTTTCTTGCGCTAGCACAGGTAACCTAGCAAATTCTACTGCTGCTATTGCAGCACATGCTGGTTTAGACTGTTGCGTGTTCATTCCTGCTGATTTAGAAGCTGGAAAAATTTTAGGTAGCCTCATTTACAGTCCAACCCTCATGGCTGTCAAGGGTAATTACGATCAGGTCAACCGCCTCTGTTCTGAAGTTGCCAATACACATGGTTGGGGTTTTGTCAATATTAACTTGCGTCCCTACTACTCCGAAGGTTCTAAGACACTGGGCTTTGAAGTTGCAGAACAACTAGGCTGGGAGCTACCCGACCACATTGTCGCACCTTTAGCATCTGGTTCACTGTACACGAAAATCTACAAAGGCTTCCAAGAATTTGTAGAAGTTGGTTTGGTGGAAGGCAAGAGTGTTAAGTTCAGCGGCGCACAAGCAGAAGGATGTTCACCGATCGCCCAAGCTTATAAAGAAGAACGCGACTTTATTAAGCCAGTCAAACCCAATACCATTGCCAAGTCTCTTGCAATTGGTAACCCAGCAGATGGCGTCTACGCTATAGAACTAGCCAAGAAAACTGGTGGTCATATAGAATCAGTTACGGATACTGAAATTATCGAAGGCATTAAGCTGCTGGCAGAAACAGAAGGTATATTTACAGAAACCGCTGGTGGGACAACTGTTGCTGTGCTGAAGAAGTTGGCAGAAGCTGGTAAGATTAACCCAGATGAAACCACCGTGGTATACATTACCGGAAACGGCTTGAAAACCCAAGAAGCGGTACAAGGTTACATTGGCGAACCTCTGACAATTGAGGCAAAACTCGATAGCTTTGAACGAGCGCTAGAGCGTTCCCAAACATTAGATCGCCTAGAATGGCAGCAAGTCTTAGTTTAGTCATGAATTATTAGTCATTTGCCATGAGTAAAAGAATAAAGGACAAATAATTCATGACAAATGACAACTCTTAACTCCCAACTCACGACTCTCCGAATTTATGACTGTAAAAGTTTTAGTTCCCACTGCTCTGCAAAAATTCACCAATAACCAAGCCACCCTAGAATGTAAAGGTGAGACGATCGCAGAACTGTTTGATTCTTTAGAAGAAAACTGTCCTGGGATTAAGTCACGCTTGTGCGATGAAACTGGAGAACCACGGCGGTTTTTGAATTTCTACGTCAACAGTGAAGATATCCGTTTTTTGGATAAAACACAGACACCATTGAAAGATGGCGATGAAGTGAGTATTGTCCCCGCTGTGGCTGGAGGCTAGTACAATTCACGCATTCGCTCATTCAAAGTTCAAAAAATTGAATGTCAGGCTTCGTTAGCTTGAAAAAGCGATCGCACTTCGGGAGACAGGCGTGGCTGTGTCAAAATGAAAGTGACTTAACCACGCTTGTGAGTTCTCATAGCAAGACAAAGGATAGACCTGAGCAATGGCAGAAGAAACAAATCACAATGAAGCTGGGGAAGTTGCTCCCAGCACTGTAGACAAGCAGGCTCCCAGTGTCGCTGAAGAACACGCTCCCAGTACAAACTCACCCGAAGCGACAGATATCCCTTCTGCAAACGCGCCAGATCCTAAAGCGGCGAACCCAGAAGCGAACCCCAATGCAGCAAAAACAACGACTGTACCACCCAAGCGCGAGAAGCCAGCAGGAGCAGCGAAAGCTTCCACAGGGGAAAAACCAGCCGCTAAAGCTGCTACAGGAGAAAAGCCCGCCGCCAAAGCTGCAGCCGCAGGGGAGAAACCAGCCGCCAAAGCTGCAGCAAAAAAAGAGAAAGCACCAGCTGTTGAAGATAAGCCCTTTGCAGAGTTTATCCAGCAATATTACTTACCAGCTGTGCAAAAGGCGATCGCTAAAGAAGGAGTGCAAGATTTAGCGCTCAATTTTGCTAAGCAAAAAATTCCCATCGTTGGTTTTGACAAAGCTGAGGAATGCTGGCAAATCATCGGTAGTTGGCAGAACGGTTTGCGTCAATTCAACCTGTATTTTCCTGAAGAAAATATCCAAGGGAAAAAGGCTTTTTCCTGTAATGAAGGTAAAAAGCCCAGCACTCTTGAGTCATTCTTAATCGATGAACGCAAAATCACTCTTGATTTACTGATTTATGGACTAGTGCAGCGCTTAAACGGTCAAAAGTGGCTGGGGAGAAATTAGTTCAGTTCATGGAAGTGATAAGTGACGGCTCCGGTAACGGGGTCGTTGTCTATCATGACATATCCTGTTTTCAGCATTTCTCTGAAAACAGCTTCTACCTCCGCAAAGCTAGCATCCGTTTCCATAACTGCTTGAGTGACAGTGAGTTTACCGCCCCTATTTTCCGCTGCTTTAAGCAATTTTATCATGAGTTTTTCCTGGGGAGAGCGGTAAACTTGAGCAGCAACAGCAGGTTGATTTAACGGAACACCGAAAGGTGATAAACCTGCTTTTGCCCTGAGTTTTATTTCGTGCTCGTCAACCATATTAGGGATAAGAAACAAGTCTACAAACTGCCCAATACCGAATAAACCACCAGTACACAGCCACAATAAACCTGTTCCTATTTTGCCATTGTATAAACGATGCAGACCGCCTACTAAGCCGACAAACCCGACTGTATTTAAGATGTAGGAGATAAGAAGACGATCTTGATGGTTTCTATTATTCTTGTCTTCAGCATTCATTTCGTTTCCTTCCCCTCTCATTCACTCTTATTCCTAATCACAGTTTTTCTACTTTATTTTTTTCGTGTCAGGATAGCAGCTAGAGTTTTCTGAATTTTCATACCACCACGATTGGGCAAGAAACAGCGCCGCAAGTAGTGAGTTTAATTGGATAGTTCTCATTACTAAGATAACCAAATTATAGAAAAATTACTGGATTAAATGTTACATTTTTTACATATTAAATTAATACTATCATATATTTACAGTATGATTGGTTTGTGCTTACCCTACCTCACCCAATGGATTGACTCAACTAAATAATTTGATTTAGCATGGGCATTTATTACAGGCTACACATCCTCAATTGAGGATTTCCAAAAAAATTGAAGTGTTGTTGCAACTCTTAACGTTTCCTCTGTCTGTTGTCGCCCTGCACCTTGGTAGACTGAACTATACGAATAAAATACTGTCGTCATATTGTGCTTTGTGAAAGAAAATTATGACTATTGACTTTCGCAGGCATTCGAGATAATAAGACATTCATGGCAATCAAGACATGGTAGATTCCCTCAAAAAACCAGGCTTTGAAGAAATGCGGTCCGGGATTAAAGTCCCGGCAAAAGAAACCCTGCTGACACCTCGATTCTACACAACCGACTTTGATGAAATGGCACGGATGGACATCTCGCCAAACGAAGACGAGTTGAAAGCCATCCTGGAAGAGTTTCGTGCAGACTACAATCGCCATCACTTTGTTCGGGATGCCGAGTTTGAACAATCCTGGGATCATATTGACGGGGACACTCGCCGATTGTTCGTTGAATTTCTAGAGCGTTCCTGTACGGCAGAGTTTTCTGGCTTTTTGCTGTACAAAGAACTCGGTCGCCGCTTGAAGGGCAAGAGTCCCGTCTTGGCAGAATGTTTCAACCTCATGTCTCGGGATGAAGCGCGTCATGCTGGCTTCTTGAACAAAGCGATGTCGGACTTCAATTTGGCGCTGGATTTAGGGTTTTTGACAAAGAGTCGCGAATACACCTTCTTTAAGCCGAAATTCATCTTCTACGCAACTTATCTCTCAGAAAAAATTGGTTATTGGCGGTATATTACAATTTATCGCCACCTAGAGGCACATCCGGAAGACCGAGTTTATCCAATTTTCCGTTGGTTTGAGAACTGGTGTCAGGATGAAAACCGCCACGGGGATTTCTTTGACGCCATCATGAGATCCCAGCCCCAAATGTTAAATGACTGGAAGGCGCGGTTGTGGAGTCGGTTCTTCCTGTTGTCGGTGTTCGCGACGATGTACCTCAACGACGTCCAGCGCAAAGACTTCTATGCATCAATTGGTTTAGATGCACGAGAATATGACGTCTACGTGATTAAAAAGACCAATGAAACTGCAGGGCGAGTGTTCCCAGTTATGCTGGATGTTGAGCATCCGGAGTTTTATCAGCGGTTAGAAATTTGTGTGAAGAATAACGAGAAGCTAACAGCAATAGTTAACTCAAAGACTCCCAAATTCCTACAATTCTTCCAAAAACTGCCCTATTACATCTCTAACGCTTGGCAGACCTTGCGGTTGTACTTCATCAAACCAATTGACGCTGCTGCGACCCAAGCCACTGCTCGCTAAGTCATAAGGTTTTGCTAAAACTTAAGTGGTTCTGATGATGCAGAGCCACTTTTTTTATGAATTGTTTTTAAAAACCGCAGAGGCACAAATGATACCATTTCACGATCAGGTCTGATACAAATGGGCAATGGGCAATGGGCAATTTCCATTTATATCAATATTAAAGTGAAACGGTATGAGAGGGCAGTTATTAGCTTTATGCTTAGGAGTGGGTGTGAATTTGGTTTTGATGACTGCTCCTGGTTTATGTAATACGCCTTCAAAAGGTGCTCAGGATTTAGATTTAAGCCCAGAAGTGATTAAAAATAGTCCTGTTTTACAACGTTGGCGGCGTCAAGTGCCGAATGTGTTGGAAGATATCAAGAATGACCCCAGTTTTCCTACCAGAGTACGATTCGGGTATTTTTACTTTTCTTCCGAGCAAGCATTTGGGGTGAATGTAGGTGTACAAGATGTGTTTATTGGTCGTACTGGTTTAACAGTGAGTGGTGAATATCAAGCAGCATTCAATGGTCAACGCGAGGTTTATGGTGCAGACTTGCATTATTATTTACGTCCTTTGGGTAGCTATATCAATATTGCGCCTGTGGTAGGCTATCGGCATTTGGAAACGAAGAGTGACTCTACAGATGGAGTGAATTTAGGTGCGAAACTGTTGTTAGTGTTGTCTCGCGGTGGCGCAGCAGATATTTCTTTGACACAGAGTTGGGTTGCTCCAGGTACTGGAGAAGAAGTTGGTTTCACGACGATATCAGTCGGTTATGCCATAACTCGCAATTTGCGTATATCTACAGATATTCAGCAGCAAAATACTAGACAGGATAAGGACACTCGCTTGGGTATGATTTTGGAGTGGATACCTTGAAGCAGTGGTCATGGCGTTTTTCTCTTGAAAGCCACAGACCCCCGACTTCAAGAAGTCGGGGGTCTTGTTTCTCACGAATGATTTAGGATTGCGATATGATATTGTATAGTACAAAATATCTTAAATATGACATTAGAAAACCTCAAAAACAAGTTTCTTATTGAGGCAATATATAGTTTAAAAAATCCAGTAGAAGTGTTGAAATATTTAAATGAAAAGAAATATCTAATTTCTGTGTTAATAGAAGCTCATGAAAAAATAAGGAAAATATTTGCTAATGAAAAATTGGTTTTAAAAGTTTTATATGATCCAGAAAATGTTGGTTGGAAAAATTTAATAATTGCTATTCATACTAATCTTGATGTAGATGAAGCATTTGATAAATTAAAGATACTTGACAAAGTTTGGTGGTTAGATGTTTCATTTATTTTTGGTAATGATTTAGATATTAATATTGAGTTTGATGAAGTTTGATTGGTCTGAATACTTTGATTTAGCAAAAGAACTGGCTGATATAACTTCTATAAGTTCTAGTAATTCAGCAATTGTGAGCGCTTCCTTGTACAATGAATATCACCAATCCTAAATTCAAGAGTGTAAAGCCATGCCAATAGCGGTTGGAGTCATTGAAACTCAAGGTTTTCCTGCTGTGCTAGCAGCAGCGGACGCAATGGTGAAAGCTGCTGAGGTGACTATTGTCTATTATGGACTAGCGGAAAGCGCTCGCTTGATAGTTGCTGTTCGGGGACACACTGCTGAGGTAGAAAGAGCAGTTGAAGCTGGTATAGAAGCTGGTAATAGTCAATCTAACGGTGGTACGGTCATTACTCACTACATTGTTCCTAATCCGCCTGAGAATGTAGAAAGTGTTTTGCCAATTCATTTCACTGAAAAATCAGAACCGTTCCGAGTCATGTGATATTAGATTCAGTTACTATAGGCAGCACTCACAACAAGTTTTTGTCTAAAATGAGTGGACTCCCAATCATCTTCATCAAAGAGCAGCTGCGATCTCGGCTTAGATCTAATTCTTCGGTAAGTTCAGCCAGGGGAGATTGACGGAAAAACTCTGAGAGTTTGGTGGTTTGTTCTAGGTGGGTGTTGTTATTCTGTGTGCTCAGGCTTTGGGCGAGTAATTGGATAATATACAGCTTATCGTTAGGTGAAAGCTGAAGGAGTTGTTGTTCGAGTTCTGGGATAACCATATCTTTTAAATGCAAATGAGTTGAGCCGGACAACTGTTCGATTTTGCAATCTACCAAGCTATCCGACTCGGTTTGATTTTCGGAGGTTGTTACCCTTCGGGTTCGCAGTCGCCTGCGGTGAGTCCTGCGGACAGGCTGCGCCAACGCGTAGCGTCTCCCTTAGGAGAGGGAAACCCTCCCGCAGCGCTGACTCACCAACCTCACTGGAGTAGGTCTGGACTCTTCTTTGGTACGCCCGATAAATTCCCACTTATCAGCTCTGACAGCAGTAGGACTTACGCAGAATCTGTCAGAAACCCGGTTTCTTTGTTCGTTTTTCGTTGCAAAACAGACGATTTTTGGTAGAAACCGGGTTTCTTTGCGTAAGTCCTGAGCAGAAGAGTGCTGAGCGCCGACACGACAACCCGAAAGCCGACATTGTCGTTCCTGTTGTCGCGCGGGTTCCTATTGCGATTCGCCGAGCGGCAGTTCCTCGGGTTGTTGTTCCACGAGCCGCCCTCCGGGTATCTCCTGCGGAGAGGCTGCGCCAACGCCAGATGCCTACGGAGGGAAACCCTCCTGCAGCACTGGTCTCACCACGCAGCAGCTGGAATTGCCCACCCCATTGTCGAGATTAACATATATAGAACTTACGCATTGACAATCAAGACAAAAAGTGCGTAAGGAGAATTCAGAAAAAAACTAGCGATCGCTATTTACCAGAGGCGTGAAAAACAGATAATTTACTTGTTTGTGTTTAGGGTTCGGAC
>JAHHHH010000009.1 GCA_019359415.1 Iphinoe sp. HA4291-MV1 | reverse complement strand
CGAGTACTTCTCGCTCAAAGCTTGTTAGAGAGACAATGTATTTCTTTTTCGCCATGACACAATTGCGTATTCGGGGATTACTCAAATTATTAACCGAGTCACCCCTCAATTCAAGGCTGACAGACTAGTAGTTCGTATAGACGAGCGAACAGGGAATGTGTTCTTCCTAGCAGGTGAGGAGAATATCATTGAGATATATTCCAATGGCAGATGGAGGTATGTGCAGTGAGCAAACCTAACTTTCAGGCAATGAGTTACAAAGAGTTACATGCCTATGTTTTGGCTCATCGGGATGATCAAGAAGCATTTTATGCCTATGTAGACAAGTTACATGCAGAAGCGAACTGGGTAGAAATGCCAGCGTTGCAGTCTCTAGAGGATTTGGAAAATTATCCGGAATTTCTTGAGCATGTTCGCAACGGTTCAAAGTCATGAAATCATGATGAAACGTGTGACAACTGACTTGTTTTTGCACTCTCGCTAACTAGTTATGCCACTTCGTTTCAGTGGTTGAGGCAGTAGTTTGGGGGTTATTTGTTTGTGCCAAAAATGTTTGAGTATGAATGCGACTCGAATAGCTGGACAGGACTTTTGTTTACTGGAGATTAAGAATTTTAAAGACTTGTGGAAACAAGAAATGCTTTCCTATACAATACTGCCCAGCATTTTCACGTATTATTATGGAAAATAATCAGCAAGAAGAAAATAATAAGCAAGAGAGAAATACGCTGCAATGGTTGCTATGTGGCTCCATTGGTCTTTATCTGGTGATGGTAGCAGTGGCATTTGGAGTTCACCTGTGGGTGATGCTTTTTCCTATAAAGAATAGTTTCGAGATAAAGAGTAATCCAGAGAAACTAGAAAGTAGTCCAGAGAAACTAGAGAAACTAGTGAGAGATTATGCCGAAAAAGAAGTAGACCGCTCCTATGGTAGGTTTTTTACTCAATTCAATTTTGCGATATTCTTAATAGGTACTTCTGTATGGATTTTACGACAAAGTGTAATTAATCAACTAAAAGCTGATGTAGAGAAAGATGGCGAAAGACTTAGAAACGAGTCAGAAGAAACAATACGAAAATATTTAAAGCAAGAAACAGACGAACAACTAAAAGCAGCACTACAAGAATATTTCAACAATAAAGAGATTGATAATAATATCAAAAGAGCACTCAGTTTGGATAAGAAGTTAAAGGCTCAATTAGAAAAAAGTAGAATTGTTGAAGAACTCTCAATATTCATTCCACCGGAAGAAGTCTTTTTCCAAGAACAAACTGCTCCTAAAATACAAGAAAGACTAGAAAAATTAGTATTTAAGCTAGAGGAGCATATTAAATCACACAAGGAATTATTATCTTTGACAGTTGATGACTATATAAAGTTAGGCGATGCTCTTTATTGCCTGGAGAATTATGAAAAAGCAAAAGAACAATATGAAAACGCAACTCAGGAGCACCCTGATGCCTATAGAGCATTATTAGGCATTGGTAATGCACTACTAAGACAAGGAGAAAAGCAACAAAGGGAAGGACAGAAAGAACAAGCAGATAAACTATTTAATGAGGCTATTGAAGATTATTATAAAAAAGCAATTACAATTAATCCTTACAATTTCGTTGCACACGTGAATCAAGGGCTTGTATATAAAAGATGGAAGAAAAATTCAGAAGGATTGAAAGAAGCAATTAAATGCTTAGATGAAGCTATTAAGATTTTGCCCAAATAAGCACGTAGTGCGATATTTGGGTAGTCGTGGGAGTGTCAAAGTAGAAGAGTTTGTGAGAATAGTTGAACATGAGTAACTCCGCAAAGCTATATAACATGAAGCTGAGTTTTGGCTTCAAAATAGAGTTAAAAGTGAAAAGTCGAGTTTAGAGCGATGCAAGAAAATACTACCGAAATCACTGGTTTTCACGCTCATGTCTACTTTGATACCGCAAGCCGTGATGTAGCTGAACGTGTACGCGAAGGATTAGGCGCAAGATTTGACGTGCGGCTTGGGCGCTGGCATGATAAACCCATCGGTCCACATCCAAAAGCGATGTATCAAGTTGCGTTCTTACCGAATCAGTTTGCGAAAGTTGTTCCCTGGTTAATGCTCAATCATGAGGGATTGGATATTTTAATCCACCCGGAGACGGGCGATGATGTGAAAGACCATACGGAACATGCTCTGTGGTTGGGAGAGAAACTGGAGCTTAATATTGAGTTCCTTCAACAGGTTGGAAAAACCTAACAAAAAAAGAGCAGGTACGAAACCCGCTCGTTAAGCAATATTGATTTGAAATCAACAATCTAATTCCCAATCTCCGGCGCACTCAACGACACCGCAGCCGCTTTTTGCTCTGCCAAAGCGGGTACAGAATCACGCAACCTTGCCGTCAACTGCACAGTTGTCGCATCATACACCTGAGTCAGCATCTTAGGATACAAACCAATACCAATGATTGGTATTAACAAGCAGGCGATGATGAAGATTTCGCGGGGTTCGGCATCTATTAGTTTCTGGTGAGAAACTAATTCTTTGTTTTCTTCACCATAGAAAATCTCCCGCAGCATAGATAGCAAATAAATCGGAGTTAGAATCACCCCAACTGCCATCAAGAACACCACAATAATTTTGAAGGTAGGATTATAGGCGTCGCTGGTAGCAAAGCCAACAAATACCATCAACTCAGCAACGAAACCGCTCATTCCTGGCAAAGCTAAAGATGCCAGAGAACATGTTGTCCACATAGCAAACATCTTGCCCATTTTCTTACCAACACCGCCCATTTCATCCAGCATGAGGGTGTGGGTACGGTCGTAAGTTGCCCCTACTAGGAAGAATAAACTTGCCCCAATTAAACCGTGGGAAACCATTTGCAGCATTGCCCCATTCAAGCCCAAGTCGGTGAAGGAAGCAATACCAATTGCCACAAAGCCCATGTGGGAAATTGAGGAGTAGGCAATTTTCCGCTTCAAGTTGCGCTGGGCAAAGGATGTGAGGGCAGCGTAGATGATATTGACAATCCCCAAAATCACCAAAACTGGGGCAAAATAAGCGTGGGCATCGGGAAGCATTTGGGCATTCATGCGAATAAGAGCATAACCACCCATTTTCAGCAAAACACCTGCCAGCAACATATGCACGGGGGCTGTCGCTTCACCGTGGGCATCTGGTAGCCAAGTATGCAAGGGGAAGATGGGGAGTTTGACAGCGTAGGCAATTAGGAAGGCAGCGTACAGCCAAAGTTGGAGATTAAGAGCAAAGTCTTTAGCTGCGATCGCTCGCATATCAAAAGTGACTGTATCACCAGAAAACGCCATTGTCAAGCCTGCTAGCAAAATAAACAGCGAACCGCCAGCAGTGTACAAAATAAACTTGGTCGCTGCGTATTGCCGCCTTTTGCCTCCCCAAATCGAAAGCAAAATGTATACTGGCACCAGTTCCAGTTCCCATACCAGGAAAAACAACAGTATATCCTGGACGGCGAAAACGGCAATCTGACCGCCATACATCGCGAGCATCAAAAAGTAAAACAGCCTCGGTTTGAGAGTTACTGGCCAAGCTGCTAAAGTCGCCAATGTGGTAATAAAACCTGTCAAAATAATGAGGGGCATAGACAAACCATCTGCCCCTACTGACCAATTCAAACCGATTTGTGGAAGCCAGCTGTAACTCTCAAACAGTTGCAAATCAGGGTTTGAGTAGTCATATCCGGTATAAAAAGCAGTCACAATCAGTGCAAAATCTATCAGCCCTATAATCAGGGCATACCAGCGCACTGTTTTGCCATCTTTATCTGGAATGAAGGGAATTAGCAGTGACGCCGCTATTGGAAACAGAATAATCGTCGTCAGCCACGGGAAGTTTGCTGTATTCATCGGAAGTTATTAGTCAGCAATATAATGTTCGGCGATCAACTACTAGCTATTTACTAGCAGTTTTTACAGAGCTTGGTCTTCATTCTTAGGTTTATTTAATAAAAATAAAGAAAGATGAAGGGAAGTAAATGCATCCTTCATCCTCTGTGTGCATTTGTTCTTTGTATTTACTCATGACAAATGACAAAGAACGACCATTACGGAAAATTCACCTTTTCATCGTGTAGGGTATATCAAGTTACACCGAAAACAACTACTAAACTCAACACAGCCCCAAAGATAATTAAGGCATAGAATTGAGCACGACCATTTTCCAGGTATTTCAGACCTTCGCCACTGATGAGAGTGAAAAAGCCTGTGAGATTCACGGCACCATCGACAACGCGGAAGTCAATTTCCATCACTTGTCTTGCTAAACGCCGCAAGCCGATGACAAAAACACGATGGTAAATGTCATCAAAGTACCACTTGTTGAGGGATAGCTCGTAAAGCGGCTTGACTTTTGCTGCTATTGCCACTGGGTTAATCTTACCCAACAGATACATTAAGGAAGCTAAGGTAATGCCAATCAAGGAAATTGCAACTGAAGCACCTGCCATAGTGTAAAACTCCGTTGGGTTAAACAGAGCAGCTTTTTCCACAACTTCCTCTAGGGTTTCATTGGGTGAGAAGATAAACTCCTCAAAGTAGTTGGCAAAAGGAGTTCCAAGCAAGCCGATGAGTACTGAAGGAATTGCCAGAAGCGCTAATGGCAAGGTCATTGTCCAAGGTGACTCGTGAGGATATTCACTGTGACCGTGACTGTGACTATGGTCATCATGGTGATGTTCCTCAGTTGCCTCAAGTTCTCCCTTTGTCATTGCACCAGGACCAAAAGCAGGGGCAGTATCAAAACCCGCGACAATTGCCATTCCTGCTGGAGACTTGAGTTTTTGCCACATTCTACTTTGATTACCCCGGAATTGACCTTCAAAGGTCGTGAAATACATCCGGAACATATAGAAAGCGGTCATTCCAGCAGTTAGCCAACCAACTACCCACAGAGCTGGGTTTGCATTAAACGTCGCACCAAGAATTTCATCTTTTGACCAGAAACCAGCAAAAGGTGGAATACCAGAAATTGCCAAGCAACCAATCAAAAAGGTAATTGCTGTCACTGGCATATACTTCCGCAGTCCACCCATCAATCGCATATCCTGTGCCAAATCAGGGTTGTGACCGACAACTGCTTCCATGCCATGAATCACAGAACCCGAACCGAGGAAGAGCATCGCCTTAAAGTAGGCGTGAGTCATCAGGTGGAAAAGTCCTGCGGAGTATGCGCCGACTCCCATTGCCATCACCATGTAACCAAGTTGGGAAATGGTGGAGTAAGCTAAGCCCTTTTTGATGTCGTTTTGAGTAATGGCAATTGTTGCACCCAAAAATGCTGTAAATGCCCCAGTGAAGGCAATCACGTTCATTGCTGCTGGGACGTGTTCAAAAACTGGGTACATTCGAGCAATCAGGAAAACTCCCGCTGCCACCATCGTCGCTGCGTGGATGAGGGCGGAGATGGGGGTGGGACCTTCCATCGCATCTGGTAGCCAGACTTGCAGGGGGAATTGGGCGGATTTAGCAACCGGACCTAAGAACACGAGAATTGCAAACAGGATGGCAAGCAAATTGCTCAAGGAACCTGTTTGTACAAGTTGTGCTAAGCGATCGCCTATCACATCAAAATCAAAGCTTCCTGTTGCCCAGAAAAGCCCTAGAATGCCCAATAACAATCCAAAGTCACCTACACGGTTGGTGACAAATGCTTTTTGAGAGGCATCTGCTGCTGCCTTGCGATCGTACCAGAAGCCGACCAGCAAGTACGAACACATCCCGACCAGCTCCCAGAAGACATAAACCTGTACTAGGTTGGTGCTGACCACTAAACCCAACATAGAGGAGCCAAACAAGCTGAGATAGGCGTAAAACCGGACATAGCCTGGGTCATGAGCCATGTAGCCATCCGTATAAACCATGACTAAGAAGGCTACAGTTGTGACAATCACTAGCATGAGGGCTGTTAGGTGGTCAATAGTGTAGCCCATGCTCAGGTGAAAGTTGCCTGCCGCTGCCCATTCCAAGGTACGCGTGTAAGGGGCGTGTCCTTGAATTTGACTCCACAGCAAAGCAAACGACAGCCCCATCGCGATTCCCATCAAGGAGATAATAAATGCCGCATTGGGCTGCCGCAGGCTGTTCGTCACCTGATTCAACGAGATTAACCCTAGACCGACCAGCATTGCCCCAAGAAGAGGTAATACCGGAATCAGCCAGGCATACTGATAGATTACTTCCATCACTGACGCCTACTTTTAGAATTCTTGACTAATTTGTCGGAACTGTTAATAATTGTGACACACACCCTTTAGGATAAAATACCCCACCTGGTGGTTATCAGGTGGGGTAATTAAGCTTGGTTTTAGATTTAGTCATTAGTCATGACTCTTCACGCAGAACGACAACCTAAATCCGCTGTTTTTGGTCTATTGTAAGTTCTAGGGCGGTTGGTATAACAGACTTTAATTTCTTCCAAAGCCAAGAGTAAATCTTCTCGTCCACGAAAACCTTCCAAGCGCTGGCGGACTATGCCATTTTCGATCAACAGTAAAGTTGGCAGTGACTTGAGCCTATACTTTGTAGCCAGTTTAAAATTGTCATCAGCGTTCACTGCCACTAACTTAATTTGGTCGCCGCATTGAGCTTTAAATTGTAACAACAAGGGGTGAATAATCCGACACAAACCACACCAAGGTGCTTCAAAATTTACTAAAACAGGAATTGGAGATTCTAAAACTTCTTGAGGAAATGTCCGCTCACTAACCGACAACACCATGACGCCTCTGGAATAATATGGTTTTGGGTTTTGGTATCAAAACTAACTGTTAGCAGGGGGGAGTGCGTTGTCAGAATCATGTAAATATTGTTTATTGCAATGCTGACAAAAAAAGAAGACATTTAAGACCGTAACTCTCTCAAACCTTTTACTCTTAATAGCCGTTATCAAAGAGGAGTTTTTTCGCCAACCTGTTGGAGACCTCACCTTTGCACACAGTCTATCTCCAGATGCCTATGATACACATAGGCAGTTCTTCCCCCCTATTGCTAAGGGAGAGGCCCTCATCCCCATCCCTTCTCCCAGAGGGAGACGCCAAAGGCGAACAACGGAGAATATATCCACACGGAAATGGCTCTTCTTATCCACAGGCTTCGCTCTGGAGCGAGACGCTCTTGCACAAGTATTGAGGACTTTTTCAAGTATTGGTCGCAGTTGGTTATCTTGTTTTTCGCCAATTATAATCAACTTTAGTTGATTATAGAAAAGAAAATGGCGAATTATCAAGCCTTCCCCTGTTTTGGCAGTTGACTAGCAACTACCAAATGTCAAATCTCAAAACGACTAAGCGCACCCCCACCTACAGCTACTTCAATTCATCCTACATTGATTTGGTAGCAGTTGATGAGGTGAGATGAATATTTTATCTTATCAACCTCTGTTAATAAATGAGATTATGTTAAAATCACAACTTTATTTGAGCTGTTGCTGCAAGCAACACCGGATGTGACCACCAAAGTAATAACACAAAAACAGCGACACCCAGATAAGCGGGACGAAGAAATTCTTGCCATAAGATAAGTTGACGACCGTCAAGAACAGCTGCGAAAGGCATGATAGAAGTACGCTGTTTGACTTGAACAAAGGCTTCCCCATAGCGATCGCTCAAACGGCGATCACCATGCCATACCCCAAATAAGTGATGTAACACCAACCCAATTGAAGTCACAAGGGTAAAACTCGTACCCAACCAAAGGGTATGAGCAACACACCAGATAATCTGTCCCACCATCTGTGGATGGCGGGTGATCCGAATAATTCCTGTTTCATAGAGATGTACTTGAGGCTTTTGGATAGCAGCAACTTCTAGTAGATTGAAAGTAGCAGGATACAAAAACAGAAACGAAATTGCTGACAGTACCCAAACGAATTGCTGCACTCCCGGTACACTTTGGATATACCAAAGTTGCAAGCCATCGTAGCGGTGGTTAAAAAAGTAAATAATTAATATGACAACCAATGGCAGGCTGGTAAATGCAAAGAGAATGCGATAAAGCCTACATCCAATATACTTTTCTGCCCAAGGACGCAGGGCAGCACCTCCACTATGGACAATTGCAAAACCAAATAGTAGTCCTAGCATGACAAAATGACTAAGGGTCAACCAAGTCGGCTGCATCATACGCGTAAGTAAATGAAGTAATTTAAAGGAAACTTAGTTTAGTACAACGAATACCACAAACTATGTAAAGAAAATCTCTGGCAGGATATCCTGCCTCCAGACAATATGTGCGTTAGACGACGAACACCAGTTAATAACATTCATCAGCACCATAGAATAGTATCACCTGATGAAAAAGCTACCGTCTGATTTGAAGCAAGTTTTCACTGCTAAAGAGAAGTTGATTGCAACTTCCGAAAGAGAAAATTTGTTACAGGAAGTCACTCTTGTTGACCAAAGTTGTCTTAATTGCATCTTGGGGGTAGCATTTGAGAAAAGTAAATTGTTCTTAGATATGAGGTTACAAAAGTATCTAGCTCTGAGCCAATCAGAAAAGGAGGTATTGCACAAAGTCAGTCGTCGTGAGCGTTACACAAAAAAAACGCCACAGCAAAAAGGTATTTTCTTTGTTCAACCTAGACTAATGGTATTTTTTGGAAGAGGTAAACAATTTACTATTAAAATTAATGACTATATTACGAAACAAATTGTAACTTACAAGAACTTCATCATACTGGAAAAGTTGACTTTATATTTACGTATTTTCCCTAATTATCTAAGTAGAGAAATATATAATAGCAGGGTGCAGAGAACAAGTAATAGGAGGCGGTGCTGTCATCTGTACCCTGTTTCCTATGACCAAGAGCCGCGAAAAGCAAATGTCTCTCAGTCCAAATGGTCGTATGCTGAATTAGATGGCTTTATCAACTCTAAAGTTGTAATGAATACTTCTTCAGCCAGAAAAGTGGATACTGATTATTGCAATCAGTTCCATCCTTGTTATGGACATACAAATAAACACAACTGTCCAAATCAAGGATTGACTGTTCCCTGTAGCAAAAGTCATGGGTTTGAGTTATGTGCAGATTCGGTTGGAGGGCGAAATATCACAATGAGAACGTTGTTACTCTGGCAAGACTGTTGTAGTAGGAGGCTTGTTGTAACAGCTTACCCGCCTAAAGTCTCCCTGCTGTGGGGGAACAATACCATTGTCTCTCCTTTGAGGGGAGACGGTAGAGGGGTGTATCGGAATTGTGAAACTAAAATTGAAAGGCTTTCAAGCTTTTTAAAACTAGGTGGAGTTTAAACACAATTCCCCTCAAAATCCACTTCAATGGGCTAGAAAGTGGAAAAGGGAACTTTAAGTCAAGATGATATGCTACTGTCTTTTTCGAGTGAAGCCTTCAAGTTTAAGATGCAAGAAATCACGGCCTGCCAAAAGGCTTCTTACGCTGGTTTATTACTAATGCCGCTCCTTTCAAAGTTTGTGGGTTTAGCCTTATGTCTGACCTTCCTTTCACTTTAGATCAGTTACGTATTCTTAAAGCAATTGCCGCAGAAGGGAGCTTCAAGCGCGCCGCTGATAGCCTGTACGTCTCCCAGCCTGCTGTTAGCTTGCAAGTGCAAAACCTAGAACGGCAGCTAGATGTTCCGTTATTTGACCGTGGAGGACGTCGTGCCCAACTAACCGAAGCTGGACATTTACTTCTAAGCTACGGTGAGCAAATTCTCAGTCTGTGTCAGGAAACCTGCCGCGCTATTGAGGATTTACAAAATCTCCAAGGCGGTACTTTGATTGTTGGTGCTTCTCAAACTACCGGTACCTATCTTTTACCCCGGATGATTGGGATCTTCCGACAAAAGTATTCAGATGTGGCAGTGCAATTGCACGTCCACTCTACCCGCAGAACTGCTTGGAGTGTGGCTAACGGACAGGTGGATTTAGCAATCATCGGTGGCGAAATTCCAGCTGAACTAGTGGAATCTTTGGAAATTATTCCCTACGCTGAGGACGAACTAGCACTGATTATTCCTGTAGCGCATCCCTTTGCCAAACTTGAAATGATTCAAAGAGAAGACCTATATAAATTACAATTTATAGCTCTCGATTCTCAATCTACTATCCGCAAGGTCATCGACCAAGTACTATCACGCTCTGACATTGATACACGGCGTTTTAAAATTGAAATGGAACTAAATTCCATAGAAGCAATTAAAAATGCTGTGCAATCTGGTTTGGGGGCTGCTTTTGTCTCAACTTCGGCAATTGCTAAAGAGTTACAAATGGGGGTTCTGCATCGTGCTCCCATTGAAAGTGTGGTCGTTAAGCGGATGCTGAGGCTGATTTTTAATCCCAATCGTTACAGATCTAAGGCAGCAGAAGCGTTTAGTCGGGAAATTCTACCCCAGTTTGCGACACCTGGATGGAATTTAGAAGTGTTAAAAACGTCACACAAACCCATAGTGGTCAGTACAGTGGATATAGGAGCTCATCATTCTGACGATGATTAAGATGTAGTCATTAGTCATTAGGAGCCACTGCGTTGCAGTGAGTAAGCTCCAAGAGGGTAAACCTGCCTAGGCGATTGGTGAGCTACCTCGCTTCTCAAGCATTCAAAATTCAAAATGCACGCATTCAAAAAAATTCTTCATTTTGAACGAGCAAATGAGCGAACGAGCGGATTAAGCGGAGGAGTTAGGGTTTCCCGCATCCGCTTAGCTGGCGTGCATCCTCTTGGAGGAAGCTCACGAATTGCGCAAGAGCGTCTGGTGGAGGAGATACCCGTAAGGGCGTTGGGGTTTTGCCCCCGTTGTTCAAAACAGCGTCTGTGCAGGAGATAGCAAGTGGCGTTCATTAGTCATTAGCTCTTGACTATTGACCATTGACTGACTATAGACTATGGACTTGACAAATCATGGAAATTTATTGCACTCGTCCACACTGTCCTCGCCCACAAAACCTTTTTCCAGATTTGGATGATAATGCGACCATAAGAACGGTGCAGCAGAAATACTGTACTGCTTGTGGAATGCCCCTCATGTTGGACGGACGATATTTGCCGACAAAACTCTTAGGACGGGGCGGATTTGGAGCAGCGTTTTTAGCACGCGATCGCCGTACCCCGGGAATGCGTCAATGCGTGGTGAAGCAATTTCAACCTGCGGGAGATTTAAGCCCAACTCAACTACAATTAGCACAAGATCTGTTTGAACGAGAGGCAGTAGTCTTAGAGGAGATAGGACGCCAACACGAGCAAATTCCAGACTTGTACGCTTTCTTTCCAGTGATAATTCCTGGCTTGCAAGCCCGACAGCAAGATCAATTCTTTTATTTAGTACAGGAATATATCGATGGACAAAACCTAGAAGAAGAATTAGCCGAAAAGGGCAAGTATTCAGAACAAGAAGTGTTGGAAATTTTGCGAGAAATTCTCTCGGTACTCAAATTTGTTCATGAAAAAGGTATTATTCACAGAGACATCAAACCTTCTAACATTATGCGCCATCGTAACGGCAAATTTTACTTGTTAGATTTTGGCGCAGTCAAACAGGTTACAAACGCTCCTACTAGTATATCAGGTGCTTCCACGGGAATTTATTCTTTAGGATTTGCTCCACCCGAACAAATGTCCGGAGGTCGAGTATTTCCATCTACAGACTTGTATGCGTTGGCTGTGACAGTCGTCATGTTACTAACGGGCGAACAAGATCTTAGTCAACTATTTGATGCCTATAGTAACCAGTGGAAGTGGCGGGATCATGTCACTGTCAGTCCACACCTTGCTGATATTTTAGACAGGATGCTCCTCAGCGCTGCTAATCAACGTTATCAGTCAGCGCAGGAAGTTTTAGATGCCCTCGACGCAGTTCAAAAGCCTATACTTCCTACACACATCAATCCCCGTCAGCCTTCTGTCACTGGACGAGCACAGTCACAGCAAACACAGACTCAAACGCAAGTACAAAAGCCACCTGCACAGAAGTTTTCTCTAATTAAAGTGTTAACCGCAGCGGCGTTTAGTGGTTTTGAAGGAGCATTGATTACAATTGGTCTTTTCAGTTTGCTGCAATCACCAATAATGACACTAGCTGCTGCTTTTATCATTTTGTCAGGATTAATTTTTGCCCAATGGAGGCGATGGATTGGAGGATCTGATTTATTAATTTTTCCTGCAATTACATTACCGATTGTTCTATTCTTATTACGGGGCGGTCTTACCATTGGGCAAGTCGTTATTTTGTCTATAGCAGCTGCTTTAGTGGCGATCGCAGTTACAGCACTATTTCGTCTTATTTACAAATTGTTATCTCTGCTGCTATAAACTTCTGGTGCTAATACCCATTTATGTCTCAGAAAAACGAAACGCTTGGCCTTTTCTTAGCCATTCTCGTAACTATTGGTTTAACCTTTGGCGGGTTATGGTTTCTTATAGAACGGTGGGGTCAAATAAGTAGTAGAAACCAAATTAACTCTACTCCTATTGTCAACCCTTCGGCGAATAAGAACCCAGTTAATACCTCTGCTATTGCAAACCCTACGACAACCAGTTGTAGTAGTGTGCCAAATCTACCAGCGGGGACATTCAACTACGGTGGTAGCACTACATGGGCACCCATCCGTAAAGATGTAGATCCCGAACTTCAAAAGACTTGCCCTCAGTTTATTTTACGCTACGTTCAACCCGCAGTTGAAAAACCAGGCTCTGGTACTGGTATTAAGATGTTGATAGACAATCAACTCGCTTTTTCTCAATCTTCTCGCCCGCTCAAGGGTGAAGAAAACCAAAAGGCTCAACAAAAAGGATTTAGTCTCAAAGAAATTCCAGTAGCAATTGATGGCATTGCGATCGCTGTCAACCAAAACCTTAACATTCCTGGTTTAACCGTTTCCCAGATCAAAGATATCTATACCGGCAAGATAACTAACTGGCAACAGGTGGGTGGTTTAAATCTGCCTATTGTACCATACACTCGCAGCAAAGAAGCTGGGGGTACAGTGGAGTTTTTTGTCGAAAATGTTTTAAACAAAGAGGATTTTGGTAAAAACGTAAGTTATGTCGGCACGACGACTGAAGCTCTCAGAAAAGTGGCTTTGAGTCCTGGTGGAATTTACTATGCTTCTGCTCCAGAGGTTGTGCCCCAATGTATGATTAAGTCCCTGCCAGTGGGGCGTGTTTCGAGGCAATTGGTTCCTCCCTATCAAGAACCTTTTATACCTTCATCTGAATGTCCCAGCAAGCGTAACCATTTAAATGCTCAAGCGTTTCGTAGTGGAAACTACCCAATTACCCGCAATTTATTTGTTATCTCGAAACAAAATGGTCAAACAGATCAGCAAGCAGGGGATGCTTATACAAATTGGCTGCTGACATCTCAAGGTCAAGAACTGATTGAAAAGGCTGGTTTTGTCAGAATTAAGTAGTTAACCTAATATGGAGTTTTTGTCAACCTTGCTAAAGGCGGATCAATTCAAAGCCATTAATAGCTAAAGCTGAATATGTCATTATCAAACAATTTTGCAAGACATCTTGGGTGGTCAAGCTTTCTTTGCCTAACGTGGAGTTTGTCTCCACAACCACCCAAGCGCTGCAAAAAAGTGGCTGGTAGTACTAGTAGCATCTACTACGCTTCTGCCCCAGAGATCGTTCCTCAATGTTCTACTTAACCTCTGCCTTTGGGGCAGACACAAAGGCAATTCTTAGTTCCCTACCAAGAATCATTTGTCCTCCCTTGGTGAATGTTCTGGTAAGCGAAATATATTGAACATTATTGAACATTAAGGCTTTCCAATACGACGGAAAGTACTCAATTAAATGCAATCTGTTTGTGGTGGTCAAACAGATTGGTCAATTCAAGCAGCAAGCGGATGTCCCTTTTGCCAACTTACTGCTAACTAAGCAGAGACAGAAACTCATTACCCAAGCAGGGTTTGTCAAACTTCTCTCTCCACTACATCCCTATTGCTTTAGCTGGTTCTGTTAATTGACTCTGCCGGTAAGCAAATGAGATTGTCGCCTTGAGTAAGGATTAAGCCGCGTTGACGCAATTTGCCCATTAAGCGGGTGACGGTGACACGAGTCGAACCGATCGCACTGCCAATTTGGGCATGGGTGAGGGGGAAAGGCAAGCAATAACCGCGAATCACATCTGGATCAGTGTCGCTCATTGCCGGTTCTCCATATTCCTCAATCAACAATGTGAGGAATCCTAAGAGTCGGTCAATCGTGCGCCGTTGTCCCAAGGCGCTCAGCCACAGCAGCTTGCGCTGGTGCTGATACCTAAAGGCATCCATCACTTCGCGGCGGAAGTGAGGCCAGTTGTCCAAATCGTGCCAGTACATCCACAGCACAGCAGTTTGGTCAACATGGGCGTAAGCTTGGAGCGTGAATGGTGACTGAGCAACAATTTCAAACGGTTGTCCTGCACCAACAAACCCTAAGAAAGCTTCTTCGGGGGTTCTATTGATGCGTCGAGATGTTAGCTGACTCGCAGTCGCACTAACCTGGGCGGTTCCCACCATGCGGATCGCACCTCTTTGCACCAAATACAGCAATCCAGGTCGGGCTGGAATGCGCTCATCTTTGCTAAAGGTGCGGCAGCGGTAGTGTTCCTGAGCCCAATCAAGAATTCGTTGCCAAGTCAAAAAAGGACGTGATGCCTCAGAAAAGGAGGATGGAGATTGCATAGGTAACAAAGAGCGTTCGGCTGAAGACAAAGACGTCATAAAAAGGTGCAAGGAGTGTCTTCTATGTTGGCACTTCAGGCATAAAACCTAACCGTGCCAGCCATTCAAAAGGTAGAAAGCAAGCTTCTACTCTTTTGTTATACTTCTTACTGTACAATGATGGTAGTAAAATTTACTCTAAATTCATTAAATTTTGCACAATTCTAATTTTTCATTCTCTAATTATAACTTACTTCCTCAGAGAGATGACATAAAATACAAACGTTCAAAAAACAGTAAGTTTACTTAACATTTACGTGCAGCGAAAGTTATCAGTAAGTAAGTACGCATCAATTAAGCAGTTAATATACAGCAAATTAACGACTGCGCTGAGTATTTATATCAACTACAAGACGATAAAATGCACAAAAAATAAAAATATTCCTCTATCTCAAGATAGAAAGAAGAGGAAAATTATTTATATTTCAGGTATAGCTTTGCGCCTGGAGAAATCTGAGAAATACTCCGCGATGGAGATTGCTAGTGGGATTGTTTCTCATATTTCAGCAAACTATGACAAAGATTTTACAATTCAAGTCACCTCCCCTGGCTGGATTCACTTGGAAGTAACTCACCCGTTCTTGGCTACTTGGTTACAAAGCCTTGCACAGAGAGGATGGGAAGACGAGAAAGATGAGGAAGTAGGAGAAAACATAACTTATTCATCTTCCTTGTTTGCCGTGCAATACACTCATGCACGCTGCTGCTCGCTTTTGCGCCTAGCGGTTAACGAGGGATTGATGAAACAGAGGAAATCAAATCTTGATGATTGTAATTATACTAAGCAGAGGCTTTTGTCAAGTATTGTTAGTCCCAATTCCATACCTTGGCTCAACAGTGATGAAAAACTGCGCTTCAATCACCCAGCTTCCTATCTCCTCATTAATGAGTTAGTACGAGTGGTAGACAGGCTAGAGGATCCCAATTTGGATGACTCAGTTAACTGGGAAAAAGCTGCTTTGGATTTAAGCCGGGTTTTTGAAACTTTCTGGTGTCAATGCCAAATTTTTGGCGAAGTGAAAACTGCTTCACCAGAACTCGCTCAAGCCAGAATAGGGTTAGTTTTGGCTACACAGTCAGTGTTGAAGTTCTTGTTGGAAGAAAAATTAGGTGTTTTTGCTCTGTGTGAAGTATAAACAATAAATATCGATAGAAAAATAAAGTTTTTTAACAACTATTGACTCGTCGAATTTCCTAGTGTAGATTACTTATTGTGTGAGGAGCGAACCAGCAAGAGCATCGAGACGAAACACGGCCAGTCGTCGGTGCTCTTTCTGATTTTATTAGTTGTTGATTTTATTAGTTGTTGATTGTTGGTTGTTTTTTACCACTAACCATTCACTACCTACTACTAACTCTTCCTAAGACAGCAAAAATTTTTCAATAGCTGCTACAGCTCCATCTTGCTCTACGTCAGGAGCAACCCACTGGGTGATAGCTTTCACTGCTGCTGGTGCATTACCCATAGCTACACCAATGCCAGCATACTCCAACATTTCCACATCATTGAAGTTATCGCCAATAGTCATAACGTTGGTTCTTTGCAGTCCCAGTAGTTCTTCAGCAAGGTAACGCACTCCAGTGCCTTTGTTAGCAAAAGGGGTAATCCCGCTACCTTCTGCGTAAAGTTCTGTTTCCCTAGTTATCTCGCGCACATAAAGCTGGTCGTTAATATAGAAGTGAACAGATAAGAGCGCTTGCAATTCGGGTTGTTCAAAATAGTTTAGAAGCTTGTGTGCTAATTCTCTGGAAACAGGCAAATGGCGATGAATTTTTTGGGTAACGGGGTCTTGAATCCAAGCTCCCTGGTAAGCTAATAATGGCAGGCTAGAGTTAATTTCTTGATGAAAGCGCAAAGCTGAGCGATACATACGACCAGTAGCGATCGCCACTTGAACACCTCGTGCTTGTGCCGCAACAATTGCCTGTTTCACGGCTGTACTGATATTGTTAGATTTTCCTGCGATTGTGCCATCAATATCTAAAACCAGCAGTTGAATGTCAACAGTAGATATATCCTCAATAAGTAGTTGGACAAAATTAAATTCATTTGTGGAGACAGGGAACAGGAAAACAATGTATGTAATTAATTCTGTTTAAGTACTTATCTTTATTTATGCCGTGCTGTACTATAAAACTCCTATTGATTTTGGAAAAACCAAGCTGGCTAGAAGCTTGCCCTCTAAAAGTTTATTTCTCAGTATATTTAGCAAGATTCAAATAGGATTCCTATAGATAGAAAAAATCTCACTTACGAGTTACTACTTACCACTTACTTACATAGTCATTTAAAACCCTTTATATAAATATTTTTTATCTTAATTTTGGACATAAAAAAGATGAGTTGTGATTTAGGTCATTGATTTTGTAACTTTTCTGATGATAATCAAGAAAAAAATTTGGAAAACAGCATATCAAAAGATAATTCTTTATATTTTTGGAATTTCAGGCGATAAATATGAAATTTTAACAAACTCTGCTCTTAGATATAGTCATTCAACAAAATGCAGCGATATAAAATAACTAGTTAGCAAAAATACGCAAGTTAAACAGGTGTATTGAGCTTATCCAGCAGAGTAATTTACAATTTAAGACTAAAGAAGAAAGGTTTTCTATGATTAGAAAAAAAATCACAGGAGTTTTTGCAGCTGCGGCTGCTATCGCAAGTGTTTTGTCTACAGTTTCTCCTGCAAGCGCCGCTACATTTACCTCGGAGAACTTGACAACCAACGAAGTCAAAGACAAATCAACAGATAATTCGCAGGTTCAATCTCTGATTCCCCAGTTCCAGCAGTATGTGCAAAAAGAAGAAATTGCAATTCCCGAAGACAAATTAAAGAAACTAGACCCGACAAAGCTTAGTCTGAAATATGACAACAATGTTCGCGTTTGGTTCCTGAATGAGGGCGCAAGCTATAAGAACCAGCTGGCTTATGAAGCGATCAAAGGCTCTGAGTACCAAAAAGGATTAATTTTTGACAATATCTCCTGCGATAGTTCTAATAGTGCTAATTCAGCGTGTCAGGTTGGGGAAAATCCAGGTGTTTTAGATATTGGTGATTACGTTGATTTAGGCAAGATATCAGGTGGTACACAACTCAATTTCTTCCTAAAAGCAGATGGATTTAATAATCCTAATGGTAACATTTACGGTGCAGATGCTAGTCAAAATCCAGATAAGCTAAACCATATAGTAGCTTATGAAGTGGATGGTTATCTATTGTTGGGTTTTGAGGATTTATATGGACCAGAAGGTTCGACAGAAGGTGGAAATAACGGTATAGCATCTGATCGCGATTTTAACGATGTGGTTTTCTTGATTGATTTTGGTAAGAACAACATAGCGACTGTTCCAGAACATACAAGTGCGATCGCTCTAGTGGGTATAGGAGCAGCGGGTTTAGTGACACTGCGTCGCCGTCACCAAAAACAACCTAAGGAAACAGCTTAATTCTTTCTACAGATTAGACTCTACAGTAGAAGTCACTGGCTAAAATAGGTTTATGTCCCAAACAATACCTACAAACCAGTTGGCTTCTGATTCCTTAAAGACAACTCGCCCCACATTTATCTTAGTAGATGGGCACTCCCTCGCCTTTCGTTCGTACTTCGCTTTTGCAAAAGGAAGAGACGGTGGACTACGGACAAAGACGGGGATTCCCACGAGTGTGTGTTTTGGTTTTATCAAATCTTTGTTGGAGGTGATGGCGACTCAACAGCCACAAGCAATGGCGATCGCCTTTGATTTGGATTTGCCAACTTTCCGCCATGAAGCAGATGATACATACAAAGCAGACCGTCCAGGGACACCTGAAGACTTTATTCCAGATCTGAAAAATCTACACGAGTTGCTGGATGGTTTGAATCTGAAAATTGTCACTGCTGCTGGTTACGAAGCAGATGATGTGCTGGGAACTTTAGCACAACAAGCAACAGCAGCTGGATATAAAATCAAGATTGTCAGTGGCGATAAAGATTTATTTCAACTCATCGACACCGAAAAAGAAATCAGTGTTCTATATTTTAGCCCGGATGCCTTGAAGGGTTCTAGAGCAAGCCTTAGCGAATTTGGTCCAGAACAAGTTAAAGAAAAACTGGGTATTATACCATCACAAGTTGTTGATTTCAAGGCTCTTTGCGGTGATAAATCAGATAATATCCCTGGTGTCAAGGGAATAGGGGAAAAAACTGCTGTACAGTTGCTGAACACGTACGGTTCCCTTAATCAAATTTATGCTGCATTGGGTGAAATCAAAGGCGCAACTCAGAAAAAGCTAGAAGCTGGGAAACAGGATGCTGAAAAATCTCATTACTTGGCGGAGATTGTCCTTGATGTTCCCCTAGAAGTTGATTTCGAAAACTGTACCCTTAAAGGATTTGACACAAACAACCTCATACCTATTCTGGAAAAGCTAGAATTCAAATCTTTTTTAGGCAAAATTAACGAACTCCAGCAACGTTTTGGTGGAACAGTAAAAGAAACACCAGAAGGAGAAAAAGTAGAACCACTCCCGACTCCTCACTTCCCACTCTCCAATAATGAGGATGATGATTTGTGGTTTTTCACTGCTGAAGATACAGCAAATCAACAACAACCCTCAGCTTCTGCAATTAAACCACGCATCATTAACACCCCAGACCAACTCACCGAATTAGTCAGCCTGCTGCAAAAATTCACCGACACTCAACATCCCGTTGCTTGGGATACTGAAACCAGCGATTTAGAACCACGGGATGCTTCCTTAGTGGGAATTGGCTGTTGCTGGGGAACAGAACCAGATGACATAGCTTATATACCGCTTGGTCACAAAGTAGGGGACAATTTAAATAAAGACTTTGCCTTAGAAGCACTACGCCCAATTTTAGAAAGTGCTGATTATCCCAAGGCTTTGCAAAATGCCAAATTCGACCGCTTAGTTTTACGATGTCAAGGAATTAAGCTAGCGGGAGTTGTGTTTGACACCATGCTAGCAAGTTATGTGCTGAATCCAGATAGTAACCATAATCTGAGTGACTTGGCTCAGCGTTACTTGGGTTTAATGGCAAAAAGTTATGCAGAATTGGTTCCTAAAGGGAAAACCATCGCTGATTTGGACATTCCCAGCGTTGCAGATTACTGCGGTATGGATGTTCATGTCACATTCCAACTAGTAGCAAAATTGCGAGAAGAACTTGAGAAAATTCCAGCTTTGTATAAATTACTAGTGGAAGTGGAACAGCCACTAGAACCAGTTTTGGCTGAGATGGAATACCAAGGAATCTCCATAAATACGGCGTACCTGCAAGAACTTTCCCAGCAGTTAGAAACAGATTTAGCCAAATTTGAACAGAAAGTTTATGACATTGCTGGAGAAAAATTCAACTTGGGTTCTCCCAAACAATTGAGCCAGATATTGTTTGAAAAATTAAAGTTAAGTACAAAGCATTCCCGTAAAATTCAAACGGGTTATTCTACAGATGCTGCGACACTGGAGAAACTACAAGAGGTTGATACAACTGGCATTATTGATGCTATTATTGAGTATCGTACCTTATCGAAATTGAAATCCACTTATGTAGATTCTCTGCCAAAATTGGTGCGTCAGGATACTCAGAGAGTACACACCAATTTTAACCAAACGGTAACATCTACTGGTAGGTTGTCGTCTTCTGATCCGAATTTACAGAACATTCCCATTCGCACTGCTTTTAGCCGCCAGATTCGTAAAGCGTTCATACCAAAATCTGGTTGGTTAATGGTAGCTGCTGATTACTCACAAATCGAGTTACGAATTTTAGCTCATTTGAGTCAAGAGCCTGTACTCGTTGAAGCTTATCAACAAAATGAAGACATTCATTCTGTAACAGCGCGGCTCATCTTTGAAAAAGAAAATATCACATCAGAAGAGCGACGGTTAGCAAAAACCATCAACTTTGGCGTGATTTATGGAATGGGTTCTCTGAGGTTTTCGCGCTCAACTGGTGTAGATAAAGCTAATGCAAACGAGTTTATTAAGCGATTTAACAACCGATATCCCAAAGTATTTGAATATTTAGAGGGAGTGAAAAAGCAAGCGATCGCTCAAGGTTATGTCGAAACAATCTTAGGGCGTCGTCGTTATCTCGAGTTTACAAGCAACAGTATACGCAAGTTCAAAGGCAACAAACTAGAAGATATTGACCTGAAAAAACTTGGTAATTTAGGTGCTTACGATGCAGGGTTACTTCGTGCCGCTGCCAATGCACCCATTCAAGGTTCCAGCGCTGATATTATTAAAATTGCGATGGTGAAGCTGCATGAAGTTTTGCAAAGTTACCAAGCGCGTCTGTTGTTGCAGGTACACGACGAGTTAGTGTTTGAAGTTCCACCAGAGGAATGGGGAGAATTACAACTGCACATTAAGTCTATGATGGAAGGTGCGGTTTCGTTAAGTGTACCACTAGTTGTGGATGTGCGTGTAGGCGAGAATTGGATGGAGACAAAGTAGTTGAGATTTTGCTTGATATAGCATTCCTAAATATTTCAAGATAATTGAGGAACGCTTTATTGATAAGGAGTGAACAATGTCATCTCAAGATGCAAACGGTAAAGTCTCGACGAAACAAAGCTTAGAAAAACTCATCGAAACACTCGAACTGTCTGATTTACAAAAACACTTTCTGCGTTCTCGCTGGCTGGAACAAGTCTCATGGATGGGGGGACGAGCTAGACATAATCGTGACTGGTATTATAGACTGCGACTAACAGCAATCATTGGTGGTATTATCGTTCCTATATTGGTGGGTTTAAATGTTAGCGATAATAAAAACCTTGTTTCATCTGTTCGTTGGGTAACGATTGGTCTTGGTGGAGTGGTTGCGATTAGTTCTGCTGTGGAAGAGTTTTTTCACTATGGGGAACGCTGGCGACACTATCGTCATACCACTGAATCTCTAAAAACTCAGGGTTGGCAATTTTCTCAATTGAGTGGACTTTATAGTAGTTACAAGAGTCATCAAGAAGCATTTCCTCATTTTGCTACCCAAGTTGAAGATATTCTTCAGCGTGATGTTGAGGTTTATGTAACTCAAGTCGTGCAAAAGAGAGAAAAGCGAAAAGAAGAGGGTGAACAGGAGTTTGATAAAGAAATTATTCATCAATCACCAACAGATAATAAGGCTTTAGAGAAAAATATTTCTGAGTAAAAGTTTGATATTCTATTAAGTAGCTCAACCTAATTAAACGTAAAATGTCATTACGAGCGGAACGAAGTGAAGCGTAAGCGCAAAGCGCAGGCTCCGCCAACGCGCAGCGTGTCCCTTTGGGACTCAGTAATCGCCAAGACTCTATCTGACGTTTTTCAATGTTGACCTACTTATCATTCTTCAAAAACACTGATATTTCCTTTTCCTCTCTCTGTGTCCTCTGCGCCTGGTGCGGTTAAATGAAAAAAGAATTTTTGATAAATCAGATAGAATTGTCCGAAAAACACCACAACTCTTTTGTTTTGATCATCTAGACTGCCTATTTCAGGTTAGAGGTCGAGTAAGTGATGGGTTTTGAAGATGATATCTTTATAAGTTACGCCCATATTGATAACCATCCGCTCACTGAGGGACAGGAAGGATGGATTTCTGATTTTCATCGCGCTTTGGAAAGGCGTGTAGGAGAACTACGTGGAAAAACACCTAAGATTTGGCGAGATCTCAAACTGCAAGGCAATGATTATTTTGATGATATTATTGTAGGGCGATTCCCCAAGGTGACGTTGCTGCTTTCTGTCCTCTCACCCCGGTATGTAAAGTCAGAGTGGTGTGTCAAAGAATTGCAGAAATTTTGTGAAGCGGCTGCAACAAATGGTGGTGTTCGTGTGGCTGATAAATCACGAATTTTTAAAGTCATCAAAACTCCTGTTGAACGAAATGAGCATCCTGCGGAAGTGCAAGAACTTCTAGGTTACGAGTTTTATGAGTTGGATCAATCTGGTAGACCAATTGAATTCAATGTGATATTTGGTTCTGAATATCTATACAAATATTGGACCAAAATTAACGATTTGGCTTATGACATTAAACAAATGCTGGATAGGTTTTCCAGTTATAGTAACAACGGTGTGGTTGAAGAAACTCCTGTTGCGTCTCCTGAAACGACTATTTATTTAGCAGAAACAACTTCCGACCTTATAGAAGAACGCAATAAAGTTAAGCGAGAGTTGCAGCAGCGTGGCTATGTTATTTTACCAGAACAGCCATTACCTTTTTACTATCCGGATTTTGAACGGGTTGTGCGTGAGAATTTGGAGCGGTGCAAACTTTCTATTCATTTAATTGGTGCTAATTATGGTATGGTGCCAGAAGGAGAAGAGCGATCGCTTATCGTTTTACAAAATGAACTGGCGATTCAACACGCTCAAAAATCTCCGGAATTTTCACGCTTGGTTTGGATGCCAGTAGGATTACAGCCACAAGAACCTCGTCAGGAAGAATTTATCACATCTTTGCAAAGTGAGCCAAATTTGCTACAGACAAGTTTGGAAGAACTGAAGACTATTATTAAAGATAAACTTAATTCTAAACCGCAGCCAGCAAAAGAAGCTCTTGCAGAAGACGGTCCATTACGAGTTTACTTGATTTGTGACCAACGCGACTTGGAGGCGATCGCTCCTGTGGATAACTATCTCTTCGACCAAGGATTTGAAGTGATATTACCCTTGTTTGAAGGAGATGAAGCTCAGGTGCGTCAGGATCATCAAGAGCAACTACAGATATGTGATGTGGTGATTATCTACTGTGGTAATATTCAAGAACCGTGGGTGCGAACAAAGCTGGGAGACTTACGCAAAATTCATGGTTATGGTCGCTCGAAACCCATGCTGGCTAAGGGAATTTACATGGGTGAACCGCATACGGAACAAAAACGGCGGTGGTGTCGGACTCGTGAAGCACAGTTAATCACAAATGTCAATGAATTAGAGTCATTTGTTGCTCAACTGAATTCTGAGAGAACAACTCAGGGAGAACAACAGTGATGGTTAGCACCCAAACTCGCCTGAATCCTTTTCCGGGATTGCGACCTTTTGAAGCGCATGAAAATGACGTGTTTTTTGGGCGGGAAGGGCAAACGGATGAGTTACTGCGCAGGTTGCGGCGTCATCGGTTTTTAGCAGTTGTCGGGACATCGGGAAGTGGTAAATCTTCGCTGGTGAGAGCTGGGTTACTTCCGGCGTTGTTCAGTGGATTCATGACACAGGCTGGCTCAAGTTGGCGGGTGGCGCTGATGCGTCCGGGAAATAACCCCATCGGGAATTTGGCGCAGGCGCTGAATTATCCTGAGGTTTTTGGTTTAGATACAGAAATAGATATAAAAATAAATACAGAAGATGCCCTCATTCAAACTATTATTACTGAAACAGTTCTTCGACGCGGTGCTTTAGGACTGGTCGAAGTTGTCCAGCAGGCGAGAAAACCGAGTCACGAAAACTTGCTGATTGTGGTTGACCAGTTTGAGGAACTGTTTCGATTTAAGCAAAACTCTCCTAGGAAGGATTCTGGTGAGGAAGCAGCCGCATTTGTCAAGCTCCTTTTGGAAGGAACTCAGCAGCAGGAGTTGCCAATTTATGTCGTGCTGACCATGCGATCGGATTTTCTGGGAGACTGCGCCCAATTCCGGGATTTACCGGAAGCGATAAATGACAGTCAATACTTGATTCCACGCTTAACCCGCGACCAACTGCGAGCAGCAATTACAGGTCCAGTAGCTGTGGGTAAAGAGGAAATCACACCACGCTTGGTGAATCGGCTCATTAATGATGTGGGTGATAACCCAGACCAGTTACCGATTTTGCAACACGCGCTGATGCAGACTTGGAATTATCATCAACTTGGGGAACCGATTGACTTACAACATTATGAGGCGATCGGTGGGATGGACAAGGCGCTGTCCCAACATGCGGATGAAATTTATAATCAATTACCGGATGAACGCTGCAAAAAGATTGCTGAAAAACTGTTTAAATGTCTCACAGAGAAAGGTTCCGATAGTCGCGGGATTCGTCGCCCCACAAAACTGAGTGAAGTTTGTGCTGTGGCGGAAGCAAATGAAACAGCAGTTATTGATATTGTAGAGCAGTTCCGCGCTCCTGGTCGGTCATTTCTCATGCCGCCTGTGGGCGTGAGGTTGGATGAAAATTCTGTACTGGATATTTCCCATGAAAGTTTCATGCGGGTTTGGCAGAAGTTAAAAGACTGGGTGGAAGAAGAAGCTCTGTCGGCTCGGATTTATCGCCGTTTGGCGGAAACTTCAGCACTGTACCAGGAAAAGCAAGCCGGACTTTGGCGCGATCCGGAACTCACGATTGCTTGGAATTGGCGAGAACGAAATAAACCGAATCAAGCTTGGGCTGGGCGTTATGATCCAGAGTTTGAACGGGCGATGCTGTTTTTAGATGAGAGTGCTAGAGTTCGTGATGCTGAGGAGGTTGAAAAAGAGCGACGCCAGCAAGAAGAACTGAGGCGACAGCAAGAAGAAATTGAACGTCAAAAAAGAGCGCGTAGGAATATCACGTTTGCCTTAGTTGCAGCGCTAGCTGGTTTTTTTGGTGCAACTGGGCTAGGGCTGGTGGCTTTCTTTCAGTACCGCCAAGCTCAAGAAAATCAAATCAAAGCCCAACAAAATGAAATCAAAGCTTTCAGAACATCCTCAGAAGCGTTGTTTTTGTCTAATCAAAAGTTTGAAGCTTTGATAGAAGGTCTGAGATCTGGGATAAAACTGCAAAAAGCAACTTGGGTAACAGACAAACCCCAAATTAAAGCTGAGGTTGTACCAACACTTTGGCAAGCAGTTTACCAGATAAAAGAACGCAACCGTTTAGAAGGTCATAGCTCGGAGGTCTTAGGCGTGGCTTTCAGTCCCGACGGCAAAACAATCGCTTCTGCAAGTTCGGACAAGACGGTACGGTTGTGGAACCTGCAAGGGCAGTTGCTCAAAACCTTTCCTGCGGAACGCTACGCGAAGAGTGGTCATAGCTCGGAGGTCTTAGGCGTGGCTTTCAGTCCCGACGGCAAAACAATCGCTTCTGCAAGTTCGGACAAGACGGTACGGTTGTGGAACCTGCAAGGGCAGTTGCTCAAAACCTTTCCTGCGGAACGCTACGCGAAGAGTGGTCATAGCTCGGAGGTCTTAGGCGTGGCTTTCAGTCCCGACGGCAAAACAATCGCTTCTGCAAGTTCGGACAAGACGGTACGGTTGTGGAACCTGCAAGGGCAGTTGCTCAAAACCTTTCCTGCGGAACGCTACGCGAAGAGTGGTCATAGCTCGGAGGTCTTAGGCGTGGCTTTCAGTCCCGACGGCAAAACAATTGCTTCTGCAAGTGACGACAAGACGGTACGGTTGTGGAACCAGCAAGGGCTGTTGCTCAAAACCTTTCCTGCGGAACGCTACGCGAAGAGTGGTCATAGCTCTGCGGTCTTAGGCGTGGCTTTCAGTCCCGACGGCAAAACAATTGCTTCTGCAAGTGACGACAAGACGGTACGGTTGTGGAACCAGCAAGGGCAGTTGCTCAAAACCTTGAGTGGTCATAGCTATCCGGTCTTAGGCGTGGCTTTCAGTCCCGACGGCAAAACAATTGCTTCTGCAAGTTGGGACAAGACGGTACGGTTGTGGAACCTGCAAGGGCAGTTGCTCAAAACCTTTCCTGCGGAACGCTACGCGAAGAGTGGTCATAGCTCTGCGGTCTTAGGCGTGGCTTTCAGTCCCGACGGCAAAACAATTGCTTCTGCAAGTTATGACAAGACGGTACGGTTGTGGAACCTGCAAGGGCAGTTGCTCAAAACCTTTCCTGCGGAACGCTACGCGAAGAGTGGTCATAGCTATCCGGTCATAGGCGTGGCTTTCAGTCCCAACGGCAAAACAATCGCTTCTGCAAGTTTGGACAAGACGGTACGGTTGTGGAACCAGCAAGGGCAGTTGCTCAAAACCTTTCCTGCGGAACGCTACGCGAAGAGTGGTCATAGCTATCCGGTCTTAGGCGTGGCTTTCAGTCCCGACGGCAAAACAATTGCTTCTGCAAGTTTGGACAACACGGTGATTTTGTGGAATTTGAATCTGGACGATTTACTGGTGCGCGGTTGTGATTGGGTGCGTGATTATTTGAGGACGAACCGGAATGTGAGTGAGAGCGATAGGCATCTGTGCGATGGAATTGGGAGTCAGTGAAGTGTCAATACTGCTCGGATAAGCAAAAATTAGAAACCCGGTTTCTTTAAGAAACCGGGTTTCTGGCACCTCAACTATTCTTAACCGAGCAGTATTGATATTGGCGTAGGTTGGGTTGAGGAACGAAACCCAACAATATCAAACGTTTGTTGGGTTTCGCTGACGCTCTACCCAACCTACCATTCTCTTAACTGAACCGTATTGATAAATGAACCTCAAAACTCCTCATCGGCAAAGAATTCGTTTTCGTCACCTGATTGAGAATTTCTTTCCTCAGAACTCGCAAGACTCCAGAGAGGTTGCAGCAACGCTATACCAATTATCCCTACGCCAGCACAAAAAGCTAGGACTAAACCTACTGGAATTTGAATGGACTGAAAGCTAAGAAATCTCAAAGATACTGGTTCAACGTTTTGCACTGAGAGGATTGCTACTCCCACCACCCATAAAGCTATAACTATCGATATCAGCAGATTCGCAAAAGTTTTCATAGCATAACAATATTATTTTTTATAATAAGAATTCGTGTATCAGCATTTTGTCACACTGGTGTTGTAACCATCACTACGGATAGCGTTAGTTATGTTATTTCTTGTGCATCTAACCAAGCTTGTAAATCTGCCAAGCTGGTAAAATCCAACAGAGCAACGCTTAGATTCTCAAGCACTTCATAGGGTAAATGAGAAATCGTTGCTTGCATTTCCTCAGACAGTTCCTGTCCAAGGCGCTTAGTCAACAATCGAACAATCAATTTAACCGTTGCTTCCTGTCGTCCTTCCTGTCGTCCTTCCTGTCGTCCTTCCTGTCGTCCTTCTTGTCGTCCTTCTTGTCGTCCTTCTTGTCGTCCTTCCTGTCGTCCTTCCTGTCGTCCTTCTTGTCGTCCTTCTTCCTTAATTTCTCGATAAACTCTCGTTTGCTGTAAAGTTATCCCCAACATGAGTTCCACCTCGGCTCGGCTTAATGTTTCAAATTTGTACACCATTATCGTCGTGATCATTTCTATTATGGCGCGACTGGATGCTTGGGACTGTTGTTGGCGTGTTCTGGTGAGTAAATATCTGGCTTGTTCTGGTGCTTGGTCTTCCGCTACGGTAGTTAGTACCATCAGCGCTAACAACAAAGGTAATTGGCGAATATCTCCCAATTCATCTAAGTAAACACGGTGCACTTGTTCGCTGTTCAGTAGTGCTCGATAGGGATGAGTATCGCTTTGTTCAGTAGTGCGCGACGGATAAATGACCACAGCTTGCCAATCACTGTATCTTACGCGATTGCGGTAGAAGTACAATAATGACTCGGCAAATAACCTTTCATAGAGTCTTTCATCTTTTTGAAATTGGACTTGCCTACGGCACGCTACGCGAACGCTGAAATAGACAACTCCTGCATCAGCAGTATCAGGTGGAAGAAATACCCCGTCAATTTCAAATTTGGGTTCCTTGACAGCTACTGAATCAAAGCGATAACCATCAGCATTGGCTGGGGGATTTACCAATAATTCAAATAACAGGCTTGGTGATTGTTGAAATAGTTTGTAGAAAATTGAGTCTCGACGCATGGAGGTGTTGCGGAAAATTTATTTTGCCTCATCATACGCCTTTGTAGGACTTGCACCACAAATTTTATTCATTACTGAGTTTGTCATGTGGTGATATCGCTTCCCCTAATATCAGTCAGAATTTAGGGGTGTGAAGGTTGCGCTTATTCTGCACTTACACCCCACACCCCTATTCTGACAGAGAATAAAATTTATTTAGTGAAAAGCGGCATATTCAACTAGTTGTCCGAGACGCTGGCGTAAAGTTTCTAATCCTAAACGCTGGTTCGCGGAAATAAACACCGCTAGGGGAAATTCTTCCTGCGCTAATACTAAATTTTTGCTATCTACATCATCAATCTTGTTAAAGACTACCAGCGCCGGACCTGGAGTTACTGGCATTTGTGCCAAAATTTCCCTCACAGAGCGAATATGACTCAACCAAGCAGGATGAGACAAATCTACCAAATGCAGCAGAGCATCTGCTTCCGTGACTTCCTCTAGGGTAGCACGGAACGCATCCATTAAAGATGTGGGCAATTCGTGAATAAACCCTACTGTATCTGTCACTAGAATCTCTTGAGGTTCATCCGTTTCGCCATGGGGAACAACTAGGCGGCGTGTGGTAGGGTCGAGAGTGGCAAATAACTGGTCTGCTGTGTAAACTTCAGCATTTGTGAGAGTATTCAGCAACGTAGATTTGCCAGCGTTGGTATAACCAACAATAGCTACTGAGGGAATCTCCTGATGTTGTCGCCGCTGGCGCAACCGCTCCCGATGTGCTTGTAGTTGGTTGACTTCTTGTTGCAGTCGAGCAATACGCCGCCCAATAGCACGGCGTTCTGTTTCTAGTTTAGTTTCACCAGGACCACGAGTTCCAATACCACCCCCCAGTCTAGACATTGCTTGACCTCGACCAGCCAGTCGTGGTAGCATATATTCTAGCTGTGCAAGTTCAACTTGCAATTTACCAGCACGAGATTGAGCACGTTGGGCAAAGATATCCAAAATCACTTCGGTGCGATCAACAACCCGAACTCCAATTTGGGATTCTAAATTACGAACTTGTGCAGGTGAAAGGTCGCGATCAAAGACAATGAGGTTTGTTCCTAAGGTTTGAGCAGCGATGGCGATTTCTTGGACTTTACCTTCACCAACTACCGTCTGCGGATGAATGCGCGATCGCTTTTGCTGCATGATCTGCAATACCTCGCCCCCAGCGGTATCCACCAATCGCCCCAATTCTTCCAAGGTGTCTTGGAATTGTTGAGGAGTTATGTCTTCAGTCATAACGCCAACAATGAGGACGCGATCATGATCTGCGTCTACTTCTTGTGCGACAAATTCCCGTCGGAATTCTGTTTCTAGTCCTTCCACTAAATTCATGAAGTCCTGCTGCGTCAGCATATCCAGACTCATTGGTGGCGAAACGCTCCAACTTGTGTACGGGAGATTGCTCTTGTGTTGTGTAAACGAAGCCGGAGTTGTGATGAGGGCGTGAGCATCTTGGGGTGTCAGGTGAGCTAGGTAAGCTTCTTTGACGTATCCAGTCGCGCCACCACCTCGTCGTTGAAATCCCGTCCCAGTAATATTCAGCATAACTAGGGCATCTAACCGTTGCAATGCCATAGATGTCAGCGCCGCTTCGTTAGGCGGTTCTGGCTTTAAGTGAGTAGCGATGCAACGAATACCGCTCAATCGCTCTGCGCCATAACGGGGCAATTCCAAAGGTGGAATTTGCGTTTGACGCGGTGTACCTACCCCTACGCGGATCACCTGTCCGCGACGGTTGAGGTAGGTACACATAGGCTGATTGATTTCAGTGCTAATTGCTGCCAGTCGCTGGGAAAACTCGGGCGTGGTGATGCGATCGCCCGGTATGCGCTGATGATACAGTCGCTGTAGTTGCTTCAGCTGACTGGACTTTAGACCTTGGAGATTACCAAAGATATTCTCGATAAGCGTCTATGACCAGTAAAATGGTCCCCCGAATCCTACTTTTTCTATTTTATCTCACCGTTTTTGTGTCAAAAATCTTACTTAAGAAGGATGCTTTTTATTTTATTACTTTAAATTTTTAGATAACGCTATGTTTTATGGTATAAGCCTGCATCTAATAAAGCAATGGTAACAACACACATCCCCTCAGAATCAAGAGTTGTTTTAAGAAACATCAGCTGGCAGACCTTTGAAACCATGCTAGCAGAAATGGGAGAGGATCGAGCTTCCCGAATGGCTTACGACAGAGGTACGCTGGAAATTATGACGCCACTCTTGCCCCATGAATATTGGAACAGATTAATTGAACGTTTGGTTTTTGTTCTTGGGGAAGAGTTAAATTTAGAAATTCTTCCCACGGGTTCCACAACCTTGAAACGCGAAGATTTACGGCGTGGTGCTGAACCTGATAGCAGCTACTACATCCGGAATGAAGCACGGGTGAGAAACAAAACAGCGATTGACCTAAATAGCGACCCAGCACCCGACTTAGTGATAGAAATAGATTTGACCAGTTCATCTCTGGATAGATTCCAGATTTATGCTTCTCTGGGTATTCCTGAACTTTGGCGTTACGACGAAGGTGTGCTGCACATTTACCAACTGCAACATGGGGAATATGTAGAGTGTGATAATTCACCTACTTTTGCACAACTCCCTTTAATTGAAATTCCAAAGTTTTTGGAAGAAAGTCAAAGAATTGGGGTGATGGGAATAATGACGCGGAATTTTCGTCATTGGGTGAGGGAAAGGATTTAGAATTGCGGTTTAACACTCCTTGCGGGAAGTCCCCAGGTGGAGGAACGGAACCAGGGGAACGGCGGAGTTGCTTTAAGCCTTGACCTCAAGTACTCCGGTTGAGAAAGCGATCCATGCACCGTTCCGCCAAAGCAGCGATGGTGAACGAGGGATTTGTGCAAGCTGTCGAGCCTGGGATGAGCGAACCATCAACAATAAACAAGTTACGATAGCCGTGAACTTGTCCGTAAGTATCGCATACAGCACCTATTGTTGCACCGCCAAGGGGGTGAGCTGTAGAACTAAAGTCAAGCGATCGCGCCAGAGTTGTACTATTGGCTTGGTTGAGCAGTTGGTAGGTATACTCAAGAGCCTGAGCATTTTTCTGATTATTAGCTGAGTTGTTGGGCCAGAATAGATCTGCTGACTGGGTAGAGGCATTGTAAGTGAGATAACCTTCCGGTTTGGCAATTGCCAGATCAAGAGAAGTGATGACACCTTCGTGTACACTCGGGAAGGGGACTTGCTCTATTACTACTGGAGCAATTGGATTGTCAAGGTGCTCAATGACTGTGGCTGCTGGACCACCTTGTGTAGGATTAGTCAGACCATTGGTGATGACAGAACTTATTCCATCGCCATTAGTCCCCCAAAACTTCCCTAACTGATTGTTCAAGCGGCGCAATGTACCATTCGCCCTAGCACGTAACAGAAGTTCAGTGGTTCCAATTGAACCAGCAGCCAAAAACAGATAGCGACAAACAAAGGACTTTTGGGTAATCACTGTCCCTTGCTCATCGATTTGATTGCAGACAATGCGGTAACGCTCTTTATCGGATTCCTCTATTGAAGTGACCACATGTAGGGGTCGAATTTCAACTTTTCCAGTTGCCTCTGCCATGCTCAAGTAGTTACGATCTAAGCTGTTTTTTGCACCACTATTAATACCGTAGTACACCTGACCTATGATAGCGGAAGGAACCTTCTGACCAGTAATTTCCTGACGAATGATGTCCCAATCAACGGCAATGTCAAGTTTACGGGCTTTTAACCCAGCCTTGAGTGCTTGCTCCACAGAGGTGCGGCTTGATAAGTAATAGTTAGTCTGTAGAATGTCGTCTGGTATTGGAGAAGGCTTGAGGATAGAACGCACCCGTGGATAATAAACCCGATCAAGTTCTTCGTAATTGATAGTGCGTGGAAAGACTTGATAGAAAAGTTCTTGAGTTGGCTGATATGTGATAGCGTTGTAGACAAGCGAACCGCCACCAACGCCTGCTCCCCGATAGGCAATGACGCCATCACCTCTCTTGACATCAAAAACGCCAGTGTATACGTCAATAGGAACCTGCTCAAATACAACTGTAGTCGGACTGAGCCAAGTAGAACGACCATCCGGTTTTTGGTATGTGCTAAAAGTATCACCAGCGTCAGTGATTTGCCATCGTCGCCCCCGCTCCAGTACGATTGTTTCAATTCCCGCCTGACCAAGGCGTAGTGATGCGACTGCTCCACCAAAGCCGCTACCAATAACTATCGCCTCAATATAATCTTCCTTAGTACGAACCGCAGAAGCACGAACAGCAGACACACCTACACTCGTCGCAGCCGCAAGCGAACCCTGGAGAAATTGACGACGCTTCAGCATCCTGGACATAGTTTATCTCCTTTATTTATAAAGGCAAATTTTTATACTATTTTTTTGATTACATACTTAAATTAAGTATATTCAGTTTTTACACTAGTGATAGTAAGTTGGTTGCCAAATTGCCAAAATTCTGAAAAGTAGAGTGTAGAATGCTGAAAAGCCCGTATCACGTTCCTTCGGGATATGATACGGGCTGTGTACAACGAAAAGCAGCAATCCTTCTAGACTTTTTGTATTCCTAGACGACCGTTTTCAACCACAAATGAAGCACGGTTGCTGATTGTACCAGATTGAGTTGTCACATTTGACACGACTAAAAAATCTGACTGCCAGGTTTCGGGAGTAACCACACAGCGGACATATCCGCGTTGACCGTTATAAAATTTAATGTGCGGATTATCCGGCAAGTAAGCCTCAACTGTAGGACTTGAGTCTGCCCCATCTCCACCACTGGTAATTGAGGTACAAACAAATTCACTGCCAACTGTAGCGGATTCTGGTTTATTAAAGTCAGCCTTGAGATCCATTGCCCAGTTGGAATGTACATCACCTGTCAAGACAACTGGATTAGACGGTTTGCGTTGTTCCAGGAAATGTAGTAGGCGATCGCGGGAAGCTAAATATCCATCCCATTTATCCATGCTGAAAGTTGCACCTTCTCCAGCTTTGGTGTCTATCTGAGCAACGATAACCTGCTGTGCTAGTATATTCCAGCGAGCTTGAGAGCGGTCTAGACCTTGGTACAGCCAATTTTCTTGACGTTTACCAGTAATCGTTGCATTGGGGTCAAAATTCTCTGGGCAACGTTCTTTGGTACCATCTCCACAAGGTTGATCTGTGCGATATTGACGGGTATCTAACACATGGAAGGTTGCCAAATTTCCGAAGGAAAGCCGACGGAAAAGTTGCATATCTGGTCCTTCAGGTTTTGAGAAGAGTCGTAACGGCATATGCTCATAGTAAGCCTGATATGCGTATGCCCGCCGTTGTAGGAAGACTTGGGGGTCTTGATCCGGTTCGTCATCGACCTCTGAGGTAGCATTGGCGTAGTTGTTTTCCACCTCGTGATCATCCCAAGTGACAATCCAGGGAAATGCTGCATGAGTTGCTTGCAGATTTGGATCGGTTTTGTAAAGGGCGTGACGGTTGCGATAATCCTCTAGAGTCAAAATTTCCGGACCATTATGCTGTCTTGGACGATCTGGTGTGATTCCTCCCTCGTAGATGTAGTCCCCAACATGGACCACTAGGCTTAGGTCTTCCTGCGCTAAATATTTGTATGCTGTGTAGTACCCTTGCTCATAGTGCTGACAGGAGACAAATGCAAAGGCAAATTGACTCACGTCGCTACCTGGTTTAGGAGCCGTACGAGTGCGACCAATCGGACTTTCTTCCGTACCAGAAATGAATCGATACCAGTACCATGTATTTGGTTTGAGACCATTTACAACAACTCTGACTGAGTGAGCTAGTTCTGGAATTGCAATTTCAGTGCCTTTTGCTACTATATGATTCATATTGGGATCAGTTGCTACCTCCCAACGAATTGGCACATTGACAGATGGCATTCCACCTCCTTGTAAGGGATTGGGAGCCAGACGAGTCCAAAGCACCACGCTCGTTGGATAAGGATCACCTGACGCCACACCCAGCGTAAAAGGATAACTAGAAAATGGGACTTGGGCGATCGCTCGTTGATGGGATTGGTTAGCAAGCACCAAACCAGTCAATACCCCTGCCCCGATAATTAAGTTCCGTCGCTTGATTCGGCTGTACAGAAACCGCTCAAAATTCTGGTAGTCTACCACTCTTTTCCCCCGATTAACTAACAAATGAAAGCAGAGGAACAGGCGACACAAGGCAAGCAGGGTAAGAATTGACAAACTCCATAACCAATACCACAACCGTCAAATTCAGGTTTGAAACATTTGATGTTATGTAAATAACCAAATTTTGCGATTCCATACTGAAGCTAAGCGACTTTGTTATAGTTGTAGGAAGCATGTCTATCCTCTAATCCAAAGAACGAAGACTATCAAATATTCCTGCTGCTCCAAAGTGTCAACTGTTGCTTTGCCCGGGATTAACTTACCATTGCGACATTAATTCCTAGCAAAGGAACAGTTAATATAGGCTTAATCAAGCTGTTTGATTCATGTTGTTGACTCTGAGGTAAATAAAATAAAAAAATAACACTAAGGAAGTGCAACCATGACTGCTGTTGTCCCTACCCCCTCTAAATCTGGAGTTATTTACCCAAGCAGCGATAAAGAACCTGTGGCAGAAACATACGATCATCTTTACGTCATATTAATCACTTTAGAAGTTCTCAGACAGTATTTACTTAATCGTCAAGCTACAGTTCTAGCAAACCAATTCTTGTATTATGCCGAGGGTTTTCCAAAGTTGCGCGTTGCTCCTGATGTCATGGTCATCTATGACGTAGAGCCAGGTGGACGAGATCATTACAAAATTTGGGAAGAAAAACAAGTACCAAAAGTCATTTTTGAAATCACATCGAAAAGTACTCAGGATGAGGACAAAAATACCAAGAAAAACCTGTATGAAGCATTAGAAGTACAGGAATATTGGTTATTTGACCCTAAAGGAGAGTGGATTAAGGAAAAGTTGCAAGGATATCGACTTCAGGGAGATAGTTATGAGTCCATCACCGATTATCAAAGCGAATCCTTGCAACTCCGTCTAGCAGTAGAAGGAAAACTGATTGGCTTTTACCGCTTAGATAATGGGCAGAAATTGTTAGTTCCGGATGAGTTAGCAGAGGCGCTGAAAGAAGCAGAGAAACAAGCAGAACAAGAACGCCAACGCACTTCTAAACTCGAATCCTTGCTAGCTCGTTATAAAGAGCGATTCGGGGAATTACCAGAGGAATGAAATGACAAATTTTGTCTCTCTATGTCTTAACTAGACTAAGCGGAAAATAAACGGGTAATATTATGTCCTGACAATCAACCATAATATAGAAGAAGAGTGCAGTCAAAGAGCGATTGCCCAAGGGGCACAAGCATTGCTGATCGCAATGCCGAAACGAATCAAAATCGAGGAGCATCTTAGCCTGGATGAATTGGAGATACGATACCGTCAAGCAAAAGAAGGTGTCGAGCGAACACATTTGCTTATATTAATAATTAGATAAATCTGCCCTTAGAATTCTTACGGCGAATACCAATGACTGCTGGACGCGGTATACCTGTTGCTTGACTGCTACCACCATCAGCAGTAGGGATGTTGCTGGGCCAGCTACTACCACGTGGAATCGTGCGTTTCTGCATAAACAGACTGCCATCTAAATCTAGAAGTTCAATGTCTCGACTGAAGGTTGTACCATCATTGATGGGACAATCTTCACCGGGATGCTGTACAGAGACAATGAGCGTGTCGCCTACAAACGTCGGACCGGTAAATTCACAGCGCATCGGACCATGTCCAAACGGAATCACATTTCCGGCGTTTGGTCCCCGTGTGGGAATGAAGAACATCCAACTATTGCCAAAGGCACCCAGCAGAGTTGTCACGTTCCCAGTTTGCGTGTGGTCAACGACGTTGGGAGTGCCAGCCGCACCACTATTAAATCCGTTGTAAGCCTCGTTGGGAATATCAATCACCACCCAAAGATTCCCCTGATTGTCAAACACTAAGTTGTCACTCAGGGCAAATCCGGCACCCAGTTCAGCCCCAGCTTCTCCGCCTTGAGCAAACCTTTGCCAACGAAATGTCGTTCCGGTACCATCTTGACTGTCTTCAATAATCTTATAGAGTCCGCCAAAATGCTGCGTTGCATTGACATTACTACTGTACTTAGAAACAACAAAAATGCGAGAGTCTGCATAGCCATCGCTGCTGGGTGCTGCGTCTGTGTAGGAAATGAACACTTCCTTTGTGTACGGATGAATTTCAATATCCTCTGGGCGAGCTGTGGGCGTACCCCCTGCTAAATTCGCCGCTTGGAATGCATCAGACAGCAATGCTCCTTGATTCGGATAGAACTCACCTAATGTTTTCCCTTCGTACTGAGGTAACTCAGTCGCTTCATTGGCTACGGTAACGATGTTCGCGCCTCCGTCGGGAAGTTTAGGGAAACGGGTATTCCCATTGTTAGAGATGGTACCGCGTGCCGCCGCTTCAACGGAAGATAATACAGAAGGACGGTTAGGATTTGTGGGCGTCTGTAAGGTTAAAGGCAGCCAACGTCCTGTCCCGTCAGCATTATATACGGCAACATATAGAGTGCCATCTTCAAACAATTTACTGTTGTTCTTGTTGTTGGGGTTGACAACTGTTCCGTTACTTACAAATTTCCAGGTGTGACCCCCCCGGCGATCGTCACCCATATAAACGACTAATTTACTACCTGCCTCAGCACGAATCGCGATGTTTTCGTGGCGAAATCGTCCTAATGCAGTGTGTTTACGGGGACGGAAGTTTGGATCTGCGGGGTTAATTTCTACCATCCAACCGTATTTTTCCCCAACTAATCCGAACTTTTCTCCAGTGGTACCAGCTGTGTAGCCCGTTTGAGTTCCATTTAGTTTGACGGATTCAGTGACGCCGACAAAAGAGCTACTACTTCCCTGGAAGTTTTCTTCCCCAGACACAATGGTTCCCCAAGGACTGGTTCCGCCAGAGCAGTTGTAGGCAGTGCCAATGATACGATTACCCAAACCATCACTACTGATGTTAAATACGCTTGTGGCAGCAGGTCCAGTGCCAATCAAATAGTTTTCATCGCCCTGCTGATAGCTCTTGCTACCCCAAGAGGTGATGTTTTTATAATCGTCACTGCGATCGCGGTTGATAGCTAAACCCGACAGCCCATGAATGCGTCTGTTATTGGCATCATGAACAACAGTGTAGTTTTCATTCCGATTTGCCCTGGCAATCCGCACGACTGAACCGCCCAGGTTATACAAGAATTCGCCCAGCAGTTCAATGCTGGTTTTGTCGTTCGGTAACTCGCCGCCAATGACCAGTGGGTAAGTCGTCGGGAAGCCAGTTAGATCTGTGGGAGTAGCAGGGGCAAGCTCAGAAAAAGGATAAGAAATGTATTCGTGATTTACCCAGAGATAGCCATCGTTGAGACTGTGCTGATCAATAGGCACAAAGCCTGTGTAGTCGTTGTTGTAGCCGAAATAATCTTCGGGGTTTGGGAAAACGCGATCGCCCCAACCAACAATAACGTACCGCTCGAATTCTGGAGGCACCACAACATCATCAAGGACGTTGTAACTGGCTAACTTCACATCAGGTGAAGCATCAAAAGTTTTTCCCTGTCCAATTTCGGTAGGCAGGTAGTTCTTCTGTTGCTTGTAGATTGGCAGAGGATGTGGTAAGCGTACGGGTGTAAAACTTAGACGTGCAAATTTTGCTTCTCTTGCATCGACAGTACTACCTAAAACTTGATCTGCTACTATAGCACCAGCAGCGCCAGCAAAGAAGATAAGTACTTGTCTGCGACTCAACTTAGACATAAAATTTCCCTTTTGAGTTTAGTCTCTACTTCTTATAGAAGTTGTTTTATAAGACAAACGGATGACAAAAAAGCCCTAATCATTCCCAACAAAACCCTAGGCGAAGATTTCATTTTTCTCGCCTAGACAATTAATAAAAAATAATTGGTGTGAATACGAAGTTCGCTTCAAAAAACCTTAGAACGAAATTCGTCAAAATATGGGTACAGCTGAAAATCCTATGACGTCTAAGTTAAGATAAGGTAATCTTATAATTAATAACAGTGTTCTTTTGATTTTTTTAACGTCAAGAATAATTTTTCATAAATTTCACCAGAATGCATGAAAGGTGTTGATGATTTGATGATATACTGGAATACCCTGTTTTTTTTGATATCATCTTCTTTGCACAAGGTGGCTAGCGGATTGCTTCAGGCGTAGCCAAGAGTTGTTTGCAGTGACTCACCTTTAGTAGGTTCGTACAGATAAGACAGAGAAATTTCACTTAACTTTTCTTACTTTTCCAGCTAATAAGAGTAGTTTTTATTGTTCTTAATTAGCAAAAATATTTTTCTATGAAATGACAAGTAAATTTATAAAAGCTCTTGGTAGTTTTCTACTACAGCAATCACAAATAGTTTGTGATTCAGCCGCACGCTGTAATAGAGATATTACATGTAACATCTCTACAAAAACAATGTTCATATTCTATTTATGAACGCTGTATATTTTAAACTTTATTTGTTATCTTATACTAGCTTGAGAAGGGAAATTCGTATCCATCAACACAAGATTCTTCTTAGGTGTGTTATATTATCCATTGATCATTTACTTTTTATCATGTATAATCTTACACTGGATAGTGTAGAAATGCAATGAATAATGGCAAGACCAAGCTATTCCTAAGATTGTAATGATACATTATCAAAAAAGAGTTATAGATGAACTATTATCTGCAAGTCGTTTCTGTTAAAGAAGTTAGGAAATTTAGTTTATGCCTCTAAGATATACTCAGCGGGAAGCACGGTATCAACGAAAATACTTATTCACTTATTTGTTGGCATCTGTGCCATTGTTGCTGGCTTGTGCTGTCTTCTTAACTGTTATTTGCACCAATTGCCCTACTCTGCTATTTTGCTTGATTGTGGGCAGTGTAGCAGTAGCTGTTATTCAGCAAATAGGACAATTCGTAGGTTTACCTAAATATTGGCTCATTTTACTCCAAACTCTCGCATTATCAGCAATACTCAGTTTCTTTTGGATAGACTACTTTACTGACCCAGCAGTAGCTCAATTTTTTGGCAAAGCGGAAACCTTTTTCAAAAACAATTTAACCCAAGGTTCCCAACAAGGAGGTGCCGCCGCTGCAGTGAGTTTAGTGTTTAATGTTTTACGGGCACTTTACTTACTCTACATCGCTGTTGCCCTTATCGGCGTGATTAACGCCGTTCGCAAAGATGAAGATTGGCAAGTTGTTGCTAGAACACCCTTGTTGGTCGTCATTGCTGTTACCGTTGCTGATGTGTTGACGAGTTTCATCGTTGGTAATAATGGTTAAGCTGGGAAATTGTTATGACTGATGAGCGAGACAAAGAATTTCGACCTGTCAACCAAATTTTGGGAACCCAACCTTCTTTAGGACCAATTCCTGCTGATCAAATCTTTCCTTGGACGATTATAGCCCTACTTTCCTACATGATTGTGAATGGCTTCTTTGGAGGTGCATTCTCAAATGAATGGCAGAAATGGTTGTGGACAGTCTTAATTGCTGGGTGGGGAATAGCAACTTGGTGGATATTAACAGGTGGTAGAAGTTGGCGTTTTTTGAGCAAATTTATAGGTGTTCCAACCTGGACAAGAGGCACCGCTCGTTATAAAAGTTTTCTAGAATTCCACTATGAAAGAAAAAATCGGAAAACAAAGCGTAGGCATCGCAGGTCAAGAAAGTAGGTTAGCACCTTTTGAAGATGCTTTAAATCTCGCCACCATGCTGCGTATTGCACTTGATGGCAGAGATATTGGTGCTTATATTCTGACTAAAGGTAGCCAGAGAGATAGATTTTGTTTTGTTTTTGGATTTGAATGCAAAGGCATTCATACGACTTTAAGAACCGAGCAAATAGATACAATTTGTAACAATATAGAAGCTGGTTTAAAAGATATCCCACCAGAGGAAAGAGTCACTTTTCACTTGGGATCTTTTTCTTCAGATAAAAAACGGCAACAAGAACTTGCATCTCTTATACAGCATACTTCCTCGCCTAGTATACAGTACTTGCTGACTTCTGAAAGAGCCAGAACACAGCAACTCACTCGCGCTGGTATCCGAAAGCCAAAATTTCTGCGCGTGTATGTGACGTACACCATAGAACCGGATGCTTCCGCTGCTGATGATTGGATTGAGAAATTTTTGGCAAGAGCTGAATCTTGGTGGTTATCGTTTAAAGGTGAAGCAGCAGAAAGGGAAAACCAACGAATAGAAACTCTGATTTCTAATGCTTATACTGAAGGGTTTCGACGTTGGGAACAAATTTTATCTAACAAATGGGGTTTAGATATCAAAGCCTTGACTGCACAAGAACTATGGCAGGAAGCTTGGCGACGATTTAATACTACCGAACCGATAAACATTCCCCAACTGCTGGTTTTAGATGAGAATGGACTGCACGAAGAAATTTCTTCTGATTTATCTAGCTGCAAATTATTACTAGAAAATGTTCATAGCACCACATTGTTGATGGAGTCAAGTATACCCGTCGCTGACCGTCAATGGGTGAATATTAAAAATCGCTATGTTGGTGTGATGTCATTTCTAGAAAAACCAGGAGGGTGGCAGAATAAAGCATCGCAACTGCGTTATTTGTGGGGACTCATTGCTAGGGATGAAATTGTAGACACTGAAATTTTTTGTCAGTTAACGGCGGCGAATCCCACTATAGTCAAAACAACTTTACAGCGAGTGCTCAAGCAGTCGAATGTGACAACAAAGTTAGCGCAAGAAAAAGGTAATACCATTGATGTTACTGCACAGTTAAAACTGAAAAAATCTGTCGCAGCGCAAGAACAAATTTATGAAGGCGCGTTGCCAATTTATACGGGAATCGCAATCTTGGTGCATCGCCCAAGCGTGGAAAGATTAGATGAGGCGTGCAGGTATATAGAAAACTGTTTTCAACGTCCGGCGCAAGTTATTAGAGAAACTGAATATGCCTGGAGAATTTGGTTGCAAACTTTGCCTATTGTTTGGGAAATTTTGTTAGCGAAACCCTTTAACCGTCGTCAATTGTATCTGACAAATGAAGTGTGGGGATTGATACCTTTGGTGACAACACGAGCAGGCGATCGCACAGGCTTTGAGTTGATTGCTGACGAAGGAGGAACACCAGTTCATTTAGATTTATTTAACCAACACAAGAATTTAGCATTGTTTGCTACAACTCGAGCTGGTAAATCAGTCTTGGTGTCGGGAATTTTAACCCAGGCTTTAGCACATAATATGCCTGTGGTAGCGCTGGACTTTCCGAAACCAGATGGGACGTCTACTTTCACTGACTATACAGCATTTGTCGGAGAGAAAGGAGCTTATTTTGATATTTCCAAACAATCCAATAATTTATTTGAACAACCAGACTTGCGGTTCTTGGATGAAGAAGAACAACGAGAACGCTTTCAAGATTATGTTGCATTTCTTGAGTCCGCGTTGATGACAATGGTACTGGGTTCATCAACCAGTAATCAGCTGCTGACGCAAACCGTGCGATCGCTTCTTAATTTAGCCTTAAACACCTTCTTTGGTGACGAGGGTATTCAAAAGCGATACCACGCAGCCATATCAGGAGGATTTGGTAGTGAAGCATGGCAAAAAACTCCTACTTTAAAAGATTTTCTCATCTTCTGTTCGCGGGATCATCTTAACCTGCATACTATGGGTGACAGAATTGATGATGCACTCGAAGTCATCAATTTGCGTTTGCGCTTCTGGGTAGAAAGTCGAGTCGGACAAGCTGTTTCTGCACCTTCTAGTTTTCCAACTGATGCTCAGTTGTTAGTTTTTGCATTAAGAAATTTATCTGATGACGAAGATGCAGCATTACTGTCTCTGAGTGCTTATTCTGCAGCACTGCGACGTGCTTTGAGTAGTCCAGCCTCGATATTCTTTATCGATGAAGCGCCAATTCTCTTTGAGTTTGACCAAATTTCGGATTTGGTGGGGAGGCTTTGCGCTAACGGAGCTAAAGCGGGGGTAAGGGTTATTTTATCAGCCCAAGACCCCGATACGATCGCTAGATCTAAAGCTGCTTCTAAAATTCTGCAAAACCTATCAACAAGATTAATTGGTCGTATTCAACCTGTTGCTGTTGATAGTTTTGTCGATATTTTGAAATATCCTCGCGAAATTATTGGACGTAATGCGTCAGAAAGCTTTTTTCCGAGGAAGGAAGATATTTATAGTCAATGGCTGCTTGATGATAATGGTGTTTATACTTACTGTCGATATTATCCGGGGTATGAACAGTTGGCTGTTGTTGCAAATAATCCTGATGAGCAAGCTGCACGTAATTTAGCTATGGAACGACATGGTGATAAGTTTGAGGCGGTTTCTCATTTTGCACGTCAGTTGATAGGTTCGATTCGTGGTCATTAATGTAAGGGGGTAGAATAAAAAAGAATTTTAGACACATGAATAAGAGAATTTTTTTTTCGCGCAGAGACGCAGAGGCGCAAAGAAGAGCGCAAAAGGAATGATTATGTTCAAAATTGGTAAATCTCAAATCGTCATGACTTCTTTTTTTGCTGTGGCATTTTTAGGAACTTTACCAGCCATGGCAGAGTTGGGAACTGTTTGGACTGATTTTCAATATTATGCGAGTGATTTAAGAAATTATCTTAGCAACAATATTTCTGAGAGTTTTAACCCTGTTGAATTACAGGCGCAGTCAGCGCTGACAAGTTCATCGGAGGATCTCAAGATTCCTAATCCGAATGCTGCTGCTAGATCTACTCGTGAGCAGATTGTTCTATACTCTGTTTCGGATAAGTTTGAGAATAATCCGGCGTTATACGGTACTACGGTGAGTGGTGAAATTAATCGCTATATTACTCGTGGTGCAGTTGAAGGTGTTTTTGGGAGAGAGGGGCAAAGTCGGTTAAAAGGTAAGTTGGAGGATACTCAGAAAATTGTTGAAAGAGTCAATGAATTAACTCAAGAAGCTGAGAAGGAAAAGAACAGCGTACTAGGAAACCAATGCGTTAACACTGGTCCATCAGGGGGTACAGACAGCGCTTGTCAGGTAACGAAAAGCTTATTAAACCTGTTATCTCAAAATTTCAGGCTTCAAGCAGACCAATCCAAGATAATGGGGGAAAATCTCGGAAATACAATCCAATTGCGTAATGATATCCAATATTCCAACTTGAATTTAGCAGATATCTCTCAGCAAATGAATGAGGTGAATCGTGCTAGAAGAGTCGGTACTTCAGCAGAAGTCGCACGACTTTTGCGAGTCACTTCTCAAGCTGATTTGTTTAGAAAAAGCAGTAACTCTCCTTCTCTGGAAAATAATCCTTCTTCATTAGAAAACAATCCTCTTTCCCCAGAAAGCAATTCTCCTTCTCCAGAAAGTAATCCTCCTTCCTCAGAAAACAACCCCCCTTCCTTGGAAAATATCCCTTCTCCCTTAACAGTGCCATAAAAAGAGTCAAGATAAAGTGATGGTAAAAAAATGTGGTTTTCTAGTTTGTACATTTTCTCTCAACTTGACACCAATGATGTTTTGACAAATGGTGTCGTGACTGCACAAAGTATTGCTGAGGGTTGGGATAAGCAGTGGATTGATTTGTTGCAAAATAACACTAACGAGAATTTATATGGTGCGCTGACAAAGCTGGGTATTTTCTTTGCTGTAGGAACTTTGCTTTTTTTCATGGCGCAATGGCTTAGAGATGTCCTTGCTAATGAATATTCTCGTCCTGTATCTGCTATGATTTGGCCCTTTCTAGTGGTGATGTTATTAGCGAATCCTGGTAATGGCACTCTACTCTCTAATTTAACACTGGGATTACGAGAATTTGTCAACACAGTTAATCAGCAAGTTGTAGAAGTCGCGGATACGAATAAAACTTATCAACAAGCACTGAATATGAGTGTTGCTGAAGAAGTTGTTGGTGGTTTACTGCGTCCTTGTCAGTCCTTCACTGGACAACAACAAGTTAATTGTTTCATTAAATCCAAGGAAAAAATAGATGTCCTCTTGCAAGAGTACAGGGATATATACGGTATACAACCTTGGATAGATAGACTTGAGAACAAAGTTAATCAGATAATACTGACCACTGGTAATGCATCGGAATTTGCTTTTAACTCTTTGCTGGGTTCCACGGCTCAAACTGTTATCAAAAATATTTTAGTTTCTTTACAGTCTGCTTTTCAAAATTTAATAGAAGTGACAATGCTACTTATAGCAGTTTTAGGACCTCTAGCAGTAGGAGGGTCTTTGCTGCCTGTGGCTGGTAAACCTATTTTTGCATGGCTGACGGGATTATTTTCTGTTGGTATCGCCAAGATTTCTTTCAATATTGTTGCTGTGATATCAGCCGCAGTCATTGTGAATGGTCCAGCGCAAAATGCTAGTGCAGATCCGGACTTAATGTGGTTTATGATTTTGTTAGGAATTTTGGCACCGATTATGTCTTTAGTTTTGGCTGCTGCTGGGGGGTTTGCTGTTTTCAGTGCTATCAGCAATACTGCTGTATGGGTACAAGAAAGAGTTTAGAAAAGTCGAAATTCAAAATAAGCGATTGCGCAAGGGGCAGTGGCAAAGCCAATCGCACATTACAGCCGTTTTCTACATGAATAGACTTCTTGCAGAAGTCGGGAACTCTTAACAGGGGTGAACAGAACCTCATAAAATCTCACTTTTGCAAGAGATCTAATAAAACTACCATTCAAAACAGCACAAAAGCCCAAAATACAATTCTTTTGAATGCGTGACTTTTGACTTTTGACGAACGCAAGAGCGGTACTAGGCGCTTGTTGAGACTGGTGCAAGATCTCAGCGCAATGACGAATACTTTTGCATGTATTGGAATACACCCATTAAAAGTGTATACTGCTAAAAGCTAAACTAATTACGAGCACTGGTTTTCTTCCGGATAGAATTTTGAATTGCTTATGAGGGGGTGACTGGAAGTATGACCAAGCTACTACAAGAAAGAAAGTCCTCTGTTAATCTTTTAACGATATTTACTGTTTTTACTTTCAGTCTGCATTTCTTGGCAATCATTTTCTTATTATTTGAAGGCTTACGCATTTATGAGTTGATTCACAAAAAACCTCTCACATTTGTACAACTTGTTGATGGGAGAGCAATACCTGAAGCCGACACTCTTGAACGAGAACCGGAAGCTATTCGTCAGTTTGTTGCTAAAACAATGGCGGCTATGTTCAACTGGTCTGGAACACTCCCACCAGCAACCATTGAAGACGCAACCAATCCTAAGCCTGATATAGGGATACCTGTTAATACCCTACAAGGTTTAACGAAAAAAGTTTCTACAAGTAGTTGGGTGGCGAGTTTTGCACTTTCAGAAGATTTTCGCCAAGGTTTCTTAGGACTAATTGCGGATATAACGCCGCCAGAAATTTTTGCGAAAAACAGTAATCAAGCGTTAACAGCACAGTTAGTTATTCAGCGGGTTTATCCTCCTGAAAAAATTGCACCAGGTCGATGGCGAGTTGGTATGGTTGCTAATATTGTGCAAGTGAGAAGTACTGACAAGAAAAAGCTCTTAACTCCTTTTAATAAGGATTTTTTAGTACGAGCAGTCGATTCTTTTGGACATCCTCTATCAAACAGTCTAACTCCATTACAGAAGGCTATCTATAGTGTCCGCGCCCAAAAGTTAGAAATTTACGAAGTGAGTGATTTATGTCTAACCGATGGCTATGATTCTTCACCTGGAAGTCAGTTAAAACGCTGTGGAGATACTTCTAATTCTGGCAGTTTTACAAAATAGGTAAGTGAATGGGCAATGGGCAATGGGCAATGGGCAATGGGCAATGGGCAATGGGCAATGGGCAATGGGAGAAAATTTTTCATTCTTACAGCACATTGCAAGTAAATGAAGTACAATGCTGAGGTCTAAAAGCTAGACAGAAAGCCCTTTTTACTTCTGACTCCTGACGACTGACGCCTCTATTCTGCTGTAAGAGTGTACGCAGTTCATGATGACTAATTAGAATAAGATAATGCTATTTAATCAAAAAAATAAGAGAACAAATATTCTTCCTGTGTTCGTTGTAGCGACATTTGGGTTGCATGTTTTAACTATATTGTTGCTGATGTTTCATCAGTCCATGTTGAAAAGATTGAGTAGTAATTTACCACAAAGTTTAGTGCAACTTGTTAATGGTCGTGCTATAACAGTAGACTCTCAAGAAAATTTAGAACGCAATCCAGAAACGATTCGGCGTTTTGTTGGTGAAACAATGACCTTGATGTTTACTTGGTCAGAAAAACAGCCACCTCAAACAATTTGGCAAGCAACTTCAGAACTTTTATCTGGTGATGTGAGGCGAAAATTTGAAGTGGAAATGACACAGGGAATTCCTAAAAATGTTTTAGCCAATGGGGGAAGAAATGCGGAAAGTGTATTGTTAGTCCGCAGAATTTCTCAACCAGAAAAAATAGCTGATGGTCAATGGCAATTAGAAATCGTTGCTAATCGTTTGATTTTTGCTGGTTATAATAACAAAGTTGGAGAAGCAACTCCTTTTAATAAAAAAATCTTGATTCGAGCTTTAGATACACAAGCTATTTCTATTCCAAATGTACAAAATCCTTTCCACACTGCTATTTATCGTCTCAACGAAGCAAGGTTAGAAATTGCTAATATTTGCGATATTAAAGAAAAAAGTTGTTCATAACAAGATTATTGCTAGAAAAATAAAGGAAAGACACTAATGAATAAGCTACCAAAGTCTAATAATTCACATAATCATAATAATCTGAATAAAAATTCAGATCCGGAATCAAAAGTTCATCATTTACACGAAGTACAACCATCAGATTGGCATCAACGGATGGCAAATTTAGTTGGTTTAGAAGAAGAAATTTCCAAAAACCCATCTTACAGAGAAAGTAGTGCTTTAGAGACTACAGAAACTACTAGTCGTCGTGATGACGAAGCACCAGCACCACCTTCTCCATCCTCACTGAAAACAAAACAACCACTGTCATCTAACCCTTTTGCCAAGGTTGGTGTGGTGGGTGCTGCTACCCTAGGTGTGGTTCTGGTAGCTGGTGCGTTTCTCTCTCAACTTATGAGTGGAACAAACAAACAGCCGCGAAAGGATTTTCCACAGGTAACGCGTAAGACAGAGCCTGACAAAATAGAGCAATTAAAACCAGAACAAGAAATTGAGATACTCAAAACAAAACTGGCATTAGCTGAACAAGCAAAGGCTGTGAAATTAGCACAGCTTCAGTTGAAAACTGTACGACCAAATCAAACTCCAGCGCAACCAACTCCAGCGCAACCAAGAACTCAACCACAACCTGTAACGCGAGTGGTTGTCCAAAGAGTACCGACACCAGAACGAACTGTTTATGTACCTCGTGTTGTCGAACGAATCGTTAGAGTTCCTCAACCTGTCGCACAAGCAAAACCAACTCCTACTCAGCCTACTCAGATTCCTCAACCAACAGCTAAACCTTCAGTATCTCCATCATTTGATTTATCAACTCCAGAATTAACCCCACAGGATTTTGCACAAATTCCATTCTCTTTATCAATAGCACCAACACCCACCCCCACTCCAACACCAAACTTACCAAGAGTCGCAAGTTCCCCTGCTGATTCTGACTCTGAACCAAGTGAACAAGAAATCCTACCTGTTCCAAGAACGAGAAACACAGCAACTAATCCTCAGAGAACACCATCAGCCCTTAACCAGACTATTCAGCATAGTAGTACATCAGTTGCAGTGGGAACTAGCGCCAAAGCTGTGTTAGTAACTGCTATATCTGGGGAAGCAAGTAAGGCAGGGATTAATAATAATAGTGGTAATAATAGTAACAATAATAAGAAAAATGACAATCAATTTGTCGTGCGTTTGAAGGAACCATTAAAATCTATCGATGGAAAGATTGCACTACCCGCAAATACTGAGTTATTAGCTCAAATTCAGCAAATTAATGAAAGCGGAAGTGTAGAGCTTTCTGTCGTTTCAGTTGTGTCTCAAAATAAAAGCAAACTCACAGAAATTCGCCTACCTCAGAGCGCATTGAAAGTTCGCGCACGTGGAGGAAGACCATTACTTGCTAGGAAATATCCTGAAAAATCTGGAAAGATAGCAGGTATGGATACATTAATATTCGGCTTGGGGGGTATTGGGAAAGTAGGACAGGTACTTAACCTTCCTGAGACAAAGATTAAAAGGGATGAGGCGTGTCTGGATAATTATAAGGAGTATCTTAATAAGAATCCTAATGGTACTAATTTTCCTTACTGTCCCTCTCTTAGCGAAACCAAACAACAAAGAAACATCCCTGCTGCAATTTTAGAAGGCGGTATGAATCCCCTCACACAAGCACTTACCAGCCGCAACAATCAAGCAATCAACGAACTGATTACAAAAAGTAACATTTGGTATTTACCAGTGGGTACAGAAGTTGAAGTGTTTGCCAATCAAATCACGCGGTTTTAGCCCATATCTTATTTTCTTCCGCGCTCTTCTTTGCGTCTCTGCGCCTCTGCGCGAGGGAGGGGACGTGTTTGCCGCAGGCATTCGGTGCAGGGTAGCGTAGCTTTACGGGGGTGGGGTTCATAGAGAATGATAAATAGCCGCTTTAATCACTTCGCAATGCAGCAATGATATCAACCTTAGTAGCTTTCAATGCTGGTAAAAAACTAGAACCCACCCCTACTGCGATCGCAGCTCCCATTGACAAAGCAGTACTACGCCAAGAAAACTCATAAGGGGCTTGGATGATAACTGTGGTTGCTGTCTGGGTTAAACCATGCACGCTGACAATCGCCAAAGTTCCACCGACAATGCTCAACAGCAGCGCTTCCAAGACGAATTGCATCATCACCTCAAATTGGGTTGCTCCAATTGCTCGTCGAATACCAATTTCTTCGATGCGTTCCAAAACAGAAGCGATCGTAATGTTAGCAATACCTACACCACTAATCAGGAGAGCAACAACTCCCACAAGAGCGAGTGCTTGCGTAGCAGATTTCTGAAGTTCTCGTTCTTTCAGCAAATCTGCTGCGTTATCAAACGTTTCCACTACTGTTTTGGGATAACGCTGTGATAACACCTGTTTGACTTTTTCTTTCAACTGTGGCATGTCTTGGAGTCGATAAGGACTAATCTGGAGAGTGTTAAACTGAAAACTGCCTGCCAAAGCACGTGCAAAGGTGGAAGGTAACCACAGAGTACTAGATTTTTCCCCAAATTCTTGACCATTCGATTTTGTTTCCACAACTCCAATTACGGTAAGACGGGTATTTGCGAGAAAGATTGCTTGGTTGAGAGGAGACTGTTTTCGGAATAAAGTTGCTGCCAATTTTTGATCAATAATTGCTACGGGACGATATTGCTCAAAGTCAACAGTTTTAAAAAACCGTCCTTGTAAAATTTTGCGTCCAGTCGTGCTGATATAATTTTGAGACACACCGTAGGTACGCACATCTTTTGCCTCGTTGTTCTCATATTGCACAGAACGAGCACTATAAATTGAACTTACGGAACTGATTTCACGAATGATTGCAACACTACGTTTGAGGGTAACTTCATCGTCCGGCTTCAGTTCATTGTCAATCTCAAACCCATTTTCACCAATTAAGTAAGGTGTGAGGTAGGGTTTGTCTCGCTCGGCTAGTTTGGTTTCAATCTGAGCATTGGTAATGTCAGCAATATTCAATGTGGCGCTAATCGCTGCGACTCCCATAAACACTCCTAGTGTTGTCAATCCAGAGCGCACTAGATTGCTATGAAGCGATTTCCAAGTTAGGGAAAGCAGATCAGGAATAGAGATGCCCATAAGTCATTCAAAATTCAAAATTTACGCATTAGGAAAACCAGTCAACTTAACATTAAATCGGCGGTTAGAAACCGCATCTACACAGACAAAACCCGCCTGCGCGGGTTACAAAAAGCTTGATTTTCATGAGCCGCACGGAGGTGGGCTACCCTCCGGGTACTCCTTCGGAGAACTCGTAAGAGTAGCCGCCTCCGGCGTCTATGTTTGTGTAGCCGCGAATTCCATTCGCTTAACATTAAATCGGCGGTTAGAAACTATTGTGCTTTTTTGTCTCCAAGATTTGATAAACTTGGTACTCCTTCCTGTAAAGGAGCGTTGGGAGTAATGATTTGGGTAGGCGGAACCTGGACAACTTGGTCGCCTTCGCGTAAACCAGACTTGACCTCTACTGTGGTCAAACCTTGTAAACCCAAGGTAACTTCGCGTTTTTGTGCTCTAGCTTTTTCATCCTTAACCCAGACAAAGGGTCGCTCCCCTGTTTGTAGGACTTCTAGAGGAATTGTTAACACGTTCTGGCGTTGCTGTTGAATCACCTCAACACTGACTTGACTACCTGGAATGAGCTTCTTGCTGGGCTTGTCGAGTAGAACTCTTGCATCCACTTTTGCCTGATTACCGGAAGATGAACCCGTACCCAAGGATAAGCCTGGTTCGTCACTGGATGTTGAAGTGGTTGCTTGGGGAGAGAGGTTAATCACTTTACCAATGAACACTTTGGGGTTGGGACCAATTGTGCTTACACGAGCAACTTGATTGATACGCACTTTAGCAGCGTTGAGTGTGGTTAGTTTCAGTCGCACAATTTCTTTTGTAGAGTTTCCCAAAGTCAGCAGTTTACTTTCTGTCTTGACTCCATTGCCTGGATTGACTTCTAGCTTAAGCACAATACCATCAGTTGGTGCTTTCAGGGCGCGATCGCTCAATTGTTGCTGAAGCTCCCGTAACTTTTGGTCACCTCGTCGCACATCGAATGCTGCCTTGTGTTGTTCTGATTCTGCATCCTTCACTGCTGCACGAGCTTCATCTACTTTATCGCGATCAGTCTCTAACTTATCTTCTGCATTCTTGAGTGCTATACGAGCATTAGTCAGATTCTCTTCGTTGGTTTGTAAATCTCTATCAGAAATGACTCCCTGCTGCAACAATTCCTGAGATATCTTCAGCCGCCTCTGAGCATTTTTCAACCTTTCAAACTCAGGGAGAAGACTTCGCGCAAATGCTTTTTGGGACTTCTGGAATCGCTTTTGCGTCTCTTTAAACTTTTGTTTTTTCTCCGCGACGACCTGTTGACGACGAGCTAAAGTTTCTTTATTCTTTTTGTTTTCCAGGAGTTGTTCTTGAAATTCCTTTTGAACTTGGCGATCGCGCAGCACTAGTAAAGTTTGCCCTGAGCGCACTTGCTGTCCTTCTTTGACCAGAACCTGCTCTACTGTGACATCTCGTGGAGCTTTCAGGGTCTGCTGTCCGCCTAACTCAACAGTACCTGCCTCAGTGACTGTAACTTCAACATTACCACGTTGAACTGAAATTAAACTCACTGCTACAGGGGACACTCGGTGATTCAATAAATAATAGTAACCAGCCCATCCACCAATTCCAAACAACACCACTCCCGTTGATGTCGCTATCCACCTAGATCCTACTCGATACTTGCTGAGCTTCTTAATTCTTGAAAGATTCGGGGATTCTGACTGAGAAAGGTTTGGTTTTATGGTATCATCACTTTGTTCTTCCTCAGGCAGCGTTGAGTGAAACTTCTGTTTCATCTTGTGTTCTCCTTAGTCTCCCCAAGTATTGAGTATTGTTTGTTAAGATAGGCTTCCTTGTCCTCGCCACTCTTGAGTTGACCTACTGCTGACGCAATAGCCTAACAATTGATGTGAGCACTAAAAGTTATGGACTTAACTTGTTGGATATAATTTCAAAGACCAAAGTAGCTGAGGACACGACGAGCAAAAATTACAGTTCACACTCTAGCATAACGAATCATAAGACACCATGCTAACCCACCCAGTACCAACAACAATGGTGTCAACCAATCACCCCAACGCACATACAAAGTCTGAGTTTGCCGTCGATAAATTGTTTCTGCATGCACTTCATAGGTATTATGTCCCGATATCCATAGTGTTTTACCATGGGGATTGACAAAAGCTGAATATCCTGTATTGGTTGCCCGCACTGCCCATCTATCAGTTTCAATTGCCCGCATGATATCCTGTGCATGGTGCTGAGCTGGCATAGCTGCACTGTAATGAGCATCATTAGAAGGACTCAAAATAAATTGTCCACCTGCAGCCGCTTGACGGCGAAATTGACCAGAAAACGCAGATTCATAACAAATACCAACAATAGCGCGACCAAAAGATGTGTCAAATACTTGATTTGGCGAACCAGGAACCTGATGTTCATCCAAAGGCGATAAACGGCTGATGAGATTACCTAAAATAGACTCAAACGGAACATATTCCCCAATAGGAACCATCTTTGCTTTGCCGTAACGACTTTTTATCTCACCCTCACTTGATATAGTAAACAAACTATTTGTATAACTGCTTCCCTGTTTGTAAAAACCACCAATCCACGCAACCACACCTTTTTCCCGCACTGCTGCTACCAAAGAACTACGCATAATCTCATCCTGAAAAAAAGGCAAAGCGCCTTCTGGAGTCAGCACTGCATCGACACCTTTATTTACCAGTTTCAGATATCCAGTGGTATAGCCTTGAATAGCACGACGAAAACCTTCTGGATAAAGCTTAATTTCGTTGGGAACGTTTCCCTGAACAATCCCCACTTTTAAGGCGGCTTCTGGTGGTTGGGTAAGAGGACGGGTGTATAAATCAAAACCAATGAGGTGAAGAGTGATGAATAGTGCTGCGGCGGTTGATAAATAAACGAACCGCCAAGACGCCAAGGACGCGGAGGAAATCTTCTTGGCGTCCTCTGCGTCTTGGCGGTTTATCAAAGCTTCCGCTATCAAGCCATTCACTGCAACAATAGCCGCTGTCACTGCGCTATATCCAGAGAGTTGACCAAGATGTAAAATTACGATATTATACGGGCTTTGAGTGTAAGAAAGAGAACTCCACCACAGAGGACCAGCACTCCAAAGTGCTTCTAAACCACACCATAAAGCTGTGCCAATTAAAACACGAATAAATCCATTTTGGATGGAACGAGAAATCACTCGCATCCCCGTAGCCCAACTCGCAACTAATGCAGCTCCCCAGAGAGTAATGAATACCCAACAAAAAAGAGCGATCGCTAAACTCGCCAACCAAGGAACTCCCATCCAAGTCATAGGATGAATCCCGCTAATCCAGGATAAGGCAATACCGTGATATCCGATACCCCAGGCGATGGGGAGGAGGAGGGGAGCAGGGGGAGCAGAGGAAGCAGGGGAGGATGAGTTTTTGCGTTGGGTAGAACGAATAACTAAGACCCAGAGGGGTGCTAGGGAGAACCACGCGAAGAACCATGCACTAAAGGGTGCGACAGTCAACCCCATCAAAACTCCACTAACTAAGGAGATAATAATTGGGTTTCGGAAAAAGACACAGAGAGTTGTTTTGATATATTCCCCTTGTCCTCTACTCTGCTTCCGCTGCATCTCCACTATCGGGGGGAACTATTGCCACTCCCGTAATGACGTCGTCTTCGTCTAGGCGCTGCACTCGTACTCCTGTCGCCGATCGCGATTGGACGGAAATTGCATTTGTCGCCTGACGTATGATAATACTGCGACTGGTAACCATCATAATTTCATCGTCGCTGTTGACAATATGTAAAGTTGCCAGCTGGTCTTTGATTTTACGATTTTTGAATTTCGTTGCTCTTAGACCCTGACCAGCACGGTTTTGCAGGCGAAATTGGGCAACTGGTACGCGCTTGCCGTATCCTCCCATTGTAATCACTAATACCCAAGGTCCCGTACTACCGTTGCTTGGGACTTCGGTAGACTCTTCATTTTCAATCTCTTCTGGTTCGATTTCCTCGATTTCGGCTTCTGTCTCTGTATCTGTATTCAAAGTGGCAAGAATGGCAGCGGGGAGAATATCCATTCCTACTAGTACGTCACCTTTACGCAATTTCATCGATTTCACTCCACGAGTCGCCCGTCCTAAAGGACGCAGTTGTTCGTGAGTGCATCTAAAGTGAATTGCCATGCCTTGACGGGAACCAATGAGAATGCTGTCTTCGACTCTGGCGCGTCGCACCCAACGGAGTTGGTCGCCTTCTTCCAAGGAAATGGCAATCAAGCCATTAGCACGAATGCTGCTAAACGCTGCTAACTCGGTTTTCTTGATATTGCCACCTTTGGTGAGCATGACCAAATATTCATCACTGGTGAATTCTGCAACAGGGACAATTGAAGTGATTTTCTCCTCTTTGGGAATAGGTAGCATTTGCACAATGGGTGTGCCGCGACTGGTACGGGAACTAATGGGGATTTGATACGCTTTTAGGCAGTAAACAACTCCTCGTTGGCTAAAAAATAGAACGCTGTCATGGTCGCAGCAAGTCAAAAAATGCTCAACGCCATCATCCTCTTTCATCTTGGCAGCTGCTTTGCCTCTGGTTGCACGGCTTTGTGCTTCAAAGGTGTTCACTGCCATTCGTTTGATGTACCCTTGCTCTGTCAGCAAAATGAGAGCTTTTTCATTGGCAATGAGGTCACGCTCATCAATTTCTCCTTCAAGGGGTGAAATGACCGTGCGGCGAGGTGTGGCGTGTTTCTCTTTGAGTTGTGTGACTTCGTTTTGAATGATTTCTAGAATCCGCTCTCGCCGTGCCAAAATATCTTGCAAGTCAGTAATTACTGCTTGTAATTGTTCATGTTCCTGGCGGATTTTGTCTGCTTCTAGAGCTGTTAAACGCCGCAGTTGCATTTGCAATATTGCATCTGCTTGCGCTTCCGAAAGTCTGTAGGTTGTCATCAACTCGCCTTTGGCTGTCGGTGCATCAGGTGCATGGCGAATTAAGTTAATAATCTCATCTAAATGCGCTAGGGCAATCAACAAGCCTTGCAGTATGTGGTCGCGTTCTTCGGCTTTCCGCAGTTCGTAACGGGTGCGTCTAGTAATAGCTTCAATGCGGAAATCCAAGAAAACTTGCAAAAACTCCTTCAGGGTGAGTATCTGGGGTTCGCCATTGACGAGCGCCAACATATTTGCCCCAAAGTTCGCTTGCAGCGGCGTTTGCTTGTAGAGGTTATTTAGTACGACTCTAGGGTAAGCATCACGCTTCAGTTCGATCACAATTCGCATCCCATCGCGATCGCTTTCATCCCGGATATCAGCAATTCCCTCTATCCTCTTTTCGTTCACCAACTCAGCGATTTTTTCTATCAACGCCGCTTTGTTGGTTTGGTAGGGCAATTCAGTGATGATAATTGCGTCTCTGTCGGGGCGTCCACGCTGTTCAATTGTTTCAATTGTCGCCACACCGCGCATAGTAATGGAACCGCGCCCTGTCGTGTAAGCTTCTTTAATTGCCCCAGTTCCCAGAATCTGACCTCCAGTAGGAAAGTCAGGACCGTGGATATACTGCATTAACTGGGTATCAGTTATTTCTGGATTTTGAATCAGCGCGACCAACCCATCAATCAATTCGCCTAAGTTATGGGGTGGTATGTTGGTTGCCATACCCACAGCGATACCAGAAGAGCCATTGAGCAGCAACTGCGGAATACGTGCTGGTAGGACAGTTGGTTCTTGCTGCGAAGCGTCGAAGTTATCAATGAAATCGACTGTTTCCGATTCGATATCTTGTAGAAGAGAATCGCTGGTTAAAGCTTCCAAGCGGCATTCTGTGTATCGCATTGCCGCTGGTGGATCGTTATCTACCGAACCAAAGTTTCCATGTCCTGCAATCAGCGGAGATCTCATGGAAAAGTCCTGCGCCATCCGTACCAAAGCATCATAGACTGCTGTGTCACCGTGGGGGTGATATTTACCCAACACTTCCCCAACGACACGAGCGCATTTACGAAAAGGGCGATCGGCACTCAACCCGAGTTCATGCATTGCGTAGAGAATGCGACGATGCACAGGTTTCAGACCATCCCTGGCGTCTGGTAGTGCCCGACCTACAATGACGCTCATTGCATATTCCAGATATGACCGGGACATTTCATTCCGCAGATCAGTAGGGATAATCCTCTCCTGAGAGGTTGTCATAACCCAAAATGCTCCAAAAATTGCAAATTTTAGCCTTTATATTGAGAAAAAAGCAAAATTATTCCCAATTATTGCTGAATAACTGCTATAATCTGATATAATTTTAACATATATTACTGTTTTCTAGTTGTGCGGTGAGTAGTAAACAGTGAATAATAAACGTTTATTAAGCTGCTAATAGATGGCTGATAACTGACTACTGATGACTGATAACAGCTTCTTTTTCAGACTTAAGTTGAGATGCAATAAAGGGGACTTTAGGGGCAAGAAAAAATCCAATCAGACTGGCAAACAGGATTGGAGTCAAAGGACTAAAATTAGTCAATTTTGAGAGTAGCAAGGTCGTACTGATAGGTGTACGCGTTACAGATGCATTGATAGCAGCCATCGTACAAATCACGGCAAGTGTGGGATTGAGTCCAGGAATGAAGGCTGCTACAGCTTTACCGACACAAGCACCAGTGAAAAATAGGGGAATGATAAATCCACCGCGCCATCCACCAGTGACAGTTATGCTGATGGCAGCCATTTTAGATAAGGCAAGCATAAACAAGAAAACGACAGGAAAGCTTTGATTAACAACCTCATTCAACTCCTCATGTCCAAAATAACGGGTGAGAGGTAACAGAGTTGCTAAAATGCCCAATCCCATTCCCGCGATGGTTGTGCGTAGATAAATTGGTCCAGGAATCAAGGCAAAAATTCGGTCACATCCGCGAAAAATGCCCATGAAAATCCATCCTGTCACGACTCCCACAATTCCAAACATGATGGCTACAGCAAAATCATCAATGCTATCTAGGCGGTACTGAGGAAAATGCCAGGTAGGTGCAATCCCTAAGTGTGTAATAGCTGCAAAAACCAGATAACTAGCGCAACTCGACACAATAGCTGGCATGAGAGCTTCGTAGTACTCCACAATATGCTGGTGATGCAAAATTTCTAGAGCGAACATCGCACCACCAAGGGGTGAACCAAATAAAGCAGTGAAGCCCGCAGCGATCGCTGCTAAACTCATAGATCTAACGTCTTCACCTTGGAGTCTTAAACGCTCAGCTACCCAAGTGCCAAAAGAACCTGTGACTTGTACGAGTGGTGCTTCTGGTCCGGCGCTACCGCCAGCCGATATGCTAACTAGGGAAGCAAGAATCATTGAGGGATTTTTGCGAGCATCCAGCCGTCCACCCCGAAAATGAATATTATCGACAATGACGGCGATTTCACCAGGATTGCCAAGGAAATGAATCACCAGACCAATAACTAAACCAGCTAATGGCATGACCCACACCAGACTAAAACCCTGAAATTTTTGGAGTCCGTGAATCATCAGTTCCAGGATATTCCAGTACAGCCCAGCAAATAAACCACAAACAGTTCCTACAACAGCCCAGCGTAAAACCCAGAGTGAAATCATGAAAGGATTGCGTCTTGCTCGTCCAAAAAGCTGAGAAAATGTCCAACGTTGAGTTGGCTCAGTAGGAGGGCGCTTGTCTGGTAGCACTGCTAATTTCCTTGTGTTAGTGAAACGAAGGATACAAAATTTCTTCTATTTCTATGCTAATGCTCATCCACACCTGACTTTTTACGAGATTGAGGAAAAAGGGCGATTTGAACTATTTAACGTGAGTTTGATGAACTATAAGCTCTGAAAGACTTATATAGAAAAGGTTTTAGGAAATCGCAACTTCTAAAAGTTTGTGAGCTTATTGAGAATAAAGTCAGCAACTTAAGAATTCTGTTAATTCTTGACTTTATTCTCAAGATTGATTGACATTTGCTTTTATGCTTAATTTCATAAACCTTGCTCTGTAAGGCTTTTAGCCTCTAACTTCCGTCGAACTCACGTTATTTAGCTTAACCCTGTACTATTAGGACAAAGTTAAAGAAAGGGTAGGTTAATTTTTGTAGGTCGATGCATTAGATCAATTATTAGGCTACTGCGTCAGCAGTCGGTCAACTCTGTACTATGCGAGAGCATCTCATCTTTTCGTCTCGCATTAAATTCTGTAACTTGATATCCTGGTGGATGACGTTTTGTTGATGAACAAATGCTAAAACTTCTAAGATTTCTTTTACCAGCTTTAAGACTTCACCTTCACTTTTAGGCGAATCAGAGATAATTTCTTTTGTCAAATCATGCCCATCAACAAATTCCTGAACCAAATAAAATTCCCCATTTTCTGGGAAATGGGCAAATAATTGGGGAATCTGAGGATGTTCTTTACCAAGTCGGTATAAAAATTGCGCTTCTCTATCAAATAATTTTTTTAGCAATAGTAAAAATATCAGGATTTGTTTTGATCAGGATTTTGACTTTGATTAAGTAAAAATTACTAGTTCTAATTATACATAAAGTAATATTTAGTAATGCAAACTTTTCCATAAAATGACTCATTTTCTACGCATTTCTCAAGAAAAAGTTGTCATACTTATGAGGGATAAAACCATTTTTTACGTTAAGAAGATTTTTATTTAATAAGAGTGCTAGTTATGACAACCATAAAATCCTGTGTTTCAGTTTGTCGGTACTGTCGGTATTACACTCCAGAGGGTCAGCGTGGTGGTACCTGCGGATTATTAAATGTAGCGGTGAAATCGGGATGGAAAGCTTGCTCTTTATCTGTTCCATCTTTTGCACCTTCTTTTGCACCTTCTTACGAAAATCTCGTTGGCGCTCATAGCTAGATAAAACACTGGAAAGTGTTGTTTAAGATTGACAATTTATATTGACACAGATTGAGTCCTTGAAGTATAATGAGAGATTGTGTGTCTCATTCCTGCTCGGATCAGGTAAAGGCAATACAAAAGCTGGAAAGCTTTCTCAAGAGCATAGAGTCCAGCTACCTGTACGGCAACCTCAAGGACAATTCCATGACTTACGCAATTATTGAAACAGGCGGCAAGCAACTCAGAGTCGAACCTGGTCGCTTTTACGACATTGAACTGCTTTCTGCCGAACCGGATGAGAAAGTTACTATAGAATCAGTATTATTAGTGCAGCACAACGGCGAAGTCACCATCGGTCAGCCGCTTGTGTCAGGAGCAAAGGTAGAAGGAACGGTGTTGCGGCATCTCAGAGGTCGCAAAGTCTTGGTGTATAAGATGAAACCGAAAAAGAAAACGCGTAAAAAGCGGGGTCATCGCCAGGAAATTACCAGATTATTAATTAACTCAATTAGTCTCGGTGATTCGGTGCTTGCTTCAGAAGAAACCGCAATCACTGTAAAATCAGAAGCTGAAGTGACTACAGAATTAGCAACAACTGTTACCGAACCTAATGAAACCTCCTCAGAATCAGGTGCAACAGTTGAAACTCCAGAAACTATTGAGGTTACTGCGGAACCAGTTGTTGAGGATCTACCCGCTGAAGAAACTGCCGCTCAATAATAATAGATAGAAAATAGATAGAAGTAGAGATACAAGAGGAACTTATGGCTCATAAAAAAGGAACAGGTAGTACACGCAACGGTCGTGACTCTAATGCTCAAAGACTGGGTGTCAAGCGCTATGGTAGTGAAGTTGTCCGGGCGGGCAATATTCTAGTGCGTCAGCGCGGTACTAAATTTCACCCAGGTAACAACGTTGGTATTGGCAAAGATGATACTTTGTTTGCCTTAGTTGACGGCGTGGTTACATTTGAACGCAAGGGTAAAAGCCGTAAAAAAGTTAGCGTTTATCCAGTTGCTGCTTAGCTTTAGTCAGTTGCGAGTTAATCAAAAGTCCATAGTCAAGAGTCTATAGCAACAATAGACTCTTGATTTTAAATCAACTTATGGAGCATCGCACCCAAAGCTAACCCTGTCAAAGAGAAGATAGACAAAAACCAAAAGGTTTGTCCTTGATTGAAGCCAGCTGTTTGAAAGTCTATCCTTGCTAATACAGCCACAGCAACAATGAGCAAGGTATTAACAAATACTCGGAAGCTGACTATCATCAAGAAGAACAAGAAAGCTCCTACAAGGGTCATACCAAAAGACCCAAGATTTGATTTGAATAAGACAAAGGAATAGTTTGTAAGCCTTGTCCAGGAAGTGGTTAAACCTCCCATGAGACATAAGATAGAAATCACTGCCAGCAGCCACATAAACTGAGGAATATGTGCTTTAGATATTACCCAGCTGATGGTTGTGTAAGTAAGCAGTAGTAATGCTAGGGAAAAGAAGGGAAGTCTTTTCAAAATTGACATGGGTTGTTCCCAGTATTAAGAACACGCTATCATTCCACAACTATCTAAAGCATAAGTGTGCTGCTTTATACGAAAGGATGAATCGCTTGCCTACACTATAACCCATCAAAAGAAAGTCAATTCAGTTGGTAGATATTAGCTGGAATGGCTTACACTATAAGCTTATCATCATATTTTTTCTACCTTCCATGGCTGTGGCAGTTATGCTCTCCTCAAGAAAGCAAAGCCAGTTTGCCAACAATTCCCGCACAAAGTATTAAAAATTTTCTTAAACATTTGTAAACTGTTAGCAGCGAAGTAGCCGCGTATCATGTCTTGTTAAGGGATTATCATGAGACAACTTGTTATCTCTGAGCGTGTATGCCTCACCGGTCATATCTTGGCAAAGGCTTTTGGACTGATAGGCATTCTATTAGTCATACCTAATGCCGAAATGATTTTGAACTTAGGAGGGGTTGGACAAACAGCCATGCAATTGAGTATGGCTGATGGTGGTGTGGTAGATATTATTTTGGGGACAATAGCCGTCTCCATTTATGCATATCGCATATTGGGATGGCGCACTTGGCTGGGGTTTATGATACCAGCTGTATCGATATCGGTGGGCAGCGAATTAGTAGGAACTAGCACTGGATTTCCTTTTGGAAACTACAGTTACTTGAGTGGCTTGGGATATAAGATTGCGGGGCTTGTGCCATTTACCATTCCCTTATCTTGGTTTTACGTGGGCTTATCTTCTTACCTCATTGCTCGTACTGGTCTGAGAGTCGCTCAAAATCCGAGTTTACTGCGCCAAGTAGGTGCTATAGCGTTGGGTGCAATGCTTTTCACCTGCTGGGACTTTGCATTGGAACCAGCCATGAGTCAAACATCTCTCCCCTTTTGGTATTGGGAAAATCCAGGCGAGTTCTTTGGAACACCCTATCAAAATTATGCGGGTTGGTTTGGCACTAGCGCCCTGTTTATGACTGTGGCAACATTGCTATGGAGAAACACGCCGATTCAATTAGAGCGATCGCAACTCTCGGTACCCTTGGTCGTTTACTTAAGCAATTTTGCCTTCGCCGCTGGACTCAGCTTAGCTGCTGGATTCACTATCCCAGTATCGCTGGGCTTTGTGATAGGCGTAATTCCTGCTGTAGCACTTTGGCTGAGTTCAAACGCAGCATCTGCTAATGTCGCTGTTGCACCAACAACCACTGAAGTTGCTGTCGCAAGCGTCAAAGTTGCTGCTGTTAAGTAGAGCTTTCATTTCTATCCTTAGGTATTTTGCTGTGCTAGACACGTGGACGATCGCAAGTGCTATCTCACTCTTATTACTGCTCATCCAACTAAGCGCAACAGCAATTTTGCTGTCACGTCTCCTAACTGGACCTAGCCGCCATCCTCCCATAACACCCCAAAATCCCACACCAGAACTTTTGGGTAGTGTCAGTGTTGTTATTCCCACCTTGAATGAGGTTCTTCGTATTAGTCCTCTGCTAGACGGGATCAGCAAGCAAAGCTATGAAGTCCGAGAAATTATCATTGTAGATAGCAAATCTAGTGATGGTACACCTGACTTGATAAAAGCAGCACAGCAAAAAGACCCTCGCTTTCGTCTCATAACAGATGACCCCTTACCCACTGGTTGGGTGGGGCGTCCTTGGGCGTTGCATTACGGCTTTTTGCAGACAAGAGAGGCGAGTGAGTGGTTCCTAGGTATGGATGCTGATACACAACCATCACCTGGTTTGGTTGCTGGCTTGGTGAAGACAGCAGAAGCTCAAGGCTATGACTTGGTTTCTCTCTCGCCTCAGTTCATTCTCAAATATCCAGGAGAGTGCTGGTTACAACCTGCGTTGTTAATGACTCTGCTTTACCGATTTAACCCTGCGGGTGTCAATACCGAGCAGTCAGAACGGGTGATGGCGAATGGGCAATGCTATTTGTGTCGTCGCTCTGTTCTAGCGGCTGTAGGTGGTTATACGAGTGCAAGTGGTTCTTTTTGTGATGATGTCACCTTAGCACGGAACATAGCTGCCTCTGGGTATAAAGTTGGCTTTTTAGATGGAGCAAAAGTGTTGAAGGTGCGGATGTATGAGGGAGCAATGGAAACTTGGCAACAATGGGGGCGAAGCCTTGACTTAAAAGACGCTTCCTCCAGCGCTCAACTTTGGGGAGATTTGTGGCTCCTCTCATCAGTTCAAGGTCTACCCCTTCCAGTCGTCCTCTCCTACCTCTTGTTTTCTCCCCTGCTCAAGAGCTCCCCTGCTCCCCTGCTCCTCCTACTAGCGCTAAATCTCTTTCTACTAATCATTCGCTTTGCCATGCTTTTTGCGATCGCACCTTCCTACGACCGCACTCAAGCAAAGGGCGGCTGGTTATTCTGGCTTTCGCCTCTAGCTGACCCAATAGCGGTACTGCGAATTTTCCTATCTGCACTCCGTACCCCTAGAGAGTGGCGAGGGCGTAAGTACAGTGCTGAGCGCTAAGGAAGATGGGGAGATAGGGCATTGATGAGCATTAGGAATTGGGAATTGGGAATTGGGAATTGGGAATTGGGAATTGCCCATTGCCCATTGCCCCTTGCCCCTTGCCCATTGCCCCTTGCCCCTTGCCCCTTGCCCCTTGCCCCTTGCCCCTTGCCCATTGTCCCTACTATTTACTTCCCATCCCCTCATTTTCCCTCTCTACCTTATCGCCCCGTTCCAGTTCCCAGAGAATTTGATTGCCTTCACGTCGCACTCGTGATACAATCCAGTTTCGCCAGCGCCATTCGTCTCCACGACTAGTAACGGCGCTGGCGTGAACATCCATAAGGTCTGCCAGTTCAGAACTCGTAATGAGGTAACCTTTTTCAGCAATTTCGTCAGCAATGTGGAGGGTTTCCACTAAGTTGCGGAGTTGCGTTACTCTCATTTCTCGAGGTAATTCCTCGCCTACGGAGGTAGCAGAGTGAGTTTGTGGTTCCATATTGGTTATATCTGTTGCAGGAGTATTGATTTCCTGTTTATTTTTGTAAATTATTGTAGAATTTGTTTCCAAAGCAGATACTGTTGATAGGCATACTCCGCTTTTTTGCTCTAAGAGAAAGTCTTGTTGTTGTAACGATAGGGTTTTGCCATTGGCGAAGGCGCGGGCGATCGCATCACAGCGTTCGTTACCAACATTACCTGCATGACCTCGGACATGCTCCCACTTTACTCGTGAACTATTCAGGTCGTCTAAGATTTCTAACAGGTCTTGGTTAAGCACAGGATTTCCATCTGCTTTTTTCCAGCCTTTCTTTTTCCAGCTTTTCACCCATTTGGTAACACAGTTGATAAGGTATTCGCTGTCGGTGCAGAGGCTAATAGGTTTGGTTTGTCCTGATTCTTTTAAAAATTGCAGCCCAGCGATCGCAGCTTGCATCTCCATTTTATTGTTGGTGGTTCGGGGGGATGCACCGCCCATTTCGTGAGTGGAACCATCACTAAAATAGACAACGACACCCCAACCACCAGGACCAGGGTTACCTGTGCAAGCACCATCGGTGTATATACTTTTGATTGTAAGAACTGAAGACATGATTAAGATTGTAAACCGCAAAGACACGAAGTATGCGAAGATACTAGCGGCGAAAAACGCGAAGGATAATTAAGATTAGCACAGCAAAGAACACACCAATACTCAAACTTCAAAAGAATGCTTGAGTTTGGTAAGCAAGAGGGTTTTTTGTCTGTTTAGGAATTTCGGCAAGGATGACGGCTGAGGCTTAACGCTTTATGGTAGTGGGATTTCACACGTGTAGAGACGTTGCATGTGAGTAAGCGTGCTGCTTTGAGTTTCATCAAATGCAATACCCCGACGCGCAAAATATTTGTGAATGTTGATTTGAACAAAGAAATCTTTATTGGGTATAGGTCAATACGGTTCAGTTAAGCATTTTTTTCTTCTCTCTGAGCGCTCTCTTGCCTCGTGCGGTTCGTTAAAAAAAATTGACTTTGACAAAGAGTTTTAGCCTTAACTGAACCGTATTGGGGTATAAGTCGCTTTTTGTCTAATAAACTTTATTTTTCAAAAACCTAGAAATTCTGTTCAATGATAATTCTCTATCACCTGTTCAAGAAATTTCTGCCAGTTTTCATTGGGAACCCAAATTTTCTGTAAGTCTTTCTTTGCATCTTCCTCACTTATTTGTTTATGTAGGCGATGATAAAGATACATGAATGCTGAAACTCTCATATTAGCCGCACAATGAACAAACACTTTTTTATCAGTGTTTGCTTCCATGACGCTAAAAAATTCGTTCACATTTTCAAGGGTAGGTTTTTCCCAAACAACTGGAATGTGTACATACTGCATACCTTGAGCTTCAACAATTTGTTTTTCCTCAGGTAAAGCGTTGGCAGATTCTGGTAGTGCCAAATTCACAACGATTTGATATCCTGCTTGTTGAATTCCCGAAAACTGTTCCTTTGTTGGTTGTCCTGATGTGGCAATCAAATCTGATATTTTTAGATAGTTGTAAATGTCTTCAATCTTATTACTCATGAGATTTACAGGTAAGATATTGCTTAAAGATAGTTTTAAAAAACCAGAGATATTTGGAATTATGTTGTTGGACATACTTTGTTAACTTTCGTACAAAACACCATCTTTGTGCGTAAAAATCCAACCACCTGGACTAGCTTTGGCAATCAGGTCATCGTCAGGATAGTTTACTTGATCATCAGGGCTTCTATCTCCAATTTCCAAATAAACTACCACTGCATTGGAACGATTCACCAGTTGGTGTCCATCCGCCTCTCCAGCAGGAAAACCAGCCATCATTCCTGGTTTCAGGATTTGCGCTCCCGCGTTGCTGACTAGCGTAACTTCGCCTTCTATGATATAGATAAACTCATCCTGTCGTGTATGCCAATGCCTGAGAGCAGAACAGCTTCCCGGCTCAAGTGTCACCAAGTTAACACCAAAATTTTTCAGTCCAGCTACATTTCCTAACGCCTTTTTCACTCGCCCTGCCATAAGAGATTTAAATTGATCAGGGTAAATTGAAGTTTTGCGACTGGGTACATTTTCAGGATCAATAATCATTTTTAACGTCCTTATGAAATTAATTGTTTCTATACATCAACTGCATTTCCCCTATGTTAGCCGTGAAGCCCCAGCGTTCATAAAACGGAATCATTTCTGGCAAACAGTAAAGAGCAAACTGCTCAACAGAGGTTAGTTTGGGATGATTAATAACTGCGTCTATCAGCTTAGCACCAAGACCCATTTTTCTATATGTTGGTTTAACGATGACATCATAAATAATTGCTCTATACACAAAATCGGTGAGAACACGAGTAAAACCAATCAATTGTTCATTTTCATCTGCCAATCCTATGATAATATCTGATGCTGCAAGCATCTTCACGATGTCCTCACGTTCACGTTTGTAGCTCCAGAATTCATTTTTGTACAATTCCAGTAATTCTGAAATCTGATTTTTATTTAAACTGGCAACAATTTTATACGTCATAATTGCAACTGGTATTTATTCATTTTTTCGCGCTATTTTGTTTATAGGTACGCTGAAACATAACTACAAACTAACTCATAAATACAAGTATTATCTCAGTTGAAAATGCTACGACTTATTCAGGTTTTACCCCAATCAACAGTGCAAGTTCTAGCCATTTCCAGTAGCAGTCTACGTCTGTAAAACCAATATCTTGCAGCCAACGCAGTTGTGTTTCCACATCCAAAAGCTTATTTGATGGATCATCTTGCTCAAGAGTTCTACCTATAGCCTGTAAAAAATGCTCGTGCAGTTTTGGAGTGGGTGAAGCGACGTGTTCCAAGTTGCAGAAAATTCCACCTGGTTCCAGCAAGTGGAAAATTTCTGTGTAGAGGGAAAGTTTGCGTTCATGGATGAGGTGATGGATAGCAAAACTGGAGACAACTGCATCAAACAAACCCAACTCAAGTAGTGGTTCATCCATGTTATGTGTAATGACTTGCACTGTAGAATCTCCAGCAAAGCGGGTTTTTACCACCTCCAGCATGGTTGGTGAAAAGTCAATGGCAACGCTTTGGACATTGGGACGTTCTATCTTAAGTAATGCTAGCAAACGACCGTCTCCAGTTCCCAAATCGAGAATGCGTTTTACTGTTTTGGGGACGTGTTCTAGCAATACTGCTTCACCTTCAGTACGATGGGGAATCCTATCTGCTTCTGCAAGATAGCGTAATGCATGGTTTGCGGAAGTCCAGAGGTTAACCATAATATTTTGTGATAATTTTTGAAATTTTTCGCCAAGGCGCAAAAACTATCTTATTGTCTTAGCGTCTTGGCGCGAAATTATCATTTTTTAAAACTGTTTTTTTAAGATTATTTCAGATCAGGCATGAAGATTGGCTTGTTCTTGCAACCACGGATCAACAGGTTGTCCATCTTTACGACGCAATTCAATTTCAACAACCATGACTTGTTTTGAACCGGGAGGTGCGGGTTTTTGATGGAAAAGAATATCGTAATCTGCGGGATGATGATTGCGTTCTTTCAACCACTCCTGCACTTTTGTTGTAGCGAAAAATGATTGTCCTTGCTCAAACATCCTGGTAATTTGCATCTGTAGAGTGTAGGGATTGAGTCTGCCCATTGTTAACTGCCTTTGTTAAGTAATTTCAAGTTAGGACTTCGCCTTATTTTATGTTATCTCTGCTGTTACCTTTAATTTGCTTGAAGCTGTATTCAATTCAAACCATAGGTGTTACCGACAGACTTTTGTATATCCTCTGGTAACTCGCTCATTATAAACCAGGTTGTATTTTCACAGAAGTTCTACAGAGTCTGTAGTAGTCATTTGCCAATATCTGACGCTTTTTCGCTTGATAAAAGATTTTTTACTTAAGAAAAAGCTCCCGCTTTAGAACAGGAGCTTTACAATTTTGTGATTGTGAGCCAGTGCGCCCTTGGGGAATCCCCCGATCGTGCAACCTGCCGTTCCGTTGTAGCAACGACTGGCAACTGAAGCAACCAAAGAGTGGAGGAGATACCCGTAAGGATCACCTGATGAAAGAAATCTGTTAGTCGAGTTCCTTCATGAACAATACTGGTTCAGTCTGACGGTTAATTCCCTTCTCAAAACCACCAGCGGCTGCACGAGCACGACCAGCGTGCCACCAGTGACCAATAAGGAAGAAGAAGGCTAACACGAAGTGGGAAGTCGCTAACCAAGCACGGGGATTAACATAGTTGAAGGAGTTAGGCTCCGTGATGACTCCACCCACAGAGTTGAGTGAACCGTTGGGAGCGTGGGTCATGTACTCAGCTGCACGACGAACTTGCCAAGGCTGAACGTCATACTTTATCTTATCCAAGTCAAGACCGTTGGGACCGCGCAGAGGTTCCAGCCAAGGACCACGGAAATCCCAGAAGCGCATGGTCTCACCACCGAAGATGATTTCACCAGTGGGGGAGCGCATTAGGTATTTACCTAGACCAGTAGGACCTTGGGCAGAAGCGACGTTAGCCCCCAGCTTCTGGTCACGCACCAAGAAGATGAAAGACTGAGCCTGGGAGGCTTCAGCGTTTGTTGGTCCGTAAAATTCGCTGGGATAGACGGTGTTGTTGAACCAGACGAAGCAAGAAGCAGTGAAGGCCATTAGGGCTACAGCAGCCAAGCTGTAGGAGAGGTAAGCTTCACCTGACCAGATCAAAGCGCGACGTGCCCAGCCAAAAGGCTTAGTGAGGATGTGGAAAACGCCCCCAGCAATGCAGGTGAGACCAACCCAAATGTGACCACCGATGACATCTTCCATGTTATCGACACCGACGATCCAGCCACTTCCACCGAATGGAGACTTCAGCAGATAACCGAAGATGACTGCTGGGTTCAGTGTTGGGTTGGTAATGACACGAACATCACCACCGCCAGGTGCCCAAGTATCGTAGACACCACCGAAAAAGATTGCCTTCAGCACCAACAGTAGGGCACCGACTCCCAAAATAATGAGATGGAACCCGATGATGGTGGTCATCTTGTTCTTGTCTTTCCAGTCATAACCAAAGAAAGAGGAGTACTCTTCTAAGGTTTCTGGACCACGGATGGCGTGATAGATACCGCCAAAACCGAGTACAGCGGAGGAAATGAGGTGCACTACACCGACAACAAAGTAAGGGTAGGTGCTAATAATTTCACCACCAGGACCAACACCCCATCCTAAGGTAGCGAGGTGAGGTAGCAGGATGAAGCCCTGCTCGTATAAGGGCTTTTCGGGAATGAAGTGAGCGACTTCAAACAAGGTCATCGCTCCAGCCCAAAATACAATCAAACCAGCATGGGCAACGTGAGCGCCCAACAGTTTACCGGAGAGGCTAATAAGACGGGCGTTACCAGCCCACCAGGCAAAGCCAGTGGAATCTTGGTCACGACCACCTAAAGTTATTGATCTATTAGAGAGCGTTACCACGGGGTAGTACCTCTTCAGGGAATACAAATTGTTCGTGAGGCTGATCAGCAGGAGCCATCCAAGCGCGCAGCCCCTCGTTGAGTAAAATGTTCTTGGTATAGAATGTTTCAAACTCTGGGTCTTCTGCCGCCCGCAATTCTTGCGACACGAAGTCGTAAGCCCGCAGGTTGAGTGCTAAACCCACAATCCCTACCGCACTCATCCACAACCCTGTCACTGGCACAAACAACATGAAGAAGTGTAACCAGCGCTTGTTGGAGAAGGCGATTCCAAATATTTGTGACCAGAATCGGTTTGCCGTCACCATTGAGTAGGTTTCTTCTGCTTGCGTGGGATTGAAGCCACGGAAGGTATTGGAACCTTCGCTGTCTTCAAACAGGGTATTTTCTACTGTTGCTCCATGGATGGCGCACAGCAGCGCTCCACCCAACACTCCTGCTACTCCCATCATGTGGAAGGGGTTGAGTGTCCAGTTGTGGAAGCCTTGTACAAACAGCAGGAAGCGGAAAATCGCCGCTACCCCAAAGCTGGGAGCAAAGAACCAACTTGATTGTCCCAACGGGTACATCAAGAACACACTCACGAAGACTGCTATGGGAGCAGAAAAGGCAATGGCGTTGTAGGGACGAATTCCTACTACTCTGGCGATTTCAAATTGCCGCAGCATGAAGCCTATGAGTGAAAATGCTCCGTGCAGCGCCACAAATGGCCACAAGCCTCCTAATTGGAACCAACGGGTGAAGTCTCCTTGTGCTTCTGGTCCCCACAACAGCAATAGCGAGTGTCCCATTGCGTCTGCTGGGGTCGATACTGCTACTGTCAAGAAGTTGCACCCTTCCAGGTAGGATGAGGCTATCCCATGGGTGTACCAAGAGGTGACGAAGGTGGTGCCGGTTAGCCAACCGCCTAGTGCGAGGAAGGCGCAGGGAAACAGTAGTATCCCTGACCAACCTACGAACACGAATCGGTCTCGCTTTAACCAGTCATCCAGAACGTCAAACCACCCTCGGCTACTGGGGGCGCGTCCAACTGCGATGCTCATCGGACTAAAAATCCTCTTTTTTACTAAAATTGCAACTTTTTTTGAGGAATTAACTTTTTTGTGACACTTACAGCGGCCATAAAGCTACTGGTATTATTGAGAAATACTGACTGACTAGACAGCATTTCTCACATCGATGCCACAACAGCTCCCACCAGTTGGTAATCCAGCTTGCGGAAACTTAATGATTTTTAACTTATCACATTAGTTCTGCTTTGTGCCTGATTTACATGAAGAAATCAGGTATAAGGCACGAACCTATTATTAATACCAATATCAGAATTTTTACAATCTGACACAAGTTTTCTCAGAAAACTTAAAAAATTTTAAGTCCTGAGTGAACTGACTAATCCTTTTCCACTCATTGATCGGTACTCGGTACTCACCGACTGTTGAAATTCGCTAAACTTGCAATACATCTGCTGCAATGGCAGACTTTGTAAAGGGAAGATCTCACGCACCAAGGTAGTTCTAATGACGGCATCAACAACCATTAACACAGGTGAGTCGCCTAACGGCGATAAATCAACTTCCAGCGTCTTACATCAGAAGGTTCTCGGTTCTCGTCGGTTCAGTAACTACTGGTGGGCAACTGTCGTTTTTTTGGGGGCTACGGGCTTCTTGCTCGCTGGTATTTCCAGCTATCTCAAAATCAATTTACTCATAGTTTCTGACCCCACTCAACTGGTATTCGTCCCACAAGGGTTGGTTATGGGGTTGTATGGTGCTGCTGGCTTACTCCTAGCCTTATACCTATGGCTTACGATTTTATGGGATCTGGGAGGCGGATACAACGAGTTTAACCGGGAAAATGGCACCGTTACAATTTTCCGCTGGGGATATCCAGGGAAAAACCGCCGTATTGAAATTGACTGTAGTACAGAAGATGTGCAGTCTGTGCAAGTTGAGGTGAGAGAAGGTCTTAACCCTCGTCGCGCGCTTTACTTGCGCGTTAAGGGTCGGCGAGACATTCTTTTAACACGAGTAGGTCAACCTTTGTCTTTACAAGAGCTGGAAGTTCAAGGTGCTAAGTTAGCCCGCTTTTTGGGTGTGCCCTTAGAAGGACTTTAGAGGCTAAGATACAGTGGTTGTGTCTGTAACTAGCAATGTGGTTAAAAATTCCCCAATTTTTAGTAGCTCTCATCATTGTTGGTGCGTTGATGTTGGGGGGCTGTTCCACACAGCAAGTTGTTTCTAATTCTTCTCCAACATCCGCAGCTACCGAAGCAAGCAACAACCCAACCGCCGAGACAACCGCTAATACAACTAATACGGCTAACACGGCAACCACAGAGGCGACTTCTGTATCTGAAACTACAAACGAAAGTATTCCTGGAATGAAAGATTTACCACGACTCGAAGGAAAAGCAACGGTGGTTATGACCGTCAAAGGTTCACCCATTACCATCGAAGTAGATGGTGCTGATGCCCCAATAACTGCGGGTAACTTTGTCGATTTAGTCCAAAGAGGTGTGTACGATGGCTTGGTTTTCCATAGAGTCGTACGCCAACCTCAACCGTTTGTGGTTCAAGGAGGGGACCCTCAAAGTAAAAACCCAAATGTTCCAGTCGATCAACTGGGAGCAGGAAGTTTTACCGATCCAAAAACTGGAAAAATTCGCTACGTGCCCTTAGAGATTAAGCCAAAAGGCTCAAACCAGCCGATTTACAGCAAAACATTTAAGACGGCTGGTATAGATAAGCCACCTGTATTACAGCACAAGTTGGGTGCAGTCGCAATGGCGCGATCGCAAACGCCAGACTCTGCTTCCTCACAGTTTTACTTCGCTTTAGCAGATTTAGGTTTCCTAGATGGTGACTATGCTGTTTTTGGCTACGTTACCAATGGTATGGATGTTGTCAACAAGATTCAGCAAGGCGATCGCATTGACTCTGCCAAAGTCACTCAAGGTGCAGAAAATCTGAAAAACGCTGGACAGTAGCAAGTAGAAATAAGGGACTTGGGCAATGGGCATTGGGCATTGGGCAAAAATTATTTTTCTCTTCTACTTCCCGGTGCTCCCTTGTCCTCCTTGTCCCCACTCGCTGCGCTCAAATTCGTGCATTATCAATTCATAAGGTACGGCATAAGAATTCTTTTTTTCTCACGCTCGCGAATGCGTGAACGAGCGAATTGTTTAGCTCCCTTGCCCATTTTGCCCACTTCCAGAAAATGGTTGCAGTTGTTGTCACTGGTATTGGTTTAGTTTCCGCTTTAGGCAAAAATCTAGAAGATAATTGGCAAAAGTTAATAGCAGGTGAATCTGGAATTAGACGGTATCAACCATTTCCAGAATTGGAATCACGCCCTTTAGGAATGATTGAGGAACAACCAGCACAGATGGGAGTGCTGACTCAGTTGGTTGTGACATCTGCTTTAAAAGATGCAGGATTATGTCCACCTTTACCAGATTGTGGGGTTGTGATTGGTTCAAGTCGCAGCTATCAAGGATTGTGGGAGCAGATGGCGCGACAGATGCATGGGGAATGGGGGGACAAGGGGACAAAACAATTCAAAATTCAAAATTCAAAATTCAAAATTAAGAATCTCTCCCTCATCCCCCCATTCCCCCATCTCCCTCTCTCTTTAGAGGGTTGGTTAGATACTTTGCCTCATATGAATGCGATCGCAGCAGCACGGCAAATTGGTGCTTGTGGAGTTGTTTTGGCACCAATGGCGGCTTGTGCGACTGGAATTTGGGCGATCGCACAAGCCGCTGATCTGATCCAAACTGGGCAATGTCAAAGGGTAATTGCTGGTGCAGTGGAAGCACCTATTACACCTCTCACCATAACTGGGTTTCAACAAATGGGAGCCTTAGCAAAAACAGGAGCTTATCCCTTTGATGTTCGTCGAGAAGGCTTGGTTTTGGGCGAAGGTGCAGCAGTCTTTGTTCTAGAATCAGCCCAATTAGCACAGCAGCGTCGCTCAAGAGTGTATGGGCAAATTCTTGGTTTTGGCTTGACAGCAGATGCATATCATGCTATTGTTCCGGAACCAAAGGGGAGAAGTGCGATCGCTGCAGTGAAACAATGTCTAGACCGCAGTCACCTGAGTGCAAATGATATTGATTACATTCATGCTCATGGTACAGCTACGCAACTCAATGACCACATTGAGAGCTTATTAATACAGCAGTTATTTCCCAAAAGCGTAGTAATCAGTTCTACAAAAGGAGCCACAGGTCATACATTAGGAGCATCAGGAGCTTTGGGTGTTGCTTTTTCACTGATGGCGTTGGAGCAACAGATTTTACCACCTTGCGTTGGTTTGAGACATCCTGAATTTGATTTGGATTTGGTGAGAGAAGCGCGTCAAAGTAAAATTCAGTGCGTATTGTGTTTTAGCTTTGGATTTGGAGGACAGAATGCTGCGATCGCTTTGGGGAAGGAACGTTAAAATTCACCCAGTAACCGGACAGGAAAACCTTGTCCTGATGCATTACGATAAAGTGGTCCGTCCAGAGTCCACAGTTCAGCGTTCAAGGTTTCTGCAAGAGCTAAATATGCTGCATCGTATGCACTATTTCGCCTCAATGTCAAGGCAATTTCAATAACTCGCGGCTCAACTATGAATTGATGATAAGTGATAGGCAATATGGCAAGTTCTGCACAAGCTTGTGTCAATCCCTCTGATGGGAATAAATTCGCTACAACAAGTCTAGTTAAAGCGTTAGCAATTTCGTAACGAGCTAATTCAGGAGTGTGTCTGTCAATATCCTGAGCTAGCCAGTCCCGAAATAATCTGGTCGCATTTTCTCTCAAAGGGTGAGGCGTAATCAGAGCTACTAAAAAATTGGCATCTAAAACAACAGCCATTGATTAAAAAATGCCCCGCTGTTCTAGCTCTTCTCTGCCTGCCCGTACTAATTCTACAGCATCAATGGGAGGTAGATCTTTAGTGAGTTCTTGGAGAGACCATAAAGCTGCAAGCGCATCGATAGATGGATTAATCTTAGCCAAACTGAATTGCAACATAATTGATGCTAAGGCATCAGGAGGCACATTGAGCCTTTTAGCTTCGGTTTCTAGACGCTCAAAGTCCTCGGCAGAAAGTTTAATAGTAATTGTTTTAGATTCGTTCATATTTTTAATTTAAGAATTTTGATTTGAACCACAGAGTATAAGAAAAAAAGCTTAAAATCTAAATTTACAAAACAGAGGCTTTTAATTATGGAGTTGAACTTCTCTCAGGTATAACAAACTTATTATTTACCCAAATCTTTACACTGCGTGTTCCATTGGCATAAGTATATACCCTTCGACCATTGCGTTGATTATCCCAGAACTTACCTTCATGATGCATACTACGTAAATTATGTGTCAATTACTTTTGTGCATCTATTGATGGTTAATTAATGTTTCCTATAGTATCTATCTAAAGATAGATTTTTTATATTTTGCTCTAATGAGAGCATAAATTAAGAATTTGTTATTTCTTATCAATTTTTAGTCAACTTCATAAGATTAATTAAACAGTGACTCGCCATAGAATTTTCAACCATGACATTATGGTTTGCACCCATGAGTCTGTGATAGGTAACCACCTTTATTCTGGTAGGGTGCTAGGTTCGACGGAACCAGAGGATATTATTCAGTTGCACCCAGATTTAAAATCGCAATGGAATATTATTACCGAACACTATAGACGGATAGGTTTAAGCCATAGCAAAAATGTCATCTGGGATGTTTCGCTGAGAGTTTTGGAAGACCATCCTAACCATAACATTTCCCTTTTCTTCTTCGGCAATACTACAAGCAAAGTCGATTGTGATGAAGATTGGTTTCTCCAGTTAGACTCCGACTGGTGGAACGTGGTTAAGTTTATGAACTGCAAGAACAACTTTATACAGCTTGCACAAGAGCTTGGAGTTAGTATTCCTCTAACATTTTGTTTTAAAAACAAGGCTGCTATCAAAGACTTATCTGAGTTTCCTTATCCGTGTTATTTCAAACCTACCATTTCTGTTGATGGTGCCGGAATTTGTCGATGTGAAAATCAACAACAGCTTTCCGAAATTCAGAAAACGTTTTCTGATGAAATACCTGTGCAAATTCAAGAGGAGGTTGCAACTTCCTCCTTTTTAAATTTGCAATACTGTGTTGAGGCTTCAAAGCTTCAACGTCTCGCCATAACTTCTCAAATACTTGATGGTTACGCTCATATCGGCAATTGCTATCCCAGTACACATCAACCTTGGGAAACCGTTGAACCAATAGCTGAGTGGATGGCGCAACGTGGAATGAAAGAGGTATTTGCTTTTGATGTTGCTGTTGTGGAAGATGCAACACACGAGACGCGTTATTTGGCAATCGAATGCAATCCACGCTTTAATGGCGCATCATATCCCACAGGTATTGCCAAGAAGCTCAATATCCCTAGTTGGTACTGCGAAACCTTTAAGACGCAATATGACTCGCTCGAAAACCTTGATTTCAGTGATATTGAGTTCAATTCTCAAAGCAAGACGGGTGTTGTGATAGTCAACTGGGGTACTATTCTGGTTGGAAAAATCGGTATCTTGATTGCTGGAGGTGTCCAAAAGCAGAATGAACTCAGAGCGCTGTTGAAACAGCGATTGTGAGCGAGTGAGATGCTCCCTACACTCCCACTACGAAAAAATCGATATGATATATAAAAGTAGAGAAATCTTAAAGATTATTTATTAATGCTGGTTTCCTCCTCTGGCTTGTCCAAGATCAAAGACTCGGTAAGGGAAAAGATTTTTTTTGGTAATGAACCCACTGCTGAGTTACTGGCAATTCTGAGCGTTTACTTTGTTCAAGGCATCTTGGGATTGGCGCGTCTTGCTGTCAGCTTTTTCTTGAAAGATGAACTATTGCTCTCTCCGGCTCAAGTTTCAGCTTTATTTGGCATAGTTGTTCTACCTTGGACAATCAAGCCCCTGTTTGGTTTTCTCTCTGATGGCTTGCCCATATTCGGCTACCGACGGCGTCCATATCTAGTTTTGTCTGGGATACTGGGAGCGATTTCTTGGGTGAGTCTCGCAACAATAGTTCACACACCCATAGCAGCTACAATAGCGATCGCATTTACTTCTCTCTCTGTCGCCGTTAGTGATGTCATTGTTGACTCACTGGTTGTCGAAAGGGTAAGAGCCGAGTCACAAGCACAAGCAGGTTCTCTCCAATCCCTCTGTTGGGGTACTTCCGCTGTAGGAGGGTTGATAACAGCTTACTTCAGCGGTATGCTCTTAGAGCATTTCACTACCCGCACTATCTTTTGGATTACCGCTTCATTCCCACTTCTGGTGTCTGCTGTGGCTTGGTTGATTGCTGAGTCACCTGTGAGCAAAGACGCCAGGGAGGATGATCATTCAAATCTCCTGTCAATTAGGCATCAACTGCAACAACTACGGGTAGCCGTTACTCAAAAAGCCATTTGGTTACCAGCAGCGTTTCTCTGCTTTTGGCAAGCCACGCCAACGGCTGAATCAGCTTTTTTCTTCTTCACAACCAACGAACTGCACTTTGAACCAGAATTTTTGGGACGGGTACGCTTGGTGACAAGCACTGCTTCCGTAGTCGGTGTTTGGATTTTTCAACGCTTTCTTAAAACCGTTCCCTTTCGCGTCATTTTTGCTTGGAGTGCTGTCCTTTCAGCAGTACTAGGAATGACTATGCTGCTGTTGGTCACTCATACTAATCGTACTTTGGGTATAGATGACCGCTGGTTCAGTCTCAGTGATAGTCTCATTCTGACCGTGATGGGGCAGATTGCCTATATGCCGGTTTTGGTATTATCCGCAAGACTTTGCCCAAAAGGGGTAGAAGCAACATTATTTGCTCTGTTAATGTCAGCCACCAACTTAGCTGGACTTTTGTCCCACGAATTGGGCGCAGGATTGACGTATTTGTTAGGCATTACCGAAAATAACTTTAATGCTTTGTGGTTGTTGGTCATTATCACTAACCTCAGCACACTGCTACCATTGCCATTCATCAACTGGCTTCCTCCATCTGACTCCCAAACCGAGACACCACCGTTACAACCAGCTGTAACAAAGAGTGGAGAACAACCATTTTTACCTGAATTTATGTCTGAGTTGGTGGTGCGACAACCGGAGTCTGAACCAGTTGACTAGTACACGATGGCGGAAATGCACCCACCTCTCAAAAAAGTTTTTCACGAGGCAGAATTCACTCGGCAAAACTCTCTCAATGTCAATAACTTTAACGAGAGTAACTTCAGCTATAGCAATTCTATTTGATTTGTGTAGGCGTAGCCTGCGCAAAGCGTATAAATTGCGCATGTTCACCCTTCCCGACTTCGTAAGAGTTGTCGGGAATCTTGTTGTGTACGAACGATTTAGGATTGCTATACTTCGTCTAATTATTTTGAATGCGTGAATTTTGAATTGCTCATGTCTTCTCCCTTACGGAAGAACTGCTGCAAAATCTCCCCAGGTTTGCGATCCCAAGTGTCGATATGCTCGTAAATTAAACCTTCTTTATTGAGTTTGTAAGTTGAGTAGCCGTTGAAAAACACTCCAGCTTTCCAAGGAACACGCAAAACACCACGAACTGTCCACTTAGCCAAAATCGTGTCTTCGGCTGACTGATAGACGTCATGTAAGTCAAAGTAGATTTTCGTAAAAAATAGTTGAGCGTGAAATCGCAAAGTCCAAAAGATAATGCGATAGTTCAATTTTCCTTTAAATTTATTGACTGGATCTTGAAAATAGATGTCGTGTGTGTAAATGTCGTAGGAAATATCCTTTTCAAAAAGTGTTGGCAAATCTTTTTTGAGAGTCTCAATGACCTTTTCCACCTGCAATTGATATTCCACGCATTCCTCCCTAAACAAGATTTTTCAAAAACCTCAGGAATTGCTGCCAAGTAGAAGATGATGCTTTCTTACTTACTCACTCTACCTTGATTTAAATCTGATAAAGTAGGAAATGCACCCACCTGGACATAGGGACCTTTTCGCAACACCTTAGCTAAGGCGTTATTTTCTTCTCGTAAACCTTCGTAGAAAAAGAAAACTTCCCCAGAAATGCCATAAGCGCGGTTATACTCAATAGCTTGCAACAGGTATTCTGAACTTATTTGGTAAGAACCAACCTTTATCAGAATTCCTGGTGCTAACTTCGATAGCGTAGCAGTAAATTGCTCATTTACCAGCCTATCAATAATACCTTTGTAAGTGAATAAATCACGACGATAGATTTGGGGATGGATAATATCTACAAGCCCTCGTTTCAGCCAAGTGGGCGAGTCTTGCAGGTATTCTTTATATGCCCAGTCGTGGATATTCGGAGTTATTGATATTAGCAGGTTGGAATTAATTGCTTTGACTGCTTGATAAAGGCGAGCAAGAAATTCAGTGAGAATATCAGCACGCCACTGCAACCATCTCCCATCCTTGAAGTTTTTGGACGGGTTTTCACCAAATTGTTGACGATAGCGTTCCACAGTTCCTCTGTCATACCCACCTTCGCTAGGCAATGCAGGCAGTCGGTCATCACCTTGAATGCCATCTACATCATAATTTTTTACAACTTCCAATATTAGATTTAACATGAAACTTTGAACTTCTGGATCAAGAGCATTCAGCCACTCAAAGCCGTTTTTTTTCAGCAAGTTGCCCTCACTGTCACGGGCAGCCCATTCAGGTTTTTTTGCCAGCAGCTGTCCACCATTCAAATTGTAGGAACTGGCGAATCCGTATTCAAACCAAGGAATGACTTTTAACCCAACCCGCCGCGCTTCTGTAACGACTTCCGCCAAGGGATCGCGTCCTACAAACTGTGGGTTGATTTGTATATCAAAGGTTTGCCGCATTAATTGACTAGGATACATTGTCGCCCCCTTGTTCCAGACAACAGGGAAGACCACATTAAATCCTGTCTCGGCAAGAAAGTTCATCGCTTCTGCAATGTTTTGCCGGGAGTGGAAAACCTTGCTATCTGTTGTAGTTAGCCAGACGCCGCGTGTTTCTACTCTTGCCATGCACCTTTCAACGTGTAACTACTTGACGATACCGCGCTTGGATCACCATGTAAACACCATACGCAACTAAACCTAGCGCCACAATACCCAAAAGCCAAGGACCATAAGGTTGTTGTGCTAGCGTCTGTAACACTTCACCTAAACCTCCCACTTGACTGGCATCAGACTGAGTTGCTGCTTGAATCAAAAACCAGCCAGTAATACAGAAGACTATCCCTCGCGCTACCAAACCAAATCTGGAAATACCCATTACCAATTTGCGTTCTGAATCGTCCAATGCATTCAAATTTAATTTTCTTTGAAACTTACTACTAAAAGCTTGATAAAACTCATAGAAACCCAAACCAATAACAAACGCTCCCGCAGCCCCAACTAACCATTGACCAAAGGGCTGAGAAAGTAATCTAGCTGTCCAATCTTGTTTGGAGTTACTGTTACCACCACTATCTGAACCAAGAATAATCTGCACAGCACTCAAAGCTAAACCAGCATATATCAAACCATTGATTGCATAACCAACTCGCTGTGCTAATCCTTTAGCATCTGTGCCTTTATTTTCTGGGTCTTTTATTGCCTGTGTAAAACGAAAAATAACATATCCAATTAACCCAATTGCCACTAAAGCTAACAGAAACTCTCCAAATGGCTGATTGACAATTTCCTGGAGAGCGCCTTCAGTATCAGTCGTTCTACCACCACTGCCAAACGCCGCCTGCGCTGCCAATAGTCCAACAATACTGTAAACGACTCCTTTAGATATGTAACCAAATCTAGCTAGTCTTTCAATCCACAAAGAAGGGTTATGTATTAGTTGCCGTGTCATAATACTTGGATTTAATCATGGCTAACTATTTAGCACATTTTACCCAAAATATACATCTACCAAGAGAATAATTCTAAATTAGAGATTAAAAATTATTGAATGCTTGTTTCCTTCTTAAGTTAGTGTTTGATATTGATAATTTTCAGATAAAAGTTATTATTAATACTTGTATTGAAAGTCCGATTATCTAACTTGAAGAGTATAAATTATGGTAACCGTTCAGAGGGGAAAGTCACAAGGGTTAGCTCGCCATTGAACTCCTTCTACCAGGACATAGAAGATTGCATTGAGAACTTCCCAATGGACATTATCGGGGCTAGATGGAGTCTCAAAGGTGCTGAGGCTGTTTTACCTCTTCGCTCCCTTTACGGAGCGTGGTGATTGGGAGCAGTATTGGCGCTTTTATTTAAAGCAAGAGCATAAACGCAATCACGCTTGCTTGTATAAAGATGGTATTCCTTTGATGAAACGTGTGCAAGCTCGTTGTTCTACTAATAGTCCGGCGCTTGCAATACCTGTCTAAATCTCATTCTTCGTCTTTCTAAAAGAGCCACACCCAATTGATTTTGCTCCTTGAGTATCAACACAGAGCGATCGCACTTCTGCTTTTATGCCCTCCTCCATCCAAGCTGCTGTCATCGCTCTCGCCACAGCTTCAGAATGATCATTATCCGTTAAAGCCAACAGCGTTGGACCAGCACCACTAATCACCATCCCATAAGCACCAGCCTCAACAGCAGCAGAATGCACCACATCATAACCTCGAATCAATGCTTTTCGATAAGGCTGATGCAACCTATCTTGCAAAGCAGCCTTCAACCAATCACCTCTCCCAGTTTCCAAACCACGCAACAATAACCCCAGATGCGCCGCATTAAAAATCGCATCTGCACGGCTCACCTCAGTAGGCAAAACTTGCCGCGCCTCCTTCGTTGAAAGCTCAAAATCTGGAATTGCTACTACCGGCACAATCTGCTGACACCAAGGAATATCACAAATTTCCCACTTTCTCAACTCTTGGAGCTTTGGTGGTTCATTTTCCACCCCCGTCGCCGCCAACCGACATCCTCCCAAAAGAGCTGGTACCACATTATCTGGGTGTCCTTCCAGAGCGATCGCCAACTCCATCACTTGCAACTGGCTCAATGCCTCCCCCTCTAACAAATTAGCACCAAACAACCCGCCAACTATTGCTGTTGCTGAACTCCCCAAACCCCGCGCTAGTGGAACACCAAGATGAATATCGATTTGTACAGGTGGTGATGTCTGTTCTATGTGTTGATAAAACTTTACAAACGCTTGATAGAGCAAATTACTTTCATCAGTGACAACTCGTTCAGCCTCCGCACCCGTGACAGTAATTTTCACCTCACCCTGTTCTAGGCGAGTGAACTTAAACTCGTTGTAAAGCGTTAGAGCCGCACCAATACAATCAAAACCTGATCCTAAATTAGCAGTAGTGGCAGGAACAGTAATAGATACAGAAGAAATAACAGACATTTGTAAATAAAAACTAATTAATCAACCAGCATCTCACGTAAACGATTGATTTGCTCAGTAGTCATCCCAATTGCTTGTAAATAACCAACAACCTCACCATACTGTTGTTCCAAATACTTGAGTGTCTCGAGCATTGTCTCAGCCGGAGACTCAAAAATGTGAGCGTAACCTAACTGTCTGGCTGTTTCTAGCTGTAGTGCATATAAGGGAGTGAGGTAATCTGCGCTCATGGCATAGTCAAGAGCGATTGTAGCTGCTGGGACATTAGCTAGAGCCAGTAACAAAGCTGTCATCAAACCAGTTCTATCTTTGCCACCTGTACAATGCAGCAAAATAGAACTCTTCGCCGCCGCTATAGCGCTCATCACTGCTTTAATTTGCTGCTGATATAATTCCAGCGCCAGCGAATAGAGTTGCAGGAGTGTTTTCTCTTTCATTTGCTCCATCCCCAGTTCGTCAGTAAATAAAGGTAGGTGCAGATAAGCCACTTCTTTTGAATGGGCGAATATATGATGTTGTTGGTCAATTCACGAAGGGTTAAACCCCTCACCCTCAAAGCATAGGTTTTGCGTTGCTTTCCCACCCTGCAATAAATTGCGGGCTAATAGCCTAAGTACGTTAAAACGCACTCTTATCAAGACTCATATGACTGATGGGTATGACCCCCTATTAATTCGCCATCTGTTGGAACAAAGGGTAGAAATTCTCGATCCTCCCGCTGAATACGATTATTTGCCTGGTTACTATGCTTTGTACTTTTTAGATCCAGATGGCATCAAGCTGGAACTAACACATATTGCCAATTGGCCTCCCCAGTTGTAGTGAGACAAGAGGTGAAAAGATGCTGAAAATCGGTGACTTTTCCAAACTCAGTCATGTGACAGTCAAAGCACTGCGCCTTTACGACCAACTGGGACTGCTTAAACCATCTCATGTAGACCACTTTACTGGATATCGGTACTATTTGGCTGACCAGTTACCTCGACTCAATCGTATTTTGGCGTTCAAAGACTTGGGTTTTTCTCTAGAGCAGATTGCCAAGTTGTTAAACGAGAATTTGTCATCAGCAGAAATTCGCGGAATGCTGCGACTCAAGCAAGCGGAACTTCAGCGGTTAGTTGAGGAAGAACAGACGCGGCTATTACGTGTGGAAGCAAGACTCAAACAGATTGAACAGGAGGATACTATGCCTAATTATGAAGTTGTACTCAAAACAGTAGAGCCAATCAAAGTTGCATCAATACGAGAAATATTGCCAAATTACGCTAGTATAGGACGGTTATACTCTGAGTTGTTGGAGTATTTCAAGCAACACAAAGTTAAAGAGGGTGATTACTGGGGCGCGATATGGCATGACCCTGTGTACAAAGAATCTGATGTAGATGGAGAAGCTGTCATCTCATTTGAGGGTGAAATACCTAGTACTGAACGCCTGAAGGTTTACGAATTACCAGTTGTAGAAAAGATGGCAACTGTCGTTCATAATGGCAGTTACAGTAGCATTAACCAAGCGTATGCTGCCTTACCTGCTTGGATTGAAACAAATGGCTACAAAATTATTGGTTCCAACCGCGAGGTTTATATCGTTGGGGGACACGAACAGGACAACGAGTCATACGTAACAGAGGTGCAGTTTCCCATAGCTCAAGCTTAATCTCACAGAGAAACCCGGTTCCTGAAAAAAATTGGGTTTCTAAGGTTTGTTGAAAAAAATGAATTCCTGTTATGGTAGATTCATAAAAGATTAAAAAGATTAACGGACTGGAATAATTCCAGTCCGGAAAAAAAAGCGGGCTAACCGCTATGAACCTGGCTAACCCGTGCAGCTTTGGGAACGCGCAAAGAAATTTCTATTGCAATACCAACTTAACGTTGGCATTTTGCAGACCGCGTTGCTTCACTTCTGCTAGGGTCTTGTTAACGGCATACTTCTGGTTAATGGAGTTGATCAGCTCAGTTTGGTTGTGCTTCTTAGCAACACCCCACAGGTCTGCGATTAGGTCAAAGGAACCGTCGCTGTTGCGAGACCAACCGAGGTCATACTCGCCTTCCAAAACTGCAACGATGTCGGAACGAACACGTTGACCGTTATAGCCACGAACATCAGCTTCGGTCTTCACAGAGATGCCTAGATCGCGCAGGGAAGACTTGAGGATTTCTGCATCGGTGATTTTGGTACGCAGAGTGCTAAAGTGAGACATTTGGGTTTCCTCCAATGAGAAAGTAGAGAAAAAGACAACGGTTTGTTTTAAGCGAAGCCGCGTTTACTTAGACGCGGTTTTTTTCATCACTGCTAGCTTTTGCGCTAGCCTTTCCCCCTGTGATTGCAGGAGAAAGCTTTTAAAACTCCATTCGCTGATATTCAGCAACGGAGGCTGCGGCTGGTCGTGCTCGCTGTCTAGCCCAGTCTCTCAGAGCTGTGACCTGTTCTTGCATCGTACGAGACAGCGGCAGAGTTGCCCTCAGTGCAGCAATAATATCTAATTGGGTGAACTCACGCTCTTGGGCAAAAGCTTCGTACATTGCCGCAACAATCGCTTGTTCAATTTCTGCCCCAGAAAAGCCGTCAGACACCTTAGATAGCTGTTCTAGGTCAAATCGCAAGATGTCTTCCCGGCGTTTAGATAGGTGTATCTTGAAAATGTCTTGGCGCTCTTCCGGAGTGGGTAGATCCACAAAGAAAATCTCATCAAAGCGACCCTTCCTCAAGAACTCACCCGGGAGGCGCTCAACTCGGTTAGCTGTTGCCATGACGAACACTGGTGATTTCTTTTCTTGCATCCAGGTGAGGAAAGAGCCGAATATCCGACTGGAAGTACCACCATCAGAATCTCCAGAGCCTGCACTCCCAGCAAATGATTTATCTAACTCATCGATAAATAGAATTGCTGGTGAAATAGATTCTGCTGTTTTTAAGGCGTTGCGTAAATTTGCTTCTGAACGTCCTACCATTGAGCCATCGTAGACTCGCCCCATATCTAGTCGCAGCAGCGGTAAAGCCCACAGACGAGAAGTCGTTTTGGCAATTAATGACTTACCACAGCCTGGAACTCCCAAGATAAGCATCCCTTTTGGTTGAGGCAATCCATACTCACGCGCTCTTTCTGTAAAAGCGTTAGAGCGTTGCTTTAACCATTTCTTCAACTCTTCCAAGCCACCGACAGCGTCAATAGTTGCGTCTTCTTCTATGTATTCTAATATACCATTGCGCCGAATAAGCTGCTTTTTCTCAGATAAAACGATATCTACTTCATCTTCCGTCAGACGCCCTGTAGTGACCTGTGCCTTACGGTAGACTTTTTCAGCTTCATCTTTAGTTAATCCTAAAGCAGCTCTCAAAAGCTTTTCACGTGCCTCTGTTGCTAGCCGTCGCCCACGGTTTTGCTCTAGATGGCTAGATAGAACTTTATTTAAATCTCCCATGTCTGGAAGCGGAAAATCGAGAACGACAACTTCCTTCTCCAATTCAATTGGAACTTGCTGCATCGGTGACATCAGGATAATATTCTTCTGCGATCCTTTAAAGCTAGCGATCGCATCACGCAATGATCTTGTTGTCGCTGGCGCATCTATAAATGGATGTAAATCTTTAAGAATAAATATACCTGGTTCTTTCTGCCGGATGATCCATTCAATCGCCGCTTCTGGAGAAACAGTGTTATGTTGGGTGACGTTCCGGGGTTGACCAAACTCCACGATGCCGTGAGTTACTGTCCACACATACACTCTTCGCTGTGGCTTTGACGATAGAGCGATTGTAGAAATTGCTTGCTCAGCCCGCTCTTCCTCGGAGGTCACAAGGTAGATTAGAGGGTATTGAGCTTGAATGAGGATGTTGAGCTCTTCTTTCATACATCGACCTACTTGAGACCTTTACAGAAAGTACAGACATCGCTTTGATTTGACACAGACGAGGAAAATATGATGAATTTGAGATTCACAAATTTCTACTTAGCAAGGAACTAACTCTTCCTTACCCTTTTGATTTGTTTCATCCCGATTCATTTCATCAATGGAAAAACGCTCCTCCTGCCGACTAATCACTCCAGGCTGATTACCTAGTGTGACTAATTCCCCATCTCTTAGGACAAGTGAACTTTCGCAAGTTGGGCAGGAATAAACTCTGTGCGTCCTTCCATATGACGCTTCCGCTTCTTCTACTAATTCTGAGTTTGCCAGATAGAAGTCTAGGGCACGTTCAGCTAGTTCTGACATCGGTTCGGAGTCAATTGCTGAACGAATCTTCAACTTCCTGTGCAGTTCTGGCGACAGATACAATGTAACCTTTTGCTTAGCTTGCATATTACTCTTTAACGGTCTTACCCGGGTATGTATCTTACGATATTCGAACTCCAATTACTTGTCAAGACGTTTTAACGTTTTGACGGCATTTTTGTTACATTTTTTAATAAAATATCGTCATTGATTATGAGTTCAACTGAAGTACTATATGGCAGGGGAAAGACAATTCAAAATTTGGGATCTCACTCTATTACCCCTGCTCCCCTGCTCCCTCATCTTTCATGATTAGAGGGGACACAAACCTGATAGATTTAGCTATCAGCGAGTAAAAACTGGTGAACATGAAAGTCCTAGTTATTGGTGGCGATGGATATTGCGGTTGGGCAACCGCACTTTACCTTTCAAATCGCGGTTATGAAGTTGGTATTTTAGATAGTTTAGTGCGTCGGCACTGGGATAATGAACTGGGGGTGCAAACTCTGACCCCAATCGCGCCAATTCAGCAACGTATACAGCGCTGGCGCGATTTGACTGGTAAATCTATCGACCTTTTTGTTGGCGACATCACTAATTACGAATCTCTTAGTAAGGCGCTGCATACATTTGAGCCAGAAGCCATTGTGCATTTTGGCGAACAGCGTTCAGCACCTTTTTCAATGATTAACCGCGAACACGCAGTTTTCACTCAAGTGAACAACGTAGTAGGTACATTGAACTTACTGTATGCGATGCGGGAAGATTTCCCGAACACTCACTTGGTGAAGCTGGGGACAATGGGTGAATACGGCACACCCAACATCGATATTGAAGAAGGTTACATCACCATAGAGCACAACGGTCGCAAAGATACCTTACCTTATCCCAAGCAACCCGGTTCTATGTATCACTTAAGCAAAGTCCATGACAGCCACAATATCCACTTTGCTTGTCGGATTTGGGGGTTAAGAGCAACAGACTTAAATCAGGGTGTTGTCTACGGTGTTTTAACCGAAGAAACAGGGATAGATGAACTGTTAATTAACCGCCTTGATTACGATGGCGTGTTCGGAACCGCACTGAACCGTTTCTGTATTCAAGCAGCCATTGGTCATCCGCTGACTATCTATGGTAAAGGCGGGCAAACTCGGGGATTTTTAGATATTCGAGATACAGTACGATGTATTGAGATTGCGGTTGCTAACCCAGCTCAAAGCGGCGAATTCCGCGTGTTTAACCAATTTACCGAACAATTCAGCGTTGGTGACTTAGCACTGATGGTGAAGAAAGCTGGTAACGCAATGGGACTAAATGTAGAAATCAATCATTTGGACAATCCCAGAGTTGAGAGAGAAGAACATTACTACAACGCCAAAAACACCAGATTACTGGATCTCGGCTTGCAGCCCCATTATCTTTCTGATTCCCTACTCGATTCTCTCTTGAACTTCGCTATCAAGTACCAGCATCAAGTTGATAAGAATCAAATTTTGCCTAAAGTCTCTTGGCGGAGAAATTAGGTGAGTCTTGCATACGGCTAGTACCGCTCTTGTGTTCGTCAAAAGTCAAAAGTCAAAAGTGAGCCAGTGCGGGGGTGTTAGCAAGGGCGTTAGCGACGTAGGAGCGTCAGCAGCGCTGCAGGAGGGTTTCCCTCTTAGTAGCCCAGACGCTACGCGTTGGCTCAAGCCTCCTTTAGGACTTACCGCAGGCGACTGCACAAAGGGTTCCACAGGCTACAGCAACTGGCAACTGAAGCAGCCTTTGTTGGAGGAGATACCCGTAAGCGTTGTACTAGTGAGCGCTGGTTCACTGCTTGTCTAAATCTGGTCGTCATATTGTCGCGCACTATGATGACCAGTCTTTTTAGAAGGATAAAGGACGAAATACGCTATTCTTCACTTTATAACTTTATACGTCCCATTTTTGCTTCATTTCATACTTCAGCTTCGCTTGTACTGACTAGTTTTTTATGCGAATCGCTCTATTTACTGAAACCTTTTTGCCCAAGGTTGATGGCATTGTGACACGCCTGCGTCATACCGTTGACCACCTTCAGCGTGATGGTAACCAAGTCCTGGTCATTGCCCCAGATGGTGGCATAACTGAATACAAAGGAGCTAAAGTATATGGTGTGTCGGGTTTTCCCCTGCCACTGTATCCAGAGTTAAAAATGGCACTACCTCGTCCAGCTATCGGTCAAGCTCTAGAGGAGTTTAAGCCAGATATTATTCATGTAGTGAACCCAGCAGTTTTGGGATTGGCTGGTATATTCTACAGTAAATACCTAAATGTTCCTTTGGTTGCATCTTACCATACCCACCTACCTCAGTATCTTCAGCATTACGGTTTGGGAATGCTGGAAGGATTCTTGTGGGAACTACTAAAGGCAGCTCACAATCAAGCAGCTTTAAATCTGTGTACCTCCACAGCAATGATGCAAGAATTGATAGCACACGGTATTGAAAGAGTAGATCTGTGGCAAAGAGGAGTAGATACGGAATCATTTCATCCTGACTTTGCCAATCCACAAATGCGATCGCGTCTGTCGCAAAATCACCCCAAGAGTCACTTATTACTGTACGTAGGGCGTCTTTCCCCTGAAAAAGAAATTGAGCGTATCAAACCAATCTTACAAACTATTCCTGAGGCACGGCTGGCATTGGTAGGAGATGGTCCCCACCGCCAAGCACTGGAAAAACACTTTGCTGGAACAAATACCTATTTTGTTGGGTATCTTATCGGTAGAGAATTAGCCTCTGCCTTTGCAAGTGCTGATGCGTTTATTTTTCCTTCTCGGACGGAGACACTAGGATTAGTTCTCCTAGAAGCTATGGCAGCTGGATGTCCAGTCGTTGCAGCTCGTTCTGGAGGCATTCCTGATATTGTGACAGATGGAGTCAATGGATATCTTTTCGAGCCAGAAGCAGATGTTCAAAGTGCCATTGATGCAACCGTTCGTCTCCTGCAACAGCAACAAGAACGAGAAACTATCCGTCAAAATGCCCGTCGGGAAGCAGAACGTTGGGGATGGGACGCTGCTACACGCCAGCTACAAACCTACTATCAAAAGGTGATTTATTCTGAATTACCGAAAGTGGCATAGGGGCAATGGGCAAGGGGCAATGGGCAATGCTTTATCCTCTGCAACCGATGGAGTTCAGATCAGATAAGCGTTGAGTTTGGGGAAGTGCTTGGGTTACAGTTCTTGAGCACCGCAAGGGAAGAAGAATCATTTTTGACTCATGCCCCATACTCCATGCCCCTTGTCCATTGCCCAATGCCTAATTCCCTCTATGACTTACTATAAAAATCACCATGACACTCCTAAATACTGGTAGCGTCCTGGCTACATTAACTGAACTGACTCAAGTTAATCGCACTCACGCCTTATTACGTCGTGTCAAAGACCTTTCTGTTAACGAATTTGTTTGCTTGCTCGACTTTATTACAGCCGAGTTTCAGCAGTTTCTTAGAGCGATCGAATTAATTAATAATGAAGCTCTAGAAACCATGCTGGCGAAGGTACTGGAGGCGATTACACTCAAAATTGGTCAAATTCTCCAAGCAGAGCATACCACGATTTTTTTAGTTGACTACGACAAAGGTCAGTTATGGTCAAAAATTCCTCAAAATAATACCCAAAAGGCTATAGAAATTCGCACTCCTATCACCATTGGTATTCCTGGTCATGTTGCTCATACAGGTCAATGTTTGAACATATCTGATACCTCAACTCACCCCCTCTTTAGCCCGGAACTAGAAAAACAAATGGGCTACAAGTTTCGCAATATATTATGTATGCCAGTGTTAAGCAGCAAAAACCAGGTTGTGGCGGTCGTGCAACTGGCAAATAAAGCTGGGGGTATTCCGTTTAATCATGAAGATGAAGAACACTTTCGGGACTTTGCTTCTTCTATCGGCATCATCTTGGAAAGTTGTCAATCTTTTTATGTTGCAGCTCGCAATCAACGAGGTGCAACTGCTCTTTTACGGGCGACTCAGACTTTGGGGCAAAGTTTGGATCTCGAAGCAACTTTGCAAATAGTCATGGAGCAAGCCCGGATTCTCATGCAAGCAGACCGCAGCGCTCTATTTTTATATCGTAAAGAAATGGGGGAACTGTGGACTAAGGTAGCATCTGCAGATGGTAAAACCATGATGGAAATCCGTATGCCTTCAAACAAAGGCATTGCAGGCTATGTAGCGTCCACTGGTGAAGCGCTAAATATTCCCGATGCTTATAAAGATCCACGTTTTGACCCGACAACAGACCAAAAGACAGGGTATGTCACGCGCAATATCCTGTGTTTGCCAGTGTTTAATTCAGCGAATGAATTGATTGGCGTGACGCAGTTAATTAATAAGCATCAAGGTAGTTTTTTTACCGCATCAGATGAAGAATTTATGCGGGCTTTTAATATTCAGGCAGGAATTGCTCTAGAAAATGCCCGCTTATTTGAAAATGTTTTATTAGAAAAACAGTATCAAAAAGATATTCTACAAAGTCTTTCAGATGCTGTTATTTCTACGGATATGGAAGGTAGAATTGTGACAATTAATGATGCGGCATTGCAGCTGTTAGGTTGTCCTTTGGAGGAAGCAAATGCAAAAAACAACAAGTACCTTTGGGAACAAAACTTGATTAATCGCCTAGTGTGGGAGGTTGTACCTGTTGATAATCTGCGACTGCGGCTACAAGATAGTTTAAAAACTGGGGCAAGACAGTATGTACCAGAGCAAAGTTTGACGGTAGGACTGTATGTAGAGACGTTGTATGTAAAGTCTTTACAGGACACACCTGTTTACACTTTGGCAATACGCGATCGCACCAACCCAGACGTTTTCATTCCTTGGAATCAACCTCTCACACCCAGGTTGGCGTTGCTTGATGCGAGGAAGGTTCAGAAAATTGAACGGAGCATCAATCTCACCGTTAACCCCTTGACAAACCCAGAAGGCGGGGTAAAGGGTGGTTTGGTGGTATTGGAAGATATCAGTCAGGAAAAACGTATGAAAACCGCCATGTACCGCTACCTGACTCCCCGAGTCGCAGAACAAGTCATGGCACTAGGGGAAGATGCTTTAATGGTGGGCGAACGCAAAGACGTGACTATCTTATTTTCTGATATCAGAGGTTACACAACGCTGACAGAAAACCTCGGTGCTGCCGAAGTGGTTTCCTTGCTGAATCAGTATTTTGAAACAATGGTCGAAGCTGTTTTTAACCACGAAGGCACCTTAGATAAGTTTATTGGTGATGCTTTGATGGCAGTGTTTGGTGCGCCGCTACAGTTAACCGATAATCACGCTTGGAGAGCAGTACAGTCGGCGTTGGAAATGCGGCTACAACTGGCAGAACTTAATCGGCGGCGTATTGTCCAAGAACAGCCACAAATCCATGTTGGCATTGGGATTAGTTCGGGAGAAGTGGTTTCCGGCAATATTGGTTCTCGAAAACGGATGGACTACACCGTGATAGGAGATGCCGTGAATTTGAGTTCGCGTCTGGAAGGAGTCACTAAAGAATACGGCTGCGATATTATTTTAAGTGAATTTACGTATCAGTTGTGTAGCGACTTCATTTGGGTGCGTGAGTTAGACAAAATAAGGGTGAAAGGAAAACATCAAGCAGTCAATATTTACGAGTTGATAGGCGATCGCCATACTCCCTTAGATGCCAACACTCAGGAGTTTCTGTGTCATTATCAAAATGGACGTACTGCTTATTTGTCACGCAATTTCCAGTACGCTATTTCCTGCTTTGAAGCCGCCAAAAAAATCCGACCCACAGACCAAGCCGTTGATATTCACTTAGAACGCTCTCGTAATTATCTTAACCAGTCTCCTGGTCATTCTTGGGATGGTGTGTATTGTATGCTGACAAAGTAATTCAAAGATTGGATGTGAATTGTCATTTCTAATTTATTCACTGTTTCCCTCCTCATTCTGAAAAGGGTCTTCACCAATTTTCAATTGTTTTTTCGAGTGTTTTAAGTTTTTCCAAAGCTCCTTAATTTGCTCATAGGCTTGCCCTGGTGGTATTTTCCCCGCTGTTTCTAAGTTACATATGTAACTTACTCGTTGCGCAAATTCCTGTAAGTTAGCATTAAAAACCAGGTTTTCTGGTTTCACCTGACCATAGTAGCGACCACGAGGATAGAGAAAATCATCTTTATCTACCATTGTTCTCTCCATTGACTCAATCCCCCCTGTTTTCGGCTTTGAAGTTGAGTAGCGGGATTTTGGTTGAGTTTTTTTATAGGGCTTACGCACGCGCTACGGAAAAGAGCGGGCTGCGATTACTTCCCTTCCCTTCCCTACGGGACGCTACCGCGAACGGTCGCAATGACTATAGTTACGTTGTTCGTGCGTAAGTCCTGTTTTAGTTGCTCACTAACTTCTTCTGCCTTCAAACAATGACTGTATTTAACTTAACTGAAATCTGCCAGAGCAAGAATGTATAATTACACACTTTGCAAAAGTCATTTGAACAATATTATTCAAGTACAAATCATGGGAACATTGCGTCAAAAGTTATACTTTTGTATTTGCAAATTTTTTGGTGAGGTAAAGACTATCATCTGACCCCAAAACAGGTAAAAATCCGGGTGGATACATCATTTGTCTGTTACTTGTGAATAATAACTAATGACTAAAGATAAAATGGTTAAGCCGCAAAGCATAAAAGCTGCCCATTGCTCATAACTTTACCTTTCGCCATGTCTACTCAAACAAAAATATACGAAGGCAAAGCTAAAATCCTCTATACGACGAATGATTCTAAAATTTTATTAGCTGATTATAAAGACGATGCAACTGCCTTTAATGCCCAAAAGCGGGGTAGCATACAAGGTAAAGGGTCTATGAATTGTACCATTTCCAGTAAACTATTTCAACAACTGGAAGCGTGTGGTATCAAGACTCACTATATAGACAGTCCTGCCCCGCATCAAATGCGAGTAAAGGCATTGAAGATTTTGCCCTTAGAAATCGTTGTTAGGAATATTGCTGCAGGAAGTCTTTGCCAGCAAACAGGATTAGAATTGGGAACTGTGTTAAAACAGCCATTGGTTGAGTTTTATTACAAAAACGACCAACTCCAAGATCCATTGTTGACACGCGATCGCCTTTTCCTGTTGGAACTTGCAACTCCGGAACAAGTAGATACTATGACCCATCTAGCATTACAAATCAACAAGTGTCTCTGTGACTTTTTCGGGCGGTGCGACATTACCTTAGTAGACTTCAAACTGGAGTTTGGCTTGGACTCACAACAGCAATTGCTATTGGCAGATGAAATTAGTCCCGATACTTGTCGTTTGTGGGACAACTCCAAAGGAAGTGACCCGAATCTCCGGATACTGGACAAAGACCGTTTCCGTCGGGATTTGGGCAATGTAGAAAATGCTTACCAGGAGGTTTTACAACGAGTACTCAAAGCTGTAAAAAGCAATTAAAGTTACAGAGGGTATTGAAGACTCTTTACTGGGAAATAGGTTCCTAATCTTTTATCCCTGATCCCCAATCCCTCATACTTTGGTAAAAAGGAAAAGCAAATGAGTCTTATCCACTTTTGCCTTTTGCGATTTGCCTTATAAAGATAAAAGGCAAAACTTAAGAATGTCATTTTTACATGAATCTTTGCTCGAAAGCATGATTGCTTTGTGATGGTGTGTGGACGTGAAGAGGAATTTAAAGAAAATGCGCTTATCTCCCGTTTTAGTCACAGTTGTAGCGATTTCATCCCCTGTTGGTAGTTTGCTGAGTGCAAATGCACAAACCCCCAATAGTGCAAATTCAAACCAGACAGCAGAAGTTTTAAAACCTGTAGTTCATCAAGAGCATGAAGTTGTCGGGGTTTTTCCAGTTTCAGCATCTATGGCGAAGCCAGAAGTTGTAGTAGTGCCAAGTTCCACGGAAAAATCAACAACAACACAATCCCTCAACAGTTTTAAGCAGACAGCAGAGGCTTTAAAACCTTTAACCAGTCAACAGTATAAAATTGCTGGGAGATTTTCAGCTTCAGCACTAACAGGAACAAAAAAAGTCACAGTGCGAAGAAGTTCCGCATCATCAATAATTGCACAAAATCCTCTGCAAACGCCTACTCCCAACACCCAACAGCAGCAAACATCCCCTCAAGCTCCTAATAACACTCCCGCACCGGGAAATACCAATCAGCCTGCAGCTGAACCAACACAAAATCCCCTGCAAACGCCTCCAGGTAATCAGTCTCCTGACACTCAACAACAAACACCTGCTCCTGGCAATCAACAGCAGCAGACACCTCCCCCAACTCCTGGTACTCTCACCACGCCGGATGGAACTAATCAACCTGGGGCTGAACCTGGACAAAATCCTCCGCAAACACCTTCTCCAAGCATTCAACAACAAACACCTGCTCCCAACACTCAACAGCAGCAAACACCTCCCCAAGCCCCGGGTACTCCCGCCACGCCAGATGGAACCAATCAACCTGGGACTCAACCCACATCCCCACAAACTCCAGGAAGTCCCCAACCAGAGCAATCCCCAGAAGCCGCTGAACCCCGCGTGCTGGTTTCTGAAGTCTTCATTAGATCTGAAACTGGACAACTAGCACCAGAACTGGAAGACCAAATTTATAGAGCAATTCGCACTCAACCAGGACGAACAACAACCCGTTCCCAACTACAAGAAGATATCAACTCTATCTTTGCCACGGGCTTCTTCTCCAACGTCCAAGCAGTACCAGAAGATACCCCCTTGGGAGTGCGGGTGAGCTTTGTTGTACGACCCAACCCTGTCCTGACTAAGGTGCAAGTACAGGCAAATCCTGGCACAAACGTTTCATCCGTACTACCTGCTAATACTGCGGATGAAATATTCAAAAACCAGTATGGTAAAATACTCAATCTGCGTGACTTACAAGAAGGCATCAAGCAATTAACTAAGCGCTATCAAGACCAAGGTTATGTTCTGGCAAACGTGATTGGAGCGCCGCAAGTCTCGGAAAACGGCGTTGTCACCTTACAACTGGCAGAAGGTGTGGTAGAAAACATCCGAGTTCAGTTTCGCAATAAAGAAGGTCAGGTGACAAACGATAAGGGACAACCAATCCGGGGACGGACACAACCCTATATCGTCACAAGAGAACTGGAGTTGAAACCTGGGAAAGTCTTTAACCGCAACACAATACAAAAAGATTTACAAAGGGTTTTTGGACTGGGACTATTTGAAGATGTGAATGTTTCCCTTGACCCAGGTACAGATCCCAGTAGGGTGGATGTGGTTGTTAACGTAGTTGAGCGCAACAGCGGTTCTATTGGAGCAGGTGCTGGTATTAGTTCTGCTAGTGGTTTGTTTGGTTCCGTCAGCTATCAAGAGCAAAACCTCAATGGCAGAAATCAAAAATTAGGAGCAGAGGTACAAATTGGAACGCGAGATGAGTTTCTGTTTGACCTTCGCTTTACAGATCCTTGGATAGCAGGTGATCCATACCGGACTTCCTATACGGCAAATATCTTCCGTCGTCGGTCGATTTCCTTGATTTTTGAAGGTGAGGATAAAAATATTGAGACTTATAACCCCAATAAACCTAATGATGATGGCGATCGCCCCCGTATTACGCGTTTGGGAGGTGGTGTTAACTTTACCCGTCCATTGTCCAAAAATCCCTTCGAGAGGTCGCAATGGACAGCTTCAGCTGGTTTGCAATATCAACGAGTGACTACCAAAGATGCTGATGGCAATATTAGAAAGCAGGGACGTCTTGAAGGCACGACGGATAAATGTGACACGACGGATAAATGCGTTGATTTGAGCCAATCTGGACAAGGTGAAGACGATTTGCTGCTATTACAACTGGGAGTTGCACGTGACCTACGAAATAATCCCTTGCAACCTACCAAGGGTTCATACTTCCGCGTTGGTCTTGACCAGTCCGTACCGATAGGATTAGGCAATATTTTGCTCACCAGGTTGCGGGGTAGCTACAGTCGATACTTCCCTGTCAGCTTTCTTAACTTCAGCAAAGGACCGCAAACCCTTGCTTTTAATCTTCAAGCGGGAACAATCCTCGGTGACTTACCTCCTTACGAAGCCTTCTCTCTTGGTGGTAGCAACTCCGTCCGAGGATATGACGAAGGAGGTTTAGGTAGTGGACGCAGTTTTGTACAAGCATCGCTTGAGTATCGGTTCCCAGTTTTTTCAGTCGTCAGCGGCGCACTATTTTTTGATGCTGGTACCGATTTGGGAAGCGGAACTAGGGCAGCTGAGTTGCTGAACAAAGACGGAACTGGCTACGGCTACGGTATTGGAGTACGGGTGCAGTCTCCTTTAGGACCGATTCGCATTGACTACGGTATCAACGATGATGGAGATAGCCGTATCAATTTTGGTATTGGTGAAAGGTTCTAAGTAGTCATTAGTCATTAGTTATTAGTCACTAGTCGTTCTTCAGATAAATGACTAAGGACGAAGGACAAAGAACAATATGCAACAACACACATTAGCAGATGAAATTATCCAAACAGGGGTAGGACTGCATAGCGGAGTCACTACCCAAGTTCGGATACAACCAGAAACAGCAGGAAGTGGACGCTACTTTGTACGTGTGGATTTGCCTGATACTCCGATCATTCCAGCGCAAGTCGCAGCAGTAAATCAAACTGTACTTTCGACTCAGTTGGGTAAAGGGGAGGCATACGTCCGCACAGTGGAGCATTTGCTGGCGTCCCTTGCGGCGATGGGAGTCGATAACGCCTGGATTGAAATTGACGGTCCAGAAGTGCCACTTTTAGATGGTTCGGCAAAGGTGTGGACAGATGCGATCGCATCTGTTGGCTTAGTGTCACAAACTTTAACTGAGGACAAGGTTCCCTTAGTGATTGACCAGCCAATTTGGGTACGTCAAGATGATGCTTTTGTCTGTGCCCTTCCAGCTTCAGAAACTCGCTTTACCTACGGTATTGATTTCGATTTACCCGCGATCGGTAATCAATGGCACAGTTGGTCACCTAATATCAATAAAGAAAATCCTTCTGCTAGTTTCGCTGCAGAAATTGCTCCTGCCCGTACCTTTGGTTTACTGCATCAAATTGAACACCTACAGCAGACAGGATTAATTAAAGGCGGAAGCTTAGACAATGCACTGGTTTGTGGACCAGAAGGTTGGCTAAATCCACCATTAAGATTTGCAAATGAGCCAGTACGTCATAAAATCTTGGATTTAGTAGGAGATTTAAGCTTACTTGGAACTTTCCCCTGCGCTCATTTCTTGGCGTACAAAGCCAGCCATAATTTACACATTCAACTGGTACAGAAAATTTTGGATTTTAGATTTTAGATTAGTTCTCAAATCCCAAATCCCAAATCCCAGATCAAAAGGGGGAGGTTCAAACAAGCACCTACGGAAAAAACAAAAATAGAAAACAAATAACACTGTCAATGTCAACTGTCACCGAACAAGCCAATACCATTGATGTTCCCACATCAACATCCACCAACGACCAGCCAGATGATGCGACCACAAACAAGTCTGACAGTAAAATCGTCTACTCAATAGAAGAAATTCAAAAACTGCTACCTCACCGCTACCCCTTTGCACTCGTAGACCGGATTATAGAATATGTGCCGGGAAAACGAGCTGTTGGCATTAAAAACGTCACTATCAATGAACCCCATTTTCAAGGACATTTTCCAGGACGTCCAATTATGCCAGGAGTGTTGATTGTAGAAGCAATGGCACAAGTTGGTGGTATTGTTTTGACTCAACTTCCAGAGTTGGAAGGCGGACTTTTTGTCTTTGCTGGTATTGACAAAACTCGCTTCCGTCGTCAAGTTGTACCAGGAGATCAACTGGTGATGACCGTGGAACTGTTGTGGGTAAAACAACGTCGTTTCGGTAAAATGCAAGCGCGTGCTGAAGTTGACGGTCAGCTTGCTACTGAAGGCGAACTGATGTTTTCCCTCATAACCTGAAGATTTGCTTTTGTGGTAAAAGCACAGCTAGCTGTGCTTTTACTGAATCCTGAATGGGGATATCAGTAAAAGATACAAACCACAATAGCGTTATTATTTAAGTTCTATATTTTCGCTGCCCTCACACTTCAGTAGCTCACATAACACCTTTTGGCTACTAAATAACTAAACTCTCAGCACTCAAGACTGTTCTGGAGATGCACCCTTGAAAACGCTAATTCATCCTACTGCTGTTATTCATCCTAATGCGGAATTGCACCCTACAGTGCAAGTCGGTGCTTATGCTGTGATTGGAGGGCATGTCAAAGTGGGTCCTGAAACCGTCATCGGCGCTCATGCTGTACTAGAGGGACCTTTGGAGATTGGAACACGAAATCAAATTTTTCCGGGAGCCGTTATTGGTATGGAACCCCAAGACCGGAAATATGATGGCGAATTTAGCTGGGTCAAAATCGGAGATGATAATCGCATTCGCGAGTATGTCACGATTAACCGCGCCACTGGTACAGGTAAAGAAACTCGCATTGGCAATGGTAACCTGCTCATGGCTTACGTCCATGTGGGTCATAATTGTGTAATAGAAGACAGTGTCACTATTTCTAATTCTGTAGCGATCGCAGGTCATGTCCACATAGAATCACGAGCGGTTATTAGCGGGGTTCTGGGAATTCACCAATTTGTACATATTGGTACCTTGGCAATGGTGGGGGGTATGAGCCGCATTGAGCGAGATGTTCCTCCGTATATGCTTGTAGAAGGAAATCCATCGCGAGTACGTTCACTGAACCTCATAGGACTCAAACGCGCTGGTCTTAGTACTGAGGAGTTTCAAATCCTTAAAAAAGCCTTCCGTATTCTTTATCGTTCTGGGTTGCTTTTTAAGGAATCCTTAGAACAGTTAGAACTACTGGGGGATACCCAACAGTTACAGCATCTGCGTCGCTTTTTGCTACTTTCTCAAATGCCAGGAAGACGTGGCTTAATTCCCGGAAAGGGGAAAGTAACCGTGAATGAGGAACCGTAAAGAAGATGAGGGGACAAGGGGCAGGGTGGGGTCCCCTCTGGGGATAAGGGGCAGGGGGGACAAGGGGAGAAGAATAATTTTTGACTAATTCCCAATTTCCATTGCCCATTGCCCATTGCCCAATTCCCATCTCCAATTCTCTATTCCTAAATTTATAAATGCGTATATTTATCAGTACTGGTGAAGTGTCTGGCGACCTGCAGGGGTCGCTACTTATTACTGCTCTCAAGCGCCAAGCGGCGGTTACTGGGTTGGAATTAGATATTGTGGCACTAGGTGGCGAAAAAATGGTAAATGCTGGAGCTACCCTTTTAGAAAATACTAGTAGGATTGGCTCAGTAGGTATTCTGGAATCACTACCTTATGTGTTACCAACACTCCAAATCCAGCGACGGACTATAGCTTATCTCAAGCAAAATCCACCTGACTTGGTGGTGCTAATCGACTACATGGGACCAAATTTGGCAATTGGAAATTATATTCGTCGGAATTTGCCACAAGTACCAGTTGTGTATTATATTGCACCACAAGAGTGGGTTTGGTCAGTTAATTCACGTAATACCAATCTCATTGTTGGAATAACAGACAAGCTGCTTGCTGTCTTTCCTGGAGAGGCACGTTACTTCCAAGAAAAGGGAGCAAAAGTGACATGGGTGGGGCATCCTTTAGTAGATAGAGTCCAAAACTTTCCTACTCGGGAAGTAACTCGTGCCAAGTTAGGAATTGCAGAGGATGTGATAAGTGTTGCCCTTCTGCCCGCTTCTCGCCGTCAAGAACTGAAACATCTTCTACCTGTGATGTTCCAGGCTGCTCAGGTGATTCAAACCAAATTGCCCCAGGTACATTTTTGGATACCTCTATCTCTGGAAATCTATCGAGAACCTATTGAAAAGGCAATACAGTGGTACGGTTTACGAGGTTCTGTAGTATCCGGAAAAACTCAAGAAGTCCTCGCCGCTGCTGATTTAGCAATCACCAAATCTGGCACCGTTAATTTGGAACTGGCATTGTTAAAAGTGCCTCAAGTTGTCCTCTACCGACTTCACCCTATCACGGCTTGGATTGCCCGTACTGTGCTCAAAGGTTCTATACCTTTTGCATCGCCACCCAATTTAGTTGTGATGAAGCCAATTGTGCCAGAGTTTCTACAAGAGCAAGCGACACCAGAGAATATTACCCAAGCAGCGCTGGAATTACTGCTTAATCCAAAACGTAAAGAGCAAATGTTGGTAGATTATCAAGAAATGCGGCAGTGTTTAGGAGAAGTGGGAGTGTGCGATCGCGCTGCCAAAGAAATTTTACAAATGCTAAATCTTTAGAGTCTGTAATCAGAGGTCGGACGTTCCCTGACTTGATATGCTCTTAATCCTGCTTGAGAAATTACAGTTCTCCTATTTATTCTAAAAGCAGGGATTTGTCCTTTTTGCACAGCCACATACAAATCGCTCTGAGTCATGCCCAAACGTCTTGCTGCCTCTGCCAATGAAACACCTTGCATCTGCATATGCTGTTGCCTTCCTTGCAATCGTAATTAGATTGCTATCTAATTAAATTGTAACTAATTTTTTAAAAATATTAAAAATAATAAACGATTGAGTCGAAATGCGTGATGTGAAAGTTATGCATTTCGGGTTAGCCCTTTGCTGGAAAGATAGGTGAACACATGGCTGTTTACTGAAAGCACTCGTTCACCTGACGTAAATGAGTCTGCAAGCTGTGCTGTTTTGACAGTTTCTCTAGCTTTACGCCTAACAAAATATTGCTAAGTTCGCAAGTTCCCAAGCTTTTTCAGTCCATACTTCATTAAATAACCCGATTGCTGGCATTTGAAATTCAAATGGATGGGGTGGTGACACCAGCAACGAGGGTGAACCTTTGTCATAAGCTTCAACTAAGCTAACTATCCAGGGGAGAAAGTCTAAGATTTCCCTTGGCAATACGGTTAACTCAAAGTTCCATGCCCGATTAAGACCTCGATATTCTAGCCCCTTTTTTACCATCTTGTCTCGAAAAGCACTCTTGTTAATAGCCAGACGAAGAATGAACGGGCGTAATGGGATAAATTCATCAGGTGCTGTGTAAGCGTAAACATTCATATAGTTCAGTCGTTGCCTATCATCCACCCAAAATATAGTAGGGAAGTTACTACTATAGGATGGACCAGTTACTCTCATTGGCACATTCATCGCAGCAGCAAAGAGAGAGTAGAACTTACACCTTAGTTCGCTAACAATGTGTTTGGCTTCTGGGGTCACGGTTGCTACAGATGTTAAGAAAATAATCGCATGGCTTCAATTGCGGAAACGTCTCTTACGCTGCTTGTGCTTAGCAACTTCTTTGCGCTTAAGTTTTTGCCCTGGCGTTTCAAAATGACGATTTTTCTTCATATCTGAAAAAATCCCCGCCTTGGAAACTTGTCGCTTAAATCGACGCAAGGCTGACTCGATTCCTTCATTTTCGCCGACAACTATTTGGGTCATTCTATCTCCTATTTAATTGGTACTAGGCAGTTTTCAGCCATCTAGTAGACCAGAACACAAAAAAGGGCAGACTCCTTGTCTGCCCAATAGACCTTAGAGTTAAATTCCTTGTCTCAAACCTTAGTAGCGCCGAGAGTATCCTCCACTAGTGTTTCCCCGTCTACCACCACCAGATGAACCTCTGTCTTCGCGCGGCTTAGCCTTATTAACCTTCAGGTTACGACCCATCCATTCGGCATTATCAAGAGCCTCAATCGCCGCAGCTTCTTCTGCTTCTGTTCCCATTTCTACAAAGGCAAAACCTCGCACGCGTCCCGTTTCTCGGTCTGTAGGCAATTGAACACTCTTAACAGTTCCATATTCTGAAAAGACTTGTCTGAGGTTCTGTTCTTGAACTTCATAGGATAGATTGCCGACATAAATTGACATAAAACATCTCCAGAATCAGATGGTGTAGAGAGTTAGATTCGGAGAGTAGGCTTGTAAATAGAGAAAAACAAACTGCACAACCGAATATAATCCTTAAAACTAAGGATAACATAAATCTATCAGAGCAAATGTTGGCAGATTATCAAAAAATGGGCTGTGTTTGGCAAAAGTGCCATGACCTACTCCAACAAGTAGGGTTTGAGGCGATTGAAATCAAGCCTGAACAGTATGGCAGCTATATCAGTTTAGAGCAAGCAAACCGAATGTGGATAGGAAGTTCCCATCCAGCACCAGGACAATTTCCAAATCCCTTATCGCAACTTTCATCTGAGTAGTTAGCACAAGCCAAGGCTGAATTTGAGGCAGAACTAGAGGCATTAAACACAGAGCAAGGAATTTGGAACGATATCACTATCTTTTTTACATTTGGTCGCAAGCCAGCAAACCGTACTGGGTTTCCTTGAGAAATAGCAAGATTTCATGTCCAAGCCCGGAAAAAGGTGCTATCCTCCCAAACTGCAGCAGTACGCTGCTCAATCGCAGCTAATTCCTTATTGCTAAGAGATTGGAAAGCTCGAGCCACATTCACATTATCTTCTAATTGCTTAACCGTTTCAGCCGCAATGACGCAACAATGAACTCCAGGCTGGGATAAACTGTATCCCATAGCTTGCTGCATACCATTTAATCCGCCTGGTTTGAACAACCGACCATAAGCTGGTACTTTCATCGCAATCACGCCGATATTTTTTTGTTGTGCTAATGGAAGAACAACAGGAAGGAATGGACGTGGGTGGTATTTGTCAGCAGAATTGACAGGAATAAGCGTTGTGTGGAAAGGGTAGCGACGCAATCCTTCAGCAATCACCTCTGGGTCATGATGTCCAGTTATACCAACAAATCGAACGAGTTTTTGCTGTATCGCCTCTTCTAAAGCTTTCACTGCACCTGATGAACTAAAGATGGTGTTGAGTTCTTCACGGAAGGAGACGTGATGCAATTGCCACAAATCAAGATAATCTGTGTTTAGACGTTTAAGACTTCTTTCTAATTCTCGCCACGCACCATCACGGTCCCTTTTATCTGTCTTGCTTGCCAGAAAAATTTTTGACCGTGCTAGTGGTAGTACTTTGCCGAAATAATCTTCACTTGGTCCATAATCAGCAGCAGTATCAAAGTAACGGATGCCAAGTTCAAGCGCTTTTTTGATAATTGCTCCAGCATCACGTTCTCTTCCTTGCCAAGAGAGAGGTGTTTGACCTGCTCCTCCTAGACCAAAAATGGGGACTTGGACTCCTGTGCGTCCCAACACTCGTTCTAGCATAGTCGCTGGTGGTGTAGCAGTGTCCGCTGCTTTTTGTTGCAAAGCTGATGCTCCTACTATACCGCTTGTGACAGCAACACTAGTGATGAGGAAGTTACGCCGCGTCGTGTTTCCTGACATAGTTTACTTGCTGGGAAAATCTGCTTTTCTTTTTCTCGTAAGGCTAACGCATAGTGAGGCAATTTCGCATCTCTCTGAAATGGGAGCATCCCAAATGTGTAAATTGCCCCTGCGAAGACAGCGCACGCGAGTGCGTGCGATTTTTAATCGCCTGGTATTTTTGTATGCTTCCTCTGAAATAAATTTCAGGCATTTCAATTGACTAATTCAACGTAGCATTTTGCCTAGCAAATTCCCGATGAATTTGATACTGAATAATTTTTTGCTGTGCCATGGGATAATTTCGGCTAGAAGTTGGCACGTTTTCCAAAAGTCTAATCGCTTGTTCCCATCTATTGACAACTATTTTCCACTCATCTTTAGTTTGTGCTGTCTTTGTTAGCTGTGCTGCAATTTTACCTTTGTCAATTGCCCGTTCAAAAGTGTCATTTTTAGCAGTCGTTGCAGGAGTGGTCCTTAAGGAATTTGCCAGAGATATATTTGCAGATGATATAGTTTGTTTAACTTTTGGTAAGTTAGTAAATAGGTATACCCATAATGCACCTAAGGAAATCAAAATAAGTGTGAAAATTTTCTTAGATAACTTTCTATGTTTAACAACTAAGTCAACAACATTTGGCTTTTTCGTTGGTGATTTGTCAGTTTTTTGTATTTCCGTGACACCAACTTTGTTTGGTTGAATTTCAGTCTTAACATCTACTGGTACATCAATCCTTGTCTTTGCACTTTCATATTCAGCACTTACAACATCAGCAAAAATCAAATGGTACTTAAATGAATACTCGATTTGGTAAAAAATAGCAGCACTGATTATCCAAAAAATAGCAAATATTGCTTGGATATTTCTGTGAGGTTGAGTATAGCTGTCAATAATTCTTTCGTAGTTGAGTTTAAATAGAGGTAAAAAAGGAGTAGAAAACAATGTTGCAATCAGAGTAGAGAGGACAAAGACAAGCCAGCTATATAAACTTTCCCACCAACTTATGAGTCCAGGAACAAATCCTTTGATGTTATTTGTCCGTTCTCCTGGAATCGCGGGGATGAAGCGACTAATAAAAAAGTGATGAAAAAAGGCGATCGCAGGTATTGGTAAAATTGTTACTAATATTACTAGCATGGTACATAGTTCTGGGTTGTCTGACCATTTAGCGAAATTGGAGTCCAAACCGTTGCTACGCCTTATCAAGGCTACCAACCCAGTCATAAAAATTGATAGTATCAAGGCGTTTAACCAAGAACTAGGGTAAGGAAACCATATGGGTAATCTAAACTTTCTCATCTCACACCTACTTTGTTTTACTTAAGTGAACAGATTTCTACGCCTTTAGAAAATCGCGTAGCTGCTTGTTGTTAGACTTTATCATTGCAAGATTTAGCTGTAATATATCGAACAACAAACCTTTTATTGCATGAAACAATACCGCTCTCCCAACAAGCGATTAATGGGAGTCATATTAAAATTAATAAATTAATACATCTATCAAAGGTAGTATTTTAAGGTATATAGAAATTCAACTACCCGTAGAGGAAAGAATTCAGTTTTTACTGTTGCTGATATCAAGCCTCTAATCTTTTAATGTGGAGAGACGAGCCTAAGTCCTATCACACCTACGATAATCAAGCCAATGCAAATGAGGCGGCGCACTTCAATAGGTTCTTGAAATAAAACTATACCCAACACAACTGTACCGACAGCTCCTATGCCTGTCCAGATAGTGTAAGCAGTTCCGATTGGCAATGTGCGCAGAGCTGTAGACAAAAAGGCGAAACTGAGTATCATAAGAGCGATAGTAGCGACACTGGGACCAAGCCTAGTAAACCCTTGTGCATACTTCAGACTAATTGCCCATCCAACTTCAAGTAAACCGGCAATAAGAAGATAGATCCATGCCATATGCCCTTTTCTCCTGTGCGTTGCGATAACTTGAAACTGTAAGTGTGCATTGTATTTAGTGGAACATGGCATTTTGTTTTCTATAACTCAATCTGCCTCATAATTTCAGTTTCTGTCTTCCAAAGAGCTGCTGGTAATCGCCAGTAAAAACCATTTTCCCGCTCCATAAGTTGATAACCGATGAGTTCCCTTCGTAATGTCGCAAAGTCAGAGTGATGACGCGCAATAATTTCATTCACTTGACGTTCCGTGTAAGTCACCTCTTGCTCAAATTTTCTGACTAACCACCTGAGTACGACTAAGCGTTTTTTGCGAGAAGCAGGAATCTTTATGAGGCGGATACCATCAAGATAATTTTTGAGTACTTTTTCTTCCCATGCTTCTAATTTGACATTGCTCATCCCTTCGCCCTCAGATTTTTTCAAATTTGATCACAGTTTTAGACAAAACTGCGTCTGGTGAAACAGTATCTTATGCTCCAGGTTAGGTAGAATCATCTATCATCTCAATTTTCCCAAGGCAAACTGGCTACGTCATCACTTGACTATATCCTTTGGACTGGTTACTTGGTGTCTATCTACAAAAAAGGTTGTGTTACATTAACTACTGGAATGACTTCCTTCTTCAATAACTAAAGTTGATACACTAACTTGAGCAATTGCCTTGGTATAACTTAACTTAGGTATGCAATGCTGCGCAGCAGGAATGCAAATGGATTGGATTAGCTTACTAAAAGCTCAACAAGCTGATTTCCTTCAACGAGTCAAAAAACCTAAGACTTACGATCTATCTTTACTGGAAAGTCAAGTCAAAGGTTGCCATAGTGAAATTATTGCATTTTGGGGCGAACCATTGGCAAAACTGCTGGAGATTGCTTGTCAACAAGCAGAAATTATCGCCAAAAATCCCCCTCCTACACCGCCTGAGTATCCTGATCCTCCTGACTGGACGATCCCCTTTACAAGATACTTCCAGCAGCAAGCGGAAGATTATCTTTTGCGAGAGCAAATCGTTGATCGGGTGATGAGCGATCGCCTGGGAAAGCAGGTGAAAAAAGTGGCACAAGATGCCTTGAACAACATGGTTTTAGATGATGAGGGAAACTTACGTAACGAAAGTAAATTTTCCTACCAGCTTGCAAGTCACCCCAGACTCAGTCTTCAAGTTTACGCTGCTGATGGAGAAAGTTTTAACAGTATCAAGAAAGATAAAGTGAGATGGTCTGTCACACAAGAGGATTTAAAAAATCATCAAGTCTTAATTTTCCTATGTTTGTTTTATCCATTTAATAGTCAAAAAGGTTACGAAAAACAAGCGATTGTTGCAGGTTTTTTACCTACAAATCAAATTGAATTTAGTGAGCCAAAACTATACATAACCCCAAGTCAGTTATTATATGCGGGGGGATTGAGTTGGTACTTACAATTATTGAGTACAAAAAAAGACAAATTGCGAGTCTTGAATGAGATTGTGATGACAGAGACAACTCAGACTCTGGCACCAGATCATCCGCTTAAAACAATAGTAGGTGACTGGGAATGCTGGCAGACCTTAAAAGGACATACTAGAGGAATAAATTGCCTAGCCTTCAGTCACAGAGGTAACAACGGTAACACCTCTCCTCTTGTAGCAAGTGGTAGTCGTGGGGAGACAAAACTATGGGATTTGACCAAGGGTGAGTTAATAGGGACATTATCAGAGCATCCTTGGATTTTATCCGGACTGGTAGATGAAGTGAATTCGCTTGCTTTCAGTCCAGATGGGCAAACATTAGTCAGTGCTGGTGCAGACTCTACAATTAAGCTTTGGCATGTCGGAGCACAAGACTTGATCGATATTCTGCACAAGCATAATGGGATGGTGCGGTGTGTTGCTTTTACTCCAGATGGACGAATGTTGGCAACTGGGGGAGATGATAGAACAATTATGTTTTGGGACTTGATGCAGCGTCAGGTTACTAGCGCCCTATCTTTAGAAGATACCGCTGCTCATTCACTTGCTTTGAGTAGCGATGGGCAAACTCTAGTCACAGGGAGTTACCGCAAAATTAAAGTCTGGCGTATCTCCCAACAGGAAACTAGTATACCTTTCGTTCCCGAATTACTGCACTCGTTTACAGGTCATTCCCATATTGTTCGTTCCTTGAGTGTTAGTGCAGATAGCAAGATTTTAGTCAGTGGGAGTCGGGATAAAACGATTAAAATTTGGCAGTTAGAAAATGGGGAACTACTTCACACCCTCGACGCACACAGAGATGGAGTATATGCTGTAGCCCTGAGTCCTGATGGACAAATTATTGCCAGTGGTAGCGCTGATCAAACTATTAAATTGTGGCACCTACAAACCGGAGAATTGCTTAGTACATTTACAGGTCATACGCACACGGTAACAGCATTGGCTTTTACTGCTTCGGGGGAACTTTTGGTGAGTGGGAGTTTGGATAAGACGATTAAAATTTGGCAGCGGAGTTAACAGAATTTTCGATGCTAAATTGTAGAGACGCGAAGCGCAAAGTTTCTCACGTCTCTACAGCAGGTAATTCTCATATGACAAGTGATATTTTAAAGGCAGTTCTTGCAGAATATAACTTAGAGCAAGTTGTTCTACTAGGTTCATCTCATCACATATGCCTACGACTATACTACAGTGGTCAATATCCTGTACTCTGATATTAGCGTGATGATGCTGTCATGCTTCCAAAATGCAGCATTTACGATTGCCCAAAGGACACTGCGCCCTTTTGCATCGCACTCCAAGGAATGTGGGTTATATGCTGTCAGTTAGTGTTTTAGGTGTTTTACCATGAATGCTCCTCTTTCCTTTGCATCGTTTAATTCCCAAGCTTCAACATATGATGCTAACAACGCTTACCTACTAGCTCAACTCTGCGTAGAAACTTATAGAAGAGAAAAAGTAGAAAAATTAGGAGGTAAGAATGAAAACAACGATGACTGGCGAAAGCGAGTGAAGCAAGAAGCGTCTGCTTGGGGATTTGTTAGCGATCGCGTTTATTGCTTCAATAACCAAGGTGCGCAGGCAATTCTGTTGGCGGATGCAGAGAAAGTTATTGTTGCTTTTCGAGGAAGCGAAGAACTATCTGACTGGGAGGTGAACTTCAATCGACTGAAGAGTCGAGATTTTAGCAATAATTACAATCTCTGCCTGCATACGGGTTTTTGTAACTATTTAAATAATATTTGGAAACCTTATAAAGATCCCCAAGAAAGAATAGAAGCTAAAGGCATTAAAGCCATCATCCAAGAAGAAATGAAAAATTCTTCTAAATCACTGTGGTTTACAGGACACAGTTTAGGCGGTGCTGTAGCAGTATTAGCCGCAGCTAACTGTATTTTCTTTGACAATTTACCTTTTGAAGTTAGTGGGGTTTATACTTATGGACAACCCCGAGTTGGAGACTGGAGCTTTGCAAAGTTATATAATTCTCGACTCAGATCTAAGACATTTCGATTTGTTAATAACAATGATGTCGTGACCAAAATTCCGACTTGGGCACCCCTTTTCCTTTTTCGTCATGTCGGACAAATTAAGTACTTAACACAAGATGGCGAAATTTTAGATTTTGAAAAGTTAAATATATGGCAAAAGTGGCAAGAAATCTTTATTGATATAGTAAAAGACTTGCGCGAAGAAGGGATAAACAGCATCACTGATCATGACATGTCAACAGGTTACATTCCGCCGTTACTCAGAGTAATTTCAGAGGCAGATGCGATCGCGTAGCGGCTCCCAAAGGGAGCATCGCTTCCTCGTCTTTTCCCTACAAGTAACCAGATAAAGTTGCTCTTGATTCTGATATACTCAGTATGCTGATTGTAGATAAATCAGTAGCTTTAGTACAAGAAGTCTTCAATTTTTTGAATGAATTGGGCAACTGAAGCAGATAAATTTAGAGGATGTTTTAAAAGTCCCGGAAGGTATAATTTTACCGTTCTGACTTGGGTCAAATTCAATGAAAAATTAAGGGACATGTACACCAGATGCTTCGCTGTGCTCACTATGAGAGCAAAAGACCCTTTTAAAACATCCTCTAAGAGCGCATTAAATACAAAACTAAAAAAAAGGTAAAAACAATTATGTCTGGAAAAAGAGACACATCTAAAGACGGGTTTGATAACAAACTTCAGACATTCCTTTTAACAAATTTTAAAGGTATTTGGGACATTGTCCAAAGTAATGAATTTCTGAAACACAAAGTTAACAAAACTCTGATCAATAGTCTCATCTATAAAATTCCTACTCGTCCTAATCCCTACAGTATGATGACTCTAGATGAGCATATTCCTGATACTAACATTCCTAAGAAAACTGATACATATACTTCTTGGGAATCACTCAATGACCGCACTTATACCGGACGACATTTACCGCCTGACCCAAAGTTCAACTCCGAGAAGAATCTCCCACAAGTTGAAGACTTGGCTGTTTTATTCCATAAAAGAGATGGTAAAACAATTTATTCTCCCAAATCAACTATGCTGTTTCCCTATTGGGTGCAGTGGTTTACCGATAGTTTTCTCCGTATCGATCACAAGAAGGACAAGAAATTAAAAAATACTTCCAACCATGAAATTGATTTGTGTAATGTTTATGGTTTAACCAGAAAACAAACACATCTTTTAAGAACCTTTCAAGGAGGTAAATTCAAAACTCAAAGACTCAAACGTCAAGATGGCGTAGAAGAAGAATATCCTTTGTTTTACTATACTGATCCAGCACAGGGTGAAATTGATCCTCAATTTAACGGTCTTTATGAACCCATCAATGATGAAAAAAGACTGCCTGCAGATAAAAAACAATATCTGTTTGCGATGGGAGTAGAACGAGCAAATGTGCAAATTGGCTACGTCATGCTCAATACTCTATGTATCCGAGAACATAATCGTCTTTGTGATGAGTTAGCACGCAGTTATCCAGATTGGGATGATGAACACCTCTTCCAAACCGCGAGAAATATTCTCATGGTGATTATTTTAAACATCATTATGGAAGAGTACATTAACCATATAACTCCCTATCACTTTAAGTTGTTTGCCGATCCTCCAGCTTTTATAAAGGAAAGTTGGTATCGTCCCAATTGGATGACAATTGAATTTGATTTTGTTTATCGTTGGCATAGTGCAATCCCGGAAACATTTATCTATGATGGCAAACCAACCCATATCGCTGCATCTTTGTGGAATAATAAGATGTTTATTGATCAAGGTTTAGGAGCATTGATGGAGGAAACTTGTTCTCAACCAGGTACAAGAATTGGTTTATTCAACACCCCTGATATATTGGTTGAGTTAACTGAGTTACCCTCTATTAGACTGGGACGACAGCTGCAATTGGCAAGCTATAACGATTATCGGCAAATGTGTGGTTTCCCCAGAGTGACCAAGTTTGAGCAAATTACTGGCGATGAATTTGCTCAAGAGAAACTCAAAGAATTATATGGTCATGTTGATAATATTGAGTTTTATGTGGGAATTTACGCCGAGGAGGTGCGGAAAAATTCAACTATCCCTCCTCTAGTAGCACGCTTAATTGGAATTGATGCCTTTTCTGAGGCGTTGAATAATCCTTTACTATCACCCACTATCTTCAATAAAGACACTTTTTCTCCTGTGGGTTGGGAAATTATTCAAAATACCAAAACTGTCTCAGATTTAGTGAATCGCAATGTTCCTCCATCAGACAAGAAGTACAAAGTGACTTTTAACCTTTAAGAGATTGTAATATTTCACTTTGTAGGGTGCGTTAACGAAGTAACGCACCCTACGAATACGGAAAAAGTTCGCCAATTTGCCCAAGCAGCCTGGAAGCAATTTCAAAAAAATCCTCGAAGCTGGGTAGGCAATAATCGCAAACAAGCGATGGGCTTTCGCCCCGCCTTTCGGGGCGGAACGCACTCGCAAACAAGCGATCGCACATTGGAAGAAACTCAATTGATGAATTAATCCTACTTAAAAAAATGAAACTATTTACCGAATATCCAGAAAAAGACGAAGCCAAATATTGCGCTCTCATGAGTGAACTCGTCAAAAAAAACATGGACAATCTTTACGGAGGTGATAAGAAACCAACTGCAAAAAGAGATACTCACTCTAAAACCCATGCTGCTGTTCAAGGAACTCTAGAAATTTTTGACTTTGATGAAGCAGCACTTAAGCAGGAATTGGGCAAACGCACCTCATTAACTGAAGCTCAACTTAGCGCCATTTCCCTAAAACAAGGTTTATTTGCACAACCGAAACAATATCCGGTGTGGCTACGATTTGCTAGTGGTGCGTTTTCAGTAAAGAATGATTATGAAGGAGATACGCGCTCCATGGCTGTAAAAGTCATCGGGGTAGAAGGAGAACGACTACCGCAAAGTCACGAGTTAAAAACCCAAGATATTATTGTCCACAATACCGAACTCTTTTTTATTAGAACCATCAAAGATTTCCACGGCTTTTTTTCGGCGATTTATCGAGCAGGGCTGTTTCCACTTTTTAGGTTGCTTGTGCTTTTATGGCTAAACTTGCATCCCTACGAATTCTCACTTCTCAAAGACAGTTTCAAACGGTTTCCCAAAACTTTGCTCATAGAACGCTATTGGAGTGCTTCAGCGTATTCTGTGGGACTCAAATCTGATTTTGATCCATCCCAGCCAGGTCGAGTTCCTGTGGAATATCCGGTTGTGATTAAATATGGATTTACTCCAGTTTCCTGTGAACCACCTCATCAACAGCTTCCTCTCGAGTCCAGACCAGAAAGTGAGCTTCAGCGTGCCAAAGCCTCAGGTTCAGAGGACAACTACTACCGAGAGGATATCATTCAAGCTTTAGCAAAACCTGATGCTGAATACTGTTGGGACTTTCAAATCCAATTTCAAACTAGCCCAGAGATGTCTATTGATGATACTACCATTCCTTGGAATGAAAAGGAATCACCCTTTTTTACAATTGGTCGTCTGACAGTTAAGCATCAGAAGGTTTATTCTCCCGAAGAAAGTGACTTTGGGGAAAATCTCAGTTTTTCTCCTGGGAATGGTTTAGCAGTGCATCGTCCTGTGGGTGCAATCAATAGGTTACGCAGCATTGTTTATCCTATCGTTGCTAATAATCGTCACGAAAAACGAGGAGTCAAATACCAGGAACCAACTGCTTAAATTTTCATTTTTAGAAAGAATAGCTTCTGAACAAAGCGATCGCCTATCTGAAAGTGCGATCGCTCTTGTAAAGACTCATTCATCAAGCTCAAAGACTTGTTCACGAGTATTAAAGGCTCGTCGCCGAGTATCAAAAACTCATTAATCAAGCTCAAAGACTTGTTTACGAGTATTAAAGGCTCGTCGTCGAGTGTCAAAGACTCATTAATCAAGCTCAAAGACTTGTTCACAAGTATTAAAGGCTCGTCGCCGAGTATCAAAGACTCATTAATCAACTTTTAAGGCTCGTTCACGAATATTAAAGGCTCATTTACAAGTCAACAATATCTTGCGCCCACTAAATTTTCTTGTAAAACGGGTGAGATATCTTGATTTACACGTATTTGTTTTTGTTGTGCAAAAAATTAACCTTGAGCGTAGCCGAAGAGTCAATACGCTTATGGATTGTACTACCTATGACCGAGAAGACGCAAACAGAGAAAATGTGCTACACTTGTAACTCAAATCCAGGTAAGATATCTTCTCCAGAAAGAATCGCTGGCATTTGAATAACTTCTACAGCTTTATTGAGTCGGTAAATTTCCACTCTTGCATCTTGAGGATTGATCAGCCATCCCAAACGTAAACCATTTTCGATGTATTCCTGCATTTTCTCTTGGATAGGTTTGAGCCGATCTGTCTTTGAACGCAGTTCAATAGCAAAATCGGGTACAAGTGGCGGAAATTTTTGGCGTTGTTCTGGCGTTAAAGCTTCCCACCTCTCCAACTTAACCCAAGCCACATCAGGCGAACGTTTTGCACCATTTGGAAGTATAAAGATAGTTGAAGAACTAAAAACTTTGCCTAATTTAGCTTGACGATTCCAATTATTCAAGTCTGTAATTAGGTCTGCCTCTTGATTTCCGCTTTCTCCTCCAACTGGTGGCACAATTATTAATTCTCCTGCTGCATTCATTTCCAGGCTTAAATCACGATTGGCAAGACACAATTGATAGAATTGCTCATCACTTAAATGAGCGATCGGTTCTAGATTGAGGACAACAGTATTCATTAAACTTTTCCTCACGTCTTTTTTGCTAATATTTCAGTTACCTTTAGTTAAAAGTTTAGTAGGAAACAGTAATTTTTTGAAGGGACACTTGATTATCAAGGGTAGTTAGTCCAGTCGTGATGTAACCAGTTTGCAATTGATACTGAAAAGTTAAACCAGAACAACCTGCAATACCATTATATTAATAGTATTTGACTCTTAAAAAAAGGAGCTTTCTCAATGGATACATTAGAAGAATATCGAGAGAATATTTATCAAATTCTGACATCTCATGCTAAGATTCCCTACTCTTATGGTGAAATAAAATCTGAAGTTGTTGTTAGCCAAGATAGAAATCACTATTTGCTGATGATTTCAGGTTGGGATGGTAATCTGCGGATTCATGGTTGTGTAGTTGATGTCGAAATTATCAATGACAAAATTTGGATTGGTGCGAGATAGGTTGGAACTAACGGTTGAACAGATTTTTGGCTAGTTAACTTTGAGTTGATGTGCAGATTGGGGAAATTTGAGATACAAATTGAATCTTACCGAATCTTAACTAACTGTTGCTGAACTTGACTAATCTGTTGCTGAACTTGACTAATCTGTTGCTGAACTTGATTAATTTGTGTATTTGTCGCAGTTAGTTTACTTACTATGTAAATCTCAAAAAAGATATTTAACAGCAAAAAAATGACTAAAATGTATTTAAATAGCTCTTCTGATTTGGAGTCCTGTTTAGAATTTGGAACTTTCCTTGTAGTTTTTAAGTCTTGCTCTGACAGTTTTTCTTCATAGGAGTATTTTGAAGACCTCAAATCACTAGACGAGTATTGAGGTCCTAAGTCTCTTTCCGATGGTTCTCGCCAGTTGCTCATGCTTCTTATTTGCTCGCATTATTTTGATTATAATATCCCAGAACGCTATTTTTTCTAAGATAGTTTTTTAATTCTAATAGTTTCCAGTCTTCCAGTGCACTGCCGTATAAAATCTTAAGTTCTATCCCAACACTCTCAGATCTCTCTCTTATATTTTTAATAAGTTCTTTATATTCTTGACGGATATCGTCAATATTTATATTCGGCAATAAATCTTGCTTGTTAATAAAAAGACAAACACATTTAAGACTATCTTTGGTAACGAGTCCAAAAATAGCATCTAATGCCGTTGGACTCCATTCTCTTATGTGCTTCCTAACTCGCTCATGCCACTCATTGCTAAAATTGGTAGGATTAGCTACACCTGCCACAGCCTCTGGGTCGCTAGGTTTCGCTACATCTACCATAAATATTATTGAATTAATTGCTACCAGTGTCAATGGAGAATTAGGCTGCTTTTGTTCATCTAGGAGATTAGTGATAAGACTGCCTATATTTTGCCCTTTATAATCAGCTATATGATAGTTGTACTTAATTGAATTATATTCTTCAGAATAAGAAGAGTATCGTTGAAATGTGTGTGTTGGAATCCTTGAATTGGCACGTTCATCAAATAGTTTGTTTATCAGTGTTGTTTTTCCACAACCACCTATACCTACAATTATTATCGCGTTTCGTTTTTCACCTTCATTAGTTTTTTCAGGCTTATATAAGCTATTTAGAGTTTCTTGTTCTGTTTTTATTTTTATTTTTTCTTGTTCTTTTAAATTATCCAATTTTGCCTTAATATATCCTCCTACTGCTATAAGCACGCCTACCAAAACCGCTGTTACTTCCATAACACCAATCATATTTTGCTACTGATATATTCTGATTTATTAATTTATCAAGTATTCATTGTATCAGTATTTTCACCTTGTATCGTAGGGAGCATCCCAAATAAGCATGTAGAGACGCGAAATTTCGCGTCTCTACATTGCGCCTTGGCGTGAGGTTTTAAACTAACAAACTTTGCATCAAGGGCTTATCTTCCGATAACTTACCTGTCCGCAACCATTCAGATAGTTCAGCTGGTGCTTTGGCTTGGTTAAGGCGTTCCCGCAGTTGTGCGCCTTCGAGAATTTCCTTCTGCAACAGATCCTGTGCAGTTTCCTCCAGTAAGTCGCGGTTTTCTTGTAAAATACTCAAAGCAATATGATGAGCATTATCTACAATCTGCTTCACCTCGCGGTCAATTTCTTCTGTCACTTCGGGACTAATTGAACGACGTGGGTTACCGTATCCTTCGATAAACTGCTGTTGAACTTTTTCAAATGCTACAGGACCAAGTTTATCGCTCATACCGTAGATGGTAACAACGCGTTCTGCAAGGTCAGTTGCTTTTTGAATATCGTCACTCGCACCTGTGGACACCTTGCCAAAAACGATTTCTTCTGCAGAACGTCCACCTAACAAGGTTGCAATACGACCACGAATTTCGTCTTCTATCATCAAGAAGCGGTCTTCTTCTGGCATCTGAATTGTGTAACCCAAGGCACCAACACCACGAGGGACAACGGAGATTTTCTCAACTTTACCAGCTCCTGGCATCAAAGCGCCGATGATGGCGTGACCAACTTCGTGATAAGCGACTGTCTTTTTCTCAATTTCATTGAGAACGCGAGAACGTTTTTCCAAACCAGCAACAACGCGCTCAATGGCTTCGTTGAAATCTGCCATGATCACTGCTTGTCGATTTTGCCGTGCAGCAAGAAGTGCAGCTTCGTTGACAAGGTTGGCTAAATCTGCTCCAGCAAACCCAGGTGTCCTAATGGCGATGGTTGCTAAGTTCACGTCATCAGCCAATTTGACATTTCTGGCATGAACTTTGAGAATAGCATCACGACCAATTTTGTCAGGGCGATCCACGACGACTTGACGGTCAAAGCGACCGGGACGGCGCAATGCGGGGTCAAGAACTTCGGGACGGTTGGTAGCGGCGATGATGATAACTCCAGTGTTAGCATCAAAGCCGTCCATTTCGGTCAGTAACTGGTTGAGGGTTTGTTCCCGTTCATCGTTACCACCCATGATAGGACCAGCACCACCACGAGATTTACCCAATGCATCCAATTCATCAATAAAGACGATACAGGGAGCTTGTTGTTTTGCTTGCTCAAACAAGTCACGGACTCGTGCAGCACCGATACCAACAAAGAGTTCGATAAATTCAGAACCAGAGATGCTGAAGAAGGGGACACTAGCTTCACCAGCAATTGCCTTTGCCAAGAGTGTTTTACCAGTTCCTGGAGGTCCTACCACCAAAACTCCTTTGGGAATTTTTGCTCCTAAGCGGGTGTATTTATCAGCACTTTTGAGGAAATCAACAATCTCTTCTAGTTCGGCTTTTGCTTCATCTACGCCAGCAACATCGGTAAATTTTACACCAGTGCTACCTTCAGAGTAGATGCGAGCTTTACTTTTGCCCACTGTGAGTGCTGCGGGACCACCCGCACCGCGATTCAGCAAAAAGCCCCAAATACCAAAGAAAATTAATGGTGGTACAACCCAGCTTAGGAGAGTGCCAATCCAACCATTTTGGTTTGGTGGTGGTGCGGCAAACTCTACGTTATTGTCACGAAGAATTTTAGGTAAATCCAGGTCGATCGCCACTGGTGTACTAGTGAACACTTGTTCTGTAGGCTTGCCATCTGGGGTTTGAGTTTTCAGGACATACTCAATGCGATCGCCTCCCACAATTGCCCGCTCTACTTTGCCTGCTTGTACCTGAGCAATAAAATCGCTATAAGGTACTTGCGGTAGTCTAGGACCAAAAAAGCTTGGAACAATCGCATTCAGGAGAAAAAGAAGAGTCAACAGAATGAGCAAGCTACCACCAAACTGACGTATTCTTGGCGGTTTTTGACGTTTCTTATTATTAGTTTCAACTGGCATTTTTTGATGTACCCTCCAATAATTTGTTCTTTGTTATTTGTCCTTTGTTCTTACAAACGACAAAGGATCAGGACTTACGCAAAGAAACCCGGTTTCTACCAAAAATCGTCTGTTTAGTAACCAAATACGAACGAAGAAACCGGGTTTCTGGCAGATGGTGCGTAAGTCCTAAGGATAAATGATTATCTCACGTTAATAAAAGAGCAAATAAACCACACAAGGCGATGCCATCAAATACGCCTGCACCACCAATACTGAGAACCCCGGAACTCATAGCTTGAATATCCTTAAGATGCAGCAAGTCAGCACCAATCAAAGTTCCAAGAACGCCACCAGCAAAAGCAACAGGAGCCGCATGGTTTGCAGCAAAAACAAAAGCAGATAAAGCCGCAGTCAAAGGAGCCAGCAACGGATTCATCTGTATGCCAATTCCAGGGACAACACGTGCTGCGTAGTAGCTAACCACTGTGACAATCGCTGTCACTAGCAAAATAGCTAGAGCACTTCCTTGAGTAAATTGATAAAGTGCTAATAAGACAGGAATCAAGCCTCCCCCCACATTCAGAGCTATCACAGTAGAACGCGGTACTTTTCTTAGAGGTATGCCCCAAAATTCCCTCAGCCACAAATCTGCAAAGTCGTTTGCTACCGTCACAGAGGATTCAGTACGATACAGAGGAATATTGATTGTACTGGTTAATATCACCAGCGTAAATAAGAAAATCGCGATCGAGGGAGAAAACCCTAATTTTGTAACTGCAATTTCCACCACGTCTACTGCTACAACAAACCAAAGAAAAGGTAGTAGCAGTAATAACACCAGAAATAGTAGCAGCGACACTGGCAAGTAAATCATGGCGGTTTACCAAAAGAAGTGTTGTCTGTTGCTCTGCTTGAATTTATTTTAAAGACTGAGACATATGTTTCTCGTTCGTATCAACCCCCCAGAACAATGTGAATTGCCGTACTTGTTATGCAAAATCAGCTTGGATTTGTTTTAAAAGTGTTTCTTCTCTCGGCTGGATTATCAGTTTTGATTAAGTACATTCTTCCGAATCTATCTATTCCAGCGACAGCAACCAACGCCCTCATTATCGTTTTTTTGCCAATCGTCATTATGACAAGTGTTTTGTTATGGCGATTCCAACGACAGCAAAATTAACAAAAAATATCTAGGCGAGAACTGCTAAAATCAGCTAACCTAGCTGCAGCAAGAGGAAGTAGCAGTTCGTCAAAAGCCAGGAGTCAGGTAGTGAATTTAGGTCAATGGATTGGTTTAATTGCCATAGTTCTTTCTTTGTACATTCTGTGGCAGATTCGGGAAGTCATGTTGCTGATATTTGCCGCAGTTGTCTTAGCGACTACCCTAAATCGGCTGGCTCGGAGGTTCCAACGCTCAGGAATCAAGCGTGGAATTGCAATTTTCTTGTCAGTGACTATCTTTATAGCCTTGATTGTCGTTTTCTTCTTCCTGGTTGTACCGCCTTTTGCAGTTGAGTTTCAAGCACTGACAAAACAGGTTCCTCAAGGATTGGCGCGATTCAATAGTTGGCTGGATCACTTAAGAGATCGCATTCCTGCTCAGCTGACGCCCTATGTACCTGATCTGAATAGCTTGATTCAACAAGCACAGCCTTTTATCAATCGTGCGGTGGGAAGTTCCTTCGCCTTTGTCTCTGGTTCTTTGGAAGTTGTCCTCAAGACTTTACTGGTGCTGGTGTTGACAGGAATGTTCCTCGCCGATCCCGCAGCTTACCGAAAGGTATTTGTGCGGCTGTTTCCCTCGTTTTATCGACGGCGAGTGGATGGGATTTTAGATCAATGCGAGGTGTCATTGGAAGGATGGGTTACAGGCGCTTTTATTGCGATGAGTGTTGTAGGACTGATGAGCGTGATTGGTTTGTCGATTTTGCGTGTGCGTTCATCACTGGCTTTAGGAGTTTTAGCAGGATTTTTGAACTTGATTCCTAATCTTGGTCCAACGATAAGCGTGATTCCAGCAATGGCGATCGCTCTTTTAGATGCTTCCTGGAAATCTGTCGCTGTGTTGATTCTCTACTTTATCATTCAACAGACTGAGAGTAACTTCATTACGCCAATTGTTATGGCGCATCAAGTGTCACTGCTACCAGCTGTCACCTTAATCTCCCAATTGTTTTTTGTCACATTCTTTGGTTTTCTAGGCTTGTTTCTTGCACTACCCCTGACTGTTGTCGCTAAAATTTGGGTGCAAGAGGTGTTGATTAAAGATGTTTTGGATCAATGGGGTAATAAATCTCATAGAGAGACTGAATTTGTGCTTGTTTCTGATGAGCCACCAGAGAAATCTGCGGAGAATGTGTCGAATGATGAGGATCAGCCAATTAATCAATAGATACTGATTTCTACTCCAAAGTATAAATAAAACATAAAAAATTTCACAAAACTTTCACTTAATCACACTTACAGCACATTGTTCGTGCGTGAAGTACAAAGAGTAAGGTCTAAAAGCCAGACAGAAAGACCTTCTGACTTCTGACTTCTGCTGTAATGAAGTTTCAAGCGATGAACTTGTCCGAACAAGGATAAATTTACGGCATTGACAACAGACAAAATCTGTGAAAGGGAGATCCATAAAAATAAATATCCAGCCGTCAAACTAGATCTCTCGTCGTAGTCGCAATATTCACACACACGGCTGGATATTTATTTACTGGTAAGTGCCAAAGCTAAATTCATCGCTCAAAGACATCTGGAAAACAAAGACAGAAGTATACCTAGAGCAGATTCAAAGTGTTTCCACACCAGCTTAAGCTTTTTTATGCAGGTATTGGAGATATCACTGGATTCATTGTTTTTTTGACAGGTATTCCTCTACTACTCCTCAACCGTCAATGAACTACTTCCACCGTAAACCCTTAATTCATTCAGAGAGATGTCATGAAATTACAGGCAATGTTAAAGGTTTTGTTTGCAACAGTGAGTGTAGGTAGCCTCATGTTAGCTGGTTGCACTCAGCAAGAGCAAGTGAGCTCCCAAGCACAGGGTGAAGCCTTAGAAGTCCAACAAAAGTCTACACCAGCCACCCAACCTGCGGAACAAACACCTGATGTCGTATACGTACCAACACCTCCGGAAGTCGTCGATAGAATGTTGAAAGTTGCCAAGGTTGGCAAAAGTGATATTCTGTATGACCTTGGTAGTGGAGATGGACGAATTCCTATTACCGCAGTACAGAAGTATGGTGTCAAGAAGGCTATTGGTATAGATATTGACCCAAAACGCATCAAAGAGGCTAACGAAAATGCCAAAAAAGCGGGAGTCACTGATAAGGTGAAGTTTCTCCGGCAAGACCTATTTAAGAGCAATTTTAGCGAAGCAACTGTGGTAACTCTCTACTTGCTGCCAGAACTCAATGTCAGGTTGCGTTCACAGCTATTTAAGCAACTCAAACCTGGTACCCGTATCGTGTCGCACGCTTTTGACATGGGCGAGTGGAAACCTGAGAAAGTCGAGCAAGTAGATGGAAGAACAGTTTATTTCTGGACTATTCCAAAACAAATTCCGGCGAATTTACAACAGTCAACTCCTAGCAGTTAACTATACTCAGAATAACTCCACGTAGTCTATCCGCTTAAAAGAACGCAGAATACAGGACTTAGAATTCTCACACTTGAGCTCTGGGTTCTGAATTCTTCAGATAAGGCTGGGCAATTGTTTGCTAATATGGTAGCGATCGCCTTTCCTATTCTTCCTTTTCACCAAGTAAATTCCGTCACGCTTAAACTGTACCAATTTTACGAACCACCAAAAACCCCAAAACGTGAATCAGCAAAATACTGTCTAAAAAGTACTCTTCTACCTAAAGGCTGATTTTTCTTCTTGTCTCAATTATTGGTAGATTCATCAAGCTATTTAAAGCTTATACTAAACTTTAGATGGGCGTCACTCGCCTTTCCATTTCCAATAACTCAATAAATGCACTAGCTATTAACGTAGCGAGCTAGCGATCAGGGTGATCTACTTTATTTTCACCAACATATTTTAGTTAGGGTTATCTGCCTTTTTTATTTGGCTTGCTGTTTTATACCAAGTTACTTTTCAAGTTGTTACACCTATACTAGCGCTTGTCGTTTTTTTATGTCAACTATTCATTTAAAATTGACACAACATAATAGCTGATTATTTGAGTGTCATTGAGAGAAAATGAAGACAAACATAATATCAGTAGACCGAAAACTTTTGTCAGTCAACGCAAGAATGAGGGTTTGGGGCGATGTTTTGGGCACAGGGTCGAGCGATCGCTTACCTTAGCAGGAGAACTCATCTACAACCCTATTGCTCAAAACGCAGATGATACGGGCATTCTGGCGGATTGTATACAATCCGCCAGAATGCCCCAATGGTAAGCCTTCTAGAAATCTTTTCGGTCTACTGAATATAGACAGTCCACAAAATGACTGACAAAAGGCGTTCTGTTGATTATAAGCAGATTAGCGGCTATGTTCCAGTAGAATTGGCGCGGGAGTTCAAAAGCATCTGCGCTCGTGAGGGGATGTCCCAAAGCGACGCACTAGAAGAGATGCTCCTTGAGTGGCTAGCCAAAAGAACAGCTTGTCACTCATCACAACCAGAACAACTAAGTCCTCCGGCAACAATTGCCGAATTGGTTCAAGCCAACATGACAAAACTTAAGCACTCTGGTGTCAAAAACTTGCCAGCGCTTGCCAAAGGGGAAGTGCTTCCCACACCTGGAGACTTTGCCATCATCACTTCTACTTTGGGCATCCCAGAGGAAGAACAAAAAAAGATTTGGCAACAAACTTTTCTTTGCTTACATAACGAGTCCAATGGTGTAAGAGATGAGTGCGAGTGTTCTTAGAATCCTGAACCAACCAGGCTGGAACTACAAACTGTCCCGTGAGGGGGTTTTTATACTTGCCCCTACAAAACAAGATGCAACCTACTTTGCCCAAAGCTACGGATCTGCCTTAACCGAAACCGCAGTAAAAATCAAGGGTAAGGTACGGGTAGGATGGAGAGGCTGCAAGCAACCAATTGAGTTTTACGGGTGGATGACATCCCAAAAATCGTCTACAGCAGGTGGAACTACCCATCGCCTCTTGCCTGTAGGAAATGCAGTTTTTTCCAGTCAGGTGCATTTACCAATAGAATTACTGTGCCGGATGGTAGCAGCTGCTGAAAACAAACGTCCGGTTAGTATCGTAAGACAAGATAACCACAAGCAAATCATTGTAAATAAGCCAATGTCTGATATGTTACAGACATCTCCTGAGATTGTCACACAAAGAGTCATGACTCGATTTTGGCTACCTGGAGATTTGGCAGAACTGGAACGACGACTACGCAATGAGATTCGATTCACTTGGACCTACTTTGGTGGACTAAATGAGCAAACATGGGCAATTCTGACAACCGAATTTGAGGCTTTTGAGGTTGAGGGTATCTGGTACAGACAGGGAACTTGCTTGGCAAACCCTCAGCCTGTGCCAATTCCACCAGGAGCTTTTGCTCCAGCATAGACCACACATACCACTTTCAAAAATTTCAAGCGACGAAAAATCATTGAGGCATATCAGTTATTTAAGGGTGCACTCCTCAAAATACTTACTTGCACGAGGTTATTCCTTCTTACTTACAAGTAAATAAGCGAATGCGTGAATTCCGCATAAGCGCAAAGTGCCTCTGCTAAGGGTACGCGCAGCGTGTCGCTTTGCCATGAGAGTTGTACCAGTGACAGTCTCAACTAAAAATTTGCAAATTATATGCGCAATAGCTTGCCAATGATTTAGTAACTAACTTTTAACAAGAAAGAATAGAGGCGTCAGTCGCCAGAATTCACCAATTGAATTCTGTGCGACGCTCGGTTGAATAAACGGGTTTAAGTCCCCCACCAAATTGAAAATTTGGTGGTCAACAAGACAGTGGCGGGTCCTACCGTCAACTGAAAGATTGCTGACTCCTGAATCAGGACTTGCTGAATTCTTCTTCAATTGATTTACACTTTTAATTGATTTACATAACGAGTCCGATGGTGTAAAAAATGAGTGCAAGTGTTTTAAGACTTTTGAACCAACCAGGTTGGAATTGTAAACTGTCTCGCGAAGGAGTTTCTATCTTTGCCCCTACAAAGCAAGATGCTATCCACCTTGCTCAAGACTACGGATACACTTTGAGCGAAACCGCAGCAAAAATCAAGGGTAAAGTACGGATAGGATGGAAAGGCTGCAAGCAACCCATTGAATTTTACGAGTGGATGGCATCTCAGAAACCATCTATACCCGTCGAAACTGCTGATCGCTTCTTACCTGTAGAGAATGCAGTTTTTTGCAGTCAGCTACGTTTCCCAACAGAATTCTTGCGCCGGATGGTGGCTGCTGCTGAAAGTGAACGTCCAGTTAGTATCGTAAGACTTGACAACCAAAAGCAAATTCTTATCAACAAACCAATGTCTGAGATGTTAGAGACATCTCCTGAAATTGCCACACAAAGGGTTATGACTCGATTTTGGTTACCTGAAGATTTAGCAGAACTGGAACAACGACTACGCAACGAAAGCCGATTTACTTGGACTTACTCCGGTGGACTAAACGAGCAAACATGGGCAATCCTGACAACCGAATTTGAGACTTTTGAGATTGAGGGTATCTGGTACAGACAGGGAAAGAGCTTAGCAACCCCTCAACCCGTGCCAATTCCGCCAAGAGCTTTTGCTGCATGAGTTGATAATTAAACGACTTTAAGAAACAAAAAATCATCAGGTGCATCACATCAGGTGCATCAATTATTGAGAAATGCGCTCCTCACAAGAGGTGACTCTCATACATAATATGATTAATAGACCCGTCCTAAATATAAATAAAGCACAAAGAGAAGTAGAAGAATAAAATGTAAATCTACCACTTCAGGTAAAAAATGTGTATTGTGCTTGATTATATCCAAAAATATCCTCTACGGACAAAACAGATATTAGGGATTAGTTATGAGCAATATCAATCACTTTTAGTTTCCGCGATCGCACGCCATAAAGAATTAGAAAATTTAACGTCGAGCGGCAAGCCCCGAGCGGAGCCGTTGGCTCCGCCTACTTGCTCGGCTCTGTTTTTACTTATTTGGCGAATGCTAGGCACTTACAAGTAATAAAATATCCAGCCGTGTCAAGCGCCCTCCGGGCGCTTGACAGCCTCAACGCAAGGATTTGGAAGAATCGATAAATTAGACGGCGCTCTATTTTATTTTTTGGATCTCCCCTAACTGATTGATGTTTTCCCATTGCTTCATACAATGCTGCCCCCTTTTTATCAGTCGTGGGTCAATAATGCTTTTCCCTCAACGACTTGAGCGTGTATTCTTATAGGATTTTCCACTACCGCCTATCCTCTACAATCCCTTCCCTTAGTAGTTTACCTGGACTTGTGTGTACACCGTAGCTCCTAAGGGAGACGCTACGCGAACCGTAGGCGACTGCGTTCGCCAAAGGCGTGTCGTTCACGCAGTGTCTCCGTCAGGAGAAGACACACCCGAAGGGCGGATGAATAAACGGCGTTTTTGCACCCCCACGCAAGATTGAAAATTTGGTGAACCAGTCCTGCAGGAGGGTTTCCCTCTCCTAAGGGAGACGCTACGCGAACCGTAGGGAACTGGTGAACCCGTAAGGGTGGTCAACAAGACAGTGGCGGGTCTGAATCCCCCACTGATTGCATTCTGACTTCTGAATTCTTCTTCAAGTTTCTTTTCTTTCTAGCCAAGTTCACAGTAAGCCGTCTTTATGAAATTCGTCTTTTACAGACTAGAATTTGACAGAGGTTGATAATTATAACAGGAACGGGAATCTTTTTGGATGTATTGTTTGACTGTTTCTATGTCAACAAAATAATCAGTAACATCAATCAAGCTGTCACTCGTCATTGAGCGTACGCTGACAACTTCAACTCGAACTCCTTGATAGGAAAGAGCATTAACCGCATATGCTAAATCTCCATCACCACTGACTAACACTGCAGTATCGTAGTAAGGAGCTAAATTCATCATATCTACAGCAATTTCTACATCTAGATTAGCTTTTTTGGAACCATCTGGAAACTGTATTAAATCTTTGGTGACGACACGATAGCCATTCCGACGCATCCAGAGCAGAAAACCCTGTTGTTTTTCATTTGTGCGATCAACTCCAGTGTAGAAGAACGCACGTAAAAGCTTTGCATTCTCAGTTAAACAACAAAGAAGTTTAGCGTAATCAATTTCAAGACCAAGTTGTAAACCTGCATGAAATAAATTCGCTCCATCAATGAAAATAGCGACTCGACCACGGGTTGAATTACTGAAAATGCATTTATCAGTTGCAGAAACTGACATTTTTGCGTCTTCATCTTGGTTAGCAGTCTCTATGTGGCGTTCATCTTGCCAATGTGATTGCTCCTTGAGTAATTTATATCGATTTTTTTCTTTGTTAAAAGCAGTAATATTCATTGATACCTCTGGATTTCAAATTCTGCAAGTCTTTTTTGATAAATTGACAATAGATAACTTGTACTGAATTATTACCTTGACACAAAATGGTATAACGTCAATATAGCAATCCTAAATGATTCGTGAAATTTTTCATGAAGACCGCCTTTACAGACTGACTCACCAGTCGCCTGCACTGACTTCTCTGTCTTCAGCTTCTCACAATCATGACAAAAAACAGAGCATAGGGCATATGGCATGGAATCAATGCCCTGTGCTTTTGAGGAGAAATCTTTAACTCACTAGAACAGGTTCACCACCAGATAGAACTATTGGGAAATGATGGGTGTTAGGAGCATGCATTGCCTGTATTCCAAGACTAGCTCGATTGAGTAAATCTGCTTCCGTGCTGATGACTGCGCCCTGACTATCTAAGACAGAATGATTGAAGTTAAATCCATTTAAGTTAAACGTCATCACGCATATACCTAATGCTGCAAACCATATACCCACTGTTGGTAAAGCAGCTAAAAGGAGATGGAATGTGCGGTGATTTTGACTGCCAAAAGAGGGAATCAGCAAGCGACCCAGAAAACCATAATGACCTCCTAAAAAGCTGTAGGTAGCTTTCGCTTGACCAAACTTGTATCCTGTTTCTGGAGGTTCATTTTCGTTAGTTTGCCGAAAGAGTGTTGAGGTCACTAATGATCCGTGCAAAGCGCTCAAGAGTGCACCGCCAAAGACACCCGCAACCCCCAACATATGGAAGGGATGCATTAAAACATTGTGGTTTGCTTGGAATGCCATCATAAAATGGAAAGTGCCTGCAATACCCAAAGGTAGCCCGTCGGAAAAACTACCTTGACCAATAGGGTAAATCAGCAAAACTGCTGTTGCTGACATAGCAGGTGCAGAAAAAGCAACAGCAATCCAAGGGCGCAAACCAAGGCGATAGCTCAATTCCCAAAGTCGTCCCAGATAACACCAAATCCCAATCAGAAAGTGCAGTACAATCAATTGATAAGGACCACCATTGTAGAGCCATTCATCAATAGAAGCAGCTTCCCAAATTGGATAAAAGTGCAGACCAATAGCGGCAGAAGTTGGCACAACAGCAGCTGTGATTAAATTGTTGCCGTCCATCAGAGAACCCATGACTGGCTCCCTAATGCCCTCCATATCTACACCAGGAGCCGCGATATAAGCCAGGATGAAGCAGGTAATGGCAACGAGCAGGGTAGGAATCATTAGAACACCAAACCAGCCAATGTAGAGACGATTTTCAGTGCTGGTAATCCACGCGCAAAAAGTATCCCACAGCGCCGAGAAATCGAATTCCTTGCGACGCCGAACAATGGTACTCATTGTATCTCCGTCCTATTTGAAGAGAATACTCGGAATTCTGGCAACAAGATTGGTGAAACTCAAGAACTCACAACTATCTCACAACAGTATTTTTCAGAACCTATTATTAGGTTTTAGGTGTTAAATTTAGCAGTATTCATCGCGTTTTTGTTGCGGACGTAACAAACTACTAAATTTCTGAATTTATCCGAGTACTTTAATTATAGAAAAAATATGAGTAGAACTAAAAAATTAATCAAATATCTTTAGAATAATATCTTATGGAAATTTTTGAAAGTAACTTGATAAAAGCAAGTGAGGGAAGTCTTACAGCAGCAATACAGAAGTCAGAAGGGCTTTCTATCTGGCTTTTGGACCTCAGCAAAGAAATGGTCTTACCTTCCCCCGTCTCTCAAACTGCAATTACAACTAAGCTGAAGCTGCTTGGGTAACTAGAGGAGCTTCCGTATCATAAATTGGTTCTTAATAATGTCTTATGTAGAAACGAAAAAACTCCCGATTGAAATAGCGTATCGGGAGATTTTTCTGAGTGAATGCCGCTCAATATCTATCGTAATTGTGCTCTTGTGTGTCTAACGTTAAACACTCAATTCTGCTGAATATTCTTCTGAATACTTATCAAGCTTACTGTCAAACAGTAAGTCGCACAAAAAAGAACGTGCGTGCTCTAGAGGAAAATGTCTGGGTTTACCCTGAAATACAATTTGATACTCGTGAGTGTCTGGACCATCTCCATATCCAGAAATAAGCTTGCGATGAAAAGCTTCCTCAGCAAGATGCTGAACTTCTTTTCTGAGAAGAGCTTCTACGCTAATCATACTTGCCGTCTCCTTAGTTTTTCCTAATACTTACTATTTGTAAAATAAGTTAGTATCCAATTGCACCTTTCAAAGGTTATATCTTTCAAAGGCTATATCTTTAGCGATTAGTAAATAATAAAGGTTGAAAGTTGATTTCTCTATTATTTTAATATTATTTTAACATTAATTCAGTGAAACGACCTAACTATACCTTTAGATAGCTGCAAATCTTAGCAATATGGGTATTACTAGCTATGTAGGCGTTGCGATTGATGCTTTGTGTCAACTGTAATGCACAAGTGTAGCGTAGGTGTTAGCCATCGCTTTTCAAACAGTACTAAATTCATAGACAGTAAGTACGTCTGGGGGAAACGCTAGTATTTGTCCAGATTCCAGGGTGTTTAGCCAGAGGTTATGGTCAATGGTTCAAGAGAAAATCGCCGATACGGTTCGCATTAATGCAAGAAAAACTGATGCATTCGATATCTTCAAGTTTAAGCATTACATAGGACCAAATCCCTACTTGGAAACAGGGGCGCTAGTATTTGATTTTGCTCTAACTGGGTTTACTAGACCTCTGCCTATCGAGGATTATGTCTCAATATTGCGCGATCGCTACCCACACCTGCGCGACGAAACGTATGATTCCTATGTTCATCTGTTTGCCCGCACCGTGTCAGAAGTCGGAAAGCTAGATATGGGTTTGCACCTCGACCGTTGGAATGTCAAGCTACATGAACCACATGAAAATTATGCGACGATTAGCATACAATCGCTTCATGAACGTACGACTCGAGGTGTAGTTTACTTCGTTTGGGATTGGTTTGAAGCCATAACTCAAGACGAAGACATTGTTTTTGAGGAGCAACTTTCAACGCTTCAAAGTAAATTCCGGCAATCTGTCTACGGTGGTCCTACAGTTTATTCCTTATTGCGTACAGCTTACACGAAAGGTATTCCCACCTTCTACCTATGGGACGAAGGACTGACGCAATATGGATATGGAACAAAACAGGTTCGCGGCGTAGCAACGACATTTGGCTGCGATAGCCATGTAGATTCCGACTTCACCACGCGCAAAGATGACTGCAAAGCATTTTTAAAAACTTTAGGTTTTCCAGTACCAAAAGGTGATATCGTCGTTTCAGAAAGGGAGGCTCTTGCAGTCGCAAGAGACATCGGCTACCCAGTAGCAGTCAAACCTGTAGCTGGTCACAAAGGAATTGGAGTCACTGCAGAAGTGCGAGACGAGTACGAACTAGAATCTGCTTTTAAAAGAGCATTTCAGGCAATTCCAGAAAATGAGCCGATACGAGTTATTGTTGAGAAAAGCATTGCTGGGTCAGACTTCCGCTTGTTGTGTGTTAATGGCAGATTTGTTGCTGCGACTGAACGTCGTCCTGCATGGGTTGTAGGTGACGATTACTCAACTATTGAAGAGTTAATCCGAGACGAAAACCGAAAACCTAAACGTCTGGATACACCCACCTCAGCTATGACCAAAATTCAATGCGACGAGGCGATGGAACAGTATCTTGAACAACAGGGTTTGTCATTAGACAGCGTTCTTGACAAAGACGACAAAGTTTCTCTTCGCAAAGTTGCTAACCTCTCAGCTGGGGGTGTGAGCATTGATGCAACCAGCAGTGTTCATCCTGATAACATTATCTTGGCGCAAGACATCGCCCAACACTTCCGCCTCGTTTGCCTAGGGATTGATGTCATTGCTCAAAATCTTGATGAATCTTGGAAGTCCAGTGACTTTTCCATCCTAGAAATCAACGCTGCACCAGGAATTTTAATGCATCTTAACCCTGCCATAGGTGAAAGCGTTGATGTACCCTCACACATTCTGGAAACCTTTTATCAATTGGGTACAGATGCCAGAATACCAATAATAACTTTCAACCACATCTCAATTCACGAAATTCAAGAAACAATTGACCATATTCTTTTGCAACACCCAGATTGGACAATAGGCGCTGTTTGTCGTGATGCTATTTTCATAAATCGTTCAGAAAAAATCTTGAGTCAGGATTACAACACCAACGTCCTCTCTTTGTTGCGTAATCCTAAGCTTGATATGCTCATTGCTGAATACAAAGAAGACATTTTGGAGAAAGAAGGAATGTTTTACTACGGAAGTAACATGGTAGTTTTAAACAATCCTACCGAAACCGAGATGATTTTATCGCGGGATGTTTTTGATGATTCAACTGTTGTGATTAGAAATGGAGATAATATTTCGATTAGACGCAGGGGTTTGATTGAAGAGTATACTCTTGGTGTAGATGAACCATTTACGCGGGTTTATTTGAAGGAAATTGGCACGGTTTTGTAAGTTGATTTCAGAAGTCAGAAGGCAGGAGGCAGAGGGCACCCTCTGCCTCCTGCCTTTCTTTGTAAGTACAAAAATGCACGCCCACAGGCTAGAAGCCTTGTCGTTACCAAAAATACTATGTCCTCTTCGCTATACTTGGTTTTGCCTCCTCGACCTGGGTTATCCAAAAGCCCTTCTAAATCAAGTTTTCGCCATTTACAGCAGGATTGTTATGCAGGGGTAATTCTGGATGCTCTAAAACTAGAAGCAACTCCGATGCTTTGGCAACAGTTAATCGTTTTCGTTCATCCAACTGTTCGTAACCACATATTGTTTGGAACAGTTTGCAGAATTTAGACTTTAGTTCCCGTGCGATTTGCGGCGCTTGGAGAGTCTCTAGAAACTAGTAGTTCTCGGTAGTAATCCCAAAATTGGTCTAAGAACTCATCTAAAAGTTGTTGATGATAAGCAACCACTGGAGTCAACTTTTTGTAGTGTCTTCCTTCATGTACCCAACACAAAGCGAAATCATCAGTTATTAACTTGAACTGAGTGTCTGTTGGTAGCTTGTGTTCTTGAACCATTACTTCTTCATATCCCTTAAACTGCGCATCTGCTGGCAGTTCAGAGCGAGGATATTCTAGTATTTCTTCTCGATTTATTTTGATGCTTTGATTTTTGCTGCTCTTGATGTGTTCTTTTGGAGTTTGTCGTTC
>JAHHHH010000127.1 GCA_019359415.1 Iphinoe sp. HA4291-MV1 | reverse complement strand
AGGTAAGTGTTTTTGGTGCTAATCGTACCACGTTCTCGTTCCTTTTATGCGCCCTAACTACAATTTTTCTGTGTTGACTCCAGTCTCGCATATTATGGGTACATTATTTCCGCCGTGTTGTACTAGTCTAAACTCCAGTCACAAGGTAAGGCTTCATTCTACTTTGAAAATGAGAATATCATTCTTAGCGAGCGCTTACTATACTGGCTCTCCCTAATCACCTTCTCTAGGTGCAACTCAAGCGCGATCAGCTTCGCTGCGCCGGAGGCGATCGCTCACTTGAACAGCCATATAGTTTATCTGTACCACTTTGAACACACCTCTACTTCCCACTTTGCCAAAATTTAGATGCGTTTGCCCTGTTGCGCAGCGTGACAATCACAATGTATAGTACTGGTACGATAAACAAACTTAAGAATGTAGAAACTATCATACCGCCATTGACTGCAGTTCCCAATGACTCACGGCTAACTGCGCCTGCCCCCTGAGCAAACATCATCGGCAGCAGTCCAAGGATGAGCGAAAAGGAGGTCATCAAAATCGGGCGGAGACGGGACTCTGAAGCTTCGAGGGTCGCCCGTGTAATCGACAAGCCCTTCTCCCGCAATTGATTAGCAAATTCCACAATCAGAATTGCGTTCTTACTCGCCAAACCAATCAACATTACCAATCCAATTTGACAGTATACATCATTGGCAAAGCCTCGTGCTGTTTGTGCCAAGAGTGCGCCCAAGATTGCCAAAGGCACCGCTAACAAAATGATCATCGGGTCAATGAAGTTTCCGTACTGTGCAGCTAGCACTAGAAACACAAAGACTAGACCCAAACCAAAGATAAACGGAGTTTGATTACCAGAGGTTAACTCTTCCAGGGAAATCCCAGACCACTCAAATCCCATATCACGCGGTAGTACCGCCGCTGCAACCCGTTCCATAGCTTGAATCGCCTGACCAGAACTGAAGCCTGGAGCCGCAACTCCATTAATTTCAATCGAGCGAAACATATTATAGTGGTTAATCAATTGTGCACCAGTTGTAGAAGTAACAGTCACCAAGTTACTCAGGGGCACCATCTGTCCATTAGGAGTGCGGACTTGTAGGAGCCCGATATTGTCCGGATTCGCCCGGAACTGCTGATCTGCTTGAACATAAACACGATAGCTACGATCAAATATATTGAAATCGTTCACGTAGCGCCCACCCAGATAAATTTCTAGAGTATTGAAGATATCTGACAAGGGAATCCCGAGTGTCTTAGCTTTGTTGCGATCAACGTCAATCTTGAGTTGTGGCATATTTGCCGTAAAGGTACTAAACACTGCTCTCAGTTCCGGTTGCTGTCTAGCTTTGGCAATGAGCTGATCTCTCACTTTTACCAGTGCATCAATTCCGTTATTGCCTTGGTCTTGCAGTTGGAAGGTAAAGCCACCGACATTTCCCAAGCCCTGAATCGTTGGAGGGTTAACTGGAATGACGAGAGCATCTGATATCTTGCCCATCAGAGGTGCCCGTACCTGTTCAATCAAAGCAGCGGCTTGTTGATTGAGTTTGCGGCGGTCTTCCCAAGGTTTGAGAAGAACGAACATCATCCCGTTGTTAGCAGTGTTCCCACTCACTTGGCTAAAGCCGCCAAGAGCAAAGGTGCCAACCAATTTCTCTGCGATCGGTTCAATGCCTTTCTCAACTTGCTCAATGATCTTGCGGGTGTAATTGATGGAAGAGCCATCTGGACCTTGAATAAGGTTGATGAAGTACCCTTGGTCTTCTTCTGGGAGAAATGCAGAAGGAGTATGCAGGTAAACCCAGGTCGTTAACCCCAAGGATCCGATGAAGACTGCCACAACCATGTATTTAAGCTGGATAGTGATACGAAGCAATCGTTGATATCCCTGCCAAGTTGCATCGAGCACCTTGTTGACAATATTGAAAAACCAATTTTTGGGTTCTTTACCTCGCAGCAATAGAACTGAGAGCACAGGTGTGAGTGTAAGCGCATTGAAGGTAGAAATCGCCACAGAGAATGCAATTGTCAACGCAAACTGCTGATACAGCTTACCCGTAGTACCGGGGAAAAATGCGACAGGAACAAACACCGCAATTAACACGAGCGATGTTGCAATTACGGCACCTGTCACTTCCTTCATCGCTTCTGATGCCGCCTGTAGAGGATTCTTTTTCCGGTTTTTGAGCAGTCGATCAATGTTCTCAATCACAACTATCGCGTCGTCCACCACCAGCCCTGTTGCCAACGTAATCCCAAACAAACTCAGATTATTGAATGTAATGTTGAACACCTTCATAAATGCAAAGGTGCCAATAAGGGAAACGGGAATGGTAATGGCAGGAATTAACGTTGCACGCCAGTCTTGAATAAAGATAAAAATCGTCAACACCACAAGGAGAATGGCTTCGTAGAGAGTTTTAATTACCTCTCGACGGGATTCTTCCACAAACAGCGTTGGATCGTAGGAAATGTCATATTTCATGCCCGGTGGGAAACTTTTGGAGAGTTGTTCCATTCTCGCTTTCGCCGCCTTCGCTACTTCCAACGCATTACTCCCTGGAAGTTGAAATATTATTATCCCAAATGAAGGTTTGCCATTGTATTGAGAAAAGGTAGTGTAGCTTTCTGCACCCAGTTCCGCTCGACCAACATCTTTAAGTTTGACCATTGAGCCATCCGATCCTGTTTTAAGCACGATATCCTCAAACTCTTGAGGCTCAATCAGACGCCCTTGAGCAATTAAGTCAATTTGAAACATCTGGCTTTCATCGCTAGGTGGCTGACCAATTTGTCCCGCGCCAATTTGCACGTTTTGCTCTTGTAGTGCTTGCACCACATCCTGAGCTGTCAAACCCCGACTAGCAAGATTAGCTGGATCTAGCCAGATACGCATTGAGTAGCGGCGTTCACCAAGGGGCAGGATATTACCAACACCTTGAATCCGCTTGAGGCGATCCAAGACATAGAGTTCAGCATAATTACTTAAGAAGATGTTATCGTATTGATTCCGATCAGCATAGAGCGCCAGCCCCAGCACGACCGAACTTGACTGCTTGGTAACGCGAATCCCTGTTTGTCGTACCGTTTCGGGAAGTTGGGGTTCCGCGATCGAGACGCGGTTCTGCACGTCTATTGCTGCAATGTCTTTATTTCGTCCTGGTTCAAACGTGACAATGATTTCGCTTGAACCATCGTTACTGCTCTTGGAGGTCATGTATCGCATACCCTCCACACCGTTGATTTGGCGTTCGAGTACGCTGGTGACAGTGCGTTCAACCACGTCAGCACTTGCCCCTTGGTAAGTGCTGTTAACAGCAACTTGAATGGGACTGATGTCGGGATATTGCTCAACCGGCAGCAATGGCAGACAAATTGCTCCGGCGATGACGATGATTAGGGAACAGACAACGGAGACTATAGGGCGCTTAATGAAGAAGTCAACAAACATAGGAGAGGATGAAGGGTAGAGGGTAAAGAATTCAGGGCAAGCGCATCTTAATTTGGCACATAGCCTGTTGATACAAACTTAACTTGTGTTTGCACCTAAGAATAAGATTTATAGTCGAGGTGTTTTTGCCCTCCTGGAACTAATCCCTTAATCGTATGTCAACAAGCTGAGCTTGATGCAACAAAATTTCGATTAATAGGTTTTTGTTTTTACCTGACTTTTTTAAGTGGTAAAAACGAGCTAAGCCAAAAATACTATCTATTCTTTTATGAGATTCATTTAATCGTATTTTTGTCAGCAGATTACGTGCCACTTTAAGGTGCGTTTGCCTTAGCGGCGATAGGACTTGCGTACAGTTAGTTAGGTTTCAGGCACTATCACCGCCCCTTCTGAGAGCTTTTGCAAGCTCGACGTCACCACCTTATCGCTTGCACTAAGCCCTTCAAGTACCTGTTGGTGATTACCCCGGATAAACCCCAATTTCACAGCTTTCTGCTTAACAACCATTTTCCCTTGCTTCTGCTCGGTGACATAGATAAAATTTTGTCCAGCTACCCGAGAAATGGCGGTTATCGGTATCATGATTCCAGGTTTCTGCTGCCAAATGACTCGCGCTTTGAAAAACTGATCCGCCCGCAACCGCCTATCAGCATTGTCTACCCGCGCTTTCACCAACACCGATTGCGTCTCATTATTCACTTTCGGTGAGACAAAAAAAACTTGACTCGTTGCCACGGGCTGGTTTTTGTCATTGATTAGTTTTACCCTTGTCCCAACTCGCACCTGTGGTACTTGTTGTAGTGGTATTGCTATATTGATTTCCAATGTGTCGTTCTGAGTCAGGGTTGCCAGTTGGCTAGAGGTGTTCACAAAGTCACCTTTCTTGACAGGAATATTGCCAATTGTGCCGCTAAACGGAGCTGAGATAGTGTAGTACTTAAGTTCAACTAATTGAGCTTCAGTGTTTGACGCTAACTCTTCAACAACTCTAGCTTTGCTGGCAATCTCTGAGTGTTGTGCCTCAATCTGAGCCTTGGCCACTTTTACATTTGCTTGTGCTGTAGTAAGGCTATCAAAATACTGATCTAGCAACTGCTTACTGACAGCTCCATCAGCCTGTAAGCTTTTGTAACGCTCGTATTGTTGCCGATTGAACTCAAAGTTTGCCTGTTTTGCCTTTAAGTTCGCCTCATAGGTTTTGAGCAGTGCCTTGGCGTTAGCCAAATCTGACTGGGCTGAAGCTTTTTTTGCCGCTTGGCCATTAACAGTTGCTCGCTGGCGAGCTGGATCGATCTCAATTAGGGGCATTCCTGCCTTAACGGTTTCTCCTGTTTTGACAAAAATTTTAGAAATTTGCCCCTCAACGCGTGGTTGTAATGTAATGGACTGGCGAGATTCTAAGTTAGCCACAAAGTCTGAGCTTTCATCAACCATCTCCATTTTGATCGTTGTAAGTTTCACAGGTATACTTTGTGGCTGGTTGCCATTCGCAGATTGCCCTTGCGCCTGTACACAAGCATTCAGTAGCGAAAGTGGCAGAATGAGAAAGAATAACTTGCCTAGTTCGTTAACCTGCTTATAGACATTCATTGTTATCTAACCCTTTATTGATAGATTCAGTCAGGTTCGGTAAGGACTACGACGAATCGATCATGTCGGAAAAATCACTTGTAACCCTGTCCGAAAGTAGGTTGCGATCGTCAAACTGCTAACTGCAGAACGTGCGAAGACGGCACCACCCTGAACGAGCCCCGTTAAATAAAGCGCCAATTCCCTCACTTTTGTGGACGCGGGGATGTCTTTGCGGGCGACGGAGTTTTGCAATGCCCGTTCAAACAGCGAGGTGAGCCAATCAAAGTAGTCGTGAACTTTTTTGCGGATTAGATCATCTTTGGCTGCAAGTTCGATTGCTGTTGAGCACATCAAACATCCAAAACGAATCTCGGGCTTGTCGGCAATCGAAATCAGGTTCTCAAAATACGCTCGAATCGTCTCTGCAGATGCGTCTTCCATCAACAGGTCGCCCAAATACCCGCAGATAACTATATCAAGGTAACGGTCTAATACACGCAAAAATAGTGCCCGTTTGTCCCCAAAGAGGTCATACAGCCCATAACGACTTGCTCCGGTGACAGCGACAATATCGGCAATAGAGGTGGCGTCATACCCCTTCTCCCAAAAAACCCGCATGGCTGCATCTAGGGCTTGATCTTCGTCAAAGCTTTTCTCCCATGGCATTAATTTACTTCCTTCTCATCTCAGGTAGACAAACTGAATCGATCAGCACCGCGATCATTTCAGGCTCGTCCTCCAAGATGTAGTGTCCAGCTTTTTCCAGCGTGTAAACCAATCCATTGGGGAAGTCCGCCTTGAACAAAGGAATGAAGTATTTGGGTAGCAGAGAATAGTTCGTGATTCCTAATGTGAGCAGCATAAATTGTCCATTTGCCTAAAATGGAAGCATAAAGCGTCCGTAAATCCTTAAATTCTGTAATGTCTAAACGAATGACCTGATGATACAGATAGCTTTATGTCAGATCGCCGTAAAGGCATAAGATCTGTTTCGGGAACCATAATACATCCTCAAGTAAGAAATTCAGAATGATTATTCTGAAACCATACCTAAGTTCATTCTGCTTGTCAAGTCTTGAGCTACTCCCTTCCCGCTAACAGGACTTAAACAAAATAGAAAGAAGAAATAGAGTATAATGCTTTACCAGATTAGCTTTCACGTCAAAGTAATGCCCAATGAAAGAGACAACTCTGTTTGCTGCTTATAAAGCCAGTTTCGGCTTTATTTGGGCTTAATTTTTGTTTAAGTCCCGTTACGAATAGCAAATTTGAGCTTGCTTATTAAGAGCATATGTTATTAAATTGAGTAACGTAGTAATGAAAGTGGTCAATAGTTATTGGAGTTGGTTCCAACATGGTGGCATAGACGAGAGCGACTTAAGATTTTTCGATCTGACTTATTGTTCTCTACACTATTTACGTATTTTGAGCATGATGTATTGAAGGAAAGACAATGCCGCGAACGCGAGAGTTTGATATGGACAAAACCCTGGAAAAGGCGATGCGCCTTTTCTGGCGCAACGGCTACACAGGCACCTCAGTGCGCGATCTCGTTGAGAATACAGGCGTCGCCCATGCCGGTCTTTACTCTGTGTTCGGCGATAAAGACGGCTTGTTCATAGCGTCTCTTAACAAATACGCCAACGAAATTTTGGGTGAAAATTTTAGGCCGTTAGAGCAATCGGATGCAGGACGCGACGAAATCGAGGTGCTGTTTTCTAAAGCGACTGGAGCACTGGGGAGCGGGATACTTCGTGATGGCTGTTTCATCGCCAATAGCGCTGTTGAGTTCGCTGGTTCTAGTGGCGCTGTCGTAGAAATCGTAAGGCGCTGTTTTCGCCGCCAGGTTAAAGCGTTCGAACATGCGTTGAAGAACGCAGTGGCTGATGGCGACGCACGAGCGGATCTGAAGGTGAAGCAGGTCGCCAATACTATGGTGACGACCTTTTACGGCATGTCCGTGCTGGTGCGGTTTGGCGCGCCGCTTTCGGCGATCTACGACACGGCGGCAGCGGTCGTGGCGCAGATGGACTGAAAAAAAAATTGTTAGGATTAAGAACAAGCGATCTAATATAGAGCAAGGGGTAGTTGATATGTCTAGCAAAGCAACATAGCCGCTATTGAGATGTTCGTGACCGGGCGGTGAACTGAGGACGACTAAACAATGATGGTACCAAAAGAAGATACGATGCCAGAACTGCACAGCAAATTTCTGTCTGTTTCAAATGGGGGTGAAACTGACCCCGTCAATGGATCTGACTTTTCCCGTTATCTCTTTGATGGAGCCATCGCTTACTATACCCTTAGCACAAAGCCCTATTCTCTCGTGATTTATTGTCATTAAACTTAAGTTGTTGAGAATAAAAGATATTTTGAAACCCTTGCTATTTCGTTGTTTCACGACTTAACGGGAAAAGTCAGGTCAATGGATATCGAGTGCAATCCGAATGGCTATCGGATGATCTTTATGAGACAGTCCAACACTATTGAGTATCCACAGATCAAAGACGAGGTTATGCCGATGTCCAGCAGAGACTGATCCAGAATACGGGCCAATGGGTCGTCCGCCTAAGCCTCAAGACGGACGACGGCGCGATCATCTACATGACCTATTTCGATCAGATAGAGACAGCGCGAAAACACAAAGGATGGAAGGTGCAACTGCAAAGAAACTAATCATTCTTTGTGAAAGCCCTTTAAGTGATATTAACAACTGAAGGATAAACATAATGACCATACCGATAACTCAAGCTAATGACGAAAACTACGTTCGTGCGTGCACTACTGAACGGAAATTTGCTGCAACAATATTCGGAGATATCGCCTACTATGAACGTGGTACTGGCGATGTCATTCTATTTTTTCACGGGTTTCCCTTGAACCACTTTCAGTGGCGAGGTGTCATCGATCAGCTTTCATTAGATAGGCGTTGTATCGCTCCAGATTTCATGGGGCTTGGGTACACTAAGGTGGCACCTGGACAAGGAGTGACGCCCTCAGATCAGGCTAACATGATCGCCGCGTTTCTTGACCATCTCTCGATCAAATCTGTAGATCTAATAGCAAATGATAGTGGAACCGGAGTTGCTCAACTCTTTGTTACCCGATTTCCTGAGCGAGTACGTACTCTGTTGCTCACTAATGGTGACGTCGAGCCAGACAGCCCCCCCCCTCCTCTGGTTCCATTTATTCAAATGGCTCGTGAAGGAAAGTTTGCGGACGAATTCCTAGTCTCATCGGTTCAGGACAAAGAAAGGACACGCTCGTTGAATGGACTTGGCGGACTGACCTACAGCAATCCTGCAAACCTCACAGATGCGGCTATCAATTATTATTTCAGCCCACTCATCAATTCAGAGGAAGACAAGAAACTCGTCAACGCTTACGCGAGTAGCCTCGATCCCAACCCGCTCAAAGGAATTGAATCAGCGCTGCGTCAGTGTACCGTTCCGACGAGGATTATTTGGGGGATGAGCGAAGTAATTTTCTCATTGGAGAGCCCGGATTACTTAGCTCGAATTCTACCAAATTCAAAGGGAGTTCGACGAATTGCTGATGGAAAATTGTTCTTTCCCGAAGAATATCCTGATGTCATTGCCGAGGAAGCACGTCTCCTTTGGACAGCCTGAGTTTTTAACAGGACTATGCTGACATATAAACAAGGCATTGAAGAGCACTGCTTGGAACTCTTCGGTTCAAAGGGAAATCATAACATATGGGAGTGCTGCTTTCATTGCGTGAAGTCTCAATCGCCATCCAAATTACAAGACTGCTTTCTTACAATCATGTCCGAAAATGGCGAGACAGTTTGCGAAACACCTACTACACTCAAGGGATTGTGATATCCAATAATTGGAATGACCACTCTAGATGCTAATTGCTGTTATCAAGCAGTATTAACTCGTGATCCTCGTTTTGATGGGGTATTCTTCGTGGGCGTTTCCACCACTCGCATTTACTGTCGCACTATTTGTAGTGCAAAAACTCCTCAGAAAAAAAACTGCACATTCTACTCCAGTGCAGCCGCCGCCGAACAATCTGGATTTCGTCCATGCTTAGTCTGTCGTCCCGAGTTAGCTCCTAGCAATGTGTGCATTGATATAACTGGACGATTAGCCGCAGCTGTCGTAAGGCAGATTGAAGATGGCACATTCATGGAGCAGCGATTTGAGTATCTTGCTCAGGAATTAGGAGTTAGCGAACAGCACCTACACCAAGTCGTACACCAGGAGTTTGGAGTATCACCTATTGATCTGCTACAAACCCATCGCCTATTGCTAGCAAAACGGTTGTTAACTGATACTGCGCTATCTATTGCCGATGTCGCCTATGCTAGCGGTTTCGATAGTCTGCGATCCTTCAATATCCTATTCCAAGATCGTTATCGCTTAAACCCCACTCAATTACGGAGAGCCAAAACTGCGAAGACTACTCAAGACTATCTCGTGTCTGAAGTCGCTTACCGTCCCCCACTAGATTGGGAAGCATTATTAAGTTACTTGAGAGTACATGCGATCGCAGGTGTGGAAATGGTGGAAGGCGATCGCTATTTCCGCACTGTTCGCCAAGGTCAGCAGCAGGGTTGGCTTATGGTTGAGCCTGCCAGAGAAAAAAACGCATTGCAAGTAAAGTTTTCGCTTTCGCTGCTTCCAGTTCTGCTGTCTGTCTTGGCACGGGTTAAAGCGCTCTTTGACCTAGCAGTTGAACCTGAGCAGATTGCAGCACATCTCGGTTCATTAGCGCTCCATCACCCAGGTTTGCGAGTTCCAGGTGCTTTTGATAGCTTTGAAGTTGCCGTTCGCACGATCCTCGGACAGCAGGTGAGCGTCAAAGCGGCAACCACGCTCATGGGACGCTTTGTTCAGTGCTTTGGAGAACCCATTTCCACTCCTTTCCCAACACTCACTCATTTAACGCCCACTGCTAAGCAGGTTGCTCAAGTGGATATTACTGCAATTGTAAAGTTGGGAATCATAAGAAAACGAGCAGCCTCGATTCTAGCATTGGCACAGGCGATCGCACAACGAACCATTTCCCTAACACCTGGATGTTCCATTGACCAGACCATCGCCCAGTTACAAGAACTTCCCGGTATTGGCATCTGGACCGCTCAATACATTGCTATGCGAGTTCTTGCCGATTCGGATGCTTTTCTACACACCGATCTGGGAATTCAGCAAGCCTTGGGTGAAAGCAGCGCAAAACGAATTTTAGCGTTCGCGGCTCGATGGCAACCGTGGCGGTCATATGCCACGTTACATCTGTGGAAATCTCTAGAGCGCACAGAAAAGTTTATAACAGATTTCAACTCAGTAAAATACAGTAGCAGGAAGGTGTTGTAAAGGTGTTGATGTGTTAAGCTTTGTAAAAAATAACAGCATCGTAAATATAAAAGATTGTGTAAGTACTTCACTGCCCTTACTGTCAAGGTATTGATAAGCTGCTTAGACTTTGGACAAATAAAAAAAGGTGGGTTATAATGGCTACTTAGTTTTTAAACTCCGTAACGCCCTAGCGCAAAGCTTAATAGTCTCAGGAGCATCACTTTCTAACTGCCAGCGCGCGCATACTATTTGTACCCACTCTGGTCGAGACTTGGCGGCATCATTGAGCCAGTTGCTAACTGAATCTCGGACATAGCGAGAGACATCCGCACGAGCTGGCTCCAGTAAAGGTAGTCCAATCTCTGGGTTCTCCTTCAACTCTGGAATATGAGAACACCAAACCCCGCGAGGTCGAGTTCCCTCAATCGCAAACCGCCTTAGATTTGGGGATTTCTCACCTACCCAGGCAATCAATAGCTGGACTGCGTCATGAATCTGATCTGCAATATAAGGACGCAAAGCTAACCAGGACCATTCTCGTACTCCGAAATGGTTATCATTTGCAAGTGGGCGGATCAGGTTTAAGCGTTGTGCAAGAGATAGATCGGGGATAGAAGCAATCATATAGGCTGCCCAACCACGGACACTATCTGAAGGGTGAGAAGCAAGATATTGAAAATGCTCTGATCCCAAATGTTCTAAAAGCAGTTTCCCAGCGGCAGCCATTCTCTTCGTAATACCATCAGATAGTTGAATTCGACTTTTAGCTACACTTGTCAATTCTGGTACAACATGCTCCATTAGAGTTGCAAAATCGACAGCAAGGCACTCAGAAAGGTTAACAGTTTCAATTACACCGGAATTTAGCTGATTTAGAACATCAATTGGAACATCATTCGGCTTTAGAGATCCCTTACGAGTTATCATAATCTACTTTTAGTTTACGACTGACTTTGCCTGTTTTCGGAGATGTCTAATATTTGCGATTGCGCGTTCGCGTAGCGTGTCCCTTCGGTACTCAGCGCAGTGCCTCTTAGGCAATCGCAGTCCGGTTATGATCACGCCAAACATGATCGCATCCCCAAGTGGGTATTTCTTACCTTATACGAAACCTCACTGCTTTAATAGTTTTATTTGCTACTTGTTAATATTTAATTTTACCTGTTGTTCTGATGTCTCACTTTTGTGCTCTTTATGTGTATCTTCGGGGTTTCTCCTTACAGGTGCAAGATATGAGCCTCTGACTAGCCGCGAAAATCGCCGCTAGCAACAAATGAAAGAAGCACATTTTTCTTCATTTTCTGAAAGCCTTCCCAAGTATTACATGGTATCAGTACAATCAGATTCAAAATTAGGTTTTTTCCTTGAACCATAAGGCTTTAATTCCTCTCACCCTTCAAAAATGAGCGAACGTACAGAAATCACGCAAGTTGCTTCTATTTTTCGCCAATCCAGTTAATATTGCCGTCCTAGAAAAAAATAGATAATCTTTATCATTACTAACGTACGCTCCCTTACTTACTCCTGGGTATGTAAGCAATATCCAATTTTTCCATTGCCTTACGCTTGGTTTCGTCCCCGCGCCGGTCATACTTTGCCGTCGTCGTCGGGCTAGTGTGTCCGGCTAGTTGCTGTACCGTAACAATATCAGCCCCACTATCAAGTAAGTCAGAACAAAACGTCCTTCTAAAATCATGAGGAGAAAACTGCTCAACAGAGGCTTCTAATGCGCGTTTTCGCACAATCATCAACACCGCTTGCGGAGTCATGCGCTTGTAATCTCCTATAAATCCCCCCTTGCGAATCGGATGCAACAAAGGTCCTGGTCTGCTACCGCGTATCATAAGCCAATCACAAACCGCTGCAATTGCAGTCGCAGGCATATACACCGTCCGGTCTTTCTCACCTTTACCGCTCTCGATTTCTAACGCACCAGTTGTCGCATCAAAATCCTTCAAATGCAGCGCCACCACCTCTGCCCTTCTTAACCCACACCGCAGTAGTGCAATTAACGCGCTATCGCGCACACCCAGAGGTGAGGAATCAGCTTGACAAACCCGAATGAGTGCGCTTATTTCCTCTGGTTTAAGTCGCCTACCTCGTTGCTTTTTACTCGCCTTAACACTACGTAAATCGATAGCTTTTTGGTAGTCAGTAGCACTTATGAGGTCGAGTTTGAAAGCTTCTTGCAACACCCTCCTTAACGCACACAACATTTTATTCGCTGTCGCTGGGGCGTGTTTTTTCATCAGCGCAGAACGAACAGCAGCGGTGTGTTGATACCTTAATGCTGCCCAGTTTAATGTCATCGCATCGCAGTTGCCATTGCTCAACAAACCCGCTATCGCGTTGAGAGCTTGTTCCATAGTTGGGCGCGACCCAGGTGCCAGACTATCGAGATACACCGCCGCTGGGTGCAGCGTCAGTGGTAATGGCTCGCTTAGGACTAGCGCTGGAACTGGGCGTGCGCGCATTTATTTATCAGAACTGATATTCTAGTAAATTATTCTGCCACGGTTCGTGCATCGCCATTGCCGTTCGTCAAGCATTGTTTGCATTTCTTTATAATTATTGGGGAGATTTATTCTCTACCTGATGGGGTAGTACAGTCCGTCCCTTGCCTTCCATTCCCAAGCAATACTCATAGGATCGCGGTTCCGAGACCAACTCAAAAATTCTTTAGCGCTCTTGTTTTCTCTTTCAGTGACGAGGCCTTGGGAAGTGACACCAAGTCTTTGGGCAAGACTTTCGTTTGTTCTGGGCTGTAGTTCAACTTGTGTGTGTTGGTACGGGTACGCAAGTCTTCGCGGTTTAGTGTTGCCCAATCTCCCAGAGGCAATAGACCGTTCAATTGACTCTAGTTTCTTAGTAATAACTTCTAGTAGTCTGTCAGCCTTGAATTGAGGGGTGACTCGGTTAATAATTTGAGTAATCCCCGAATACGCAATTGTGTCATGGCGAAAAAGAAATACATTGTCTCTCTAACAAGCTTTGAGCGAGAAGT
>JAHHHH010000126.1 GCA_019359415.1 Iphinoe sp. HA4291-MV1 | reverse complement strand
TTCTCGCTCAAAGCTTGTTAGAGAGACAATGTATTTCTTTTTCGCCATGACACAATTGCGTATTCGGGGATTACTCAAATTATTAACCGAGTCACCCCTCAATTCAAGGCTGACAGACTACTAGTTTGCATATCTAAAATTTTTATAACTCTTGTGGGGTGGGTCGGACAGCCCGCTCTAATTATACAAGTTAAATGTGGAACAGCTTAGGAGTCCCTGACTAGCGGTAGAAAATCGCTAGCAACATATGAAAGAAACACCTCCTTTCCTTCTACCCTATTCGCTGTTAAGAGTTCCCTATCCTAAGTGAGTCATGAGAAAACATTATATTATTTTATTCATAGCAAATCCAGGGTAAGCGCATCTCAAACCCTATTGACACGGTAGTTTTGGGGTTCACCCAAAACACAAATTAAGTTCAAAATTACCGCACTGAGTTCAGGGAAGGTTGACATTTGCACCTTTCTGTGAGTCAAAAACATAAAAAGCTATTTGACTCATGTTTTTTCAATCATTTATAGGACTTACGCACCATCTGTCACCAAACCGGTTTCTTCGTTCGTATTTTGTTGCGAAACAGACGATTTTTGGTAGAAACCGGGTTTCTTTGCGTAAGTCCTGATTTACGACAATTCGTCCTATTTTGAATGAAAAATCTCTATTCAGATAGAGTTTTAAGCTTTCTGTCTGTATCGAGAGCTACAAAATTAGATGCGCTTACCCTGACTTCTTGCTGTGATCACACCCCTTATTTACTTGTTGATATTTTTTATCTACCTTCAGATACAAATAATACTAGAAAGCTCGGTGAAACAAAAGCTTCTGCTGGTCATCACGATGGCTTTAAGTAGTTCGCGCATTGATTTTGGTGTTTTCCGTAAGCAAAATAGCTGATTGCTTTCTCAAAATGCCCGTTTGCTTTCTCATTTAAGTAGTTCGCGCATTGATTTTGGTGTTTTCCGTAAGCAAAATAGCTGATTGCTTTCTCAAAATGCCCGTTTGCTTTCTCATTTAAGTAGTTCACGCATTGATTTTGGTGTTTTCCGTAAGCAAAATAGCTGATTGCTTTCTCAAAATGCCTGTTTACTTTCTCATTAAGTAAGTCGGGGAGAAAATTTATAAGTATGTAACAAAAACTTAAGCAGAAGAATTAGAGTTAAATCTTACACGTTGTGTACTGTAGTTTCCTTATTTAAAGAGTTGATAATACTTGCTCTGTTTTTTTTATTTGCTCTTGACTAAAGGCTGCTTGTTTAAGATGATTTAAAAAACTTCTATCACGATACCTAGAATCTAAGTTAATAGCTTTGGTATAAACTTTTTTGGCAGTATTTCTGTCACCACTGTCCCAATAGGCGATCGCACTAGCAACTAAAGGATGAGGATTATTTGGTTCAAGAGTAGCAGCACGGTTAGCTGTTGCAATTGCTAAGTTATAAATTTGTAATCGATGTAAAGCTAAACTTAAGTTGAAATAAGCAATTTCATTATCTGGCTTGAGAATCGCTGCCCAAGTATGAACGAATACTGCTGATGTTAAGTTACTATCAACGAGATAGACAATTCCTAAAGCATTATACGCAGGAACAAAGGTAGGCTTTTGGTATATGACTTGCCATAAAGATTGTGCTGCTTGTTGCTCTTTTCCGGCTAAATGCAATGTCCAACCCAAATTAACTCGTCCCATAAGATTTTTGGGTTCGAGTTCTACAGATTTTTGCATTGCGGTAATTGCCTCAGAATACCGTTCTTGTTGACGATACAAAAGCCCTAGTTGTCGATAGTCACCAGCGCTATTGGCAGCGCTAGCTAAAGGTGTACCGAGAGCAAAAGTCAAAAATAAAGATGTACAAATTCCACTGGTTATCTTTACTTTTGCTGGTTTCAACACCTTCATTTTGAGTTTCCTTTCTGGAGTTTATCTTAATCCAACATTTTAGGGTCAATTCCTAAAGCATCGAGTTGTTCGGGACTGAGCGATCGCAACTTCTCTACAATTCTCTCCCGCTTTTGCCGCTCAACTTCAGCCCTTTGTCGCTCAACTTCAGCGCGTTCTTCACCTGTTAGTAGTAAATTTCCCTGTGCATCCCACCATCGTAACCAAGGTAGCTCTGCATTTTGATACTGCCCTTGCCAAATTCCTAATTCTACCGCCAATGGCGCAATCAGATAATGTCCTCGTTCGTTGGGTGTCATGAGTTCATAAGTATTATCCAGGAGGCGATATACTTCTAAGAGTGCTTTTTCTACTTCATAAATTGCATAATAAGGAACGCGAATTGCCTGCTCATAAACCCAAAACTTGCCCACTTTCCCATCTTCTCTCAGAGATGGGGGCGTTCTATCTCGCTCCTCACTCCCATCTCCTGATACAAATTCAATCACAATCAACGGCGCGACATACTCCTTCCACAAAACGTAGGAACGCCGAATTTTTCCATTTAGAGTTGGCGGGACATTCGGAACGTAAAACCAATCTGGTGCTTCTGCTCCTTTCTGTGGCGGATCAGTCAACCGCCAGTAAATGCCAGAATCCTGTCCGATACAATATTGACCATCAGGATGCAGTTGCTCTAGGACGGGTTTAATCGAATCTGTGAGTAAAATACTTTGGGGATGTTCTTGCAGATTTTTCACAAATGTGCCGTCGGAGTCTGGCAACTGCGTATGGTCGGGTAAACTTAAGATAGACTTAGTATCTGTAGTGACGGAAGTCATGGGCTTCACCTGGCATCTGTCTGACTTTCATTGTAATCCTCACTAGCTAGCACGCGAGAATGCCTACACTACAAGCATTTAACTTCAGGACACAGAGGGATCATCGGCTGCTTTCATTTGTCGCAACAGTTGTTCAACTCGGTTAGCTCTATCAGGTCTATTTTGTGCTTTAAAGATGTTCAAAGCTTTTTCTAAAGATGCTAACGCTTCATCTCGGTTGCCTTGTTGCCATAGTGCTTGTCCTAGACTTGCCAGCGCATCAGCATATTCCGGATTAATTTGAAGTGCTTTCTGATACTCAACAATAGCTTCTTCCCAGCGACTTTGGCTAGCAAGAGCATTGCCCATCGCATTATGAGCAAGAGCATAGCTCGATTTGAGACGAATGGCTTCTTTGTATTCACCAATTGCTGCTTCGGCTTTGCCTTGTTGATAAAGGACATTCCCTAGTTGATAGTGTCCAAAGGCATCTTTAGGGAATTTCTTGATCAACTTGCGTAAATTTTCCTCTGCGGCTGTGAAATTACCCTGACTATACGAAACATTTGCTTCTTGAATGAGGCGCGATCGCTCTTGTTCATCCCGATCTACTATTTGTACCAGTTTAAAATCCCCCAATAATCTCCTTTTGTTTTGGGGGAACGCTGATAAATTATAGCGAGTAACAACAGAATCAGTATTATTTTTCAGTGGATACGTGGTATCTGCTAGTACCAGTGGTAATGTATCAATAATGGTTAAAAATCCCAGCATTAGGAAACTAAGAGGTTTAAGAAATACCGACTTCAGTAGGCTTTTCAGGTTCATCGCGCACATTACCTGAATGATTTATCTTATCGTTTTAGGGGAGCATATTCAGCATAAATATAGAATCAGCATATGCCGTTCAAAATATTTTACCTAAAATCTCCAATTTAAAAAATGAGACTTTGATGCAGTGTCTTTGTTTATATGTGAATGGGACGCTTTTAGAGAGCGATCATATCCCAAATATCATGCTGTAGACGTCATAAGCTTTCAGCGGTGGGAAGCCATTAAAGCCAGTTGAGGTTTAATTAATGCGTTCGCCCTGATGCGATCAGTAAGTGGTAACTGGTAATCTGGTAATAGGTAATGGGTCATGCCTAATCCAATTATCCATGACCCATTACCAGTAATGATTGATAAAGGTTAGTAAGAAATTTGACTAGCAACATTAAGAAATATTTTCAAAATAAAGTCTCTTGGCAGAAGCGCCTACAGTATAACTTCGACAACTTTATGTCGAAAGGAGGATTGTCATTATTTTTTAGTGCTTTTCTCACCAACCAATTTGTCTCTAAAATTCTAGCTCAGGTATCTCAAGAACCTAATGTGATGTCAATCTATCGCGATTTATTCTCAGTGGAGGGGAGTGAACTGTATATTAAGCCTATATCGCTTTACTTCCCAATCGAACAGCTTGGCAAGTTGACTTTAGCTGACTGTGTAAAAGCTGCACAAGAGCGTGACGAATTGTGTATTGGCGTAAAAATTAGCAAACTAGCTCAAGATAGAGATAAAAATTTTGGTATTGACTTAGTACCGAATCTAGATAAGGAGCTAAATCTCACTTTGTAATGATGCACTGATTACTTTAGCTGAGAATGAAACATGACAAGCCAATTTACAATATCTCAAAACTTTCATCTCATTTTTTTTACATTTATGCTTAGAAGATGAATATACTAATTATCCTGGCTGAAGTTGTCTTTTTAATACTCATTTTCTTCCTATGTAACTGGCTGATTGGAATAATCTTCAAGCAGTTTATTAAAGTTTCTTGGCTTCAAGAAAGAACTGCGAATATCACCTTCCTGCGCCGGAATATCAGCAGACTTTTGATTTTGACTTGTGTGGTGCTGTGTCTTGTGCTGATCGGTGTGAATGGGATGGTGATTTATCGAGGCGGAAACGTAAAGGAATTCCAACTTAACTTAATTCGCAGTATTTCAACTCAATTCTGGGTCAATGTCTTCACGGCAAGCTTGAAAACTGTTAGTTTGCTAATACTGGTTAAGTTCAGCATACCACCCTTACATCGGGGTATAGACTGGGTCTGCGATTACGCCAAGAAAGTTGATCAAATCAAAGCTAATGATGATAGTACCGAGGCTTTTTTTCGGGTCTTAAAAAGAATTATCACTCATACTCTTTGGATATCATCTGCTATCCTATGCGCTAAATTTTTCTACCTCCCAGAAATCGTTTCCAAATATCTTTACATTGCCTTAAAAATCTATATCATTATCACAGTTGGTTTACTCATTGTCAAAGCTGTTGCTACTATCGTTGACACCCTTGATGCCCTCAGTCTTAAATACTCCAGTTCTAACAATCTGCTGCGTTTATACGAGCGTTTACGCCACCTCATTCCACTCTTCAAAAAATGTTTGGAGTACGTCCTCTATGTTGTCATAGTAAACCTCGTTGTTCCAGAAATAGAGTTTATCGCTTGGATAAGTGCTTATACTCCCAAAATTGTTCAGATTATTGGGATTTTCTTTATCAGCAATGTTTTGATTCAAGTCACCTACTTTATCCTTGAGGAGTACTACCTCAAAGCTACAAGTATAGGTGATGTACAGCAACAGAAACGGTTGACGCTTGTTCCCTTAATACGGAGTTTTCTGAAATATTTCATCTACTTCACTGCTGGGGTCAGTATACTCAAGGTCATTGGCATTGATCCTGCGCCTATCTTAGCGGGTGCGGGGATTGTGGGTATAGCAGTTGGTCTTGGAGCACAAAACCTCATTAATGATGTCGTTTCTGGATTTTTGATCCTGTTTGAAAACTATTATTTGGTGGGTGACTATATCGAAGCTGGGAAAGTGGAAGAGAGAAATATTGAAGGGATTGTGGAAGCGATTGAACTAAGAACGACTCACGTCCGACATCCCGATGGTCAATTGCAGATTATTCGGAATGGGGAAGTTGGACCAATTATCAACTACTCTAAGCAGTATATTTATGCAAGGGTGGAACTTAGCGTTTCCTATGACTCTAATTTAGATCATGTGTATAGGGTGGTTGATAAGGTGGGACAGCAGTTAAAGGCGGATGAGCAAGATGTTCTGGAACCCACGCGAGTCGCTGGAATAGAAAACTTTGGGGAGCATAATCTGTTGCTTCTGACGCTGACGAAGGTCAAACCAGGAAAACACCTTCATATCCAGCGTGTTCTCCGCAAGATATTAAAGGAAACCTTTAGCCAGGAAGAAATTGAACTTAGCGGTTTTTCCAAGGATTGATACTATCCTTGGAAAAATGTCTAGTACAGCTTGTTAGAAAAGTAAAAGGGAGCCTCCCAAATGTGTAAATTTATTTTATTTTGTAGTGCGGACCGGACAGCCCGCTTCAGTAAAAAAGTAGGGAGCTTTCCGGCACACCATACCCGTCTTTTTTGCATGCATTGGGATGCTCCCAAGTCAAATCATACTAATGGTACATTGCAATGATACATTGCAAACTTTTATATGGACTTAGACATCGGATAAAAAATAAAAAAGTAGAAAGCTAGTGTTAAAATGACGAGAATATCTCTAAAATCTCACAAGCAACAAACCTCCACAGCCGACTGGCGATTAACTCCTGGCTACTTACATGAAGGCAGATCGGATTTTGAATCAGTACATATATTGTTAGGTCGTTTCTTAGCGGATAGAACTTCTGAAGATCCATTAGTAGAAAAAGAACTATTTGCTCCTGATGGTATTTTTGAATGGGGACACGCTTCACCTCTAGAAAAAGTCATTAATTCACGAGAAGATTTTGAGTTTCTACTCAAACATCCCAGTTTGTTACGCAACTCTATAACCATTATCGAACCTTGGGAACATGTGGGTATGAACGCTCTGGGTGAAGAGGTTCGAGCTTCCAAAAACGTTGCCTACATTGCTCAGAAAGTTGCTGACATGGACTCAGTATTGCTGCCAGTTTGGTCTTGTGGAGTCATCGATCCAGAAATAGTCGTTCCGGCAATCACCTGTGGTTATGCTGTAGTCGTGGAAGGAGGCGATCCTTCAGTGTACGATCCATCCACTTGGACAAGTCCGGCTTGCCCGCGAGAGGATATGTTTGCATTCGTGGAAAAATTACTGATTTCGCGATCGCCTGCTAGTACTCCCGCAATCTTTATTTGTGTAGGACACCAATTGGCTGCTGAATGTCACATACGATTGATCCGCAAAGCAGTCAAAGAAGTCCTGAGCATGACATCTCTAGAACGCGACAAGGATGGAAGAGCACTCAAATCACTGCAAGAGGTTGCAGAGCGCATTGAGGCTATGGGCAAGACACTTAAAGTCAAAAAGCGTGATGGACGCCTCGTTGCTTCTGGTTGGAATGATGACCATTTTGCAGTTACGCGCAATGAATCAAAGGAAGTTGGTGCTCGCGTATTGTTGCCCTATCAATCTCCCGATGGTGATGTTTTAGGTATTCCTTGGGAAATTATTCATGCCCATGATGTGACATCTGATGCCCATGAAGGTGTCATTGACACGACGATTCAATATGAGTCTAAAGTCTCGATTTCGATGTTTCACTCTGATGAAGTTAACGAAGAAGCAGTGCTATTTGCTAACTGGGCTTACCGCAGTATTCATGACACCATTGTTCCTTATCGGCACGTGATAGCTGGAAGTCCTTTGTCATGGTTGATACAACTACCTGATTCTGTAGAAATTCTTTGTTCAACAGCAGAGGAAGGTGGTGAAATAGTCACAGAATGTTCAGCTACCTGCATTAACTACAAAGACTTTGAAACCAAGAAAATTCGACGCTCCTTTACCTGCCAGTTTCATCCAGAACTGCTAGAGGATCTGCGTGCGATAGGTAGCGCTGAAGCTCCCTCCTATTCAACCTTGAAGAATGATGATGGCATTCGCTTATTTGTACGACTGCTGTATGCGGGAATGCAAGAGTAATGACACAGATCCCCGACTTTTTAAAGAAGTTGGGGATCTTGTTTGTCACGAATGATTTAGGACTACTATATATTTTTTTTCAAATCGTAAGACACTTGCAACAACCCAGAATCATAAGTTTTCACATCTTTCAACTCAAGTGCTGTTTCCAAGCTTGGATCGTTCACAATCAGTGGAATTCCGGACTCCGCAGATTGCACTGAATGCAAACCTTGCTCAGTTTCCTCCTTTTTAAGGAGGGCTAGGGAGGATCAATCCTTAACTGCAACTGTATTAGTTTATATTGCACTTTATAAACTACTCAATAACCAGATGGGTGTTGGAAGGCACCAACCACTTTGTTAATTTCCTGAGCGATCGCCAGTAATTCCATCTCTCGCCATCGCTTACCAACAATTTGCATTCCAATCGGTAGTCCGTTTTTGGTTTGTCCAATGGGTATCACAACGACTGGATGCCCTGTGAGACTAAATGGCATCGTGTAGGCACCAGAAGCCATGAAGTAAGGCACTTTTTTGCCATCCACTTCAACCGCTTCACCTTTCGGACGGTGCGTAAATGCGGTAGTCATTGCCACAGGACATAACCATACGTCCCATTGCAAAAGCGCTTGTTCCATTTGGGCAATGAGGCGATCGCGCTCCTCTAATGCCTGAAAGTAAGCCTTCAACGTTGGATTTAAGAATGTGGGTAGGACTCCGGTCAAATTGTAGAGCGATCGCAGTTCCTTATCCCCTTGAGTCCACTCTCGAAACATGACAGAAATCGTCTTCCCAACTGCATCCATATTAACGGGTTGAGAGTAAAGCATGGTATAGGCAACAACGACGTTGTAGAGTTGCAAAGCGGCAGCAAAATCAAATTCTGGAATCCATTGTTCAATTTGAACCCCCGTTTCTACCAAGGTATTTGCAACAGCCTGCATCGCTAAACGAATTTCTGAGGCAACTGGAAAAGCTGGAAATTCATCTGTCCAAGCAATTCGCAGTGTTTGTAAGCTCACAGGAGCAGGAATATCAAGCGGGACAGGCGGAACATCAGGTTGACGTAAATCGGACCCCGCGATGAGTTGCAGACAGAGTCTTAAATCTTCAATCGAGCGGGCAAGGGGTCCAACAGTCAGCATTTGACGAATGCACCTGGGCATCCCTGGAACTTCAGGTATGTGACCTGCTGTAGATACACGGCGATCAGTTGGTTTGAGGGTAAAAATACCACAAAAGTGAGCTGGTTGACGCAGTGAACCAGCAATATCATCACCTAAATCCAATGGTGAAAGCCCCGCCGCAATTGCAGCAGCATTGCCGCTAGAACTACCACCAGGCGTATAGTTCAAATTCCAGGGATTATTGACACGGGGAAATAAGTCGTTTGTGCCTTGGTAGTCGCTGGCAAGTTCAGCCGGATTTGTTTTACCCAGGATAATCGCCCCAGCAGCACACAGGCGAGCAACAGCGGTTGCATCTTGTTCAGGAATGTAGTCCTTGAGCGGCTTATAGCCTGCGGTAGTCAGCAGTCCAGCCGTTTCAAATATATCTTTAATCGTGATGGGCACTCCATGAAGAATGCCCCAGTTCTCGCCTTGTGCTAGGGCTTCATCGGCAAGTTTTGCTCTAGAAAGAGCGCGTTCTTCATCTAGGGTGCAGATGGCATTTAGCTTGGTGTTATGTTTTGCAATTTGCATTAAGTGGGCATTCACTACTTCAAGGGATGAGACGACGCGATCGCGGATCATCTGAGCAAGCTGATGGGCAGGCGTAAAGACTAAATCGCTCATAGTGACTTGTGTAGGAAATGGCAGGAAAGAACCGAGATGGTAGTCATCCTACGCCTTTCCATCAGCATATTCAATCACTAGAAACTTGCTGACTTCTTCACAATTTGTTACAAAAGTACAGAGAACTTCTATAAACCTAAACTCAAATGCTAAGCGGACTTACTGGTTTAAAAGATTCTAAAGGCACTGACTGGGGCGAGCAGATGCTCAACACTGTCGCGAGCCAAACGATTCGCCGCTTGTTTACTCAAAGTGAGTCAGTGGAAGTCTCTGTCCGCTGCTATCCCTCTAGCAAACTCTTGCAGGGTAGCATCGATAGCTTCAAAATGAAGGGTCGTGGCTTGGTTATCCGCAGAGACTTCGCTACCGAGGAACTTTCTGTAGAAACTGATGCCGTTGCTATTGACTTTAGCTCAGTTTTGAGCGGTAAGCTTCGCTTGAAGCAACCTACTCAAGCCATAGTTCAAGTCGTTCTACTAGAAGCAGGTATAAACCAAGCTTTTAAAGCAGAATTGGTGAGAAAGCGCCTGGAACATCTCACTGTACCACAATTAACAGCATTATCTGGCGGTCAACCAGTCTCTTTTCCTGAAGTTCAGGTCAAGTTACTGCCTCAAAACCGACTGCGTGTTATGGCTAAGGCAGATTTAAATAACGGTGAACTTGTACCACTGAATATCATTGTCACTGTAGGTATTGAACGGCGGCGACGTATTTCTTTTAAAGACCCAGAAATTGAACTTGAGCAAGTAAGCGAAGCTCAAAGGGAAATCTCACGAGCCTTGAGTCTGGCGCTGGTGGAAATTTTAGATAGTATGGTAGATTTAGACCGCTTTGATTTGGATGGGGTGAAAATGCGTCTTAACCGTTTAGAGACAGAAGGTCAACGGCTAATTTTTAGTGGTTATGCAGAAATTGAGCGTATTCCTAAAAATCCCTAATTTTCAATTCATCTTTATTTGGTGAAGGTAGCTGAACTCTGGTTGATTTGCTTGCAACCAGCTGAGCAAATTTCCTTACCTGTTTGCCAAAAGCTACTATCCGCTACCGTCTCATTTGTAGGGGCACAGCATGCTGTGCCCCTACAAATGGTGTGACTCTGTTGTTGCAAACAATGCTGACTTAAGTTGACAACGCCACTTCTTTTGGTTGGCGCAACTCTACACTTTCCTCACTATGCTGTGTCAGTTTTCCAGCGATCGCTTTTAGATTCTTATCTCCATTTTAAATCAGTGAACATGTAGAGGCGTAATGCCTTACTTTTCATTCTTTCAGGCTGACCTACGCTAAAATTAAGACGGTTTAATCAAGGCATGGTAGGGAATTGAACAATGGCAACAGAGACAGTGACTCTTCAAATCCCAGAAATACTCTATCAGCGTTTAGTCAATACTGCTCACGCGCAACGTCGCCCCGTTGAAGAGGTAATCGTTCATGCTTTGCAAGTAGGTAGTCCTCCGGAATGGGATGATGTACCAGAAGAATTCCAAGCTGACCTTGCGGCTTTAGATAAATTAGATGATAATAACCTGTGGCAAATTGTCCGCAGTCGCAAAACAGCAGAGCAAATGGAGCGATACAACTTTCTGCTCTTGCGTAATTCTAGTGGTAATATTACAGATGCAGAACGATTGGAACTCATAAAACTGCGTCACGAAGCTGACCGTTTTATGCTATGTATTGCCCAAGCTGCTGTGTTACTCCGTTGGCGAGGACATCATGTGCCGACTCCTTAAATTGTTGTGTCTAAATACATTCCTGAAAGCTTACGAAATCAAATAGCTGCTAGCGATAAAGGACGTTGCTGTTATTGCTTAACTACTGAAGCTAATAGTGGGATTCCCATGAGCCATGACCATATTCAACCCCGCTCAAAAGGTGGAGAAACTACTTTTTAAAATCTTTGTTTGGCTTGTCGCTCTTGCAATGAATTCAAAGCTGATTCAACCGAAGCTATAGACCCTTTAACTACAGAAATAACACCTCTATTTAATCCGCGTACACAGAGATGGTCTGACCATTTTACTTGGAGTTCTGATGCTACAAAAGTTGAAGGTTTAACTACTATTGGTAGGGCTACAATTGTTTGCCTGCGAATGAATAATCCAGTAATAGTTGTTGCACGACGACGTTGGACAATTAGTAGTTGGCATCCTCCTGATGATTGACCAGAATAGAATTTAGTCGTAGGGTGCGTTAATTCCGATAATGTCTCGACAACCACGCCAACTGCAATCAGGATATAGCTATCACATTACCACTCGCTGTAATAACCGAGAGTTTCGCCTGACAAGATTAGAATGTCGCCAAGTTTTTCTCTACGCTATCAAAAAGGCAGAGGATAAGTACAAATTTAAGCTTTATGCGCTTTGCATTATGAGCAATCATGTTCATTATCTACTTGAGCCTGCACAAAGCGAAGATTTACCGAAAATTATGCACTGGCTGAATTGGTACACGGCTATGTGCTTTAATCGGATGCTCAATCGCACAGGACATTTTTGGGAAAAGCGCTATCACAGCAGTGGTTTTGCAAATACAGATCACAAAAGAGCTTTAAACACTCTACGCTACATCCACGCTAATCCAAAAGCAGCACAAATGCAGCAAGGGTTTTTCTATGACTTTAGTAACTATGGCATTCATGACCTGACTTTTCCCGTTATCTCTTTGATGGAGCCATCGCTTACTATACCCTTAGCACAAAGCCCTATTCTCTCGTGATTTATTGTCATTAAATTTAAGTTGTTGAGAATAAAAGATATTTTGAAACCCTTGCTATTTCGTTGTTTCACGACTTAACGGGAAAAGTCAGATTCATGACAGGCTGAGTGATGATGGTATCACGCAATGGCATCCAGCATTTTTGTCTTTGGGAAGGACTTTAGAAGAATGCGCTAATAAGTATCGAGGTTTCTGCAAAAAATACCGCCCTCAACCAAAACCGGAAACTCGCAGTAACTGGGGAAGCAAGTTGTTAGCACCGGATGAAACTGAAAGCAAAAGGGAAAAAATCTTCCCCTGGACAAATGAAACTTTGGAATGACTGGGAAGTAAACAACGAAGAAATAGAGAAAATCGCAGAACAATTTATCCTCGCCAACTGCTACAATCCGCAGTTTGTTCACGACATTGTCTCGACGCGAGAAAAGAGGAAACGATGTAGAGCCTCAGCATATACAAAAAAGATATAATCCGGAAGGTGTCCTTGGGGTGCTCTTAGGTCAAAAGTAATATTGCTGTAGTACAACCACTCTCCTCCTTTCCTCCAACCGACTGCATCGCCAAAAGCTTCCCAAATTTCTCTGTCGTACTCTTCGGTTCCACCCAGACTTTGATAAATGCGCTTTTGCACAGAAAAGCCAAAGCGCCCATTGCTGTATTTTACCCAAAGTTGGTCAATTGTGTGGAGGTCTTCACAGGGAAAATTGTCAATGCTTTTAATATCAAGCCAACCTTCCTTTTCTCTTCCAGCTACCGCCAGCATAACTCGCCCCGTTTCTCCATCAGCTTTTTTCCACTTTCCTGCTGCGAGTAAGTCACGCAGTTGGGTGTAGTTCATCTTCGCTGTGATTAACTTAATCTCATCATCCGATTTTGAATTTTTGGGTACAATCCCTTCTAGCCACTTGAAAATTCCTTGAGAAGATTGTTTTGAACTGATTACTGGGGTTGCAATATTTTGTGATGGTTGATTTTGGATTTGAGGTTGTGGATTGGGAATTGGTGCTTGAGGAGTTACAGGATTTACTTTTCTGGGCATCAACAATTCTAACCACTCCTGCACTGTCTGCACTCTATCTTGTGGTTCCAACGCCATTCCTTTGAGAATTGCTTCATTTATGCGATCGCTAATCCGCAAATTAAATTGTTTTGGCGGTGGTAACGGAGCGTACTTGCGAAAATTAGCAGGAATCGGAACTTCTGCACTCAGCAAAGAATACAGCGTTGCGGCTAAAGCATAAACATCTGTGCAAGGAGCAAAGTTACCGCGTCGTTCGTACTGTTCAATTGGTGCATAGCCTTGAGTCATTGCATTCGTCATGCTTCCTGTTTTCCCAAGGTT
>JAHHHH010000125.1 GCA_019359415.1 Iphinoe sp. HA4291-MV1 | reverse complement strand
AATTGGTATGAACTCCAAAGAAATTTATCTCTTCAAGTGGCTCGTGATTTTATTTTAGAACACCTAACACAGAAGTTGAACTTAACTGCATAGTATCAATGTTCTGTCAATGCGTAAGTTCTAGTTTCATCCTCTGATGCGGTAAACATGGTGTTTGACAGCGTGTAAGGTGTTTGTTTGCTGATTTTTCCCTATATTTTCATCACGAACTAATGAATTTGCGGAAAGTTTAAAGTCAAAATTCTCAAAAGCCCAGAGGACTTGCTGACCATCTGCACGATACACTACGCCCTTTTCATTGGGCAGAATCTCGCGGTTAATCATCAAGTTGTTGACCTTATTGAACACTTTTAATAGCAAAATATGCCTATCAGCCGGTCTGTCGAAATCACCACGGATACCACCGTAATTAAAGCTTAGTTGATCGCTGTTGATATTCCAAAACACATACCACATCATTCGGTAAGCTAGACCACGGAAGAATATGTCATCGGGATTGGCACCTACTTTCTGTAAAGCCAGCACGTCAAAATCAGTGATGCACTCCGCCCATAGTGGCAAATTATCGAGTCGGGATAGAATACGGGGACCGCTGCGATGGACGCCGAATACACCGATGTCTTCACCACAGTAGCGATAGCCAATCTTCTGCATCTGTGTCATCAATTCCAAGTGTGCATGGTATTGTGACAAAATCGCGGCAGGTGGTTCTTGAGCAGGACGATAGTCAAATAGCTGATGAGTTGTGCCTGTAGCGACATCTTTTGAACCAGCATTCAGGTGTTGGATAAAGTGGAATTTATCGCTAGAAAGATTGGACGAACTGTCAAGAAAAATACCCTCAAGACCGATTTCGTCATGCGCCTGTTTCCATCGCTGAAGCCAGTACTCTCGTATAACTGGATCTCTGAGGTTAAGAACGGCAAACACTGGCGTGTAGTGGTCAGCCTCTATGGCGTTGGAAGGATTGCGGACAAATGGGTCGCGTGAGCGTTCGATGAGTTCCATAATCGACCCTTCCTTTGGTAGATAGTCGATGCGGCTTTTTGCGCCATTGCGATCCCATTGTTTCAAACCAAAAGTTGATAGGGCTGTATTGCCCCACATTTCAACTTTGGCACCATTTGCTTTTGCCCTGTTGCAAAAAGCTCGCAAGTTTTCCTCTCCCACAGAATCAGCTACCTTCCAGTCTATGGTGCAAGCCATGTTGCCGACTCCAAAGGTGTTCATATTATTCTGAAAATGGTTTGCCAACCCAACCGTTTTTATACCAGCCTCTAGCAATTTCGGCAATCCTAGTTGGGTGTAACGTTTCAAATCAGCATTATCCCATTGTTCAATCATGCTGTAGGTAGTCACCCGCTCGCGGCGCATACCTATTTGAGTATGCAGAGTTTCATACACCAATTCCCGTACCGCCTCATAAGCATTCGCTCGTCCGACGCGATCTAGTTCGCCTGGTGCCCACAGTACCTCTATAGGTGAGGTGACCAATTCTTTTCCCAAATCAGCACAGTGTTCGTGCCAGTGCACAATTTCATCCACACCGCGCGCTTTTTCAAACAGTGAACGGATGTGGTTAACCTTCGTTGCCCAAGTAACAAGCGTACCTGCTTTTCCAACAGTAAAGGTGAAGCCTTGCAACGCAGTTTGCAGTGGTAAAAATTGAAGAACGTTGGGGTTTGTGGCTGAGGGTAGATACCATTCAGTAGAGTAGAATTGCTCTATTGAATCAATGAGCGCGATGGATGGCACAAAAGAATTACGCATCCAGAACTCGTTACCTACTGCGTGTCCACCTAGCTCCCACGTACCGCGATCAAGAATTTTGTAAATCGGAATGCTCTGACTTTGGTAGCGATACTGGTAGCTCAAGCCAATATATTTACGACCGCCAAGATGACGCGTCACTGGATGAATTTCCAGCCACAGAACGGTGTCAGTTGCGCTTAAAGGTTCAGAGGTCCAGTCAGCTGTGTTGTAACGGTTCCGAACTGAATGGAGCATCCATTCCATTATACCGCCTTCACAGTAATGCATTGAGAATTGCAGTTTCACTGAATTGTCTGTGATACTCTGCTGTGCAATGGTGTAATTGCACAAATGAATTCCGTTGGGATTACGGATTTCTACAAACATTGGTCTTCGTCCACTACGCAGCACAATATTTCCAGCAGCAATGCGACTAACACCAAGAAATTCATTGTTCCGTGTGACAAGTTCCAAGGAGATGCCATTGGTGAACTTAATAACCTGTCTAGAAGCAGAACTAGGCAATTCCTTTTGTGCCGTTGTTGGCATAGCTGATGTACGCGATAACCGATTGAACATTCCCATCACACTGCTGCCCACTGCCGTTATAAGCGTTCCTATCATGAACCAACGACGGTCAATATTCCTCATAATTCTCAAAGATTATGCATGTACAATTGCTTAACCCTTACCCCCTGTAAACGTCACACTCTCAATAAAATATCTATTAAAAAATGCGTAAATAGCCAAAACTGGCAAAGTAAAAACCATAGAAGCTGCCATAATATAGTTCCAATAACTAATAAATTGACCTTTAAAACTATTCAATCCCAAAGGAAGAGTAAACATTTCTGGGTCAAACAAAATAACTGTAGGTAGCAAGAAATTATTCCAACTCCCCATAAATACAAAAACTGCCTGTGCTGCAAGCGCTGGTTTTGCTAAAGGTAAAACTATATGCCGAAAAATGCCCCAAGTATTCAATCCATCCAATTGAGCCGCTTCTTCTAATTCCTTAGGAAAATTCACGAAAAACTGCCGCATCATAAAAATGAAGGTAGCATTGACCATGCTGGGAATAATCATCCCTTGATAAGAATTCAGCCAGCCTAAAGCTTTCAAAATTAAAAATGTGGGAATGAGGGTTATCTGTGCAGGTACTGCCAACACTGCCAAAATGAGGAAGAACCAGAAACGTCTACCTCTAAAGCGCAATCTTGCTAAGGCGTAACCTGCCATTGAGTTGAACAATAAGTTTAATATAGTAACACTGGTGGCAATAACCACGCTATTGAACAGCCAGCGGAGAAACAGTGGTTCTTGGAAAAAAATTTGTTTGTAGTTGTTGAGAGTAAAGTTTTTGGGCAAAAAATTTGGTTCACCGCTAACAATTTCAGATAGCGGCTTAAATGACGCCGAAAGCGCCCAAAGGAAGGGAATGAGGGTGATAACTGCATACAGCGTTAGCAGAATATATAGCAATGCTTTCCAGGTTGAGAATAAACGTGTCATAGATCAGTGTATTCAACGACATCAACACACCCTAACTTTTTTTGCTAATTACTTCTCTTACCCAAGCTCGAAAAGCTCTCATTGTCTTGTTTCTACCCACAGTTTTGCACTGTTGAAGATATTCAGGGATGACTTGATGGAGTGGAAAATTAGGGAAGGTTGGGCTGGACGTAGACTCAAAATATTTACCGTTTTGCAGAACATTAATTTGTAATTTGCCTTTTTCAAAGCGCCACAACTCAGGTACTCCTAATGCTTCATAGATATTAGGGTGAGTGCGGGAAGTAACATCAATTTCTAAGGCTAAGTCTGGCGGCGGATCTACTGTTAAGTCGAGTCTGTCTCTACCTCGAATGACTGCTTCATTTTGGATATAAAAACAATTATCAGGTTCGATACCTTTGTTCATTAGTTGATTTTGAAAAGTTGTAGAGCCTAAAGGCAAAAATTCAATATCTAGTTCTTCAAGGAGGATTTCTACAAAGTTAGTAATAAAGACTTTATTAATTTCATGTTCAGGTAGTGGTGTCATGATTTCCAGCATTTCGTTTTCATAAGCTACTCTGGCAGCACGATGTTCTCCTAATTCTTCTAAAATGGCTTCAAATTCTTGCCAACTCACATCTTTTAGCAGCACTCGTTGTCCTGGTGGTACTTCTAATCGCTTAAGTTCCAATAACATTTTTTTGACTCCATTGTTAATTGCTAGTCGTTTGAAATGAACAGCTTCAGGCTAGGAAGTTTGTATTAAATTTTTTCGCCTCCAAAAAACCGCCGTTGAATCAAAGTGACAACAATAATGACTGCTGCCAGCAAAAAAGCGATCGCTGCTGCATACCCCATCTGCAAGTTACGAAATACAGCTTGATATATCAGTAAAACTACGGTAAGAGTGGCGTTGTTTGGTCCGCCGGTGCCGTTGGAAAAAATGTAGGACTGGTCAAATAGCCCAAACGTGCCAATGACTCCCATAGTTACTACAAAAAAGGTCACTGGTCTGAGTATAGGAATCGTGATATAAATAAACTGCTGCCAACCATTTGCTCCATCTAGCGATGCTGCTTCATATAGTGAACGAGGAATGTCCTGCAACGCTGCTAGATAAATTACCATGAAAAACGGCGCTGTTGACCAAATATTCATGAGCATAATACCTTTAAGCGCAACTGCTGGATCTCCTAACCAGTTGTAGGTAGGCAATCTAACAAAAGCCAGAAAATCATTGAGTAACCCATTCGTGTTGTAAATCCACATAAAAATCAGCGTCAAGACGGCTGAGGAGGTGACTGTTGGCAAAAAGTAGAGGATACGCCACCAGTTTTTGCCGCGAATACCAGAATTAAGCGTCACAGCTAGAGTTAAAGCCAAGACAGTTTGGATTGGGACAACAATTGCAACGTATTCCGCTGTATTTTTCAAAGCAATCCAAACGCGTTCATCTTCAATTAATCGCGTGAAGTTACGAAAGCCTACAAATTGGTACTCAATACTGCCAAGAAGTTGAACTTTGTGCAGGGAAAGAAAAACAGCCCAGAGAATGGGTAGCACGACAAATGTACTCAACACCAGAATAGTGGGCGTCATAAACAGGTATCCAGCTAAGTCTTCTGTGATGTTCGACCTGGTGTTTCTTTGTCGCCTTCTGATTTCAAACACAATATACCTCCGAACTTAACCTGCACTATCTTGGCTGTAGCGATCGCTAATGCACGATTATAAGAAAGTAGTCTGGGTAGTTCATGTCAACAATATAGACCGATGCCAATTCTAACAGTCCTCCTGATTCTATTCCTTATTTTCCTGGGTCTCTACTTGGCTAGTCTCCAAGCTGTGAAACAGGCTGAAGCAGAGTTTCCGCCGATTGGCAAATTTGTGACTGTGGAGGGGACTCGACTGCACTATCTGTGCCGAGGAGAGGGCAAACCCATTGTACTGCTGCATGGGAATCCCGGCTTGATCCAGGACTTTTCCTTGTTCGTCCTGGATCAATTAGCTCAGGAGTATCGGGTTTGTATCGTTGAGCGACCAGGACATGGGTATAGCGATCGCCCCCAGAACGAAATGGTCACCTCAATTGTCCAAGCACGCTTACTCCACGGTGCGCTGCAACAACTTGGTATCGAACAACCTGTGCTGGTGGGCTACTCCTGGGGAAGCTCCGTTGCACTTGCCTATGCTCTGAACTATCCAGACGACCTGGCAGGTCTTGTGCTGCTGGCTCCTCTGGCTTTTCGACGAGAACGCGCCAACCCACTACCAGAAATTATTGCCGAAATTCCAGTGATTGGGGATCTGTTGCGAGCCATTTTTCCTGTAGTGCTGGGGCGAGAATTGGTGCAGCAAAATCTGGTGCGAGCCTTCACCCCTGATCCAGTGCCATCAGAATATTTGCGGATTGCACAAGCACTTTGGACTCGACCCAGTCAAACCCAGGCAATTACTCAGGACAATATCACGATTAACCCCACTCTCACAACCTTGAGTCCGCGCTATAGCGATATCAAACGACCGACTGTCATTGTTGTTGGGAATGCGGATCGGATTGTCAACGCCCAGGAAAATGCAATTGCGCTCAATCAGGCGATCGCTACTTCTACACTCATCAACTTACCTAACACCAATCACGCCATTCTCCAGACTCGCCCCGAAGCTGTATTCAATGCCATTCGCTTGGTGTATGAACAAATAAGTAGTTGGGAGGAGCGCTAGCCATGTAGGAGGAGCAGCCTGATCTTAATTACAAATAGTTACACTAGCCTGTAATATTATTTAACTTATAGCCCATGTTGACGGCTGCATATGTAGAGCCACAGGTTTTAGCCTGTGTAGTTAATATAAAATTATACCATGAATCAAATAGTCTGGATTGCAAGACACGCTAACCGTATCGACTTTGTTAACCCTGAATGGTTTCTCACAGCAGAACGACGCTACGATCCACCGCTTTCTGAAGATGGTATGGTGCAGGCGCAGCAGTTAGCTAATCGCCTTAAGGGAGAAAACATTACCCACATTTTCGTTTCCCCTTTCTTGCGGACAGTGCAAACAGCGATCGCAGTCGCAGAAGTTCTCGATTTACCGATAAAACTGGAAACAGGCTTGAGTGAATGGCTTAATCCCGTTTGGATGACGGAAGAACCACAGCGACTCTCAACCCTGGTATTAGCAGAATTATTCCCTAGAATTGATACCAGCTACACTCCACGCATTGCAGTAAATTACCCAGAAACTCACGAACAAATGCTGAGACGATCAGGACAAACTGCTAGAGACTTAACAACAGAATTCTCTCCAGCAAATATTCTTTTAGTGGGACACGGAGCATCTGTGCTAGGAGCGACAATAGGGTTAGTAGGTGAGATTGCCAGAACACAAGTGAAGGCTTCCCTATGTAGCTTAGTGAAAGTTGTACGTCAAGAACCTGAGTGGTTATTAGAACTAAAGGGAGACACCTCTCATTTAGCTCAGGTAGAAGAAGTCATTCGGTTGAATTAACAATAACTCACATGACATTACTATTGGCAGGAGACATCGGCGGTACGAAAACCATTTTGCGACTAGTTGAGGTATCAGAAAAACCTCTATTACGCACTATCTGTGAGGAACGGTATCGCAGTGGGGATTTTCCCGATTTGGTGCCGATGGTACAACAGTTCTTGCTCAAAGCGAATACACCAACTCCACAAAAAGCCTGTTTTGCGATCGCAGGACCAGTGGTGAAAAATACTGCTAAGCTGACCAATTTAGTTTGGTTCCTTGATACGGAACGTTTACAACAAGAACTGGGTATACCCCAGATTTCTCTCATCAACGACTTTGCTGCTGTTGGTTATGGCATTTTGGGGTTAAACAAACAAGATGTGCTGACTTTGCAAACTGGCAAACCTAACCCTCAAGCTCCTATTGCCATTATTGGTGCTGGTACTGGCTTGGGACAAGGATTTTTAATCAAGCAGGGAGACTACTATCAAATCTTCCCTTCTGAAGGTGGACACGCCGACTTTGCCCCCCGGACTGAGTTAGAGTTTCAGTTGTTGAAATACCTATTGGATAAACATGATATTCAACGGGTTTCTGTGGAACGGGTTGTTTCTGGGATGGGAGTTTTAGCAATTTATCAATTTCTGCGCGATCGCAAAATTGCTGCTGAATCACCAGAAATTGCCCAAATTGTTAGAACTTGGGAACAAGAAGCGGGACAACAAGAAAAAAGCGTCGATCCGGGTGCTGTTATTGGTATGGCTGCACTACACAAAAGCGATCATCTTTCGGAACAAACGATGCAATTGTTTGTAGAAGCTTACGGTGCAGAAGCTGGCAATCTTGCGCTTAAACTTCTACCTTACGGTGGTTTGTACCTTGCTGGTGGAATTGCTCCTAAGATACTGCCCCTTCTTCAGGAAGACAAGTTCATCCTCAATTTCACTCAAAAAGGCAGAATGCGTCCCCTTCTTGAAGATGTACCTGTGTATGTTGTTCTCAATCAAGAAGTAGGACTCATAGGTGCTGCTATCTGTGCTGCTAGGTTCTGACAACTAGCATCATACGATGAATATTGAAAACCGCAGATCCACGAGCTTTGCACGCAGATAAATTACCTGTGTGCATCTGTTGTCCCTTCGCTCAGGGCTACGGCTCACCAAGGGCAAGGTTTATGAGGCAGTAGGCTGAAAACCCCGGAGGAACAGCAACGGAGTTGCGTATTCCGTGCTTTAGACCGGGGACGCCACATGCCTCTCCTAAGGGAGACGCTGCGCGAACAACGGTAGGGCATACGGGAACTTACGCTTGGGGAGATTTGCCCTCTTGGGCGATTGGGGCAACCCTGTCGTCTAACGGCGAGTCAACGAACCAAGAATCCCCGCTGCTTTAGCACGGGGAGTGTCAACTGTTGCACTGAATGCGGAGATTTGCCAGACAGACTGCGAGAAAAGTGTAGTATCATGGTTCTCATTTGGATGCAGTCATACGTGTCAACTTAACATTCAAGCCTTGATTCGGTGTTGATTTGACCCCACCCCCTTCTCTTAACGGAGACGCTGCGCGTTGGCGGAGCCTGCGCTTTGCGCTTACGGGTTCACCAGTCGCCTCTGTCGGGAAACCCTCCTGCAGCGCTGGATTCACTGTAAAGCTACGCTACCCTGCGGGAATGCCTGCGGCAAACACGCCCCTTCCCCAGAACTCCGGGGAGGGGCGGTTTTGGCTTTAGCCAAAGCCGGGGTGGGGTTTCGACTGTATTACAACGAAGTGAGAAGCGCTATATATGACACATTCATATGGAAATTCTGTACCGCATTCAAGGAAATGAACCTTTGCTGCTTTTTGACTTAGAAAAAGTCTGGATCGTGCGGACTGGATGCTTAGCAGTGTTCGCTACACAAGTCAAGGATGGAACACTTGTAGACAATCGTCCTTTGGGGCGCGAAGCTTTGCCCAATCGCCACTATCTATTTAATGTGGGCGCAGGTGAAGCGTTGTTTGGTGCAGCAACTGATTATAATTCAAAATCCATAGCTTTAGTAGCGATCGCGATCGAGGCAACAGAATTATCTCAAATATCAATAGCAGATTTTGTGACACAAGTGGCGGCGGATGAGCCAAGAGCGATATTAGATGACAAGCCGCTATCCTCCGAGAATCTGCCTGTAGAACGTCTACGTGTCTATACCCTAGTAAAAGATTGGGTAAACCACTTAAGTCAAATACTTAGTGCTGAAGGCACAGAAACACACTTTTCCCCCTATTTATCATTAATCAAGCCAGAAAATGCTGCTTCCTTGCCAAGCATTTTGGCTGATTTACATTCGGAATTTTTCGACTATTTAAATTTGCTCCAACAGCAGGAAACAGAAACAGCTTTTCGCCAATTTCAACAACGAGAGCAACTCAATCGTCAGGTAGTCAACTCTGCACTCTCTAAGTTAGCTTCTGTTTTGCAACCACAACAAGAAGCTGTCTCTTTTCAGGAAGGAACGCCGCTGCTGGTGGCGGCGGGAGCAGTAGGACGAGCAATGGCGATAACGATTAGTCCGCCAGCGCAGTCTGAGGATCTCACTCGAGTACAAGATCCGGTAGAAGCGATCGCGCGTTCTTCCCAAATTCGCACCCGTCGCGTAGTGCTAGAGGATGGCTGGTGGCTTCATGAGTATGGTCCACTTTTAGCTTATACCCAAGAAGAAGAGCGTCCGGTGGCTTTGTTGCCAGTAGACAAAGGTACAGCCACATCTACTTATATTCTATTTGATCCAATAACACGGGCGAGGACAGTTGTCAATCAGGCAGTAGCAGCAACGCTAGCCCTGCAAGCATACCAGTTTTACCGACCGTTACCCCAGCTAATCAAGAATCCGATTCAGTTATTCCAGTTTGGCACTAAAGGGTATGAAAAAGATATTGCCAGCATAATAGTGGTGGGAATTCTTGGCACTTTGTTGGGGATGGTGGTACCGCAGGCAACAGCGCTTTTGGTGGATAATGCAATTCCGGATAGTGATCAGAGCTTATTATCGCAGATAGGACTCTTGCTGTTTGCGATCGCATTTGGAAAGTCAGCGTTTGGGATGTCCCAAGGCATCCTAACGCTGCGAATCGAAAACGCCTCTGATAGCGTCTTGCAACCTGCAATTTGGGATCGACTTCTCAGACTCAGTCCAGCATTTTTCCGCTCCTATGCCTCTGGTGACTTGGTAAACCGTGTCTTGTCAGTGAACCAAATTCGTCGGATACTATCGGGGGGAACGCAACGCACCCTGTTAAGCGGACTATTTGCCTTACTAAACTTGGTGCTGATGTTTGTTTACAGTTGGCAACTTGCTTTAGTGGGGATGGGGATAGCCCTGCTAGCAGCCGCAGTTACTACTGTCTTAGGCTTGTTGTTAGTTCGCAAATCGCGACGGCTGCAAGAACTGGATGGCGAGATGAATGGGCTAACAGTACAACTCATAAATGGGGTAGCCAAGTTGCGGGTGGCGCAAGCAGAAGAACGGGCGTTTGCAGCTTGGGCAGATCAGTACAGCCAGCGAATTAGACTGACAGCAGCTTTGCAATGGATTAAAGATAGTGTTTCCACCTTTAACGAGATATTATCTTTGTTGACTTCGGCACTGTTGTTTGGGTTGGCGGTGCTGTTTATGCAAATGGCTCAAGCTAACGGTAGCAGTGGATTGACAACAGGAACGTTTTTGGCGTTTAATGCGGCTTTGGGAATTTTTATTGGGGGAGTGAGCAACCTCAGCAATACTCTGACTCAGATTTTGACAATTGTACCGCTGTGGGAGCGGGCAAAGCCGATTTTGCAGCAAGAGCCGGAGTACCATCCTAACAAGGTTGATCCAGGGCGCTTGAGGGGTCGTGTCACTTTAGACCATGTTACCTTTCGTTACCGCGAAGATGGTCCACCGATTCTTCATGATATCAGTCTTTACGCAGAACCAGGAGAATTTATCGCGATCGCGGGACCTTCGGGAAGTGGGAAGTCAACGATACTGCGGTTGCTGTTGGGGTTTGAAACTCCACTATCAGGAAAAGTGTACTACGATCGCTTTGACTTAGCAGAATTAGACCTTATGGCAGTGCGAAGACAGTTAGGAGTCGTGCTGCAAAATGGTCGAATTGGATCAGGCTCGATTTTTGACAACATATCTGCCTCTGCGTTGGTATCGCATGAAGAAGCTTGGGAAGCAGCGCAGATGGCGGGTTTTGCTCAAGATATCAAGCAAATGCCGATGGGAATGCACACGGTTATCAGTGAAGGCGGTACCAATCTTTCCGGGGGACAACGGCAAAGATTATTGATTGCCAGAGCACTTGTCAATAAGCCGAAAATTATCTTAATGGATGAGGCGACTAGTTCTTTGGATAACCGCACACAAGCAATTGTGACTGAGAGTTTAGATAAGTTGAAGGCTACCCGGATAGTGATTGCCCATCGCCTCAGCACGATTCGCAATGCTGATCGAATTTATGTGATTGACGCAGGGCGCGTGGTACAAGTGGGTACATTTGAGGAACTGGTTAACACTGAGGGGCTATTTGCTCAACTGGTAGCTAGACAAATGGAATGAATGTTGTCTGTGTGCAGGACTTACAGCGATCGCCTACTTTGTGTGTCAGGATATTGATATCGTCATTCATAGTCGCGATCGCCTGGAGTGACTGTCAATCTATAATATAGAGCTTCCAGAATTACCGCCTGATTTTGCTGAACGACTCCGTCGAGTGTTATCGACAAAAGAAGTGATTATTTCGCAAGCTGGTACTCCCATTGCCCGTATAGTACCTATTGGAGGACAGTCATCACCCCGAATTCCAGGGTTAGATAAGGGTAAAGTTATCATTGCTCCTGACTTTGATGCGCCTCTACCAGAGAATATTCTCAACGATTTTCTCAATCCAGCAGATGAAAGAGAATGATGCTAATCCTTGGCGCAATCCTCAGTAAAATAGACGCATGGATATTGTGTATCGGCTGCAAGGCATTGAGTTTGAATGGGACATAAACAAGGCACAAAGCAACCTCGAAAAACATAATGTTAGATTTGAAGAAGCCGCAGAAGTTTTCTTAGATCCTTTTTATCAATTTGGTGATGCTACCGCTAATAATGAGCAACGTGATTTTATTATCGGATATTCGCTTGAGCAACGCTTATTGTTAGTAGTTTATGTAGAAAGAGGAAAGCGAACACGCATCATTTCTGCTCGTCTGGCTACTCGCGTTGAAAGGAAATTATATGAACAAGGCTGAAGAAGAATTCAAACTGCAACTGCATCCTCGCCCCAAAGAAACAGTATCTATAGAAATACCAAAAGATACTTTGGAATCGCTCAAAAAAGTCGCTGTCAGTCGAGATATGTCTTTTGAAGCCTTACTTAAATTTTATATAGGGCAAGGTTTGAGACAAGATTTAGCAAAATTATTTGCTGACCGCATGCTTGAAGCTACCGCACAAGTGTTAGCAAAGCATATCGAATCAGAAGAAGAAATTTCTCGCATTATTCAAGAAATTCGAGCCGAGACAATTGGTTAGTTTTGGTTTTTTTGAAGAAGTTTTTAGATATCTTGCTCTCATCAATCCAAAATCGCTATGAACTTCAACGCGATGCCCGCCAAATTTTGATAGTCTTGTCTTTACTCAGATCTTGCACCTACCGAATAAACCCGTAAAGAACAAATAAAGAGTACAGAAGTGTGACACTAGAATTAGCAGAAAATTTATGTATGCTAAAGTAATTTTAATCACTAATAAATTTATGAGATTACGAGATTTCCCCAGAAATATGATGGGACGTTTTGTCAGGGCATAATCCCGATTATCGGCTAATATCCTACAATCAGTAGACCGAAAACTTTTGTCAGTCAACGCAAGAATGAGGGTTTGGGGCGATGTTTTGGGCACAGGGTCGAGCGATCGCTTACCTTAGCAGGAGAACTCATCTACAACCCTATTGCTCAAAACGCAGATGATACGGGCATTCTGGCGGATTGTATACAATCCGCCAGAATGCCCCAATGGTAAGCCTTCTAGAAATCTTTTCGGTCTACTGACAATACTCCTATCCTGTAAAATGCCTATATTACTAGAGGGTTTCATATGACAAAGGGATTTGAACTGCAAATCACTCCCGGAAAAGGAGAAGGGGTTTTTGCAACTCGTTCTTTTCAAAGGGGGGAAACTGTAATGACTGGTGTTATTCAAGAAGTTTTAGATGGCAATCATTGCCATGCGTCTCAAATTGGCGAAAATCAGTACGTTTTACATGGTGGCTTGATTCCCAAGGTCAATCATTCCTGCGATCCCAATTGCGGTATCCATGTGAATGAGACTGATGCCCATGATTTTGTAGCCATGAGAGAGATTCTTCCGGGTGAGGAAATAACGTTTGACTATGCCATGAGAAACTATTCGATCAACCATTTTGATTGTCTATGTCAATGTGGTGGGAAAAACTGTCGCGCTCGGATCACGGGCTGGAAAGATCTTCCTGAAGCAATCAAAAAGAAATATGCAGGTTTTATTGCTCCTTATCTTCTTGATTTAGATCTGAAACCTGCGGTTTAATTAAAGGCATTCATCTAATTTCTTTGGTTTTACGCATATTTTTGTTGAATAGTTTTGATTGGACTTTGGACAAAAAAGAGAGGTTCGCGTAAATACAGTCGCGAACCTCTACAGGGATTAATCTTGCTGATAGTTTTCCGCTTTTTGTATCAAATATATCTAATAAAAATATTGAAAATGCTTAACTAAGTGACAAAAGTAACTTATAACTTATTTATCAGAAAGATGGGTCTAAAACCCCGTCCTTCTAGGACGGCTTTTCTTGTTCCCTAATGTACTGCTTTAAGACTTCTATTGGCGCACCTCCAACGGAGCTAACAAAATAGCTTGGACTCCAGAGG
>JAHHHH010000124.1 GCA_019359415.1 Iphinoe sp. HA4291-MV1 | reverse complement strand
ACTTCACGCACTTGCAAACAAGCGGGAAGCATGAAGCAACTAGGGCAAATGAAGCGTCAAAAATTCAACTCTACTGGGGTGGATGTAGAAACTCACCCCTCAACGAAGTAGGGGTGAGTAGTTCATTGAGTTTTTAATTGGGAGTACTCAATTGCCCAATCTGTCAAAAGTTTATAAGTTACGGGCTTTAGCTTAGAAAGCCAGTTCTGTCTGGGTTTGGCTTTAGTTTTGTGTGAAAGCGTCATTAGCCGCAAATGAATTTTTGATTGCTCTTCGTACAGGTATGCGATCGCCCAAGCTTTCATAAGCATAGCCTCTGCTTGAATGATGGCGACTCCTAACATATGTTTATCTGCCCACAATTTTCCAAACAAATGCATCAAGTTTTCATACTCATCTCTCGCGTCAACACGTTTATTGTACGGATGATAAAGGCAAATTTTTGTTTTTAGATTGCTTATGTTCCGATAACTTTTAAATGCTCGCATGTCGATTGTCAATTCTCAGTAAATGCGCCCTGCCAGCATTCTATCGTGTTAGCACAATTTTAAGAGTCTTACACGCAACAAAAAAACCAACTGTGCTAGGGGATCTTTGCAAAGATCCCCTAGCACAGCACACAAGCCACTGTAAATCCTACCTGTATGTAAGGTGCTATCAAAAAAAGAAGTGTAACTTGTAACTACGTTAAGGATCATGTTAGTATCGTCTTGAACTTTAGAGCGTGGTAATCGTTTCTTTAGTTCCCTTGCTACTGTCTGGTGGTTCTTTCAGTAAGCAAGAGAGACAAGCTTTTGGGTTTGTCGCTTAAGAGTTACCCCCTGTCGTCTGGTGGTTCTTTCGGCAGGGGGTAACTGTTTATAGTAGAATATTTGGCAGTTTAAGCTACTTGTTTCTTTTTGGCTTGAATACGTTGTTTCAGTTGACCTAGTAATCCTAATTCCTCGATCATTTCTATGGCTTCGTTGATGGCAACTGAGCGATTGCGATCGCCCAGTGTATCTAGCACGTCCAAAACTCCATACAGAAGATGTACACTCACTTTCTCTCTTTGAGTAACTCTTGCCGCCGTCGCCGCTTTTAGCGCTTCTATACTTTTGGGGTTTTTTCCCCTTCCTTTGTATCGCTCCATTCAATAATCTCCCTACCCTAATAAACCTTTTTGTTCTCATCTCATCATAGCATCACCCTCTTTTCACCTTAAAGCCTTACAGTGTATAGCTTGTAAGCCATCTAAGAAAGGTAAGCTTACGATCTTAGGGTAAAGCACTTGGGACAAAAAATGAGTCGAGTCTTCTCCTGCCGGAGAGGCTGCGCCAACGGAGACGTTAGCGCGAACTTGGTTGGTATGTCGTCTTCGTTAATCGCATTTCTAATAAGACTCGGCTCATTTTTCCAATCGGAACCCTGTAATGAATAATTGAACTACATCATCTTTGATTTTTCGTAAGTAGATCGCGTAATTTTATGCAGACTTACGCGATCTTATTTTGCTTGAAAAATCTATTGAGCCAGTCCTTAAGAGCGTCTTTGAGTTTGATGCCTGTTGTCATTTGATCAATGATGACATTATTGATAGCAGCGATCGCACCTACGTTGTTCTTTTCGGTTCCGTACACTTTGCAAATAGCTCGAATAATCTCGTACATTTGCTCAAGACCGAGCATATCAGCTGCAACGTTAAACTTTTGACCATACCAATTATCAAAGCGCGATTGCTCAAAACCCAGTGTTGTCAAAAGGATTTTAATATCGCTGCTGTTCTGAGGGCGCAAACCTACACAACTTTCATGTGTGCTAGACTTTTGTGGTGTGTAACCACTAATAGCCTCAGCAAAGGATGAATCACCTTTTTTATGAGGCTCTGGCTTCTTAACTAATCCAGCCTCCTGTCTCACTTCCTTTGCTAGTTTACGCTTTGTTTCTTCCCACTGCTCGCTGTTTTTTGGCTCAACAACAACAATATCTAGGATTGCCATTTCGTTATATCTGCGAGCATAGCTGAGGCGCGACGCCCAATCTTTCGGATCGTTGCCCATATCTTCACTTAAACTGATAAATGCTTGTCTCTCTTCACCAGATTCATGTAATAAACATGTTAAAAGTCCATATTTATAAGTTTCGGGGGCTACCTCATGATATCCAGGCTCATGAGTAACAACTAAACCATGCTTTGAAAGTACAGGCGCAACCAAATTAACGATTTCTTCTAATTCGGCGTAGGTAAATCTAATACTTCTACCTGTGTTCGTTTTAAAGTCCACGTCCTTAGATGCGTAGACTATAGGAAATTCGGCTTTCGCTTCAGATAAAGCTTTATTTAAACTTGGAGTAGGATTTTTCATTTTTTTGTTCTGGTGGTTCTTGTTTTTTCATTATAGCACCCTTTTATGAGAATGGGGGTTTAGACTGGTAACTATGTCGTCGGGCTTTAGTTTACCTGTTCGCGGATCAGCGTCTCCTCTGATGATTAGGCAAACATCAATTGGTGGTTGGATATCACGAACGAAATTTCTTGCTTTCGTCAAGACTTTCTCATAAACTCTATACTCTGGGTAGTAAGTACTGTTGCCTTCCGAATCAACCACTTCTATCCACCACAATGGGCGTTTAACTTCTCCAAAACCGTTTTTAGGTGCGCGTATTTTATTGGGCATGGCTTTGACGCCTCTCTGGCTAAAGTCACAGGGATTCACGCGTAGAACCGCGAGGGCTGGTCAAGCAGCCCCTACCTATCTGGCTTAAGTCTAGCCCAAGCCTCGTAGCTACTTTTGTTAGTGCCTTATGCTCGCTTTCATCATAAGCTTGAATAAAACCAGTTCCAAAGTAAGAAAAACACACGTACCTCTTAAATGACCCAAGACTTTTCTAATCGACTTGACCGACTTGAAACAGCCCTAGCTCGCTTTGCGGAAATTCAATTACAAACTAATGTCCGCCAAGACCAGCTAATGACTCAAATTCAGGAGCAAACTAGAGAAAATTCTGTGGCGTTAGCGCAGCTTACCGGAGGTATCGCCAACCTTACCGCTCAGGTAAATCAACTTGGTAGTCGTGTAGACGCCCTTACAACCAGTACTACCGAAACGCTGCGCTTGGTTGCAGATAACTCAATAGAGATAAGGCGAATCTGGGAATATTTACTTAGGCAAGGTGGCAACGGCAGCAATCCGCCAAGCTTAACAGATTAATACAACATATTTAGCAGTAAAAGGCATACCAATCTTTATTACGGGGTGCTTCCCTCAACAACTTAATCGTTTTCCTCCCAAGCGTAACCACAACCAGGCTCAATGCACAGCCATTTTTGAATTCTTCCATCTCGCAACCCATTGCGCTTGCAAATACCCCGACAGCGTTTGCAGACGTTCTCAAAACTGTGAGGGCGTCCGGTAGAAGCGCCAGTGAAAGAGCGATCGCACTCTTTGCACTTATAGCGTTGAACGCCACTTTTAGATAATCCCCATCTTTTGTTTTGGATCGAACCACAATATGGGCAAACAACTGTTTTTAATTCTGACATGATAGATTTGCCAACTTTAATTTCTATTTTACACATATTTAGCAGTAACGCATTGTCTCTGGTACGTGTAAGACCCCCGTAAACAGTATTGCGTAAAGCTATGCGATATCCTTTACAAGATATAACAGTATAATCAAGCTTTGAGACTTCCATTACAACAAATGCACATATCGTTCATAATCATCGTCTTCATCCTCTATTCCGGTTCGTTCTCCGCTGACAATGATAGCTTGTGTGACTTGTTTTAGGGTTTCGAGGTCGTTGAATACATGCGCTCTACCTTCTCTTCGGAGCAGTCGTTGGACTTGAGGGGTGTTTGGCAAATGGCGGTCAATCAAACTTGGTCGGGGATCTGGGATGATATCTCGGTCAATTCCGCTCATGGGTTGGGAGATCGCGCGTTATTTCAGAATCGCCGCTATTGTAAGCGATTGCCCATACCGATTACGAACTTTACACGAGATGAAAAAGAAGGGGTTTGTCGCCTCTCCTGCATCTTCAAAAGTCCATCTCTTCGATATCGATGACTCTGCCTTTTGCATCTCTCACTAGCTGACAACCGTTAGCTGGTTCACAAGCCCAGTTAATAGCTTCTTGTCTCATTTCGTCAGTTCCGTTGAGTCGTTTTCTCATGTCTTCCAAAATGACAGCATGATTATCAACTGAGCTAATGACCTCAGATAGAGCAGTCAACTTGCTTTTAGATTGTGGTATTCGCTTTTTGAGCGATTCTATAAACTGTTTGGCTTTCTGTAGTTCGTCACCCTGCGGGTTCGCAGTCGCCACAACGGGGGGAACCCCCGCAAGACGCTGCTCACTGCCTGTCCTATTACAAGGTTGACTTTCAATCATGCCCATTCTCTGTTGATGTTTTTGCCTCCAAAATTCTCTATCTTCCTCGTTGACCGTTGTTTGATATGCGGCTTTGTTCTCCGCCTCTTCTGGGGCGATCGCCGAGTCTTCACTTTCATCTGACATAACCTGATGCACAATGGCATCGATGGCAGCACCTTTGACGATTGAGTTTTTTACTCCTGCAATTGCTTCAACAACAGGAATTGCATAAGGTGCAACTTCTTGGACAACTTCAGACGGCTTGTGTGCTTCAGTGACTCGCTGAGAGTCGTCCAAAGGAGTGGCAGCACGTATGTGCTTTATTGCTGCTGCTTCATCTGCCGCCGTATCTAACCCATTCGCCTTGCGAGTTTGGATGTTGGCAACTTTGTGAAAGAAGTTGTCTTGATACCACTCCCACTCAATAGGAAGGTTTGTAGGTTCGTTGCGGAAATGTTTGATAACGTTGGGTTTTTTGTCTTGTGATGTCCCACCATATTCTCTTGCCCACTTAGATGCGATCGCCATCACAAACGCATCATCTAGCTTGCCCTCTTCAGTCTTCCATGCCCCAGCAGGAACCCAATCCCATTGAACTTCATTCGGTTTAGGACGTTTTTTATATAATGGTTCATTTTTACTAATTTGAGAATTGTTCTCACACACCACCGGGGCAAGTGACCTTTTAGAAGAATCTTGGTTTTCACTCGCAGCTGTAGAGTTTTCTTTCAACGAAGAGGAGGATTGAAGTTTTACTTCTTGCTCCAGTATTTGAAAGCCGGAGGCTTTTTCTCTCTCCTCCGGTTCTCCTTCTGGGGGGGTAGGGGGGGAGGTAGTCTCTGGAGTAATTTCTGTATATGAATCGAGATTGGCATTCCCAATCTCCGGAGATTGGCATTCCTGATTTACGGAGATTGGCATTCCCAATCTCCGGAGATTGGCATTCTCAACCTCCGGAGATTGGCATTCCCGATTTACAGAGATTGGCTTACTACACAAGGCTTCTAGCTCTTCATCTACTATTTTGGAATTTCTAAAATAGTAAGTTAGACCCTTAATTTTGTCGGTGTAAGAACAGTAATACTTTTCTGCTGAGCTTGAATCTACAAAAGAGTTTGAGGCTGATTCGTATGTTTTCTTGGAAGCGTAGCGTATCCCTATTTGGTCAAATGCTGTTCTAAACTCATCCTTGGAAAAGTTCAATTCTTCGCACCAGCTATCACCCGTTTTGTAATGCTTGTTTTCACAAGGTGACAAGAATTTATAGAACCCGTTTGGGTACTTGTTAAACCAGTAATCAAGTTGTTGCATCAAAATTGCAGCTGAAGAATTTCTGATTAGTCGCAGTGATCGCAACTCTTTGACGTATGGGATACTATTCCTAGTAATGGCAAGCAGATTAAACATTTAACTCGCCTCCCATTGACGAAATCTCTTGTATCTGGTTGCCAAAATTGTCAGATACCTTGTCACGGGGTCTAACACGTAAAAAATCAGCCGAGCCTTGTTTTATTGATCTGTCTACCCCACGATTAATCGAGGCGCTTGAAGGCTCGGCTGATTTTTCGGGGACAAGTGCGTAAAAGATAGCTTCTGTTAAATAATGAAATTCAGAATGACAGTTAGAACAAATCTGTACTGTCTGAGATCCACCTAATGAGCGCTTGATTGGGTAATGGTGCTCATGAAGAAGGAAAGACGTACTATTACACCACTCACACTCTAACCCGCACTCTACAAACTGAGGAGTTTTAGACTTTATCAGTCTTAACGCTTCTAATTCTTGAATGTGATATTTTTGTATTAGATTTAATTGCACTAACTCACTTAAACTTCTTCTTGTCCAAGTAATGTGCATCTTGCAATGATTAGAAATAAGTTGCGCTGTTTTGTGCTGTTTGTTTACTGGATTTGCAAGATGAGCATAAATTCTATATGCCCCAATACTAATCTGTAAATCATCCAGCTTTTCAGGAATACAGATTTGCTGAGTATACGAGAATGAGTTATCATCGATCATAGTTTGTGACTCCTAGTTGTATTTTGTTCGTAACGCTCAAAACAATGCATTCAGGGGTCTTTGCCCTCTCGCGATCGCAACTCGCTTGGGGGTTTTCACTTTTTTATGCGGACTCTTTAAAATCGTCAGCAAACTGCTAATATTGTTCCGCTTTTTGCTTTGCCATCTCCTCAGCGTGCAGCTGCTGAGCATAAGCCTTGATTTTGTCTTCCAAGTAAACTGGAATCTTAATAGCTTTGGTTTCCACCGTATTTCCTTCCGCATCTTTCCAAAAACCTTTGATTTTAGGTAGTTGGTCAGTCCTAGGTTTTGGATTTGACATTTTTTATCACCCCCGCTTGTCATTATGCATAAAGCTTGGTAACTCAGCAATAGTAAATCAATAATCTTTATCATAGTAAACGCCTTTAACAATAAAAAAAGATTATGAAAGGTGTTGTCACGGAGGTCTTACACGTACCAGAAACAGGCAGGCTTTGTTTATTGATGTTTAGATCAATTTATCGTCATTTGCCAAAAGAAAAAAATTCGGTAAGTAAAGTTAACAACTAGTAGAAAAGCGTCGTCGCGCAGATTGCGTAATTTTATGCAGTCTATTGAATGAGGGTCTTACACGTAAAATTTTTGGGGTCGAGGTCTCTGTAGAAGGAAGCGGAACCTTTCGACGCATTGTCCCCTTCAAAATGAGGCAGGCTTTGTTTTGTTGATCTTTCTTCCAAGTCGGGTACTCGTTCTAATAAGGCTTGGCTCTTTTTCTTGTCCCAAATGCGACTCCAGACAAAGTGCGTGGACAATGCAATAATGCTATGCTATTTTCTTTACTGCTAAAGATGTTGAATAATTTCTCAACATCTTTAGCAGTAAAACTTAGATTTTAAAAGGAGGAGGGCGCGTACCCTCCCGCTATTTACGCTGCTTGATCTTGCTGATGTTGAGTAATGTAGGCAATTAACCGCGTCCGCAACTCACCTATTTTGCCGTCTGTGGACTCGCCAACCTCCGCCAACCAGTATTGCACATCCGCTTTTTTCATATGTGATATCTGTGCCGGAGATGGTAAGTCAGAGGGCGCAGGTGGTGTGGGCAAGATGACGGTTGTTGCAACCTCGCTTTTTTCGTCATCTAAGAATAGTTGTGGGGCTGAAGCAAACTCTACCACTACATCTGTTGTTATAGCCTCATCGTCATTAACATTATCAGAGGGCGTAGGTGGTGTGGGGGTGGGAGTCTCCTCCGGAGACGCTGCGCGAACGTTGTCAGGATCCGGGTTTTCGTCATCATCAGCAGCAGCTGCTAACTGTGCAATGGGCGCATCAGTAAATAAGCTGGTGATGATGGTTTGGTATGCCCCCAACTCATCTGGGCAAACGGAGCGGATCTCTGCGATCGCCTGCTGCAACATCTGTGCAGCGCTTTCCATAGATGACTCAACTGACCCCAGTTGCTGCATATAAGCTTGGATTTCTCTTTGCTTGGCTTGCAACTCGTCAATTTGAATTTGCAGTTGAGAGTAGAGGGATTGTTGTGCAGCGATCGCATTGTTAAGTAACATGATTGAATTCTCCTAAAATCTTTGTAGTTGAGGCGTTGAAGCGTTGCCCCGTTTCTCATGAATCTAATCTATCTTGTTATAAGATGCTATTACGAAATAGTGTGACACTTTCTTGATTGGCACATTTTTAAATGTCTACGCAGCGCATTGGGCAAAGTGTTAATTGTTTTACAATATAATTGGGTTTAATACGGATGCTATGTATGCTCATTAAAGAAGAGTTTTTGCAAAAAACACAGACCGAGTTATCAAGCATGACTAATATTTGCCTTACAAGGTGGTCGGATTGGTATCACGGCAAATCTTCTTTAAGTGAACCAACTTTGAGAAAGATGGCGCAAAGCCTTAATGTATCGCCCGGAACTGTTTTAGATTGGCTGATGGAGTGGCGCAAAAAAGACCCTATCCCAAAGGCAAAAATAGAGCGCTATACCCTTGCGTCTATACCCTATTCCAAATGGGAGTTTTTCTCTTTGAGTAACAGAGAGCTTAAAGATCAAACAGGGATTTTGGAGTCTCGTTGGTCTGAATGGTATTCAGGGAAAATAGCTCTGTCTGAGCTTTCTGCTAGAAAAATAGGACGAGTTCTTGGGATATCGCCTGGGACGGCTTTTGATTGGGTTATGGAGTGGAGAGAGCGTGATCCTTTGGAGTAGTATAACTTTTACTGCTAAAGATGTTGTAAAAATAAATAATAGATTGCATAACTTTACGCAATCTTTATCGAATTTGCCCTCAACGTTATATTTTACTCTTTACAATTTACCGTAATAGGCGCTAATATGAGAAAGAACCACCATGAAAAAGATTAACGAACCATTGCATTTGGGACAAAAAAATGAGCCGAGCCTTATTAGAAACGCGACTAACAAGGACGACATACCGACAAACCATGAAGGCTCGGCTCATTTTTCCAGTCGGAACCCTGTAAAGCTTCAAGACTTGAAGCAACTAGCATATGCGATCGCAAAAGAGTGCGGTTTAAGTTGCACTCAGACAAAGCATTTTAAAAAGCGGGGGTTAACTGTAGGTTTAGATCTGCGCTTTAAGCGAGATTGGCAGATTTTGATAGACCGCCTAAACGAGTTAAAAGGCGGTGTTCTTGTGCCTTTTCTTCTCAAGACTTCAAAAGTTGCTGCATAAGCAGGAAATTTTTTCATCTATATATTCTTTATCTCTTCATTCAAGCAATTAGACAAATGCGATGAAACCAACACTATTAGAGGATGCTCCCATAGCAGTTGATTTCTTTTCCTGCGCTGGAGGTGTAAAAGCTGGTATGGTTGCAGCTGGTGTTAGACCTATAGTAGGCATTGAAAAAGATCCAGATAATGAAGGGTTGTCTCACGCTTACAATTGGATTCAATCGATAAACTTTGGGGAGTACGGCAGTGTTTTGCACATCCGATCTATTCAAGAGATGTCGGCGGCTAATTTTCCAGAGATCCCACGTAATCCATTTATCTTACACGCTTCGCCTTCGTGCAAAAATTATTCAAATGCTAAAAATCTTAAGAGCGCACACGGGGAAACTTTAGAGGATATCAGCGCTGGGGAAGCTTGTGCTCGCGGTATTGAAATCTTAAAGCCTCAATACTTCACTTTAGAGTGTGTGCCTAATTATCAAAAAGGTTTGGCGTATGATGCGATCGCACGCGTTTTGCATCTGGGAGGTTACATAGTTGTCAGCAATAACATCGATGTCGCAGATTATGGTGTTCCTCAAAACCGAAATCGCTTATTTATTCTTGCTTCGCTGCCGCACTCTCTTGTTATGAGGTTCCCGCCCAAATTAAGCCGAATCGCTTGGAGGGATGCGATCGCCGGGTTAAATCTAAAAAAAAGCACCCTAACCGAAAAACAACAAAGGCGGCTACAAGAGTATCTAGCTATAAACCATGAGGAAGACCTACTGATTGAAAGAATCGGCGCTTCCACTAGAAAGTTAATTATCAGAACTAGTGTAGAACCTTGCTGGACAATTACCGCAAGCATCTTTAGTGACGATAAAGGCGCAAGCCGTAACCATACCATAAGTACTTTAATTGATGGTGAGGTGTATGCTCTTTCTATGAGGGCGATCGCAAGACTTTGTGGTTTTTTCGATTGGTATACCTTGCCAGAGCAAACCTCTCTCGCCGGAACTATTCTTGGCAATGCCGTTCCACCCGCTTTTTACGCTTATTTGCTTCGTTACAACTTTCCAACCTTAAATACAACTAATCGTTAACGCATGCTTTTTACGCTGATTTCTGGAGGTTGCAGGATCTTACACGTAAAATTTTTGGGCAACTTTTGTTTGATTAATCTGTGTTCTGTCGCACTTGGGTTTCATGCAATAGTTAAGAATACGGGAATAATTTATGGTTATTGATGCTTTAGCAAAAGATAGCGTGTTTTTAGAATCAAGTTTGAAGCTACAGGAGTTGATGACTAAGTAGGGCTTGCTGAAAAAGTCAGAAAAGTCAGCCAAATGTGAATCCTCAAACTGGAGAAATGTATTCAAGTGCAAGAAAAAAGGTTAGAATAAGCCAAAAGCCTTGCATTACGGTTCTTTATCAGTACATTTAGTGTAATTAGTAACTATGTACAGGAAACAAGAACAACCGCCAATTCCACCGGAAAAGTTTGAACTTCCTGTGAAGGGAAAATTATCACTTGATAATCGTTGGGTAATAATGGCAAGGCTAATACCATGGTCAGAATTTGAATCGGAATATGCTTCATATTTTGATGAACAGATTGGGGCACCAGCGAAATCATTCCAGATGGCGTTGGGGGCATTAATAATCAAAGAGAAACTTGGAATAAGCGCAGGGTAAGCGCATCTCAAACCCTATTGACAAGAAGCTTTTGAAGCATCATGATTGTGATGTAAACAAGCAGCAAGAATCGTCAACATATAATTGTTATCCATAGCGGCTCGATTTGATTTCTGACGATTACTACGCTTGAACGATGGCTCCAAATTTAAGGCGTTAAGTGCAATTCGACGCAGCAATGACAAATTTTGTGGAGCATGACCAGTGCGGACGCGGCAAGCATCTTCATTGAATGTGACATCTAGAGTCCAGTGTAAACCATTTTCAATGCTCCAATGGAGTCTAATAGCTTGCCCTAATTTGCTGGCATCGCAGTCCAAAGTAGTGAGATAAAACTGCACTTCGCGGGTTGAAAGGTTCCATAGATGTCTGACACGCACAACCATAACCACACATTTAAGTCCAGCCCAATCACTTTGATTGTGTAGAGGTGGTAATTGAGAAACTGGAACACACCAAATTTGACGCTTCTCGGTACGATGATGACCTTTTTCTACCCGTTCGTCGTAACTATGGGTAATCCCTGAAAAACCTCTATGTTTGTGCTGTTCAAACCAGTCTTTAACTTGTGTATGAAGCGTAGGATGATTGGCTTTAAGCGCTAAAATGTAATCTGCTTTCGCATTGAAAATTTGAGATGCAATTGCGGTTTGCGTACCCATTGCATCAATTGTAATAATACATCCTGCAATGTCTAATAATTCTCATAACGCGGGAATTGCAGTAATTTCGTTGGATTTCTCTGTAACTTTGACTTGTCCCAAAACAAGACGATGTTGACTCGACCATGCACTAACTAGGTGCAAAGCCGTTTTTCCTAGCACTCTATCATAAGAGCCTTTAAGGGTTTTACCATCAATAGGGATTACCTGTGCTCCAAGTGTCTCAACTATTGATTCTACCCAAAGCCTGAAACATTGTTCAAATACGAGTGGGTTGGGAAAATCCTGCTCAAAGTTGCCCAACCTTCTCCCTTCGCCCAAGGGGCGACGCCAGAGGCGAACGCGCAGCGTCTCCCTTAGGAGAAGGGGAGACGCCAGAGGCGAAGGCAAAATGCCCAACTTTGAATACTCGTTATCGAGGTTGTTATTGAGTTTGGTTGGGCATTTTGCCCCCCTAAGGTTAATCACTCCTATCTAGAGTGAATAAGGTTGGGCAACTTTGAGGAAGTTTAATGAAGCGGTTAATCCGCTCAAAAACTCGGCGAAACGTATCCGCACAGGGGATACCTTCAGGTAATTTTAAAAAACTCCTCCAACCACTCATACTTACTCAACCCATAATTGTGCATGTCTTCCCATCCACGAGATCCTGCGATTACTGATAGTATGGCTATGATGAAAATATCTGTTAATAAATGCACACGATTTTTTTCTGCACGGGGGTCTTCTATTTCGTTAAAAATTGATGACATCTTTTCTGTTAACGCCTGGGCGTTGGCTATACTCAAAGCCTTTGGTATTTTAACAGGAGAATTATTACCAGACTTGAAACCTGATGGCATAAGACTAATGGTGATGTAAAATAGACACTTTACTTATGAGCGTACTACTTAACATATTTAATACTCAAATCCGATTTCTCCTACATATCTTAGGGAAACATTCTGTATTTTACACTACAAAATTAAATGCGCTTACCCTGCATAGAATCTTATCATCGCTAGATTTATGCCTGTCTCATCAATGAATACAAGGTTTTTGACATCTATAGTATCTAGCCAACGCCGAAATTCGTAACGTAGTTTTTGTACTCGTTCTGTAGCTTGCTCACTGGCTACTAAAGTTTTTTTTTACGACCTAATTTTAAGCGTTTAAGAGTACGGCTCAAACTTGATACACTCACATCTATTCCTGTGCGTTGTTGCAGTGTTTCTTGAATTTCTCGCAGATATATATCACTTTGTCCTGTAACTATTGTCTTCAACAATTCTTGGTCTTTACCTTTAATCTTTGAGCGGCGATCGCCACCTTGGGGCTTTGCTGCTATTTCGTTTGTCTCAGGGTAACGACGCAAAAAGTCACGGATGAAAGACAAGCTGACTTTAAATCTTTTTGCTAAGTCTCTTTGAGAACCTTCTTTGTTTTGCCAAGCACTTAATATTTTTTGTCGTAAGTCAATCGAATATGCTGCTGCCATATCTAAAATAATCTTCTTTTTTAGACTATTTAGCTTAATTTATTTGTAGCTGATTTGATCACAAATTGCTGTAATAAGTAAAGATGCCACATTTCCAAGCGATTGATTGCGAGTAGGAAGGCGATCGCCACAATACTCACAGCAGCACCAAAATTACTGATAATCATACAATAGCGACGATTCCAACGGTCTACCAACGCACCAGCTAAAGGAGAGATGGCGATGCGCGGTATAGTTGCGAATAGCGAAATCAGGGCTAAATCAGTAGCTGACCCAGTGCGCTGATATACCCAGATACCCAAAGCAAAGCTAGTGAGGCCAGAGCCGATCGCAGAGATAATCTGTCCAAACCAGATGAAGATGAACAGACGCATTCCTATAGTTGTTGGATGTTGCGTCATCTTTGATTCCTCAATCATCCGCCTGTGCCTGCTCAATGCAGATTGTTAGTTGTTGTGCTAAAACCTGAACATGAGGTTCGCTCACCATCGTTATGTGATCACCTGGAACGTCATAGTTCTGTATCGGTTTTGAGGAAAATTTGTCCCAACCCATTGTCGGATCATCAGATAACTGCTGTTCACTGGATCGCAAGACAGTAATTTGATTTGGATAAACCTCTTGAGGTAGATAATCAGCTTCAAGGCTAGCCTTGATACATTGCAAAATGCCGCGAATTTGAGAAAGCTGAGCGTCTGGAGAAAAGATGTTGACAGTTTTCAATCGTTCTAGGATATAGTTCAATTGCTTGTCCGGCTCAAGGGGCTGGAGATCTTCATAGGATATTGACAAGTTCTTACCAAACAAACGTTCTAACCCAAACACAAGCTCAGTTAGGTGTTTAGCATCATTAGGATCAAGTTCTTTACGTTTGTTATCAGGAATCAGTGCCGATGTGTCCATAATGGCAAGCATGGCTACATCTTGCCCCTGCTTGTGCAACTGAGTCGCCATTTCAAAGGCCACATAACCGCCAAAGGAATGCCCACCCAATAAGTATGGACCTTGTGGCTGAACGATCTGTAGCGCTTGGATGTAATCCGCTGCCATGTCCTCAACTTTGGTATGAGGTAGCTAATCACCATCAATGCCTCGTGGTTGCAAACCATAAAACGGTTGGTCTGTGCCTAAATGACGCGCCAAATTGTAGAAGTAGAGGACATTTCCACCAGCTCCAGGTACACAGAAAAAAGGTCGCTTTGAACCGCTTGGTTGAATTGCTACTAGGGGTTCCCAAGACAACGAATCTGAATGCTTTCGCACAAGAGGAGCTAGTACAGCACGGCGTAAATAAACCAAGTATTAGACAGCTAAAACTTTACCCTTATATGTCCACTGAAAAGGTTTAGCCATTGTTTGATTAAAGTAGTCAATAAATTCAAGAATTTGGGTTTTG
>JAHHHH010000123.1 GCA_019359415.1 Iphinoe sp. HA4291-MV1 | reverse complement strand
TTGGTATGAACTCCAAAGAAATTTATCTCTTCAAGTGGCTCGTGATTTTATTTTAGAACACCTAACACAGAAGTTGAACTTAACTGCATAGTATCAATGTTCTGTCAATGCGTAAGTTCTATTAACGAGTAATAAAAATGTACATTTTCTTCGAGTCCGACTCGCTGACAAGAAGCCCTGGCGAGGTGGAAGTCGCGGCTACACAGGCAAAACCCGCCTGCGCGGGTTAAATTTGAGGGTTTTTAGTCTGCGGAGGCAGACTTGGTTTGTGTAGGCGAGCCAGTGCGTTGCGCGGGTTCCCCGCGTTGTAGCATCTGGCGTGCGGTTTCTAACCGCTAGCTAGGGTGAGGTTTTTATAGCGTTTCCCACCTGGGTGAGGTACAAGAAGAAAGAATTAACCGCAGATAAACGCACCCTCGACGCAGATAAATCTGTACCTCATCCGGATGAGAACCGCTATAGATAAGGCAAGGTTAAAGAAAGGGTAGGTTAATTTTTGCAGGTTGATGCATTCGCAATGCAAGCCGATGCATTAACAATGCAAGCCGATGCATTAACAATGCAAGCCGATGCATTAACAATGCAGGTCGATGCATTAACAATGCAGGTCGATGCATTAACAATGCAGGTCGATGCATTAACAATGCAGGTCGATGCATTAACAATACAGGAGGTTGCGTTTAGATGGCAGTTCCTCCGTAAGCGAATGCTTTGCGAAACTGGGCGGTTGTACGGGACTTCACAATGTTTCTGGATCTAACTCTTGGGTTTTACCTGCGTGGTACTCAGTCATTGCTTCGGCTGCAAGTTTAGCAAGTAAACTTGGGGAACGAGCAAAAGCTTCATCCCATTGACGTTCGTCATCCAGTTCTTCCAGAATCATTCTAGCGATCGCATCTTGTTGACTGGCTGACAGGGTTTTGAGCTTGGCGATCGCGCGTTCAAGTAACTCAGTCATCGCTCTTTCTTCTTCCTTCTTCCTTCAATCTTAATTCAGGAGGCTCTCCACTCAAACAACCGTTTGCCAAACTCTTCTCCATCCCAGTCCTCAACAAAGCGTGCGAGGTAATTTAAAGCGATCGCTAATAACCTAAAGCAGCCTAATAGTCAATTTACTGACGGCAGATAACCCTAAAATAACTCCATAGCCTGAACCAGTTGTCTGGTGGAGGGAAGTATTATACCTCATTCATCAACGGGAGTCGACGGACACGGATTCGACTTGGTTCGACTGTCACAACCGTCCCTTGTTTTAGATCTTGCTCACACTCATTAATGACTTTCAGTAATAAATCGGTCAAGGCTTGAGCACGTAACCCTTGAATCCGAATGCGAATGACTGAAGGAGAAATTGCCTCAGCAAGAGCTAACAAAGCATGGAAGTCCGCATCCAGAGTGACAACTATACGCTCTTCCTCTCGTGCTTTTTGAAGGATGTCTATATCTTCTGCTGCTGATAAACTAATTTCTGCCACATGAATTGTATTAATACCAGCTTCACATAATAAAGCTGTTGCAGAACGTGGTAACCCCTGATCAAGCAGCAGTTTCATTATTATTGGACAATTCTATAATACGATCCTCTAAGTAGGAGGAAGCAAAAATTAGGGCTTGCCGAATGTCTTCATCTTCCAGTTCTGGAAACTCTTGATACAGTTCTTCTCGATTAGGATAGATAGCTAATAACTCAATGACCCGGCGAACTGTAAGACGAAGATTACGAATACAAGCCTGTCCATTCATTTGATTGGGATTGATGGTGATACGATCTAATTTCATACAAACAGCCCAATCATGAGTGCTCAGATATAACTCCTCATTATATAAGAATTTTCCGTACATTATTCCTAATTCAAGAGACTCTCCACTCAAACAAGTGTTTGGCAAACTCCTCTCCATCCCAGTCCTCAACGACGACGCGAGGTAATTTAAAGCGATCGCACTTTCGCCGCACACTACCAGCATAGGTCGTGCAAGCACTTGTAAATCCCGCTTCTCGCACTAAAGCTGTTGTTTCCTCAGAATAATTACCGTGGGGATAGGCAAAACTCACGACTGGTTGTCCTATAATCTCCTCAAGACGAGTTTTGCTGTCTTGAATCTCTTCTCTTTGTCGGGCGGTAGGTAAGAAAGATAAAAATGGGTGTGTCACAGAATGAGCACCAATTTCAATCAACTCGTTCCTCAAAGCAGATACTTCTTCTGAATTCAAAATGCGGTGATTTGGGCGCAATGTTGGTACAGAACCAGCCCACGCCAGCAGTTCATCCATGACTTTTTGTCGTGCTTCCGGGAGCAAGGGCGATAGCAGCCAGTAAAGTGTGCGGTAAAGAGCATGGCGAGGGGTGGGGTTATCTTCCCCTGACGCTTTCCAGGAGCGATGTCTGACGACAAGCCGCTTCCCTGCGGGACGCTGCGCGAATGCGTCTACGCGCTGATATTGTTCCTCGTTATAATTAGCGGATGCACCTAATTCCCAACGATGAGTCGTACCGTTAATCTCTAAACAAAGAACTTCTGGTAAAGTCCCAGGCTCCAGCAACAACCTATTGAGTTCATCCCACCACAAATCACGTTTTTGTTCCATATATCCACTGGTTAAAAACATGGTGGCGGGAATGTCGTAACGTTCTAACAACGGTTTGGCATTATACAAATTATCTATATAACCATCATCAAAAGTTACTGCTATCTGCCGATGAGGAGCCTTGTTCTGTTGCAATGTCTGGTTTAATTGCTGCAGTGAAACAACTTCGCCAAACTTGCGTAATACTTCCATCTGTTGGGCAAAGTGGCGGGGACTGACGCAAATTGACCAGGGATCAGATTCCATTTCAATGATACGATGGTACATCAAGATGAGACCTCCTGCTGCTAAACGCCCCCGTAAGCATTTAGCCATTCGCCGCAGTCTGCTAACTCCAGGTATTTTCATGCTGTCTGTGGCTTTACTGCTCTGATAGTAATCGTGACTTGATAATTGCGATCGCGGTAGTCTAATTCTTCTCGACGCAGTTCTTCTGTTGCTAGCCCATAGAGAAAGGCTGTAGCAACTAGTACATTTCCGTGAGTCTCAATTTGGAGATTTTTTGTTGGAAAGAACTCTTCAAACAGACGCCCTACTGATAAAGCAGTAAAACTCCAACACCAGTAATCAGACCACTGATAATCACCAATGTGACTAATACCGGGAACTGTAACCAGGGCGACTCCTCCAGGTTTGAGGATGCGGTAGACCGTCTTAAGCGCCGCCCGTACATCGTAAATGAACTGTATTGTATGCGTCAGAATAAAGCAGTCAAAGCTATTTGATGGAATATTGTCGCCAGAAGCAAGATCCCCGATGATAGTTGCCTTGGGATTGCCTTTTGTAACATGAAGTACGTCGCTTTGGGTGATGCGTTGAACAGAGTCCTTGCTGCACACATAGCCACCAAACTGCCTCGTATAGTTATCATCACCAACCTCCAAGACACGCCCACGAATATCATCTTGATAACAGGTCAGGAAGTTTTCAATATAGTAGCGGTCAACAGGCTGACCTCTGTCATAGCCAAAGGCTTGGCTCATGGGTATAACCCGTCGCAGGCTACCAAAGTCTACAGCTCCTGTAGGAGGAATATATTTATCACGACGTAATTGTGTTCCTAAAAAGCGGTGGAGAGAACTGGGAAATCTTTTGCGTGCAATTTGCTTCAGGTTGTTTTTCACTCCTGACAGGAAGTTCAATATGGGATAGCGATAAGGATATAGAGCCTTTTGCAGCGCATTCCAGAGTTCTTTGTCTTTCACTCCCTGTGCAGTTATGTATTTCTGTAGCCAGTTCAAATAAATCTCATGTGCATAATTGGGTTTTAAAGGATGATACTCTCCTGTTTGCATTGCTTTGGAGCAACTAGACTCTGAGTGTTGGCGATACCGATCCCAGCAGCTACTATCTACAAATACAGGGACATGCAAGCAAATTTTTGCTAGCAACACCTGGTCCTCGAATAGATACTGAATGGTGTCATCGTATCCCCCTACAGCTTCTATAACTTCCCGTCGCACCAGCAACCCACAGGTACAAGGTACAATCGCAGCATTTTTTAAATACTCAGTCAGCAAGCTTGGCACATGAAACAAAGTATTCGGCTGAACTCCAAGTGGTCTCATATTGTCACGTTGGTAATCTTCTGGTTTCCCTGTCCAACTATGCCAATGTTGAGTAGGTCCATAGACCATACCAGTCTCAGGTTGAGATTCCAAAATTGTCACCTGCTGTTCTAGTTTTTGTGGCAAGAAGACATCATCAGCGTCTAGAAAAGCAATATACTTACCTTTTGCCTTGCTGATCCCCAAGTTGCGAGAAGTACTCTTACCGCGCTTTTGGTGACCATCATGCTCGAAGTAATGCATCTTTTCTGGGTATAGATCTGTATACCGCTGAGCAATTGCAGTACTTCCATCGGTGGAACCATCATCTACTAACAATAATTCCCAACTGTCATAGGATTGGGCGAGTACGCTTTCTATCGCTTCTTTGATGAATTTTTCAGTATTTAAGAAGGGAGTAATGATAGAAACTAGAGGTTGACTTTTCATGATTTTTTATACTCTCAATATGAATGAATTCTCTGATACCGTTTCACTTTAATATTGATACAAATGGAAATTGGGAATTAGTCATTAGTCATTAGTCATTAGTCATTAGTCATTAGTCATTAGTCATTAGTCATTAGTTTTGTCCCATTGCGAGCTTGCCCATTGCCCATTGCGAGCTTGCCCATTGCGAGCTTGCCCATTGCCCTTTAAACTTGAGCACTACCAGATTGCAGATTATAGAGCTTGGCAAATAATCCATTGAGTTTAAGTAAATACTGGAGATTGCCTTGTTCTACAATCCGTCCTTCTTGCAGCACAATAATTTGGTCTGCTTGCTCAATAGTAGATAAACGGTGGGCAATCACAATCACGGTACGATTCTGACTAAAGGAATTGAGAGCTTCCTGAATTATATTCTCAGAAAGACTATCCAAAGCATTAGTTGCTTCATCAAGAATCAAAATCTCTGGTTCGCGAACGATAGCGCGAGCTAAGGCGATACGTTGCTTTTGTCCTCCTGAAAGCCGAATTCCGCGATCGCCAACTATAGTGTCGTAGCCTTCAGGTAATTGACTAATAAATTCATGGGCATTCGCTTTTTTGGCGGCGGCAATAATTTCGGATTTTGTAGCATCCAAGCGACCATAGGCTATATTTCCTCCTACTGTTGTATTGAATATATAAATATCCTGACTGACAATAGCAATTCGACTACGCCAAGAAGATAAGTTCAACTTTTGTAGAGGATAATTATCCACAGAAATTTCTCCCTGTGTCGTTTCATAAAAGCGGCAGATTAACCCAATCAGTGTAGATTTACCTGCACCGGAAGGTCCAACTACCGCAATGGTTTTACCTCGTGGAATAAAAATTGAAATATCCTGAAGTGCGGGTCTTTCAGAAGTGTTGTAGTAAAAATCAACAGATTCAAAAGTGATTCCTCGCTGTAAACTTTGAAATTGAATATCACCTGAGCGAATATTATGTTTTTCCGTTTTATCCAAAAATGACATAACATCCTCTACAGCACCCAATAAACCAATTAAATTCACACGCTCAGTATCTAACCGCCTCACGACTGGTTGGAGACGATAAAGCATAAAAATAAATGTTAATAATGTTGGAATGTTAGATTTGTATTGCAGAGCAATAATCAAAATACAGACTAATAGAGCGACTGCTAAAAATTCCGACAGTGGTCCCGTAATTGAATAAAGCTTAGCCAGCTTCAGAGCGATAATACGTGAGTGAATTGTTGCTTGTTCAAAACGTTGTAGTTCGTAAGATTCGTGACCAAAGGCGCGAATCTCCCTCATGCCATAAAACCCTTCCATCACGCGATTAGCAAGGTTGTCATTTGCCTGTACTGACTGCCTACCAAGCTTTTTTGCTCTGCGCGTTACATACTGTATACTCAGTGAAATGAGCACCAAAGCAACAGTAACTAACAAACTCAGTTGCCAGGATGTCAGCATGAGCAGAATGACAAAAACAAAAACTGTACAGAGACTGATAATGATATTAACGAGAAGAAAAATAGCGTCGCAAGTTCGCCAGGTTTCGATATCCAGTGTATTCAGCAATTTACCTGATGGATGAGAGTCCAAAAAACTATAACTTACACTTAAAAACTGCTGAAAAATTCTGCACAGCAAACGCTGTCCAATATGCCAATACAGCCAATGAGAAAGAAGAGTACTGATATATGCAAGGCAGTTTTTCAGTAGAACCAGGCTCAGAATACACAGTGGTATTATGAACAGATGTTTATCTTGTGGAATGTTGATAAATATTTGATTGAGAAAATTTACGAGTAAATTACTAGCTCCTCTTTGCGAGTTTGTTGTATCGAGACTTTGGAGAAAAGGTATAAACAGACTAATTCCTAATCCCTCAAATAAAGAGGATAATATTCCTAGAATGATAATGAATGGAATGACCCAAGGATACAATCTTAGCAGTGGTAATAAAGCCTTAATTGCCTTTATTTCTTGCATTGTGTTTCCTTCTGCTGTAAAAATATTGACAGGAAATCATGGAGATTTTTCTTAGTTCTTTCTTTAAGCAAGAGCTACATAAATCGACAGCGTAAGATATCAGATATTTTAGTTTTGACACTCCCACGCTTAAAAAGTAATGAGTTTCTTAGACTCTTGACTGCGCTTTGGAGCTTGTGCTTACTTGCGTTTTACATTCTCATATCACATCGTTACAGATGTCTCCTCAAGCATGAATTCCTGTATACTTTCAGAAATTGTAATTTCTTATACTCAAAATGTAAAGACTTTAGTGAGACGTGGCTTTGCTGTGAGTCGCCAGTGTCTTACCGTCGCAGTTAATACTCGATCTTGAGGAGATGAGGGGCATTGCCCGTTGCCCATTACCCCATTGCCCATTGCCCATTGCCCATTGCCCATTGCCCATTGCCCATTGCCCATTGCCCATTACCCATTACCCATTGCCCCTTGTCCTTTGTCCTCTTCGGTCAGTGTTGAAAGGAAATAGGTAAAAATAACGGACACATCTATCAAAATCTATAGGAAGATTCGTACAATGATTCAGTAACACTATATATGTTTACTAATATTAGGAGACAACCAATGCCACTACAGGCAGTTGGATCAATTGAAACAAAGGGTTTTCCTGCTGTGCTAGCAGCAGCAGATGCGATGGTGAAAGCAGGTCGAGTCACCCTCGTAGGGTATATAAGAGTGGGTAGTGCTCGCTTTACAGTTAATATTCGTGGAGATGTATCTGAGGTAAAAACCGCCATGCAGGCTGGTATTGAGGCTGTAGAACAGGTTCATGGCGGTACCCTTGAATCCTGGGTCATCATTCCTCGTCCCCATGAAAATGTTGAAACTGTCTTGCCTATCGGTTATACAGAACAAGTCGAACAATACCGACAAGCAGTGGAAAATCCAATTGTACGTAGGTAGTTGGTAGAACAGCCCAAAGGCGCGCTGCCTCGGCTATACATACGAAGCCCACAGAGGTGGGCTGAAAGCCTTACAGGCTGCGGAGGCAGCACGCCAGATGCAGTAGGTTTCCTCTAAAAGTACCCTCATGGGTACTTCAAAATTTTTCATAGTTTTTTCAGAATGACTATAGTATACTATGTCTTCTAATGTTAAGGAGGACTGTCTATCTTACAGTCAGATAGATGCTCTAAATCAATGATCGAATCTCTTGCTTTTTCTTACTTTTTCTTATTTCTTACCAATAGGATTTTGTTTTATATTTGCTTCAGTGATGAGGGATTTGTGAAACGACTACAAGTGGTTTATTAGAGTTACATTTTGACAACAATCCTTTACCCGTTATTTTTTGCATAATAAACTACTAGTCATTCTTTCTGAATCCAAGTACTCCACCAAATATGGATACAAGGCTAATAATGTCTGTGTCCATCCACGTTGGAAAATCCAATATGGTATCGTCCCAGAGTTATCATAAATACACAGTACTGCTAAAGCATTGGCTATAAAAAAAGCAATAATGTAGACTGCGATCGGAAACTCTCGAAGGCGAAACATACATTAGCACAACAGCGTCAACAGAGGTGGGTTAAATTCGCCGGCATAATCAGGTACAAAATGTTAGTTTCTCCTGATCCCTCATCAAAATATCTTGCATCCTTATGCATTCTGGGTAAATCGTTTTTCTGAGCCAACACAACACATCCTAAGTTTACAAAAATTAACATTAGGTCAAGTAGCGAGAAAAGCTTAGAAATCTTGATTTTCCGTAATTTCTAAGACTGTGAAGATGCATCTAAATTTAAAACTACTGCATAAGTTTAGTGAGTCAAAACGTAATAAAAGAAGAAACACATTCAGATGTCATCATGGACATTATCGAATCAGGTGTAGCTGCCAGTGAAAGAGTAAAGAGGGATATAAAGGGGGTTGTGATGCAAACAACTTTAAAACAGGGTTCCGAGGAGCGCAATCTCACCATGGTTTTAGAGGCGGAAAAACTGGCGCAATATTGGCAAAAGCGTCTGGATATGGAATGTCCAGAACAAAGTGTTGCCAACAGGGAAAGTATAGTCAAATGGCTATTAGGAAGTGACTTAGGTCGGTTTGAAACACTTAACCTAAAGGAACTAGATATTGCCAAACAAGCCATGGAGTATCGCTACAAGATTTTGCGTCAGCGCTACTTGGGAATGGCCAGAGAACGTGCTTACCGCAACTTGATGACTCGATTGGGGAGTTTGGCGACATTACGCCATAAGATTCAAACTTGGGTTGCCTTGAGTCGCGATCGCCAACGCACTGTGCTGGATGTGTTGCAAGAAGTTATCCAAGAATTACTACAAAGTGATAACTACATACAACAGCAAATGGCTTGCATTTGTGAATTTACAACTGATAACAGGCTCAAGAATGCCCTACTGTTTGCCAGTATAGAAGAGTATTGTTTGCGCCCAGTACGCAATCAGCCCTTACTAGTTTACAGGTTTGTGAATTATCTGAGGAGAACTCAACGTGGTGGCTTAACCCAAGTGCCAACTAATGACTTAGTCAGGCTTGTCTCTGAGGAAATTCTTACCGATGACAGTGATAATCGAGTCAACTTGGTCGATACTCAGGCAATAACTGAATATCAAGAAGCACAAGAGGTAGAAGAACAACGAGCACTGCGTCAAACAGTTCAGCAGGAATTTGAGGATTATTTACACGAAAATCTTGGGCAAGAAGCTGTAGAGTGGCTGCGACTTTTCCTACAAGGTAAGCCTCAAGAGGTGATTGCCAAAAAACTCAATAAGTCGATCAAGGAGGTATACCGACTTAGAGAGAAAATTAGTTACCATGCTGTACGTGTGTTTGCCCTCAAAGGTAAACCAGAACTGGTAGATAGCTGGCTGTCAATTTCCTTGAAAGAACACAACTTGGGGCTGACGCCGAAGCAGTGGGAGCAACTGTGTGAACAATTGACACCTATACAGCGTCAAATCCTGGAGTTGCGTAAAGCAGGTCATTCCATGGAAGACATAGCTTCGATGTTAAAACTTAGAACCCATCAAGCAATGGGTGAATGGGCTAAAGTTTATCTGGTTGCCCAAACCTTGAGGAGTCAAGATTGAGGTTGTCCTGAAAAGGAAATTGGTAATTGGTTCAGATTTAAAATCTATAGTCTGGCTCACCGCACTGGACCTTCCCCCAGTTGTACAGAACTTATACCGATATTAACTTACGTGTTTCTAGTTAATTCTGAGTTCTGACAACTGAGGAGCGTGAGTTCTTTTTTTGGTAACACTGATGAGTGCTGAGTTCTCATATGATGAGTCTAAAAGCTAGTGTTGATTGCTACTATTTCTGCTCTAAATTTTCCGTAAATTCTTTTGTTAGTGCTTTCGTATGCTCTACGATTAATTTATAAAGAATCTTTGGCTGGCAAAGGAGTAGAACTTAACACTCTAGATGTCACACACATCAGCGTCTTTGTTCAGACAGTTACTCAATTTAGCTAGCAAAATGTAAACAAGTATTAAGTGCTGAGGCAAGAGCAGTAAGCAAGTTTTTTGACCTACAACTATTGACTATTGACCATTAAGTATTAACTATGAACTAATAATTAACTCAGAATTCTGACTCACAACTAAAGATGACTGAAGCAACTGCACCTCGCACGAACACTTACACCAAGCAAACCGCACCGACAATTTACTACCAGGTAGCAATGCCTAAACCAGAAACGCACCTATTTGAAGTGACTTTGCGTTTGGTAGGCTACCCATCGCCGATTTTAGATTTAAAATTGCCGGTCTGGACTCCTGGGTCCTACTTAGTGCGAGAATATGCTAAGAACTTACAGGATTTTACTGCTTTTACCAATGACAAACCTTTGTCCTGGCAGAAAATCAGTAAAAATCACTGGCAGGTAGAAACAAGGAATGTATCAGAGATTACTATACATTACCGTGTATTTGCAAATGAGCTATCAGTGCGAACAAATCACTTGGACTCCAGCCATGGCTATTTCAATGGTGCAGCACTGTTTTTTAGAATACTGGGTTGGGAAAGACAACCAATACAGGTCACTGTTGTACCGCCACACCCAGAATGGCAAGTCACTACAGCATTACCACCAGTTCCACAAAAGGCAAATACCTTCTGTGCTTCAGATTTTGACACCCTTGTAGATAGTCCCTTTGAAATTGGTCTCCATCAGTTATATCACTTCGAGGTATTGGGAAAACCCCATGAACTGGCAATTTGGGGGAAAGGAAATTTCCAATTGCAGCAGATGATTGCTGACATTGAAAAAATTATCGAAGTAGAAGCACGCATGTTTGGTGGGTTACCATATCAGCGATATGTGTTTTTGCTGCATTTGTTTGCTCAAGCTTATGGTGGTTTGGAGCATAAAAACTGCTGCTCTGTTATTTATCAGCGGTTTGGTTTCCGCGATCGCGACAAGTACGAACGTTTCATACAATTGGTTGCACACGAGTTCTTTCACTTGTGGAACGTTAAGCGTATTCGCCCCAAAGCGCTGGAGGTCTTTGATTACGACCAAGAAAACTATACACCTTCACTGTGGTTTTGTGAAGGAGTGACAAGTTACTACGATTTGCTCATTCCCTTACGTGCAGGAATTTATGATGCCAAGTCATTCTTGAATAACTTGAGTAAGGAAATAACTCGGCATGAAACGACTCCAGGACGCAAGGTACAATCACTTGCAGAGTCAAGTTTTGATACATGGATTAAACTTTATCGTCAGGATGCCAATAGCGGCAATAGCCAAATGTCCTACTATTTAAAAGGGGAAATTGTGTCATTGTTGCTAGATTTGCTGATTCGTTCACGACATAGAAATCAGAAATCACTAGATGATGTCATGCTGAAAATGTGGCATCAATTTGGCATAGATGAAATTGGTTATACTCCAGAACAATTGCAGAAAGTCATTGAGTTAGTTGCTGATATAGACTTGACTGATTTCTTCAACTGCTATATTGATAGGACTGAAGATTTGCCTGTCAACGAATACCTGGAACCATTTGGCTTGCAACTAGTGGAGGAAAAGGATGAAGAACCTTACCTAGGTATTAAGGTCAGTAGTGAGAATGGACGGGAACTTATTAAGTTTGTTGACGCAGGTTCACCTGCACAATTTGCAGGAATTGACCCAGCAGATGAGTTGTTGGCTATTGATGGTTTGCGTGTAGGAGCGAATGGGTTAGGCGATCGCCTGAAAGATTACCAACCAAAGGACACCATTCAAGTCACAATTTTCCATCAAGACGAACTCCGTACCCTACCTGTCACCTTGGCGTCTCCTCGTACAAGCAAGTATCACATAAAACCAGTAGAAAATCCTTCTCTTACACAGAAAGAAAACTTTGCTGGATGGTTAGGTGCGCCTTTGACAACTCTTCGTTAACAACTCGTAATTGATAATTCGTAATTCGTAATTAGCAAATTAATTGCGAATTATGAATTGAAACAATGTGTATATAATGTTGAGGCAAAGCAGACATTTAATCAGGAGAGAGGAAGATGGAAAAGTCTGAATGTACCGTTTGCGGTTACGTATATGACCCAGCAGCAGGCGATCCAGATGGTGGGATAGAACCTGGGACACCGTTTGAAGAGATACCAGACGACTGGGTATGTCCTGTGTGCGGGGCGACAAAAGACCAATTTAAGCCTGCGGAATGAGCAACTTTCAACTACAGTGATACTGCAATACCCCTTCAAAATGCTCAACCATAGGAAATGGGTCATAGAAATGGTGAAGCAACCGTTTCCATTCTTGATATTCAGGTGACCCACGAAATCCGGTAGTATGGTCTTCTAGGGTTTCCCACCGGACAACAAGCAAGTAGCGATTTGGGACTTCGATGCAGCGGTGGAGTTCGTGCGAGATGTATCCTCTCATTGGAGCAATGATGGGAGATGCTTTGGCGAAAGCGACTTCAAACTCGTTCTCCATACCGCTGCGAACATTAAGCATTGCAACTTCCAAAATCATAAGCGGAGTGTAACACACCTTACACCCCATATCACTGCACAGCAGATTCTAACATCCGAATCGTTCCAGCATCAGCATCAATTTCCACCTCTAAGCCAATAGGTAATGTCAGCACATTTTCGATATGACCAATCATCGCACCATACCACGCAGGGATGCCTAGTGGTTGAATGTGATCCCACACAACTTCTTCTAAGGTGAGAGAACCGTAATCGGCGTCCGGCGAACAATCAGAACATTGTCCAAAAACAAAACCTGCAAGTTTGTCAAATAAACCCGCAATTTTCAAGTGAGTCATCATGCGGTCGATACGATAAATATTTTCGTGAGTATCTTCTAAAAATAGAATCGCGCCGCTGAAATCAGGTAAGTAAGGAGAACCGACAATTGCTGATAAAACTGAAAGATTTCCACCAATGAGTTTACCTTTTGCCTTACCAGAAGTAATGGTTTGTTTACGATACTTCACCTGCATCAAACGGTCAGAATCATCACCATCTTTCTGGTTTTGAAAGGTCACAGCTTCACCGTTAAATAAAACGCGGCGAAAATAATCTGTTTGGGTTTTTCTCCAAGAAGTCAATCCGTTGGGACCGTGAAATGTGACTAGGTTCGTCTGAGCATTCAATCCGAGAATTAAAGCTGTGATATCACTGAAACCAACCAGAATTTTGGGATTTTTGCGAATACGCTGATAATCTAGGTAAGGTAACATCCGGCTACATCCCGTTCCACCGCGAATTGGCAAAATAGCGGCGACAGAGGAATCACCAAAAAACTGATTAATATCAGCAGCACGGTCTTTATCTTTACCTCCTAAATAACCATATCGTTCAAGTAGATGGGGTGCGAGTCGAGGGACAAGTCCCAATCCCTTGACTGCATCTATAACAACATTAAGTTCTTCACGGACAAATGTAGCACCAGCAGGACTAACAATACCCACAATAGACCCTGGTTGCAAACGCTTGGGCTTCAATAATGGTTTACGTGCTGCTCTTGCCAATTGAAGTGGAAAGGCAAATACTGAAGAGATAGCGGCTAAACTAAAAAGAAAGTTACGGCGGTTAATCATAAAAAATTTTGACACCAAGAGTAAGTGTCATTAAACCACCATTAACAGCCGGTGCCAACACCAACCTATTTCGATACCTGACACCGTTTCACTTTAAGATTGATACAAATGGGAATTGGGAATTGGGAATTGGGAATCGGAAACTGGATTCTTAATTTTGAATGAGCGAATTTTGAATTGTTTTGCCCATTCCCTATTTTCAAGCTAGTAGGGAGAGGTTGGGTTGTTAAGTTAAGTAGATTGAACCTCTTTTTGTGAGTAAAGATGGTCGCAATATAATGCCCATGCAGCTCCAAATAAACCAGTTATGGAACCTGATATTGCTGCCAAAATACCCCATCCAAGTGGTCCAGTCCAGTTGGTAATTTCTTTCAGTATTGCTGTACTTGCTTTGCCGACAATATAAGCAGTTCCCGTTGCGGCTACTGTAACTAAACCCAACTCTACCAAGATTTCTAACAGTCCCTTAGTGGATAAATCCTCCTCAAAATAGGTTTTCCAAATACTTGTGTACATTAAAACTAGAACTTACGCATTGACAGAACATTGATACTATGCAGTTAAGTTCAACTTCTGTGTTAGGTGTTCTAAAATAAAATCACGAGCCACTTGAAGAGATAAATTTCTTTGGAGTTCATACCAATT
>JAHHHH010000111.1 GCA_019359415.1 Iphinoe sp. HA4291-MV1 | reverse complement strand
GATACTCCTCATACATCTTTTCCCTTATCAACCTACGGTTGTTGTTGGTCAAAGATGCAATCGTCGTATCCTGCTATTCATCCCTACCTTGCTTCGCTGAAGATAGGGACTTTCGCATTACGTTAAACAGGCGATCGTGGTCAATCATTGAGCTATTTTAATGGATAAGGCACAAAAATAGTAAAAACGCCAAATTTCGCATTTCTACTTAGCGTCCTCTCTTGTCTGGAGCGCGAAATTTATCCCAAAATCTGGGCAATCATTCGATTCGCTTGCGATAGATAACCACCGCCAAATAAATTGAAATGATTCAAGATGTGATACAGATTGTACAGAGTTTTTCTTTGCTCATACCCTTCATCTAACTGCCAAACTTCGTTGTAACCCCGATAAAACGCAGCCGAGAAACCACCGAATAGTTCTGTCATGGCGATATCGACTTCGCGATCGCCAAAATAAGTGGCTGGATCAAAAATCACTGGTTCCCCCGACGCAGTACACCCTGCATTTCCTCCCCATAAATCACCATGTACCAAAGAGGACTGCGGTTTATGATTAGCCAAGAGTTCAGGAATCGCCTCTAGTAACTCTTTCTCTTGGGGAAAATAACCTCCCTTGCGCCTTCCCAACTGGAACTGATAACCCAGCCGATGTTTAGTATAAAACTCAGCCCAATCTGCTGTCCAAGTATTCACCTGAGGCGTGGAACCGATAGTATTGTTTATGTTCCACCCCATACCTTGGCTGCTGGTAGCTTTGTGCATCGCTGCTAACTTACGTCCCATTTCTTCCCAAGATTTGGTATGTCCTGAACCCATCTCTAGCCATTCCAACACCAAATAGCTAGAATGACCAGCAGTACCCCAGCAAATAGGTTTGGGAACGCGGATAGTCGCAGTTTGGTACATTTGCTGTAAGCCTAGCGCCTCAGCCTCGAACATAGCGACTTGCGACGCTTGATTACACTTAACGAAATAGGTGCGCTGACCATCCGAGACGCTGTAACCTTGATTTATACATCCACCACCAACAGAACGTCGTTGTGATGATTGAAATTTTTCGCCAGTCACTTGGCTAATATCGGCATCAATTTCAGTCCACATCATGGGAATTGGGCAATGGGCAATGGGCAATGGGAATTGGGCAATGCTCACTTCCTAATATGGTTTGAGAACGACTACACCGTAAGCATCTGGGGAAAGATATTCTTGTGCTGCTTGCATTAAGTGAGTTGCATCTTGGGTTTGAATGCGAGCTGGGTAGTTCAATGCTGGTTCAAAATCTCCCACCATTGATTGATAGTAACCGTATAAAGTGGCGCGATCGCTTGGTGTTTCATTGGCAAAAATAAATCTGTTAGCCACTTTTGTCCTCACACGAGCAATTTCTGCCTCCTTCACCATTTCTGTTTGTAGATTGCGGATATGTTGCACAATCCCAACCTCTACATCTGACAAATTTTCTACCTTACAATAAGCTGTGATGTAAAATGTTCCCTGCAACTGCTGCGTCATATTACTGACAGAAATATGGGAAACCAGTCCCTGCTCTTCCCGCAAATCCCTTACTAGCCTTGATGTTAATCCATGTCCCAAAATTCCTGCTAAAACATGCAATGCATAAGTTTTCTCTAATTGGTTCAACCCAGGAACTCGCCAAACCATGACTAGCCTTGCTTGCTGGAGGCTCTCATCAACAAATTCTTTACGGATAATTTCTGTAAACGGAGATTCAGGGTGAGCTAGTGAATGGTGAGTGGTGAGTGGTGAGTGTTGAGTGTTAACAGCTTGTTCAAAACATAAAGCGACAATTTCAATTAACTCTTCCACGGGTAAATTACCTACAGCCACAGCAGTTATTGAATGAGGTTGATACCAAGTTGCATGAAAATCTCGCATATGCTGAGGTTGCAATTGGGAAATGACAGTTTCTGGTCCCAAAACTGGACGTCGATAAGGTAACTTATCAAAAGCCATCTCCATCGCCCGTTGAAAAGTGCGGCGACGAGGATTATCTTCCGAGCGTCGAATTTCTTCCAGAACGACCAGTCGTTCGCGTTCAAAGGCTTCATTAAGTATACTGGCATTAAGTACTACATCAATTTGCAGTGGGGCAAGTTCTGCAAAATCCTTGGGAGCAGTTGTAATGTAGTAATGAGTATAGTCTTGACTTGTGGCGGCATTAGTTACAGCACCCTGTTCTTCAATTCGACGTTCAAACTCGCCGCTTGCCAATCGCTCAGTTCCCTTAAAAACCATATGTTCGAGAAAGTGAGCCATACCGTTAATGGTATCTGACTCAATAGCTGAACCAACGTTAACCCATAAGCTTAGGTTAACTGCTTCAACAGGCATCTGCTCTGCCACTATAGTCAAACCATCAGGCAATTGATATAGCTTTGGGGAATTAAGACGAGGAAAGTTTAGCAGTGTTGAGGTCATTTGTACTTGTGGGGTAAGCCTACACTTCTTTATCTTACCTAGGACTGAAATTTGTACCAAAATTATTCAGTTTATAACTAATATTAATGAGCAAACCCTTGTACCAAAATTATTCAGTTTATAACTAATATTAATGAGCAAACCCTTACAGACTAACCTTTTTAGGATACTAGTATTTTCATTACCTGCGTCTCTCATCAGTCAATAAGCTGTTCTAATCAAGTATTTACAAATCTCAAGTTGATTTTCAGCACTAGTTATATTTGACACTAGTTGTGTAAAATGTAGTTGTTATTTCGCAAAGTGAGCATTTTTGAAGTAAAAACACCTTTCTTTTGACAACATTTGCTAAATTCGTATCTGCTTTTGTTTTCTGGCTAGCTAATCCGTCATCCACAATATGGTGAATAAAATGAAGGGTGAATTGCCATTAGTTTCAGTTATCATTCCTGCGTATAACGCAGAAGCCTTCATCAGTCGGACTTTGCAATCAATTATCTCTCAAACCTATGGAAATATAGAAATTTTAGTAGTCGATGATGGTTCGCGAGATAAAACAGTTGAAATTGTAGAATCTTTTGCTCAAAAAGACAGTCGCATCATTCTTTTGAAACAATCAAATTCGGGAGTAGCATCGGCTCGTAATTTAGCAATTGAAAATTCTAGAGGTGAATACATTGCACCGATTGATGCTGATGATATCTGGTATCCCCAGAAACTAGAAAAACAAGTGCAATGTATGTTAGAGGCAGGGCAATCGATAGGATTAGTCTATGCCTGGTCAGTGTTTATTGATGAAGAAGATGCAATTGTAGGACAGTACACTCCTCATCACTATTTGAATGTTCTCAGCGTAGAGGGAGAGGTTTACCCAGCTCTGCTATATACAAACTTTATAAGCAGTGCAAGTGTCCCTCTGATTCGTCGAGTTTGTTTTGAGAAAGTTGGTGGTTACAACCACAAACTAAGAGAGCAGAATGCGCAAGGTTGTGAGGATTGGGATATTTACTTGCGTATTGCTGAACATTATCAATTCCGAGTTGTACCTGAGTTTTTGATTGGGTATCGTCAGGTCAAAGCAAGTATGTCTAACAAATGTCAGATAATGGAGAGGTCTTATAATCTGATGATGGCAGATTTTCAGAGAAGATATCCACAAATACCTACTCACATATATCATTGGTCTGCTAGCTCTTATTACGTCTATCTTGCATGGAAAAGTAGAGCGAGCGGAGATTATTGGAGTACTCTAATTTGGTTATATAAAGCCATCAAATTAGACTATACTCCGCTGTTACTTCGACCAGTCTATCAATGTATAATTGAATGCCTTTTAAAAATTGCAGCTAAGCCTATTACATCTTTGATTTGGCAAGATCATCATTCTTGGTTGCAGTTTCGGGAAAAATTAGATTTCCAAAAAAATAGCGTTGCTGTTAGTCAATTGACTACAGTTTCTGATATCCAAAGCCGAATGTACCAACCTTACAAACTTCCGTGGCAACCACACGGTAGGATTATGTGGCAAAGATGGTTGAAAGTTTTGCAGCTTTGTCGCTCATTATCTCTTTAGGTAAGTGTTCAAAGGTTTTTAATGATTTCCTAAAACCTTCATGCCAAAATAAAGGAACAGCATGAAAGAGGCAAAGGTCATGAAAACCTTATTACCGCTATTGAAATTCTATAGTTGGGCAATTCCTGCAATTGTCGTTCTAGGAGTTTTGTCCTCATTTTTTGAAGGGTTTGGGATTATTTTATTTATTCCGCTTCTACAAAGTTTTGTTCAAAACACTTCTCAAACAGCAAGTAACAGTTTTTTTGTAAATATTCTGAACAAAATTTTTGTGAATATTTCAAGTAGTGACCGTATTACTATTATTGCTTTATGCATCTTAGGCAGTATTTTTTTGAAAAACTGTCTATCCTATAGTAATACGGTTTTATTTTCTTGGTTAAGTTCACGAATTGGACATCGATTGCGTTCAGGGATTTTCAACCAACTTCTGAGCGTTAGTTCTTCCTTTTTGGAAAGTCAGGATTCTGGGAAATTGATAAACACTTTGGCAAGGGAAACATGGCAAACTACGACTGCTTTATCGACTTTAGTCACTCTGATTATTAGTATTTGCACAGTTACTGTTTATGTAGTTTTATTGCTGCTTATATCTTGGCAATTGACTTTAATATTTACTGTCTTGATGGTACTGATTTCCCTTTTCATTCAGTTTGTGACTCGCCGAGTAAAAACTTTAGGAGAACAAGCAGTAGAAGCGAACTCAAATTTATCTAATCGGATGTGGGAAGGTTTAGCAGGAATGAAGGTGATTCGGTCCTTTGGACGTGAAGCTTATGAGCAAAAACGTTTTGATGCAGCATCAGAAAAGGTTGTGAATACCTTTTTGAAACTCGACATCTTTTCTGGAACAGTACAGCCAATATCCGAAGTCTTATCATCTCTTCTACTTCTGGTTATTATGGTACTTGCTCTACTGCAAGATCCAAGCTCCTTACCAACGTTACTAACTTTTATTTTTATTCTTTACCGCTTACAACCACAGATAAAACAATTGGATAGTACGCGGGTGACACTGATAGGTTTGACAAGTTCTATCCAGGATGTCATGCACTTTTTAGATAAATCTGATAAACCTTATATTCATTCAGGTCAGATTCCCTTGAAAAGTTTAGAACAAGGGATTTATTTTGAATCTGTCAACTTTCGCTACAATTCTCAAGAAGAACTCGCACTTCAAGACGTTTCCATTTGTATTCCCAAGGGAAAAACGACTGCTATTGTTGGTCCTTCGGGTGCGGGAAAGTCTACACTCATTGGCTTGATATGCCGTTTTTTTGATGTGACATCAGGGGAAATTTATATAGGAGAATACCCCTTACGAGAATTGAATTTAACTGACTGGCGTCATCAAATTGCGATTGTCAGCCAGGATGTGTATATGTTTAGTACAAGTGTCATGGAGAATATTGCTTATGGTCGCTTAGATGCAACGGAACAGGAAATTATAGAAGCGGCAAAACTTGCCAATGCTCATGAATTTATTATGCAATTGCCCGGAGGTTATGATACTAAAGTAGGCGATCGCGGAGTTCGACTCTCAGGAGGACAAAGACAACGTATTGCTTTAGCTCGTGCTATTGTCCGCAATCCACAGATTCTCATTCTCGATGAGGCGACAAATGCTCTTGATAGTATTTCTGAACACTTGATTCAAGAAGCCCTCAATACTCTAAGTCAAAACCGTACAGTGATTGTGATCGCCCATCGTCTATCTACAATTGAACAAGCTGATCAAATTATCGTACTCGATAAAGGGCGGGTTATCGAACAAGGTAATCTCCAACAGTTACTTGAACGAGATGGATTGTTCGCTCAACTTTATTATTTGCAATACCGCAATGCTCACACTTGAAAAGCTGCTTTTAGCGTTGTATGCCTTACAGTATCATTGAAATCGAAGTTACCCAGCCTTTACCCACTCTCTCACTTTCAGAAAGTGATACAGGTGTTGCGTTGATTTTGCGACGCCAAGAAAAACCCATTGGCTTTTTCATGCAAGCGCTACCTGGAAAAAGTGTACTGACTCCGGATGATTTAGCTCAATTGATTGCCAAGGAAATCGGAACTAAACTTCTTGAGGAAAGTATACGAGAGGAATTAGTTACTAAAGCAGATTTTAAACCACTCCCCTCTGTGACAGTGGCAATTTGTACTAAAGATCGACCAGATGATTTGACTCGTTGCTTAAATCATTTACTGGCGCTTCAGAATGCAGACAGCGTTTTTGAAGTGCTCGTGATTGATAATGCTCCAAGTGATGAACGGACACAACAACTGTGCGCTGAATTACCTGAGGTGCGCTACGTTCGAGAAATGAAAGCAGGGTTAGGCTTTGCTCGGAATCGAGCACTCCAGGAAGCGACTGGTGAGATGATTGCTTTTATTGATGATGATGTGGTAGTAGATCGTTACTGGTGGCGCGGATTGAGCGCAGCTATTGCCGAAAATCCTGATGCAGCAGGTTTTACTGGTCTGGTTTTACCTTATGAACTCGCAACAGAAGCGCAAATTTTGTTTGAGCAACGGGGTGGTTTTCGTCGCGGCTTTGAGACAATTCACTACGGTCAAATTCTACCAGGTAATAGTCATTATCCGTGTGGGGCAGGAATATTTGGAGCCGGATGCAATATGACATTTCGCAGGGACGTTTTACTTAGACTGGGTGGTTTTGACGAAGCCCTAGCCGCTCCTCGCCCAGGAGGTGACGATTTAGATATTTTTTATCGGCTTATCCGAGAGGGCTACTCACTCGTTTATGAACCTGAATATATGGTTTTTCATAGACATCGTCGGGAATACGAAAAACTGCGTCATCAATATTGGACCTGGGGTTTAGGATTTATGGCGTTTATAGTTAAATCCTACATAAGCGACCCTCCCAAACGCTCTGCGTTGAGCAAAACGATTCTTTGGTGGTTGAAATACGAGTTGCGTCAAGTCAAGCAATGTCTGAGGAATCAGCATCCCCTACCTCTAGAGATGATCTTGGCAGAGTTTTGGGGTGGTATTGTGGGAATTTTCGGAGAATACCCTCGTTCACTGCGACGTGCAGAGCAAATTCGGAGGCAATTTTTGTGAATAGCTTTGCTCCCTGGAAAATTATACACATTAAATTGAATGAAGACATCCCTGCACTCAGGGCTGAACCAAAGTATCAAGGTATCCATGCGGTTTTTTGGTGGTGTGACCTTCCCCTTGCTCATGAAGAAATTTCCGCAGCACAATTGCCAATGTCTGCTACGCAACTAGCGAATTTGGCTGTGCAAAAGATAACACCAGCAGTAGGCGATCGCTTATTAAACCACGGTTTTAAAGCACCTTTGCCTGTCATTTCTCAAAACCCTTCAAGGGATACACCTGTTGATTTTCAATCGCTCATGGGATTGCAGCAACCCCTCAAAAAACTGCAAGAATGCAGCTTGCAATCTGTGAGTGGTTCAGTTTCCGTAGTTGTGTGTACGCGAAATCGACCAGAACAGTTGGTGCGGTGTTTGCGATCGCTGCAAAATTTGTCGCAACCTCCACTACAGATTATAGTTGTTGATAATGCCCCTTCGGATGACGCAACACGCCAACTAGTTGCTCAAATGCCCGATATTCAGTACGTGTTAGAATCTCGTCCGGGGCTGAGTATCGCTCGTAATACTGGCATTCGCCACAGTATCGGCGACATAATTGCCTTCACTGATGATGATGTCGAGGTTCATCCTAACTGGATTGCACGATTGCAACAAGGTTTTGAAAACCCAAAGGTGATGGCTGTTACCGGGCTAGTTCTACCAGGAGAACTAGAAACAGAAGCGCAAGTAGCCTTTGAAAAAGGCTTTGGAGGCTTTAGCCAAGGATACCGTGTTCTCACTTTTGATTCTCAGTTCTTTGAGGATATGAGGTACCGAGGTGTTCCTGTTTGGCGTATTGGTGCTGGAGCTAATATGGCTTTCCGGCGCAAAGTGTTTGAGCTAGTAGGGTACTTTGACGAACGGCTGGGCGCAGGTGCTTCAGGATGTAGTGAAGATTCAGAATTTTGGTACAGAATCTTAGCTGAAGGTTGGTTTTGTCGCTATGAACCAATCGCTGTAGTTTACCACTACCATCGCAGTGACTTAGATAGCTTAAAATACCAAATGTATCAGTATATGCGTGGTCATGTGGCAGCCCTTTTGCTTCAGTTTGCTAGATATAAGCACTGGGGTAATCTGCATCGTCTATTTGTTGCCTTACCGAAATACTATACTCGGCGGTTTTTATCTGGACTTTTAAAGGACTTTAAATCTTTCAACAAAATGATGCTGTTAGCAGAAGTCTTAGGCTGTTTTTCAGGAGTGCAATATTACTTACAATATCACAATTTACAGGCAAAAAAGAAACTTGAATTATAAACTTGACAAGTAGATGGACATAAATAAGTGAAACATATCAGAAACATATCAGGCAATGCCCACCATTAATTTAATTTTGTCCATCCATTTAAAAGTAGGATTTCTGTATATGTAAATCAAAAAAATACATTTTAAACTTGCTTATATCCTTAGCTAAACACACATTTATGTATAAAACGCCATTAACTTATTTCCTGTCCCAGAATCCTTTTCCAAAACCCCTAACTCAAGGATTTTTTTATCGGGAAAAGATGCGTGCTATCCACCGCATTACTCCCGACAAACCCTTTCAAGATATTTTAGAAGTTGGGGGTGGTCAAAGTGGTTTAACTGCTCTGTTATTTCCTGAGGCGAAAGTTACCAATATAGATTTAAACCCTGAATACACTCAAGCTCCATGTAACCAACAAAAACGGGTGCGCTTTGTTTGTGCAGATGCTACTGATTTACCCTTTAAAAATCAATCTTTTGATGCTGTGACAATGTTCGACCTTTTAGAACATGTACCAGATGATAAAAAGGCAGTATCAGAGGCTTTGCGAGTGTTGCGTTCGGGTGGTTTTCTGTTAATTAGTACTCCCAATGAAAACTGGCGGTTTCCCTACTACGAATTCATGAAATCTATCTGCCCCGATGAGACAGAAGTTATGGCACAGTGGGGTCATGTCCGACGTGGCTACACTTTAGCAGAACTCAAGGCTTTGATAAATTTGCCCTACCAGAGATACGCCACGTTTATTAATCCCCTAACGGTTCTTGGTCATGATATTGCATTTTCACGCTTATCTCATCGTCGGCGTCAATTCTTGTGTACGATGCTTAGTCCGCTGACATGGGTGAGTTATTACCTTCATAAACCACAAGCAATGGGTACAGAAACCGCGTCAGTTTGGCAAAAGGCAATGTAAGCCAATACAGTTTAGTGAACGATATAGGAAAATAAATAATGAACACTCAGTTACGACCAGCGATCGCCTTACTACACTGGGGCGAGTTAATTGAAGATTTTTTGGACACCATTGGGGTTTCCTTTGAAGCTTACTGTAAAGAGATGACAGGTGGCTGGCTGTTCGGTTATGTTGATGCTTTGCGGTTGGCAGGAGTGCGGACGGTATTGTTCTGTATTTCTGCCCGTGTCAACGAACCGACGCGCTACACTCACGCGCCGACAGGTGCAACAATTTGTGTCTTGCCAACTACTAAGATTTATCAAGTTGCTCGCCGTCCGATGCTGAACCCTCATGGATGGACTGTCAAGGATGTATTTGGGGATGTGCGTGGAGTTCGTCGCCGCTTGTTTGCTGTGCTTAAGCATGTCGCACCTTACTTAGCGACACCCTTAGGGTTACTTGCTCGTGAACTGCGACGTGAGGGTTGCCAAGCTATTTTGTGTCAGGAATATGAGTATGCTCGCTTTGATGTTTGCGTGTTGTTAGGGCAATTGATGCGCTTACCAGTGTTTGCAACTTTCCAAGGAGGTGACTTTCAGATGTCCCGCTTGGAACGTCCTTTGCGCCCTCTTACAATAGGTGCTTGCGCTGGTTTGATTATCGCAACCCAAAGCGAGACACAGCGAGTCCAGTCTCGCTACGGCATACCATCTACAAAGGTAGCGCAAATTTTCAACCCAATGGATGTGGTAAATTGGCGCGCAATGGAGCGCTCTGAGGCAAGAGCGGCGCTGGGTATTCCACTTCATGCTCAGGTTGTCGTTTATCATGGTCGTATTGAAATACATCGTAAGGGACTGGATATTTTGCTAGATGCTTGGAAACAAGTCGTGTCTGAACGTCCTGAAAAAGACTTACGGCTGCTGCTTATGGGAACAGGGAGTGACGCAGAAAAGTTGCACCAACGTCTTGTTCAGATGCAACTGCCAGGGGTGATATGGAGAGATGAATATGTGCGCGATCGCTCTGTTATTCAACGTTATCTCTCGGCGGCTGATGTATATACCCTCCCTTCTCGACACGAAGGCTTTCCCGTAGCACCCATCGAAGCCATGTCCTGTAGCTTGCCTGTGGTAGCAGCTGACGCGCCCGGAGTACCTGATATATTTAAAGATGGCGAGATATCAGGGGGACTTGTAGTGCCGCGCGGTGACTCAACAGCGCTGGCTTCAGCCATCGGGCGTATCTTAGATAACGAAACTTGGATGCGTGAACTCGGTAAGCGTGCTCGGTATCGGGCTGAGCAGTCCTTTTCCTTAGAAGCGATTGGCAAGCAACTACGCGACTTTTTAATTTTGCCAACAGTCTAAGCTCAACCCCTTAGTATTTACATATATTATAAAATCATAATTAGAAATATTAAGAAACATGTCATAAAGATCAATGCCAGATGATTATAATAATGGCAAAAGCAAATCCCGCATTATAGTTATCGGTGCCGGAATTGGCGGACTGACTGCTGGTGCGTTATTAGCACATAGAGGTTACAGTGTCTTAATCCTGGATCAAGCCTTCGTACCAGGAGGCTGTGCTTCTACCTTTAAACGTAAAGGATTTACCTTTGATGTGGGAGCTACTCAAGTAGCAGGATTGGAACCAGGGGGAATTCATCATCGTATTTTCACAGAATTAGAAATTGACTTACCGAAAGCAACACCTTGTGACCCAGCTTGTGCAGTATATTTGCCCACAGAGGAGAGACCAATCAACGTTTGGCGAGATCCAGAGAAATGGCAAGAGGAACGACAACGTCAGTTTCCGCTTAGCGAACCTTTTTGGCAGTTGATGGAAGCTTTGTTTAAAGCGAGTTGGGAATTTCAAAGACGTAACCCAGTGTTACCGCCACGTAACGTGTGGGATTTCCTGCAACTTACCAAAGCCGTGCGTCCTAGTACATTCATAACCGTACCCTACACTTTGTTTACAGTTGGAGATGCATTGCGTGCTTATAAGCTAGGAAACGACCACCGTTTAAAAAAATTTTTGGATTTGCAACTCAAACTTTACTCTCAGGTAGATGCCGAAGAGACAGCTTTACTTTATGCAGCAACAGCGTTGAATGTATCGCAGTTGCCACAGGGATTGTATCACCTCCAGGGTAGTATGCAAGTCCTCAGCGATCGCCTGGTAGAAGCCCTAGAAAAAAAAGGTGGTAAGTTGCTCATGCGCCACACGGTGGAACATGTCAAAGTCGAAAAGGGCAAAGTGACTGCTGTCGTCATTTGTAACCAGAGAACTGGCGAAGTCTGGACAGAATCAGCTGACCACGTAGTTGCTAATGTCACTGTGCAGAATTTAGTACAGTTATTAGGCAATAAAGCTCCTAATGGTTATAAGCGACGAGTAGAAAAACTACCGCCCGCTTCAAGTGCTTTCATTGTGTATCTGGGTGTAGACGAAAGCGCCGTTCCTTCTGGATGTCCACCCCATCTCCAATTTATGTATGATACCAAAGGTCCAATTGGCGAGAATAATTCCCTGTTTGTTTCTGTGAGTCATTCAGGAGATGGTCGCGCCCCAGATGGAAAAGCAACAATTATTGCTTCTTCCTTTGTAGATACACAACAGTGGTGGCTGACTGAGGATTATGAGGGGTTAAAGCAACAGTATACAGAAGATGCTATCTCCCGTCTAGCAAAATTCTTTTATCTAAAACCAGAAACTATTGTTCATGTAGAAGCAGCCACTCCCCGTACCTTTGCACGATACACAGCACGAGATCAGGGTATTGTTGGTGGTATTGGTCAAAGGATATCAACTTTCGGTCCCTTTGGTTTTGCCAATCGTACACCCATCAAAAATCTGTGGCTTGTTGGTGACTCCACCCATCCGGGCGAAGGGACTGCTGGCGTAAGTTTCTCGGCGCTGACAGCAGTCAAGCAGATTGAGGCTCGTTGATGAGAAGACCAATTTACAATCCCCGAACACGTAATCTGCTCCAGTTGACCAAGGGCAAGTGACCCATTTCATTTTGCACCAAAATGGACAAGATTTAGAGGCAAAAAATATAATATAGCAATCTGAAAGACACAGATTCCCGACTTCTTTGAGAAGTCAGGGATCTTGTTTTTCTAACTAACCACGAGCAATACCCTCCTGACGCGCTGCGCGTTGTACAGCACCAGCAACAGCAGTCACGACTCGCTCATCAAACACAGAAGGAACGATGTGTTGTTTGTCAAGGTCTGAAGGTTTAATTAAGGATGCGATCGCACTAGCTGCTTCCAGATACATTGTGGTAGTAATTGTTTCTGCCCGACAATCCAATGCACCACGGAACACACCAGGAAAAGCTAGGACATTGTTGATTTGATTTGGGTAGTCACTGCGCCCTGTCGCCATGACTGCAACATCGTCTTTGACCAACTCTGGCTGAATCTCGGGAATAGGATTTGCCATTGCAAACACAATTGGATCTTTTACCATAGAACGCACCATTTCTGGTGTTAAAACCCCTGGTACACTCAGACCAATAAAGACATCTGCACCTTGCAAAGCACCTGCCAAGGTTCCTTGAGCCTTCACTGCAAATTCGCGCTTTTCTTCTGTCAAGTCAGTGCGGCTGTTAGAAAGAATACCTTTTGAGTCGCACATCCAAATTTTTTCTGCTCCTGCTTTTTTGAGCAATCGGGCAACCGCCACACCAGCAGCTCCAGCACCGTTAATGACGATGCGGATATCTGCCATTGACTTGTGTACTAGCTTGAGGGCGTTAAACAACGCTGCTAAGGTGACAATTGCCGTCCCATGTTGATCATCGTGAAAAACGGGAATATCTAATTCCTGTCGTAGTTTCGCTTCAATTTCAAAACAGCGGGGAGCAGCGATATCCTCTAAATTCACACCCCCAAATACCGGAGCAATATTTTTGACTGTTTCGATAATCTTATCAGTATCTTGGGTATCAAGGCAGATGGGAAAGGCATCAATCCCAGCAAATTCCTTAAACAGCATAGCTTTGCCCTCCATAACTGGTAAGGCTGCTGCTGGACCGAGATTTCCCAATCCCAAAACAGCACTGCCATCGGTAACAATAGCAACAGTGTTTTGTTTAATGGTTAAGTTGTAAACTTCTTCGGGATTTTGCGCGATCGCATTACAGATTCTTCCAACTCCTGGCGTGTAAGCCATTGCTAAGTCAGATACACTTCTGAGGGGAATTCTGCTGGCAATGCTAATTTTCCCGCCACGATGTAAATTAAAAGTGCGATCATAGACATTGAGCACCTTAATATTTGGCACAGCTTTCACCGCTTGCACAATCATCTCAGCGTGATCAGTGCTGGCTGCATCAACGGTGATATCGCGAATGGAAACAGCTCTTGTTTGCTCAATTAAATCAATTTGACCAAAATTACCGCCACTAGTTGCGATCGCCTTGGTTACGCTAGCCAACATTCCGATGCGGTTAGGAATCTCCAAGCGGAGTGTCAAGCCAAAACTAGAATTAGGAGTCAGATCTGCCATGCTTTGTTGATTGTGGATTTTAGACTTAGATTTTAGATGCAATTATGGATTAGATTCTAGTTAAACCCTAAAATCTAAAATCATCTACTCTAAACTATCCAAAAATTAGTAATTGTATCTATTTAGACGAAATACTTTGAGTCAACGCCCTTCGGGCGGGGTGTAAGGGTGTAGGGGGAACCCCATCAATAAGTTTAATGATGTCTAACTACTGAGATAATTTGTACATAATTTGACCTATATTTTTGAGCACACGTAGAATATCTTGTATTTGTTCACGACGCGGGATGAGAAGAGAGTAGATATTAGATAAATCGTACTGAGGCTGATTTTGAGTTGCAAGTTTGATAAATTGAAATTCATCCCCATTCGTAATCATTCCATAAACAAAACGTTCTGGATGAGGATTTGCCATCATATATGTCAGAGCTTGGGGAAGGGCTATAGTGAAAGCAATAGTCGATTTAGATTCAACGACTAACACCCAAAATTGCTGTTGAATAATTAAGGTGTCAATGCGTCCACGTAATATCTCATCTTTGTCTTGTAAAACTATTTCAACTTCCGGCTCAGTAGTAACAAAGAAAGGCTCATCATACAAACCCGCTAATGTTAGTAACGGAGAAATCAACAACTGATTAACAGTCCCTTCTGCTAAAGAACCTCTTTCTCGATGACGATAAAATCGACTTTGTATTTGTTCTAAAATCTTAATTTCTTGGTCAGTTAATTCGGGTAAATCCTGTGTCCATTCCAAGAAAAAATCATCATCTTGTGTAGGAACAAGATTAAACCTCTCCTTTAAATCAACTAGAGTGTTGATAGTTTTTGATATTGCACGAGTTTGAACCATATTTTATTTAAAATTAATCAAGATTGTTACTTCAATTATAAGAGACCATTTATAAAGTAAATCTTAGGTAGGGTGTGTTAGGCTAAAGCCGTAACACACCGCTATCTCAGATGGTGCGTTAGGCGCTTGCATCACGTTTTTCGTGACAAATCACATCGAAAAGGTGCGCCTAACATACCCTACAAAAATTTTATTTTTACTTTATAAATGACCTCTAAGAGGATGTCTAAAAAGTCTATGAAAGATGTATAAGGTTAAAAGAACCGTGCATTGCATTGAACGAAGCTAAGCTAAATCACGTTTAAACCTTTATTCCACGTTGATTTAACCCCACCCCTTGCTAAGGGGAGGGGAGGTTTTGGCGCAAGACAAAACCGGGGTGGGGTTATGCGAGAATCGTGGGCAAGCATAAAAGCATGATGTAATGTAATTACAAGGTTTTGGCTTAAATGGACACCAATTTTTGCCCATACCCCTATAGTATAGATACTTTTACTAAATCAAATTCTGTGTCACAATCTGTATCAACCATCAGGTAAGTAAAAACTTATGCACCTTTAGGTGAATGAAATGCTTCGAGGGCGCTACGAAATTATCAGACAATTAGGAAAGGGAGGATTTGGTGAGACTTTTTTGGCTCAGGATAAGGATCTACCCGGCAAACCTCATTGCGTTGTCAAGCAACTCAAACCCCAGCTAACCAGTGCGTTTGCTTTGCAGACAGCAACACGTTTATTTGATAGGGAAGCACAAGTCCTCTACAGGTTAGGCAATCATGACCAAATTCCGCGTCTTTTAGCTCACTTTGAAGAAAATGGGGAATTTTATTTAGTTCAAGAATATATAGAAGGTGATGTTCTCAGTAGAGAATTTGCACAAGGTAGACAGTGGAGTGCAGATGAAGTTATTACCTTTTTGCATGACATTTTAAATACGTTAGAGTTTGTTCATCAGCAAAACGTTATTCATCGCGATATTAAACCAGCAAATTTAATCAGACGCGCCTCGGATAGAAAGCTAGTTTTAATCGATTTTGGAGCCGTTAAAGAAATCAGTTCTTTGGGAGCTAGCTCTCAGGGGAAAACAATTATTGGCACTCGCGGCTATATGCCAATTGAACAATCTACTGGTAATCCACACTTTAGCAGCGATATTTATGCTTTGGGTATCACTGCTATTCAATTCCTCACAGGAATTTTGCCTGAGCAACTCCCAAGAAGTCCAGACACTCATGAAGTTGTTTGGCGACATCTAGCACAAGAAGTTAAACCTCAGCTAGCAGATATTTTAGACAAAATGGTACGTTATGATTTTCGTCAGCGTTACCAGTCAGTGAATGAGGTTTTACAAGCGCTTTCAAGCTTAGTCACAAATAATAAATCTAAGTGGTGGCAAAATAGAAGAATTATCTTAGTTTTGGTGTTGGTTGCTATTGTACCTTGTATAGTCGTGTTGGTTCGTCCGGAAACATTACAAAAATTTGGCTCATCGCGTAATGATTCATCGTTAACTCAGACAGAATTCTTGACTTATGAGAGTTCTAACTTTTTTATGATAAGGATGAAATATCCTAAAGGTTGGGTAATTGACAGAAAAGAAGATGGATTTACGGGTGATGTTGCTAAATTCTTTCCTCGTCAAAATAATGATTCAAAATCTTTTCAACCAGAATTGTCTGTAGAAATGCACGATTTGAAAAAATCTATTTCATTACCTGATTATACGAACTCAAGAGTTAATGAAATCACTCAGTTTTTAACAAGTCCGAGAATTCATGAATCGCATTCGACTAAACTGGCAAATCTACCAGCACATAAAGTTGTTTATACAGGGAAGCAAGAGCAATATAATGTTAAAATGATGGCAGTTTGGACAGTAAAAGATAACAAAAAAGCATATATCGTGACTTACACAGCGGAAGAAAGTCAATATGATACTTTTTTAGAGGCTGCACAAGCAATGATTAATTCGTTCGAGATTCGTGAAAGCGCGTCCACACCGTCCAAATAGAGTTCAGGATAAGCGCATCTAATTTTGATACAGATGGGAATTGGGAATTGGGAATTGGGAACTAGGGATCGAACATTGCCCATTGCCCATTGCCCATTGCCCATTGCCCATTGCCCATTGCCCCTTGCCCCTTGCCCATTTGTATCAGTCTTTTTGCCATCCTTAGTTGAGGTAATAACCATGACTCAAGCTTTACCAAAAACCAAGCTAGTAACCTTTGAAGAATTCGTAGCTTGGTATCCTGAAAATTCGGAACGTCGTTATGAATTATATGATGGAGTGATTGTAGAAATGGCTTTGCCAAAAGGGAAACATGAAAGAGTTGTTGGGTTTTTAGCTTCCCAAACAACATCTGAATTCCTGCGGCTAAAGCTTCCGTACTTCATACCAAAAACTGTAATCATCAAACCACCTCTTCATGAATCTGGATACTCCCCAGGTGTACTGATACTAAACAACGACAATCTTGTAAATGAGCCGGTATGGGAAGATGAATCATTCATCACTCAAGCTGCATCAATATCTTTAGTGATTGAAGTTGTTAGTACTAATTGGCGTGATGATTATCTCAAAAAATATGCTGATTACGAGGAAATGGGAATTAGTGAGTATTGGATTGTAGATTATGCTGCTTTAGGCGGAAGAGAGTTTATAGGAGATCCAAAACAACCTACTATTTTGGTTTGCTCATTGGATGAAGGTGAGTATCGAGTTACCAAGTTTCGAGGTGATGACCATATTGTATCTCCTACATTCCCAGAACTTACCTTAACTGCCCAACAGATTTTTAATGCTGGGATATGAATCCAAAATAGCGAATGAGTGCCAAGAAATTTACTGACTGCGAGATGAGACGGCGATCGCACTTCCTGGAGCGGACTTTAGTAAGAGCGATCGCTCCACAGCCATTTTGCTTGCCCAAAACACCAAAATGAATGCGTGAACTACTCATTTGAGTAAGCAAACAGGCATTTTGAGAAAGCAATCAGCCATTTTGTTTACGGAAAACACCAAAATGAATGCGTGAACTACTTAAATGAGAAAGCAATTAGCCATTTTGCTTACTGAAAACACCAAAATGAATGCGTGAACTACTCATTTGAGTAAGCAAACAGGCATTTTGAGAAAGCAATCAGCCATTTTGCTTACGGAATTAGCTTAATAATTTTCTATCTTGAGCGATCGCTTTTTCATAGGCGGTAGTCGCGTGATGTTGCACAGTTCAAGAATATAGGACTTACTCTCCGGCTTGTTGTTTGAGCAGATTCACCACATTATCAGATAACCATAAACCTGCATTGCGTAAGGCTTCAATTCCTGAAGATACACTCTTAATCAGTCCGCGTCGTTTCGCTCTTATGAGTATACCTCCGGTACCAATGGTAGTGATGCCCAAGACTTGACCGCAACGCCGCGCTGCTCTATCGTCAACAATAGCTGCACTGTTGACTGAAGTTTTCAAAGCTAGACTCAACACTTGTGATTCTCCGTTGCCTAAATCCCAAGCTGCAACTTCAGGGGTGATCGTGGGAACTTCTACTCGTTGTATCCAAGAGACACTAGGTAGTTGTCTTGATGCAGCATCATCTTCACCTGCGATCGTAACTTCTTCAAAGACACCTTCTGGAACTAAGATTTGGGCGAACAATTGCGGTAGTAATTCTGCTTACTGACTTTTAAAGAGGAGCTTTGCAGGCAACTGCCTTCACCTTTAGTGGTGATGCCATAACTATCGATTCAAGTAGAAATATTGGAATTGTTTAGTTTAAATGTTGCACAATAAGAGGTGAAGAATTAATGATGACGCGATTAATCAACATTCCCGATTTCCTCAGCTAATTCCTCAGTAGTATATTGCATAAAATCGACTCGGTAACGAGACAAAGCATGAATAAATTTTGCCCGAGTGAGTCCAGCAATTTCTGCCGCTTTACCTTGAGAAATTTCGCCTAATTCATACCATTTTACGGCTGCCGCAATCCGCATTTCTTGGACGAATTCTTCGGGATTTTTGCGGAGAGCAGAAAATACAGTCTCCGGTAATTGGATTGGGACTGTTCTCATAGAAGACTGTTCCTTGTTTACTAAACATTATTTGATATCAGTTCTTTGTCTCCCGCACCAGGCGCAAAGAAGTGCGCAAAAATAGCGAATGAGTGCAAGAAATTTACTGACTGCGCGATGGGCGAGATGTTATCTCCTTAATCTTAGGATTTTCTAAGAGCTTTTTTGTATCTGCCAAGATGCGATCGCCCCAGCCCTTTTCCTTCTTGAGAAATTTTATTTGGAAGTTCTCAAGTAATTCGTAGGTGAGTTGATTGAGAAGAAATTTAAGTTCTTTGCGGATACTAACTTCTCACTCGATTGCTTTTGGTCATATGTCATAATTCTATGACGCTGCGTGTACCTCTGAACCTTCTTATTTTTTGCCGCTACTCCTATTTATTGAAATGATACCGAATATTATTCGGAATTTCAATATTATTCGGAAGATTCTGGATATTAATTTCCTTCTTTGGAACCAGAATATTATTCGGAAGATTCTGGATATTAATTTCCTTCTTTGGAACCAGAATATTATTCGGAAGATTCTGGATATTAATTTCCTTCTTTGGAACCAGAATATTATTCGGAAGATTCCGGATATTAATTTCCTTCTTTGGAACCAGAATATTATTCGGAAGATTC
>JAHHHH010000011.1 GCA_019359415.1 Iphinoe sp. HA4291-MV1 | reverse complement strand
TCCTTCTTTGGAACCAGAATATTATTCGGAAGATTCTGGATATTAATTTCCTTCTTTGGAACCAGAATATTATTCGGAAGATTCTGGATATTAATTTCCTTCTTTGGAACCAGAATATTATTCGGAAAATTCTGAATATTAATTCTATATTTTGGATTCTGAATATTATTCGGAAAATTCTGAATATTAATTCTATATTTTGGATTCTGAATATTATTCGGAAAATTCCGAATATTAATTCTATATTTTGGATTCTGAATATTATTCGGAAAATTCCGAATATTAATTCTATATTTTGGATTCTGAATATTATTCGGAAAATTCTGAATATTAATTCTATATTTTGGATTCTGAATATTATTCGGAAAATTCTGAATATTAATTCTCTTATTCGGATTTTGAATATTATTCGGGAGAATCCGAATATTAATTCTCTTATTCGGGACCAGAATAAGATTCGGAATCTCAATATTAGGATTAATGAGCTTTGCCTGATTAAAATCAGCTATCGCCTTCTGGGGTTCTCCCAATTGGGCATAGAAATTACCCCGGGAAATGTAAGCAGCTGAACTTTCCGGATTGAGTTGTAGTACCTTGTTAAAGTCCTCAAGAACTGCCTCGTACTTTTTCAGATAATAGTAAGCGCTACCTCGTTGAAAGTAAGCATCAGGATTGTTGGGATTAATCAGCAAAGCTTGGTTGTAATCAGCGATCGCTCCCTGGTAGTCTTTTCTATCGGCTTTACCTCCCCCCAAGCTGATTAAAGCCTCAGCAGTGCGTTTTTGTGGAACAGCTGCAATAGCAGCTGGCGAACCTGTCGTTGGACGACTTATGGCTGTTAAAACACTATTAATTGGAATCCCTAATCTAAGCCCTAATATACGAGGAGATCGTACCTCTGTATTGGCTCGCCCATTAATTCCTACCACATGACCATTTTCATCCAACACGGGACCGCCACTCATCCCTGGTTTAGCCTCATTGTCATAAACTAAGGCATAGCCGTTATCAGCGTTTTTAAGTTGACTGCGGCGAAGTTTCCCTTTTGTGAATTGATAGTGACGTTCGTTAGTAATACCTGGTAAACTAACTGCCCAACCTGCTACATAAACCGTTGTGCCTTCCTGTATTTGGTCAGAGTTCCAGAAATAGCCAACGTTGTATTTTTTATTACTAGTGAATTGCAAAATCGCAATGTCCAACCCAGGTAAAACCCGTCTGTGGTAAACTGGGTAGCGAATTCCATCAGGAGTTTGAATCTCATATCTCCCATCGTAAGCCACTACGTGCTGATTAGTCATGACAGAGTAAGTGTCACCTTTACGTTCAAAAATCACCCCAGAGCCAGTACCTTTACCAGTAATGAGAACAGTAAATTCTTTAGCAATATTGTTGACCTGTACTGGAGTTAATGCTACAGCTAGTTGAGGCTCTACCACTACAACTGCAGCCCCAATCAACATTGCTGGAAGACGACGAGAAAAGAAATTCATTGTTTGACTTTTGCTCCAATTGTTATATCAAAATCAGTAATATCAAGTTTGCTTAATTGCTTATAAATCCCGCACAACCCCACCCCGGTTTTGTCTAACGCCAAAACCGCCCCTCCCCTTACTAAGAGGAGGGGACGTGGAGCGTAGCTTTACGGGGGTGGGATTCTTCGCATTTTTCCATGTCTCAATCGGAATCCCCCAGCTAGATTTACTCATCTTCTCTCGCAAAGGTTGTTCCGGCTCAGTTCCATCCTGATAAACATATGGATTACCCCAAAGAGGTTCAGCGTGCATTCCATTAATAGCCACTACCTCGCCAAAGCGATTGAGCAGTGGTCCTCCACTCATCCCCTTTTGCAAATCATTAGTATATCCAATTCGGTAGCCACCCTCTAAAGCTTTCTTTAGAATCAAAGAAATTTTACCAGTTTTAAAAACAAATCCCTGGTCCTGATTTCTGTCAAAATCAAAGGGAAATCCCGCTGCAAACACTTCATTACCCACATTCAGACTTGATGCAGAACCAAGAGAAGCAACAGCATAGTTCACTTTCGGACTGCGAAACTGCAAAACAGCCAAATCATTGTCTTTAAAGTAGGGAGGAGAGTCTTTAGTACTGGGGACATCAGCCACATACATATGACCATTGGGGGTTTGAATTTGATATGGAGGATTACCTGACTTGAGTACATGAGCATTCGTCAGTACTGTATAAACTGAACTTTTTCTGTGAATCAGAATACCTGACCCCAGAAAGCCTTTCGATAGAACTTTGACTGTAATCGACTTGGCTTTGTGTTGCAGTTGGTTTCCCAAACGTTGGGTTGACGGTTGCTTAGCACAAACCCCGATATTCGGTGCTGACGCTACCGACGAGATTGATAAACCACCAATACAGGTAACCAGTATAAGTAAGCGCCATTGCATGTCAGTTTAGTTTGCAATTTGCTTAACATTTCCAAAGAGGTTGTCCTGGTGGACAAGATGTACGTGTCGCCCCTGTACCTTCCATCTCAGAGAGGAGTTTTTGGACATCAAGGTAAGCTGCGTCTTTTTCTGAGTAAATAACTGCTTTACTGTTATTACCACTGAGTTCAATAAATCCGGGACTAACCCCACCGCGATTATTAAGCAGTTGTTGTAGAATCTCCTGGGGATTTTGACCATGTTTGAGGGTGAGCAATACCCCGTTAGGCAAACAAGGACCACCTTTTTCGCTAGCAACGCATAATACAGGTTGACGCTCGGACTTACCAGCGCGGAGGAAATTCAGCGTACCGTTGTTGTAAAATCGTCGGAATCTCTCAGAGATTGCTTCACAGCGCCGCTCAGGAGTCCAAGGAGGGGCGAATCCTGCATCAACCCAGCGAATCATTGGGATGTCACCCCGTGTGGTGTAAACAAAGGTTGCTGGAACACCCTCGCTTATTCCGCAGAAGAACTTTTGGTTTTGTTGAGCATAACTTGGCTGAATCAGAGTTGCAGCTGAGCTGATAGTGAAGGCGATTGCGTAAAGCGTCGTGCTCTTACGAGCGATCGCACTGGGTATGTGAGCAAATAAATTGAGTTTCACAGTCACTTCAATCTTTATGAAACTATACTTAAATATCACTTTTAGTGAGTGATTTTCCTGACTCTATCAAACCATAAGTAACAATACAGATACAAGTCAGCAATAAAACTAAGCAACAAAAAAACGCCCTCATATATATAGAGAGAGCGCTTTCTTCTTCACAAAAACAACGTTATCAATTCTTGTGAAGATTACTAACCATTAATTGCAGGAGCTTGTAAAGCCACAGGATAAGCTTCACCACCAGCCAAATCGAGTGGGAAGTTGTGAGCATTGCGCTCGTGCATCACTTCAAAACCCAAGTTAGCACGGTTGAGAACATCTGCCCATGTATTAACCACACGACCTTGAGAGTCAAGCACTGATTGGTTAAAGTTGAAACCATTGAGGTTAAATGCCATTGTGCTGATACCCAAAGCAGTTAACCAGATACCAATAACGGGCCAAGATGCTAAGAAGAAATGCAAGGAGCGAGAGTTGTTAAAGCTAGCGTATTGCCAGATTAACCGTCCAAAGTAACCGTGAGCCGCAACGATATTGTAAGTTTCCTGTTGTTGACCAAACTTATACCCGTAGTTTTGGGACTCATTTTCAGTGGTTTCACGTATGAGAGAAGAAGTCACCAAAGAACCATGCATTGCACTGAACAGCGCACCACCAAATACACCTGCTACACCGAATTGATGGAACGGGTGCATGAGAATATTATGTTCAGCTTGGAACACGAACATGAAGTTAAATGTGCCGCTAATACCTAGAGGCATTCCATCAGAAAAGCTACCTTGCCCAAGTGGGTAAATCAAGAAAACAGAAGTAGCGGCTGCTACAGGAGCAGAGTAAGCGACACAAATCCAAGGACGCATTCCTAAACGATAGCTGAGTTCCCATTGACGACCCAACCAGCAGAAAATACCAATCAGGAAATGGAAAACAATAAGCTCATAAGGACCGCCATTGTAGAGCCATTCATCTAGAGAAGATGCTTCCCAAAGGGGATAAAAGTGTAATGCAATAGCATTAGATGTTGGTACAATAGCGCCAGTGATGATGTTGTTACCGTATAACAAAGAACCAGAAACCGGCTCACGAATTCCATCGATATCAACAGGTGGTGCCGCAATAAAGGCAATAACAAAGACAATGGCGGCGGTTAACAATGTAGGAATCATCAACACACCGAACCAGCCAATATAGAGTCGATTTTCGGTGCTAGTAATCCATTCACAGAACCGAACCCACAGATTGTCGCTTTCGCTTCTTTTTAAAGTCGTGCTCATGGCTGTATTTAGTGATAAACTGCTAATAAAAACTGACTCAACTCTAAAGAATTGAGAAATCTGCTGTTTTATCCAAGTTTGCTAATTTTCCTCTGCCTAAGCTTGAGGACAACTGAATTTGCTCACACCAAAATACTGTTAATTAGTTTCCCTAAGAGACAATGTTTCTGGATGGGAAACTTTTTCTTTATCTTAATATCTGGTTTTACATAAATTCTTTCTTTTATCAATATATTTATCTAAACTTTTACTAAGAAACTTTGCATCAGTAAAGTTATTTTTTTAATCATAATTGTAATTGCTCTACCGTATTTTTATTTTTGTTAATTATAAGAAAAGAACTTTGAACTTTTGCCAGTTAAAGTCAAAAAAGACCGCCCAAAATAAAAACAGTTTCCAGGGTTAACCTGAAAACTGTCATTACCGTTTTCTTGTTCCTTATCTCTGACAAGGAATGCATTTGGTCAAGGCTCTGCCTCAAGCTGATTAAAAGGAGGCAGAGCCTCCTGTAGTACATTCCCATGCAGAGCATAGGAACGAGGAACAGCCTCTACTCCGTGCGCCCAAGGGGCGCGATTACACGCCCGCAACGAATGAAAAAATTATTTTCTCTTAACCTATCCCGAATGCCATACTTTCCATCAATTCTACCTGCTGGGGGTTTTTTAACAAGCGTGGCATCTTAAACTGTGAATTGGAAGTCCCTGTTGAGAGCAACATTTGTTGCAGGAGTTTGAAAGTGTCTTTCTGCACCAACTTCAATTCAAGTTGGTCGATTCTATTTTCTGCTCTACACTGTTTATAAGCAGTATTTAAACTTGCAATAACTGCTTCGATTTTCTCCCGGCATTCGTTTAAATCTGGTAGAGATGAAAATGTTTGAGAAACTTCCACGTAGACAACATATCTCCCGGAACCAGAGATAAATTCTATGCGGGTTGTGTAGTCTACTAGTTCGCAGTCTGACTCTAGCAGTTTTATCGCTTCAGTAATCGCAGTAAAAACTGTTTGTTCACTAACTTTTTCCCCTGTAATGTTGAGCAGAGAACCTTGTCGGTACTGGTATTCGACCATCGGACTTTGATGATAGTAGCCAACGCACTTGACAATATCTCCCATTCTATATCTGTAAAGTCCAGCTACCGTTGTCACCACGATTTCGTAACTTTCGCCAACATCTAAAGAAGTTAAATCAACTGTAGTGGGTTGCTGGGCATCAATTTCACTAAAAGGGATAAATTCAAAAAACGCCGCATGCGGAGTTATCACATAAGCAGGAGGATTTCTTTCTGGCTGGAGGTTGACACCAAGCCAGGATTCACTCGCGCCAAAACCAGCCGAGTAAATAGGAACCTGAACTGCGTAAAATTGCAATTTTTCTTTGTAAAGCCCCATTGACCCTGTGGTGATGCATTGGATGTAGGACAATCGGGACCAGATCCGGGGTAAAATTCCTTGCATCCCTTGTTCAAATTCAGTCCTCAGTACCTCAGCACGAGCAGGATTTGGCTGGAGTAAATTTTGCAATTCCTCTCGTGTGGCAGCATCCAGTTGTATACTTTCATCAATGCTACCCGACTGGATATCGTTGACTAATCGCCGCCATTGTGTTTCCAATATTTGTATTCCTTCCAACACATTTGAGGCATAGTTAGAGGATATATATGCTAAGTCTGGATCAAGTAGAGCAAACAGCAAATGGCAATAGTAAGCGCTACGGTAATCTTCGATTAAGAAGACGCTAGCAGGGCTAGTGTAAGACAGACGGAAAATTTTCTTCAGCAATTTAGATTGTCTGATTCCTCCACTTGTTGCACCACCTCTAGGAATACCACTTGGTGTTAAGCTGAGTGGCTGTGCGTTACCCAAGCCAAGACCACGATAGTTCTTTGAATATATTTTTTGATTAAGATAGTGAGATTGAATGATTGCTTGGACAGCTTGGAAAGCTTTTTGAACGGTGGTAAATAGACGTTTTGTTCTAGGTATGAGTTTCGTTTTGCCAGTCGTTCCTGATGTTTCTTGAAACAGAATAATTGGCTCTGCTACCAGTTGTGTAAACTTGCCATTGTTAGAGATATTGTCAATAATTGCCTGGTAGTTGTCATAAGTAGAGAGAGGGTGTGCTTTTTGGAAGTCAACCACCGATCGCATGACTGCAAAGTTATACTTCCTTCCGTATTCGGTGTTCTTTTGCAACTGCAAAATCTCCAGCAAAACTTTCTGTTGCAGTTGAGCAGCTTTGGCAGTATCTGTTTCTAAACTTTTGAGACTTCTTTGGGCTGATTTCTCTAACAGAAACAGGAAAAGACTGTCACCAAGCTGATCAACTTTTTTAGAGATTTTCTGGAAGATTAGCATCATAAACGACCCCTGGCTAACTTTGTTTTACCTACAGAATATGATTTTAGATAAATCAAAGCCAAGTTTAAACTTCCGGTTCTACTCCCAAGGCATGCAGTTGGGCTGCTAATTGTTCTGCTCGTTGGCGTTCTTGTTCTGCCCGTTGACGTTCCTGTTCTACCTGTCGAAGAGCCGCGTCTTTCTCCTGACGTTCCTTGGCTGCTAACTCCCAACCCCATAGTAATAGTTCACCATGTTCATCCCACCAACGCAACCAGTAACCAGTGCGATTTTCTCGGCTTCCTTGCCATATTCCCAAAAACAAGTTCATTTTCGCAATCCAGTAACGGTTATTCTCATCTGGTGTTTGAAGTTCATACCGCCCTAAATTATCTAGCTGATACACTTCTAACTCTCCCGTTTCTGGTTCCAAAATCGCATAGTTGGGAACTTTTAAAATTTGCTCGTAATAGAACCATTTACCAGGTGGATAGGTTGGTTTACTGGAATACTCTCCACCTTCAGTATCCGAAAGGAATTCCATCACGATGAGTGGAAAATCGCCTTGGAGTCGGGGAGTATAACTCCGCTTGACTTCTTCTCGTGATACCTGAATAGATGGAACGAATCCCCAATCGGGAGCTTTCACGACAATTTTGTTATTTAAAGTGGCACAGATGCCATAGTTAGTCATGGTTAAGGCGTTGGCGGGCAATCTTCCAGTAAGTTCTAAGCTTTCTGTTAAAGCCGCTGCTAGTAGTGGCTGATTAATGTTATCCACTGGTTCGTCATCTAAAACAAAATCATCTGGTAACTTTTGCCAGGTAATTTCATATGTGGTTGCACTGGCTAGCATAGTCAGAATACCTCTTCAATGCCATTGATAAATCTAAGATAACTGTAGATAATCGCTTAAGACTAGGGAAAAAAGAAATCACCTTAAACTCAACAGTGGACTCAAGAACAACTGGAGGAGCTGATGACACTTGTGGGTGGGCATCCCTATTTGGTGCGAGTGGCTTTGTATCAAATTGCTCGTGGTAGAATGACGCTACAGAAGCTAGAGCAAGTCGCACCTACAGAAGAAGGACCATTATGTGACCATCTACGCCGTCATCTGCGAAATTTAGAAGAGGATGCAGAATTGCTGGCTGCGGTTAAACTAGTTGTTACGTCAGACATACCAGTGGATGTCGGTTCTGTGGAGGCGTTTAAGCTCCGGAGTATGGGAATCGTCAAGTTTCAGGGCAATAAGGTAATGCCTTTGTGTGATTTGTATCGTCAATACTTTCGCGATCGCCTAGGGGTTGGCTGATGAGTATTATACCTCGCCCAGCCTACGTTAAAACCCTCACTGGGCAGGCGCTGAGGTTAACAGCGTCAGTTTTAGCCCAGATGGCAAAACACTTGCCTCTGCTAGTAAGGACAAAACCGTGATTTTGTGGAGTTTGGATCTTGATGATTTACTAGCGCGGGGTTGCGACTTGCTCAAACCTTACCTTGCTAGCCATCCCAAAGGGTTGCAGCCTACAGAGTGTCATAACGTCCAATCTTCCAGCACTAAACCAGGAATTTGAGAAAAATCCTTCTGATTACGAGTCACCATCACTCCCAATACTGCTCGGTTAAGAATAGTTGAGGTGCCAGAAACCCGGTTTCTTTAAGAAACCGGGTTTCTAATTTTTGCTTATCCGAGCAGTATTGAGTCAGGATCATCCTGAAAGACACCTGCAAACTTTATCCAAGGATTCTCAGTTTGTTTTGCTTGAGACAATTGAATCTCCAAGGGAAAGATTTCTATCTTTTCTAATCGAGAATGCAACAGTTTTTTTATGTCTTCTAGAGCTTGCTCCTGGTTAGGGGCTTCAACAAAACAGTTGGGAAGTTCTAAAACAGAAGCAATCACCATTTCCTCACTGCTGTGTTCTATCAAAATATGTAGCTTCAGATTTGCAGATTGAGACAATGTTGTATTTGATAAATTGAGAGCCATAAAGTTTTTGATGACTAAGCTTTTTCCCAATCATAGCTTTTGACTTTCCAAGGTAGCAGCAAAAGTCATCCTGATACACCCAAAGTCTGTCTAAATCAGTGAGTTATTAGCAAGTGATTGTGAGTTGGCAAAGGTAACCCTGAGTTCACAAATGGATGGCTAAAAGCTCTCTCAAGCTTCCGGTTCTACTCCTAATGCATGCAGTTGAGCAGCTAATCTTTCTGCCCGCTGTCGTTCCTTGGCTGCTAACTCCCAACCCCACAGCAAGAGTTCTCCTGTTTCATCCCACCAACGCAACCAATAACCAGTGCGATTTTCTCGGCTTCCTTGCCATATTCCTAAAAACAAGTTCATTTTCGCAATCCAGTAACGGTTATTCTCATCTGGTGTTTGAAGTTGATACCGCCCAGAATTATCTAACTGATACACTTCTAACACTCCCGTTTCTGGTTCCAAAATCGCGTAGTTAGGAACTTTTAAAACTTGCTCATAATAGAACCATTTCCCCGGTGGATAAGTTGGTTTACTAGAGTATTCTCCACCTTCTGTATCCGAAAGAAATTCCATCACGATGAGTGGAAAATCGCCTTGGAGTTGTGGGGTGTAACTCCGCTTAACTTCTGAGCGTGACACTTTAATAGAAGGTATAAATCCCCAATCTGGAGCTTTCACGACAATTTTGTTATTTAAAGTGGCACAGATGCCGTAGTTAGTTATAGTTAAGGCGTTGGCTGGCAATTTTTCAGCAAGTTCTAAGCTTTCTGTTAAAGCCGCTGCTAGTAGTGGCTGATTAATGTTATCCACTGGTTCGTCATCTAAAACAAAATCATCTGGTAACTTTTGCCAGGTAATTTCATATGTGGTTGCACTGGCTAGCATAGTCAGAATACCTCTTCAATGCCATTGATAAATCTAGCTTAACTGTTGACAGTTGGTGGAAACATTCCACAACAAAAAGTATAGAAAATTAAACTATGATATCAATGCTATCATAAAGTAAAATTCTTTAGCAGAAGCATGACAAAGAAGCTATGGCACAGCTCATCGTTCGTAACTTAGATGAAGAGGTAGTTCGCCGACTGAAGCTCAGAGCCGCTCAAAATGGTCGTTCTGCTGAAGCGGAACATCGAGCGATTCTGGAAGCAGTTTTGCTTGAGCGCTCCTCTCAATCATCACTGAAACAACTCTTGCAGTCGATGCCGGATGTTGGCGAGGATACTGACTTTGACCGGATAGAAGATCGCAGTCGTGAGGTAGATTTGTGAAGGGCTGCTTGCTCGATACGAATATTCTATTCGAATTACGCAAAGGCAAGCGCTGCCATCCGGGGGTAGCGGGGTGGTTTGAGCTCGTTGACGAGCAAGACATTTTTCTTAGCGTCTTGGTGATTGGCGAGATTGAAAGCGGAATCGAGAGAATTCGGCGACGCGACCAAAAAGCTGCTGTAGCTCTAGATGTTTGGTTAAATAAAATTGTGACTGGCTACGAAAGCCGTATCCTTCCAATTACTCAAGCAATTGCCCAAGAGTGGGGGAGAATCAATGTTCCTAATCCGGTTTCTATAGTGGATGGCTTACTGGCTGCTACCGCCAAGGTTCACGATCTGACTTTGATTACCCGCAATGTTAAGGACATCCAAAACATCGGAGTGGAATTTTATAATCCTTTTACTTATACTTGACATTTACTTTTTCAGTGATTATGGTTCCATTATGGTTCCACTGTTATCCCTGATGTGTATGGTCACGTTAACCCTTAAAAATATTCCAGAAACACTTTATGACAAACTGAAGCAAAACGCCGCTCAGAATCGTCGTAGTCTAAATAGCGAAATTCTAGTTTGTCTAGAACAAGCCGTAGCAACCCCAAAACTCAAGAAAACTGAAGTTTTGGAAAGAGTTCATGCTCTTCGCCAGAAAACAGTCAATCATCTTTTAACACAAACAGAGTTGTTTGAGGCGAAAAACGAGGGAAGGTTGTGATTGTTGTAGATACGAATGTCATCGCCTACTTCTTTTTGGAGGGTGAACAAACGCAACAAGCAGAAGCTGTTTATGAACAAGATCCAGAATGGGTGGCTCCTTATCTTTGGCGATCAGAATTCCGTAACGTTCTGGCGTTGTATCTGCGTCAAGGATACCTCTGTTTAGAGGATGCGATTGGGATTTACCAGGAAGCAGAAACCTTGATGCAGCAGGGTGAGTATGCAATTGATGCGATCGCAGTTCTACAGCTTACTTTTGAATCAGGTTGTTCTGCCTTTACTAGTGAATATATTGTCTTAGCACAGCAGTTGGGGGTACCTCTCATTACAGCTGATCGCAAACTGATTGCGAGTTTCCCATTGGTTGCAATTCCAATGGCAACATTTTTACAAAACTTAGCGTAACAAGAGTCAAAGTTTTCGCATTTGGCTTGCGCCCACAACCATCTCAACAGTTAGCTCTAGTTCTGGAAAAGTGGGCGATACAATGTGCTGATCACTCGTAAATTTTTGGACTTGATATTGACTTTCTACCAATTGGTAAACAAAAATCGTGGGGACTTTGGGATTACCCAGATAACTTCTAGAAGCGATTGCCAGATAGTCCACAATCCAATACTCAGGGATACCGAGTCGTTGGTACTCGTCTAGTTTATCAACGTAATCGTCTTCCCAATTCGTTGAGACAACTTCCACAGCCAGCTGGATCGGTTCAGTCAAAGCACCATATGCCATTACATTTGAGTTCCACTTTGATGCACTCACTACACTCACATCCGGATTTCTGCCTTGCTCTTTCAGAAAAGCTGTTACAGTTTTAACGACAATATCCTTGTCAACAATGTAATCAAGTCCCAAACGTTCAATCTCTCTGTCAAAAGACTTGACGAGATATCGTGCTACATTTTTATGCGCTCTGGTCGGTTCCACCTGTACAATTTTCCCATTCACAAGTTCGTAAATGCCTAAGCCATCTGGGTACTGTTCCAAAAATTCCTCAAAAGTTAGTTTTTTAGCTGTGGTAGTAGTCATAGCGATCGCCACCTAAAGCAGTACTCTTGTTCTACCATAGTAAAGACAACAATGATAATATTAAGAACTGTTTCGCCCCTACTGCTTTCTCCCAGACCGCCAATATGTCAAATAGCCAGCAGATAGCCGTATCCTTAAATGGACACCTTCCCAACTCCAGCAACAACCAAAACACGATCCGCATTCGCGGTGCAAGACAGCATAATCTCAAGAATATTGATTTAGAACTGCCACGCGATCGCCTGATTGTTTTCACTGGTGTTTCTGGTTCTGGCAAGTCTTCCCTAGCATTTGATACCATTTTCGCAGAAGGGCAACGCCGCTATGTAGAATCCCTGAGTGCTTATGCACGGCAATTTTTGGGACAGGTGGAAAAACCTGATGTGGAGGCGATAGAGGGTTTAAGTCCAGCGATTTCCATTGACCAAAAGTCTACTTCCCATAACCCCCGTTCCACGGTGGGGACGGTGACGGAGATTTACGATTATATGCGACTGTTGTTTGGACGGGCGGGTGAACCTCATTGTCCCATATGCGATCGCTGTATTGCCCCTCAGACGATAGACCAGATGTGCGATCGCATTTTAGAACTAAGCGATCGCACCCGTTTTCAAATCCTCGCACCTGTTGTCCGGGGTAAAAAAGGGACTCATAAAAAGCTGTTATCAAGTTTAGCCTCCCAAGGTTTTGTCCGTGTGCGGGTGGATGGCGAAGTGCGAGAACTTTCTGACGCTATTTACTTAGATAAAAATATTACTCATACGATTGAGGTGGTCATTGACCGTCTTGTAAAAAAACCTGGTATTCAGGAGCGTTTGGTTGATTCTCTTGCAACTTGCCTGAAACAATCAAGTGGAATTGCGGTTATTGAAATTATAAAAGATACAGATAAACAAGAATCTTCTTCAGAATTGGTCTTTTCAGAGAACTTTGCTTGTCCAGAACACGGGGCGGTTATGGAGGAATTATCACCGCGCCTGTTTTCGTTTAATTCTCCTTATGGTGCTTGTCCCAACTGTCACGGAATTGGAAGTTTAAGAAGATTTTCGCCAGAGTTGGTAGTTCCTGACCCGAAAGCACCTGTGTATTCTGCGATTGCTCCTTGGTCGGAGAAGGAGAATTCTTATTATATAGAGTTACTGTATAAGTTAGGGCAAGAGTTTGGGTTTGAATTGCAGACTTTGTGGAGTCAGTTAACTGAGGAACAGCGGGAAGTTGTTTTGTATGGAACCGCACAGACGCAGAGGACACAGAGATCAGGGTTTAAAGGCGTGCTTCCTATGTTGCAAGGGCAATATGATGGTAGTTCGGAGTTAATTAAACAAAAGTTGGAACAGTATTTGATTGACCAGCCGTGTCCGGTGTGTGAAGGAAAGCGATTGAAACCGGAAGCGTTGGCGGTGCGGTTGGGACAGTACCGAATTTTGGATTTGACAACTTCCTCAATTCGGGAGTGTCGCGAGAAAGTTGATAAGTTAGAGTTGAGTCAACGTCAGTTGCAAATTGCAGATTTGGTATTGAGAGAAATTAGAGCGCGATTGCAATTTCTCTTGGATGTCGGGTTGGATTATCTGACACTTGACCGTCCAGCGATGACGCTTTCGGGTGGGGAAGCACAACGAATTCGTCTTGCAACTCAAATTGGTTCTGGGTTGACTGGGGTTTTGTACGTTTTGGATGAACCGAGTATTGGTTTGCATCAACGAGATAATGCACGGTTGCTGCGAACTTTAACAAGGTTGAGGGATTTAGGTAATACATTGATTGTGGTAGAGCATGATGAAGAAACCATTCGTGCTGCTGACCACCTTGTTGATATTGGTCCTCATGCAGGTATTCATGGCGGAAATATTGTTGTCCAAGGTGATTTGCAAGCGTTGCTGGAGTCGGAAGAATCTCTTACGGGTGCATATTTGTCAGGACGGCGAGTGATTACAACTCCAGCCGTACGCAGAGAAGGAAATGGTCTAAGTTTAGTCATCAAAAATGCTCGTCGCAATAATCTAAAGAATATTAATATAGAAATACCTTTGGGTAAACTTGTCGCCGTGACTGGTGTTTCTGGTTCTGGCAAATCTACCTTAATTAATGAGTTACTTTACCCTGCACTGCAACATCAGTTGATGCGTAAAGTTCCATTCCCTAAAGAAATAGACGCAATTGAGGGATTAGATACAGTTGATAAAGCAATTGTCATTGACCAATCACCCATTGGGAGAACACCACGTTCTAACTCAGCGACATATACAGGGGTTTTTGATGTCATTCGTGATGTATTTGCAGAAACAATTGAAGCAAAAGCAAGGGGTTATAAACCAGGACAATTTTCCTTCAACGTCAAAGGTGGACGTTGTGAAGCTTGCAGCGGACAGGGTGTGAATATCATTGAAATGAACTTTTTGCCGGATGTTTATGTACAGTGCGAAGTTTGCAAAGGTGCAAGATATAACCGCGAAACTTTGCAGGTGAAGTACAAAGACAAGTCTATTTCTGATGTTCTCAACATGACGGTTGAGGAAGCTTTGGAATTTTTTACAAATATTCCCAAAGCCGTTAGTAAACTGCAAACTTTGGTTGATGTTGGGTTAGGATATATTCATCTTGGACAACCAGCAACAACCTTATCTGGTGGTGAAGCACAGCGGGTGAAATTAGCAACAGAACTTTCTCGCCGCGCTACAGGTAAGACTCTTTATTTAATAGATGAACCCACAACAGGTTTATCTTTTTATGATGTTCATAAGTTGTTAGATGTTTTGCAACGTTTGGTAGATAAGGGTAATTCTATTTTAGTCATTGAACATAACTTAGATGTGATTCGTTGTGCTGATTGGTTAATAGATTTAGGACCAGAAGGTGGCGACAAAGGGGGAGAGGTGATTGCTGTAGGTACGCCAGAGGAAGTGGCAAAGAATTCTCGATCATATACTGGGGAGTATGTTAAGCAGGTGTTGCAGCAGTATCAGGTAGAGATATAGTATGTGGGTGTAATATGATGCACCTTACTAGGTCTAAGTTTTATAGGTGGCTTAGGAACAGTTAGTTTTTGAATGTTGTATTGCAGTAGGGGTGAGTCAACTGTGCATTATCTAAAGTACCTAAGCCACCATCTGCTTTTCTTTTTTTGTGATCTATGGAGTTAACGCGACAGGGGAGATAGCCACCACAGATTTTACATCGTGGAGAACCAGGTAAAGCTTCTCTTATATAAGCTGCTGCTTTCGTCTCTCGTGAAAATTCCTTACTTTGGATCTCACTTGTGTTGTCTTTAGTTTTACTTTTTAAGGAGCCAAAATATTTCTCAGCTACTATCTCCTTGATGACATTTTTCTTATCTATTCTTTGGAATAATTTGTCAATTATTTTCAGATAAAAATCTTTCACCTTATCTCGCGCTTTAACTGCACTGCTCTTACTGACAATCTGAGGAACCATATCATCTTGCCAAATTATCCATTCAAAGTCTTTTCTAAATTTACTCAATTTAGAAAAAGATTTTGTTTTTTCTAAATGTAATATAAAAGTAACTACGCCATAAAATGAGCCAATTTTAGGCTTTCCAGTATTAGTGTAGAAATATACAATTGGATGTAACCCAAGAGATGAAGGATGATTGCTGTTTATCCTTTGGGCTACTCTTCTGCAACTTTTTAACAGTTCGACAGTTTTGTCTCCCGTTGCATCGTCTCCTAATTGGTCATCTACTTCTATACCGTTGACTATATTGACAAACTCTAATATGACTTCTAGTTTTTCTGAAGTTGATAGATTTCCCACTATTGGTACATCTAGAGTTTTAATTGGATTTCTTAGTTTAGGTTCAAAAATCAATTGATGTATTTCTTCGGCTATTTTTTCAATTTCATCCTGTTTCTCTTGTGAAAAATCTGACCAATACTTATGACCATTACCACTTCTCAAAATTGCACGCGCAGCAACGCCATTAGGCGTTTTTCGAGCTCGTAACAAACGTATCTCAGTTTCACTGATAGGTGCAGCTTTTTGGTTAATCCTGAAAAATGAGGCTTCCGCTTTGTCTGCATCACCTTCAACCCACTGAAGCTGGATACCTAAAGCACCTAAGTTTCTTGCTCTTTCAATAAGTTTTTGATCTACTTGTCCTCGATTCTGTGTTAATGATTGATAATCCTTGTAATCACCTATTTTCTCCTTAATTAGTTTCCTTACTTGCTGAGCAGCACTTTTTTGCTCTTCTGTGATGTCTCCATCATAAAATTCCTTAGAAATATTACCATCACCATAGTCATCATTTATCCAGGCTATAAAAGAACTAAGTCGATGCGAGCCATCAATGACAAAAAAATAACCACTACAACTTCTCCAAAGAATAACTGCTGGTATTAAATCTCCATCTAAAAAATTTTCTATAAACTCATATATTTTCTGACCATCCCATTCATTAGTTTCTCTTTGAAAAAATTCTGAGAGAATTTGGAGAAAATCATGTAATTAATTTTGTCTAACTACTTACTAGCGACGCTCAAGAGCAGAACGAACACAAGTAACAATTTGATGAAGCTCTTTACTAGCTTGCCTTAATGGAACAAGCATTAAGGCAAACTGGACTGAGTCACAATCTCTTACATCATGAAGACCTTTGCCAAGTGGACGATAGAAGACTACCACCGGATGATTGAAGTTGAGATACTGTGCGATCGCGCAAAGCTCCGCACCCTTTGAGGCGATCGCAATCGTCAGAATTCTGACTCTACCAGATGAGAATCACCCCAGATAAAGGCATCCTGCTATCTCGACTAATTAAAGGTAAACCCAGATGTATAGCAGTAGCTGCAATAATCCTGTCAGGCATATCAGGGACACTATCTCGCGGTATTGTAGCTAATGCATCAACCACCCCAGATGTAAGATTGGCTAGAATCATTCCACTAGTCCCAGCCATTAATGCAGCATCTAGCTGCGCTTTCATATCTGCTGAGATGCGTCTTTTTTCCTGTAAATACACAATTTCTACTAAGCAAATCGTTGGTATGTAAATAACTATCTCTCCCCTGTCGCATCGTTCAAAAACCTGGTTTGCAGCAGGACTAAGACGAGGACTATCTTCCAAATACCAAATTAGGGCATGGGTATCTATTACCGCATCAGACATCAAACATCCTCACGAGGGAAGTTTCCCCACATTTGCTGTCTGACTTCAGCAATATCTGACTCTGTAATATTACTACCCCGCCACAGCCCTCTCAAAGACTTTCGCGGTTTGGGCTGAACAATTCTCAATTCCCTTTCAATTTGGGGCGCAACTTGCTCAATCAAGCGCACTTTGTCTACTAAGGAAAGCTGCTTTATCAATTCTAAAGCTTCCTCTAGAGTTACTGCCTTCTGCATTAGAATTACCTGCGTTGTGACTTATCTTTTTTCAATGCTTAAATATTATGTATTTGCAACGCTATTATACCATATTTATTATTCTATAAAAATTCAACTATTCTTCGCTTGGCTCTGCTAGAAAATGACACAATCACGTTTTTTACCCTCTTTTATTTTTTAGCTCGCTCAGGCAGGCTGTGTTTGTGTATCTAAAGAATTTGGTATTAGTTAAACAAAACTTGCTGCCACAATAACTGCTACTGGAATTAAAATATTATCAACCTCTTTTGGACTACATCCTTCAACAACTGTGGCAATAAATGCCAACAATAAAATCTGACTATAATTTAGTTGACCTGGTATGATAAGCCAAACAAAAAAGATGCTGGCGGCGAAAGCGAAAATAAACATTGAAAGGCTTCCTTCCCAGCTTTTGTCGCTAAGGATTTTGTATTTCAGCTTGCCATATCGAGAGCCAATTATTGGTGCGACACCATCACCCCAGCCGAGAGCTGTCATTGCGACAATTCCAGGAAAATTTTTATACAGTAGTGTGCCGCAAAGAGTTGCCACAATCACGAAATAAAGCGGACCTTTGAGGAGTTCACGCCTGTCGCCCGTCCGGGTCATAATGTTAACAGCGTCATCGTCAGGTTTGGCAAATAGTCCTTTCTGTACAAGGAGGACTATCCACACTACAAAAATTGTCACATTCAAGTACTTCGACCAATGTAAATCACTGTAAAGAGGTAAAAACCCAATAACCGACCCAGCACCAATATGCGTAATTTTACGGCTAATGTCTTGCGGTAGTCCAAATTTAGTTACACAAATATTTAACAGTGCTACCAGCCCGAACACATAAACAATCGTTAGCGCTGTTGCTATCAAATTTCCTAGTAGCGGACTGATACCTAAAGCAGAAAATAACATAGACTCATACCGTTTCACTTTAATTTTGATATAAATGGAAATTAGTCATTAGTCATTAGTCATTAGTCATTAGTCATTAGTCATTAGTCATTAGTTCTTCTTCTTGTCTCCATTGCGAGCTTGCCCATTGCGAGCTTGCCCATTGCCCATTTGTATCAGTCATGACGACCTGCAAGAGACGCGACAACCGCAATGAGTTCTGCTGGCTCAACAGGCTTGGCAACATGCGTTTGGTAACCAGAGCGCAAGGCACGAATTCGATCTTCAAAACGAGCAAAGGCGGTGACTGCTGCAGCCGGAATATCTCCTCCCATCTCCGAGGGAAGCCCTCGCAGTGTGCGGATGAACTCATACCCATCTTTTCCGGGCATACCAATATCACTAACGACTACGTGTGGCATATAGGTTTGTACAAGCTCAAGCGCCTCATCTGTTGAGGAAGCGGTAAGGACGTTAGCCCCGCATTCCTCAAGGACTCTCTTGACCAACTCTTGAGCATCGATTTCATCATCGACTACGAGAACTTTCGTACTTTCAAGGTTCGTTTTCTCACATCCAGTAGTCGTAAACCTTTCATCATCAAAACTATGTTCAATTGCTTGAGTATGACTATCGCTTTCTCTATGAGCGAGTGGAAACATCACAGTAAGTGTAGCGCCTTGTCCCTCTCCAGGGCTTGTTGCTTGTATGGTTCCTCCGTGAAGCTCAACGAGTTGCTTGACAATTGAAAGCCCTAATCCCAAACCGCCAAACTTCCGTGTCGTAGAAGAATCTGCTTGCCGAAAACGGTCGAAAACGTAGGGCAAAAACTCAGATTTGATGCCCTCACCTGTATCACTGACTATTAACTCGACGTGGGAATCCATCTTTTCAAGCAACACCCGCACCCTTCCACCCTGAGGGGTAAACTTAATGGCATTGGAGAGAAGATTCCACACAATTTGTTGTAATCTGTTCGGATCGCCAGTCATGAACACAGGAATAGCATCCAAAACTGTTTGAAGTCGTATGTCCTTTGCTGCAAGAGCTGGAAGGATAGATTCAATCGCCGCTTCAATCACTGAGCGAAGATTGACATTCTCCACATCAAGTCGAACTTTACCCGATATGATTCGGCTCATGTCCAAAAGGTCTTCGATAATCTGCGCTTGCGATCGCGAGTTTCTCTCAATGGTCTCAAGCCCCTTTCTCAATTCTGTAGTATCAATTGTTCCTCTACGCAGCAAAATCTGAGTCCAACCTAGTATTGCATTCAGCGGTGTCCGGAGTTCGTGAGAGAGGGTTGCGAGGAATTCATCTTTGAGACGTCCAATTCTCTCTGCTTCCGCACGGGCTGCTTGCTCGCTTTCCAAAAGCGCCTCGCGTCGCTCCTCCAGATGTTTACGGTCAGTGATGTCATGGAAATTAACTGAAAGCCCGTCAGCAGAGGGGTAGGCATGCATTTCCACCCATCGGTTAGAGAAAGGGGATAATATCTCAAAATGCACCGCTACTTGATCACGTATGGCTTTATGGTACTGCTCCTCGAAGGCAGTGCCCCTTGCGATCGCAAACTCGTCCCAGATGACTTTACCGAGCAACTCTTCACGTGTTTTGCCGAGATACTCCTCACATCGCCGATTCACATACGTAAATCGCCACTGTCGGTCAAGTCCATAAAAGGCATCGGTGACACGTTCAAGAATGGCTGCTCGTTCCTGAGTCGCTTCAATCTCCAAGCGAGAGCGAGCAGCTTCCTGTCGCAGCCGAGCTGTTTCCAAGGTTGCTTTGACACGAGCCAAGAGTTCTCGAGTGCTAAACGGCTTTACCAAATAGTCGTCCGCTCCTGCTTCCAATCCCTCAACACGTGATTCCTCACCTGCACGAGCCGAAAGGAGAACGATTGGTACAGAACGTGTACGCTCGTCAGTACGAAGCTGTGTGAGAAGACCGAAGCCATCGAGTTTCGGCATCATAATATCAGTTAGCACCAAGTCCGGTACCCGTTCATATGCCGCAACCAAGGCTGCCTCGCCATCTGCGACGGCAACAACTTCATACTGTGTGCTCAGAAGCTTTCGCACATACTCACGCATATCTGCGTTGTCGTCTGCGAGGAGAATTCGGGCAGAAGGAGCAGGGGAGAGAGTTTGCTCCCTTGCTTCTTCTGGCAACCACCGCAGTGCTTCTTCAACGAATATGTCGGCTCGAATGTTTGTTGAGGTTAGTGTGCGTTCACTTCCGATCCGGTCGGAGGAAAGGTGCTGCTTGCCTCGGGGAATTGAGATAGTAAAAATACTCCCAGAGTTGTAAATGCTTTGTACCCGCACATTGCCACCATGCAGTTTGGCGAGTTCCTGCACAAGCGCAAGACCAATCCCAGTGCCTTCATATGTTCGACCTTGTGTTCCTTCAATGCGATGGAACCGCTTAAATACGTTGTTCAGTTCAGACTCAGGAATACCACTGCCTGTATCTTCGACTTGCAGTTCAAAGTTTTCCCCAACTATATACTGGCGAACCGTGATGTAACCTTGTTGCGTAAATTTCAAAGCGTTCGAGAGTAGGTTAAGGACAATCTTTTCCCACATATCCCGGTCTATATAAATTGGCTCAGGCAATGGTGGACAATCAACCATCAACTGTAACCCTGCCTTCTCGATCGCTGACCGAAACACACTTGCAAGATCTGTAGTCAGTGCTGCTAGATCTGTAGGTTCGTAGACAGCTTGCATTCGACCCGCTTCGATACGCGAGAAGTCAAGAAGCGTATTGACGAGTTTCAGTAGCCTGAGACTGTTGCGGTGAGCAATGGTAATCTGCTCTCGCTGAGGCGATGAGAGTTGTGGGTCGTAAAGCGCGTCTTCCAATGGACCTAGCATGAGCGTGAGCGGGGTGCGGAACTCATGACTGACGTTGGAAAAGAAGGCGGTTTTTGCTCGGTCAAGTTCAGCAAGTATTTCAGATCGCCGCCTTTCTTCCTCGTATGCTTGGGCGTTTCGTATGGCAACAGATACCTGCGCTGCAAGGAGTTCATAGAACGAGTTGTAACCTTCATCGAGCGCTCGGTTAGGACTGACTCCAGCAACCAGAACGCCTAGTGGAGCCGTTTGACTTGATGAAGCGATCGCCATCACAAGTGCAGCACGGGTAGGCTCATTCCAAGGTCCGCCGGGTAATGATTCGTAGCAATCTACACCCTCAACTAGGACAGTTTCACCTGTCGCTGCTCGTGCTAGCGACCATATATCTGTTCCTGGTGCTGTGGTATCTACAGAAACTGGGCTAAGCAGTTCTCCCTCTGGTAACCGTACCGAGCTACGTAGTGTGAGAGTTTTGCCATCCGCCTCACGGAGGTAGAGTAGGGCAAATGGCACATCAAGTGGGTGTTCTGCGATCGCTCCTGCTAAGTCGTGGCACGTTGTTTCTACACTGCGCGTCTCGCCTGCTTTTGATGCCAGATCACGAAGAAGTCGCAACCTCCGCTCGCCTAAGACCTGTTGGGTCACCTCGCTACAAACGCAAAACATACCAACGATTTGTTCCGAATCATCTTCCGCCGGGGCATGAGAGAGGCTAAAGTAGGACTCTTCACGGTAGCCTGCTCGTTCCAAGACAAGCATCTGTGCCGGAACCCAATTTGCCACGCCAGTTGTCATAACTTCGTCAATCATCGGACCAAGCGTATCCCACGCCTCCGCCAGCGTCATTCTAATATCAGTACCAAGAGCAGCAGGGTGCTTATCACCGATCAGCTTGGAATAAGCATCATTATAAAACTGAATGAGATGAGAACCCCAAATCAGGACCATTGGGTACTGTGACGCCAGGAGAGTCTTCACCATGCTTTTCAGGCTTTGCGACCATGTCTCAACCAGACCAACAGGTGTGCTTGCCCAATCGAACGCACGCATACGTGCCCTCATTTCACCAGGTCCAGGGAAGTAGTCCGATTGATGCCCGTCCTTCATAAGTGCCCTTTGTAGACGACTTCGCTTGCTGATTTGTATATGAGCAAAGCGATAAATTCATTAAGCTCACGAGTCAGTGATACGTTGAGCGTGGTGTGTTGGGCAGCCACGTCGCGTTAACTTTAGTGTTGCAAAAATTACTAAGAATTCCCGAATACTATTATATGACATGAATCTTCGAACCTGAGTTCGACGTAAGAAAATGACCGAAGAAAGAACTCAGCAGTCAGAATAGGAATAAGGAAAATGATAATTTAGACAAAGCAGGGTATGACAGTCAATCCAGAAACCATCGACTCATTCCGAGCTCTAGCACTTCAGGTAACGTGCCACGCCGTCAACCAAGCAACTAACCGTCAGGAAGCACGTTCTTTGATGCAAAATACTATCAACCGTTTAGCACAACAAATCGCTGCCAGTATAGCATTCATCGGCTCTGACTGTCGTTTAATTGTTCTACCGGAATACTTCTTCACGGGTTTTCCAATGGGAGAGTCACTGGCTGTCTGGGGGGAAAAAGCTTGTCTAGAAATGGCGGGTGCTGAATATGAGGCACTCAGCAATATTGCACACAAACATAGTATTTTTCTTGCAGGTAACGCCTACGAACTTGACCCCAATTTTCCCAAGCTGTACTTTCAAACTTGCTTTGTTATTGACCCATCCGGGTCAGTTGTTTTGCGGTATCGGCGGCTGAATTCTATGTTTGCTCCGACACCGCATGATGTATGGGAGAAATATCTTGACTGTTACGGACTTGAAGGTGTGTTTCCGGTTGCAAAGACTGCAATTGGGAATTTAGCGGCGATCGCATCAGAAGAAATTTTATATCCGGAAGTGACGCGCTGTCTTGCAATACGTGGAGCAGAAATTTTTCTGCACTCAACCTCAGAAGTTTGTGACAAAGAACGCGCTCCCAAAGAAGCGGCAAAAATCTGCCGCGCTGTGGAAAATCTGGTATACGTAGTATCCTCCAATACTGCTGGCGTCGCTAATATCCCCATCCCTGTTGCTTCTGCCGATGGTGGCTCTAAAATCATTGACTATCGAGGGCTGGTTTTAGCTGAGACAGGTGCAGGGGAGAGTATGGCAGCTTTTGCTGAGATAGACTTGACTGCTTTACGCCGCTACCGCCGCCGACCAGGGTTAAATAATTTACTTTCACGACAGCGGTTTGAACTCTACGCAGAAAGTTATCGTCACTCGCACTTTTACCCAGCTAACACTATGCTGGAAAAAGAAGTAGACCGCAAACACTTCATCCAAACACAGCAAGAAACGATAGAGCGTCTAGCTAAACTAGGGGTCATTTGAGTCATGTCCCTAATGGTTTGAAGGTATTAACTCACCCAATCAGGTGAGTTAATAGTCAGATATCCTAACTAAAAAAAGATTTCTTCCCTTCTGAGTTCTGAGTTCTGCGTTCTATTTTCAAGTCAGTGCCCAACGCCAGATACCTCTGTCGGGAAACCCTCCTGCAGTACTGGCTCCCCTACGTTTGTTGAGAATGGTGCAAGATCTCAGTTACAAGTCGTGGAAGAGGCACCTTGTGCAGGGGGCTGGGGGAGCAAGGGAGAAATCCCATACATAAATGACCATTTCTTACCAAATCTGACAAAGGAGTTTAATTTTAAGAGAAATGTCCTGATTTTTTGTGACTTTTTCGTACTGCTCTTTCAAAAGAAAAAGGTTAAAGATAGTAAGAAGACTATATTTTCTTGACGTTTTTGCAAGAAAGAAACATTATGATTCATCACATTTCGATTCCTGCTAACAATCCATTGCACGTTGCAAAGGTTCTGGCTGAGGTATTCAACGGTAAAATGGGAAAATTCCTACCCAATCCAAACAGCTACATGGTGGTAGCAGGGGATGAATACGGCACGTTGATTGAAATTTATCCTCTGGGTAGTGAAATCATTCCGGGGCAAGGCGATCAACAAGCGTCATTTCAAGAGGCTCCTCATCCTGCAACCTACACAGCAACTCATGCAGCAATTTCCGTGCCAACCAGCTTAGAACAAATTGAGCGAATTGCTGCACGGGAAGGTTGGCGGGTTTTGCCTTGCAACCGAGATGGGTTCTTCGATGTCATTGAGTTTTGGATTGAAAACAGGCTGATGTTAGAGTTCTTAACTCCAGCTATGGCTTCCCAATATCTCAACGCTATGCATCCCAGCAATATAGAAAAATTATTGGCTGACTTTGCTCAAGTTGAGACAAGGGTATAGTTTAGTCTTGCTGTTGATTCGCAAAAATGAGCGCCATTGAAATTTTTGTAGCCGTGGAAGTATTAAAGTCCTCAGCCTCAAGGTTGAGGTTTTTTTGTTCGCAATTAGTTTAGGAGATATAAATAACAGATTTCAGTTTCATTTCCATTTCAACCTGAAGATTGACGTTTTTTACTGCTTCAACATTTACGGTTTATGGTTAGTTGTCTCACTTGATTTAATAGTCATGGAAGTGAGCGAAAGATTGTTTTTACCAATGACAACATAACTCGGAATAACGCTATGAATTATCTTGTTGCAGTTCTACCAGACAGACCAAAAGCAGAAGAAGCTTACACTGCCCTAGAAAAAGAAGGCTTACCCACCAATCAAATTGATATTTTAGGCAGAGGATACAAAAGTGCTGATGAGTATGGGTTCATTAACCCAAATCAGCAAGCAAAGAAAGGAATATATCGTTTGGCACCTTGGCTGATTCCCTTTGGTTTTGTTGCTGGTTACGCCTTCAACCTTTTGACTGGCATTGAACTATTTCCTATTGGCAGGCTTGGTAATCACCTCATTGGTGGACTGCTGGGAGCCGCTTCTGGTGCTTTGGGTGCATACTTTGTCGGCGGTGGAGTTGGTTTAACTGTAGGAAGTGGAGATGCTCTACCCTATCGGAACCGCCTCAATGCAGGCAAGTATCTGATTGTCATCAAAGGTAATCAAGCATTAACCAATCAGGCAACTCGCATTCTACGTCAATTTGAGCCAGAGAATTTGCAAGGCTATGCCGAGCAAACTTAACAGTGAACAAGGAACAGGGCATTGGGAATTGGGAATTGGGCATGGGGCATAGGGAATTGGGAATTGGGAATTGGGAATTGGGAATAGCGGAACTCGGAAATCGAGCATTGCCCATTGCCCATTGCCCATTGATAACTGATAGCTGATAACTGTTTTAATCTCCCTAAATAGACTTGTTGCTTGAAATAACTGGATGGCGGAAATATCCGTTATTCCAAGCAAAGCGTTCTGTCAAAATCTTGTGATAAACGGCTTCATAGCCATCAGTCATGTTCTGAACGCTGAAACAGTTCCAGACATACTCTCGACAGGCAGAGCGTTCTAATTCAGCAACCTTGCTAATAGCACTCACACATTCTTCAACGTTGTTGCAGAGAAAACCTGTTTTGCCGTGAGCAATAACCTCTCGTGTAGACCCTAGGTTCATCGCAATCACTGGGGTACCAGATGCCATTGATTCAACCATAACCAACCCGAACGGTTCTCGCCAAGTAATAGGGAATAAGGTTGCTACTGCACCTCCCATCAAAGCATTTTTTTGCTCATGGTTAGCTTCACCCAAATATTCGATTTGCTGACCATCAATTAAAGGCTTGATTTCTCTTTCAAAGTATTCCACATCAACGACATCCACTTTACCTGCCATCTTCAAGCGCCAGCCTGCTTGTTTGGCAATTTCTATCGCCAAGTGCGCTCCTTTCTCTGGAGAAATTCGACCTAGAAATGCCAGATATGACGGTTCGTCAGGTTGGAGATAAAATTTATAACTGCTAACATCAATTCCGTTGTAAACCGTTGCTACATAGTTCAACTCTAGCCTTTGTTCTCGCTGTGTATCGGAAATACTGATGTAAGGTTGGGGTAGCTGTCGGTTTGCTCAACTGGTTATTGATCGTTTGTTTTGCTCGTTCTAAGGCTTGACGCAATGCCCTTTGACCTTTGGAATAAAGCTTGTCTAAAACCCTACCCAGACGGTCATCGTTTAAGTGTTCAGGGTGTATCCCTGACCCCAACAAATGTTCTGTGGCAATGCCCTTCAAAAAATTTTTCAAACAGGTACAATGGCGCACTCACAAAGCCTAATCCATTGAGAATCATTGCTTTCACAACTTGCCCTGTACTAATTATTTCTTGAGGATGGGTTCCTAGCAATCGATTGATTTGCTCTATTAGTCCCATTTGATCACATATACCTGCGACTATGCCGCAGTGGTCAATATCCTGTACCCTGATATTTAGTGGTGATGCTGTCATGCTTCAAAATTGCAGCATTTACTTCATTTTCAAAAATCAGTAGACCGAAAACTTTTGTCAGTCAACGCAAGAATGAGGGTTTGGGGCGATGTTTTGGGCACAGGGTCGAGCGATCGCTTACCTTAGCAGGAGAACTCATCTACAACCCTATTGCTCAAAACGCAGATGATACGGGCATTCTGGCGGATTGTATACAATCCGCCAGAATGCCCCAATGGTAAGCCTTCTAGAAATCTTTTCGGTCTACTGAAAATACAGCATTTACGATCACACCTGCGGAATGTGGGGTAAAAGTTAGCCCAAAAGGCAATTGAAAATGCACACCTGGTCATAGTTAATTAGCTTAGCAGGGAGCAGTGCCTCTTATCCTAAGCATCCCAAAGTGCCACAAATGGTAGAAAGGTTTGTCTTTGCCAATAGAGCGCTTATTAATAAATGATTTGGGAGATAGGATAGGATGACCTAAATCTAGTATTCTCCAACTTTTCCATCACTGCCAAGGAAGGCGACAAGGAAGCTGTTCTTAGCGCTTATCCCTATATTGTAAAAAAAATCAGCAATTCCATCTTGACCACCAACCACCGATAAGAGATCCGCATCACTAAGTTCCTCAAATTGAAGGGTGTTGCGCTCTAGGTTGCTGGCTTCTTGCTGTTTTGCTTTCATCATTAGTAGCTTCCCCTTAACTAGAGTAGTACGTAGTACTCTTAAAGTTATCGAATATTTACTGAGAAGAAAAAATCCTCCAAAAGTTATAAATAGCTACAAATTTAAAATATTTTTTTTGGTATATCTACTTAAGTAATAAAAAGCTTTCAATATAGCCCACGCAGGCGAGCTTTGTGTGTTTAGCCTCAGGCTTAACCTGTGGGCTTATCTAAACCGTATTGTCCACACTCTCACAAAATAACAGCGATTGCCCAATGAGCACTGCGCTCAGTGTAATTGACACTTGCGGCACGCTTGCACATGGACACTCGCCGTTATCTATTTAATGATACACACTTGATCAGTAGGCTCTTTGGGAGGGGTACCAAGTATCGGAACGTCCTAGAGTGTCACAAGTGGTTGAAAAGTTTGTCCAAGCCAATCGAGTGCTTATCAAAACATGATTGAGGGGATAGGATACATCCTCCTCACGAGACAACTGGAGACACTTCAAGACTTATTGTTCGGCATAAACTTTATATTGCCTCCCATCCACATCGGCGTATACATAATGAGGAACTGTAATTACAAAGTCTCCAAATACAATGTCTATCCCACCAACTACCGCCTTTAGATCCGCAGAAGTTAGTTCACATTCTTGTTCTTTGGTCTCAACATCTGTTACAGTGTTGATTTTTGTTTGTATCTTTTTCACGTTGAATGACTCCTTTGAGTAAGTATTTCATCACAAGTTTAGAAGAATATTTGGAACTTGTAAACCGCTTAAGAGAGTCAATAGAGCAACTTTTACCTAATCTTTAATTTTTTGATTCAGAATTAAAAACGGATTTCATTCTCAGTGCTATCACAGAGAAAATAATGTAAACAGTAGAACCAGTCGTACTAAGCACATTATACCCACCACGTGGTGAGTGCAAAAAACGAGTTCAGAATATGAGTAACTCGAAAGTAACGTCGAGCAGCAATTCGGAACATATTGTGAAAGGTAAGATGCATAACTGCTGAAGATATCGAGCACCCTGAGTTAGTGGCGTGAGTGCAGATTGACTACTTAAGTAGTGCGTAATACTGTTGAAAGTATGGAGGATTTACTGAGCTAAAAAATCTTCCAAAAGGAGGAGAAAGTCATCAATTTAAAACATTTCAGATCGTAGATTTCCGTAAGAGGATGTCTCTTGAAGTTCGATTCAACAGACCCAAAGGAGATTGATCAAAAATTCATGCCTATTAAGTGGGCATATTTACCTCCTTGTTCCCATAACTCCTCATGGGTGCCTCGTTGTACGACTTTGCCCTGCTCCAGTACGATAATTTCATCGCAATCTCGAATCGTGCTGAGCCGGTGGGCAATGACAATACAGGAACAACCGCGCTGCCGCAAATTCCTATCAATCATTAATTCTGTTTGAACATCCAGCGAACTTGTTGCCTCATCCAACACCAACACCACCGGATTTCTCACCAAAGCGCGGGCAATTTCTAAACGCTGGCGCTGTCCGCCACTGAGGTTCATTCCTCCTTCAATCAGGTTGGCGTCATATCCCCCAGGCAGAGATAGAATTAAATCGTGAATGGCTGCGTCAGAGCAAGCCCGCACCAAATCAGCTTGTGATACTGTCGAATCCCATAGAGTAAGATTTTCCCGAACCGTCCCAGCAAACAGAAAAATATCTTGTTCCACCATTGCCAAAGAATTTGCTAAAACAGAACGCTGAATTTGAGTTCTGGATTCGCCATCAAAGTAAATTGCTCCCCCCCAAGGCTCATAAAGACCGCAAATGAGCTTAGCAATCGTAGACTTGCCAGAACCACTACCCCCCACAATCGCTACTCGTTGTCCTGGCTTCAAAGTCAGACTAAAGTTCTCAATCAAGGGATTGTCCACGCGGCTGTAGCCAAAGGTTATATTCCGCAACTCAACGTAACCTTGCAACCGAAAGGATATTGGTAATTGGTCATTCTCCGTTGCTCCGTTGCTCCTCTGCTCTCCTGCTTTCCTTTCCACCTCTGCATCAGTTGAGTTTTGCAGTACGTCATCAAGTCGGTTTAAGTCAGCCTCTAAATCTTGCAACAAACTGCCAAAATTAATTAGACTGTTAATTGGCTCCAGGAAACTTGCTGTTAAACTTTGGTAGGCAACTAACATCCCAATACTGAGGCTACCGTTCATCACTCTATAGCCGCCAACAAGTAAAATAGAGGCGGTTGTTAGCGCTGTCAAAAGGGTAGGTAAGATTGTCAGAATTTGAGTTTGGAGAGCCAATTCCTGTTGAGCATTTAGTGCTTTGGCATAATACCCAGCGAATTTAGCAAACGAGTCGGACTCAAGCCCCGAAGCTTTGATTGTTTCTATCGTTTGAATGCCTGCGATCGCTACCCCATTGACCTTACCATATTCCTGCGCCAGCTTCATATTGGCATCCACCCTCATCTGCGATAAAAACTGTAGGGCGAGGAAATTTATCACCGCAAAACCAAGAGCTACGCTTGTGAGTACCCGGTCATACTGAAACATAATCAGAAAGTAAAAGACCATCATCACCGCGTCAATAACCGTGGTTGCAAGGGAACTTGAAAGTACACCCGCAACTTTGTCGTTCAGTTGCACCCGAGAGCTGATTTCACCAGAATAGCGCTGGGCGTAAAACCCAACTGGCAAACGCAGTATATGCCAGAGAAACTGCCCCGACATCGTGACTGACAACTTAAGCATCAGCCGTCGCAGGTAGGTTAGCCGCAACGAAGCGAGAAAGCCCCTGAGCACGGCGGTGAGAACCATTCCTAATACCAATGGTCGTATCCAGTCAGAACGGTCAGAGATGAGAATTTCATCGACAAATACTTGAGTAAAACCTGGTACTGCCAACCGAGGAACAGTCAGCAACAGTCCTGCTAGAAGGCAGAATAGGATAGTACCCTGCGAGTGTTGCAAGCGTGAAGCCAAGGACCAGACAATGTTACTTTTTCTACCACATTGTTGAAAGTTTGGTCCTGGCTCCATCGCCAAGACAACGCCAGTGTAAGCACGGTTAAACTCTTCTAGGGAAACGGTCCGGCGTCCTGTAGCAGGATCGTTAAGGTAGACGCGGTTTCTTCCAAAACCTTCCACCACCAAAAAGTGGTTAAAATTCCAAAAGACAATGTAGGGGGAAGAAAGGGCTGTAAGACTTTCTAGGGATCTTTTGAAACCTTTGGCATTTAAGCCATAGTTTTGGGCTGCTTTAACGATATGAAAAGCATTGGAACCATCTCGCGAGACACCACACTCGCGACGCAATTCAGCTAAAGGTACAATACGACTGTAATAACCTAGAATAATTCCGAGGGCAGCAGCACCGCATTCGGTCGCTTCCATTTGCAAAAGTGTAGGGGTGCGAACACGACTCGTGTGGTGTTGCAGAATCTTCTCAATCAAAGCAAAAGGCATAGTTTAGTTCAGCATGAGTGCCCAAAAAAGATAGAATCAGGCGTGAAGGGTGACCCACGAGCACGCTCAAATTCACTCATTCGCGAGCGTGAGAAATTCAAAAAACAAGAATCTTAATTTTGAATTTATAATTTGAATTGAATTAAGCGAATGAGTTGACAACCGTCAGTGATTGTGTTAGTAAATGCCAGTCCAAGAGCGAAATATAGGAATGATGTAAGAGATAGGTGCGACTTCTCCAACTTTAACCCGGACTAGCGTAGTCGTACCAGATGAGAGTTTGAGTGCTGGTCCATCAGAAGAAGACCATTTGTAACCACTGACAGTGTTTGGGTCTTTTTGGAGTTGGACGAAGACTTGCACGCGAGCTGCGTTACTATTAGCAAGGCTTTTAGCTAGGTCTTCGTTGCCGACTTGTGCTGTAATGTCGCCAGTTGTTACGGGAAAGGGAGAAACGTTCGTTACTACCCCAACAATTCCACCGTAACGCTCGCGCTTGACAACATTAGGAGTGACCTGTACAGTCATGCCAGGTTTTATTTGCTTGCCATCCTTATCTGCAAAGTAGACAAGGGTTTGTAGTTTGGCTTTAGAATCTTCAGCTTCAATCGCTCCAATACGGGTACCAGAGCCGACAATTTGACCGGGGAGGACGCTAACTTCCAAAATACGACCATCATATTTACTAATAATTTGGCTTGATTGAGTTAATTGCAGTTTTAACTGGGCAATCTTGCGTCTCACTTCCTGAATTTGATTTAATTTATTTATTGACTTTTCTAAATCTTGTTGAACCAGTTTGGTTTTTTGCGCTTCGATATCTTTGATTTTGGTTTTTATTTCGTCAAATTTATTAAGATTTTGCAAATAATCCCGCTCTGCATCGGTTCTTTGAACTTCAATTTCTTGAATGTTGTTTTTGACTTCGTCAAGTTTATTGAGGTTTTGCAAATAATCCCGCTCTGCATTGGTTCTTTGAACTTCAAGTTCTTTGAGTTGTGCTTCAATGTCCGACACTTGCGTCTGAGCATTCAACAATTCTTGCTGGGATTGCAGTAATGCATCCTGACTAATAATTTTTTCTTTAAAGAGATTACGACGAGTTTCAACTCGTTGTTGCAAGGTTTGCAGCAATGAGTTGATTTGTTCCTTTTGCTGTTGAAGACTTTTGCGTTTTTCTGCTAGTGCGGCGAGAGTTTGCTTATGCAGCGTTGGCGCGACTTGTTCTCTTGACACACTTTGCTCAAGGCTTTGTCGTTTTTGCTCTAGCGCTTGAAGCGTTTGTGAGTGCAGTTTTGGTGCTACTGATTCTCGGTGCAGGTTTTCTTCAAAATCTTTTTGTTGCTGCTGAAGTGTTCTTAGTGCCTGCGCTGTTTGTTGCTTTTGCAGCCTATCGGTGTCTAGATTCTGCTCTTGCAGCTGAACTAACTTTGATCTCTCTTGTTGTAGTTGTTGCCTAACATTAGATTGGTCGATTGTGGCGAGTACTTGACTTTGCCTAACGACATCTCCTGGCTTGATATTGAGAGTTAACAATTGACCAGTACTAGGTGCTTGAAATTGTACCACATGACGGGGTCGCAGCAACACTCCAGAGCCTGTAACAGTGAGCGGAATTCGCCCAACTATACCCCAAATGCCAACCACAACGACCAAAGAGCTTATAGAAACTAAAGGTAACCAAGCTTGGGGGCTTGTTACCTGCATTAGTCGATCAAGTTGTTCTGGTGAGGACAGGCGTTCTAATGCTTCTTCTCGGAAGAGTTTCCTTGCTTTATTCTGCATCTTGTCTATTCTTATCAGGACTTACGCAACTGTTAGGCATCTGTGAGAAATTAAGGTTATGGTGATTCTGTCAATAAGTAAAATAACTTAAAAACACTACCAAAAACGTGGTAAAAAACATAATTTTTGTGGGAGCGATGCGGAAGCCGCCTGCACTCTATCGCGTAACCAAGTTACTCATTATTCACTTTGGCGCTTCAAACTCAGTACTAAGCTTAGTTTAATACCTTATTTTTGACTCTTTTTTCAGCATAATTTCTAATTGACAAAATGAATGTTATCTTAATATCTCACAGATGACTGTTAGGTAAAATACCCACAATAGGAATGAAAATGTGCACCCAATCACGCTTTCAAATGTATACCAAGGATGTGGGTAAATGTCACAGGTTTGAGGCAACAAGACGTTGACCTGCATACGTGATACAGGCAATATAATTTCTCCGAATACTCCATGCCAGATATAGGAATCATACTTGATTTTTACTACGTATACTGAGAACTAAACCTTTGTACGGTAAGCCCTTAGCTCATTTGGTTTTTCAAAAATCAAATACTAGTCCTATAAACTATACCTATTCTTTTGGGATACTTCAAGCCCGGACATTCGCGGAGGAACTGGGACATATAGTCATCCTATTTGATTTGTGTAGGCGTAGCCTGCGCGTTCGCGAGTGCGTGTCCGTTGGCTCACCTGTTCCGATAAGAGAAGGACTCAGCGCATAAATCGCGCATGTTCACCCTTCCCGACTTCTAAGAGAAGTCGGGAATCTTGTTGTGTACGAATGATTTAGGATTGCTATAGAACCTATAAATTTATGATTAAATTTAACTGAAAGAACGACGGTGTCAGTCGCCAGAATGGACTGCGTCCCGCTCCGCTAACAGAATTGAATTCTGTGCGACGCTCGGATGAGTAAAGGGGTTTAAATCCCCACCGTCTACACGGTGAGACAGCGCTGCACCGATGTCTCCCGACAGAGGCGACTGCTCTCTCGTTGGGTGTCTGGGGTCACCAATCCAAGGGCGGAAGTGATTCTGACTCCTTGGCGGAGCGTCTCCGGCTCCGCTCCTGAATCAGGACTTGCTGAATTCTTTTTCAAATTTACGATAATGCCTGTACGTCAAACCTTATCGATACCTGACATCAAACTTTCTTATTTAGAATGGAACCAAGGTCAAGAACCTTTATTACTATTACACGGTTTAGCCGACCATGCCTTGGTTTGGTCTAGCTTAGGAGATGACCTCGCGCCAAACTACCATATAGTTGCACCAGATATGCGTGGTCATGGTGAGAGTAGCAAGCCAGAGTTGGACTATAGTTTTGAGAGTGCGATCGCGGACTTAGAAGCACTGATGGATAGCTTGGGATGGTCGGCTGCTCATGTTGTCGCTCACTCGTGGACAGGTAAACTAGCTGTTATATGGGCAAGGAGCAATCCGCAGCGTTTGCGGAGTATGGTTCTGGTCGATCCCATTTTTATTTGGAAAATACCTAGCTTTTTCAAGATCACTTTTCCCTTTTTGTACCGTTTTTTGTCCTTTCTAAAAGGCATGGGACCATTTGCTAGTTACGAGGAAGCCCAACAGCAAGCGTTTCAGTTAAACCAATTCCAGGGATGGAGTCCCCTACAGCAGCAAGTCTTTCAAGCAGGTCTTGAACAAAAACCCGATGGGAGTTGGGGGAGTAAATTTACCATCGCAGCTCGCGATCGGATTTTTGAGGAAGTGATGCTCTTTCCCGGTTTTACAGTCTCCATTCACATTCCCACCCTGTTTGTACAGCCAGAAAAAGGACTCAACCGTAAAGATTGGCAACTTCAACCTTACAAAACTAATCTGAAAAACTTACGCATTTGTCAAGTTCCTGGTAATCATTGGCCCTTCTTAACAGAGCCTGAAGCTTTTAACCAAACAGTGAAGACTTTTTTAAAGTCTCTATAAAGTTTCTCTATTCTTTCTAGCTTTGACTCTGTAAACTTTTCATTTCTTGTTGCACATTCAATGCAATTTGCAATGCTTCATTGAGCAATCGTCCGTGTTCACTAGCCTGTTCGCTCACTTGCATTGCTGTTAATGTTGTTAAATTATCGGCAAATAATTCTGATTTACTAACAATAAATTTTTTATTCTCTCTTAAAATTTTTTCCGTCTTTAATGCCCGAATTAAATCATTTCTTGTCAGTTTTAGTGCTTCTATGACTTTCTTTCTTTCCTTCAAAATCACTCCTGGATTCCCAGCCGCTTCTATTTGGTCGTTGATATCTATTGCTTTAATAATAGCATTATATCTATCAACATCATTTAGGAGAATTTTCAATGAAGGTGTTATATTTTTTCTGACAGTACGACTTCTTTGTTTCCATAAAAAATAGAATAAAATTTGTGTCACAAATCCTGCTGATAGACTAAAAGTTATTAATAGTAGCCAGGAGGGTATGGTAACCCAATGGGCAAACAGTTTGATAATGATATCAAATGTCACATGACTAAAAACTAGTATCGCAACTCCAATAAAAACTACGGTAGCACCTTCAGGTCCTTTGGCTTGTTCTATAACTTGACTAAGAACTCTTTTAACAGGATGAATAAGAATGATAAGTTCATCGTTCACAGGTAAATTAGTCAATTTTTGCAGTTCTTTTTGACTAATCTCCAATCCTTGTAAATCATCTCGCACAGCTTTAATATCCTCTTAATATAGTTTTTTTCAGTATTATATAACAAGAGAATTTATGGCATACAAATAACACCGCTATCTTTGTTAATAAAAATTAACAGAAAGAATACAAAAATTATCTTTAAAATTTACATATAGAGATTATGTAAAATCTAATACTAAAAATTATATAACATTCAGAAGTGGTATTTGCGCTTCCTTAGCTTCTTTTACGTGTTTCCTTTGAATGTATCAGGATGACTTTTATAAATGTTAAAGAAGTACAGTGTTCTCGTATAATGATTCGTTACTTGAAGTTGATTCACTTGTCTAGCAGGAATTAAGTGCCAACTTTATAGGTCAAAATTAATTGTTGCTGACCGTTGGTTTGCCAGTTATAAAACAAGGCAATGGTTGTCATTATGTCAACAGATTCTGACACTACGAGACTGTGTTTTTAAGTGTACAAAATGTGATTGGATTGGTGAAGTGAGATTTGAATGCTGCTCTGAATTTAGGAAAACTAGGGAGAGATACTCCCGAAGTTAAGCCTGGAACTGTTGGATCTGTACTCCCTTGGTAGAAGTTCATGCAATATGACGAAAGAGGTAGGTATAAAAGGCACCCTTGCTTTTACAAGCCCTTGCTTGGTGAAAAAGCTATCACCGAGGAACTGCTAAATGTAACGGAGTGCAAAGTATAATGAAAACGATAAAACAATTAAAAATATTGAAGAACAGTGCGAGTAGCGATCGCGGGAGCGGGTTTAGCAGGACTTTCCTGTGCCAAATATCTCATCGATGTAGGGCACACTCCTATTGTCTTGGAAAGCCGAGACGTGTTGGGGGGGTTAGTAGCAGCGTGGAAAGACAAAGACGGCGACTGGTATGAAACTGGGCTACACGTCTTCTTTGGGGCATATCCTAATATGTTGCAACTGGTGAAAGAGCTAGGCATTGAAGACAGATTGCAGTGGAAAGAACACACCATGATCTTCAATCAGCCTAACAATCCAGGGGCTTACAGTCGCTTTGATTTTCCGGATATACCAGCGCCTTGGAATGGCATAGTAGCTATTCTGCGAAATAACGATATGCTTACATGGTCAGAAAAAATTCGCTTTGGTATTGGTTTACTACCAGCGATGATTCTAGGGCAACGGTACATAGAGGAAATGGACAAGTACTCTTGGTCGGAATGGATGAAAAAACAAAACATTCCGCCACGAGTAGAAAAAGAAGTTTTTATCGCCATGTCCAAAGCGTTGAACTTCATAAATCCTGAGAAAATCTCGGCAACAATTCTTCTAACGGCTCTCAATCGCTTTCTGCAAGAGAAGAATGGCTCAAAAATGGCTTTTCTGGATGGTTCTCCAACAGAACGCCTATGCGGTCCAATGGTTGATTACATAACCGCACACGGTGGAGAAGTGCAGCTGAATGCACCCCTCAAAGAAATCGTGCTGAATGACGATGGCACAGTAAAGCATTTTGTGATTCGGGGATTAAATGGAGCAGAAGATGAGGTGTTAATGGCTGACGCCTACGTATCAGCAGTGTCAGTCGATGTCATGAAGGTTTTGCTACCTCCGTTTTGGAAGCAAATTGAATTTTTCCAAAAATTGGAAGGTTTAGAGGGTGTGCCGGTGGTAAACTTGCAACTGTGGTTTGACCGTAAACTCACTAAGATTGACCACCTGCTATTTTCGCGATCGCCCCTGCTCAGTGTTTATGCCGATATGAGCAACACCTGCCATGGATACGCCAACCCCGACCGCTCAATGCTGGAATTAGTTCTAGCTCCGGCAGAAGATTGGATTGCAAAATCTGATGAAGAGATTTTGCAGGCAACTGTTGCCGAACTAGAAAAACTATTTCCTGACCACTTTACAGGAAAAAATCCCGCAAAGTTGCTGAAATATCATGTCGTCAAGACGCCACGCTCAGTTTACAAAGCGACGCCTGATCGTCAACAGTATCGTCCATCACAGGTAACCCCAATTGCTAACTTTTATTTAGCAGGAAGTTACACTATGCAACGTTACTTAGGAAGTATGGAAGGTGCCGTACTTTCTGGTAAGCTGACAGCGCAGGCGATCGTCCGTAATACCGCTGAGGGATTTTCTGAAGGAAAACCCCTCCCTCGTTCTAAAGGAACGAAACAAACGTCTGAAAAGGCGTTGAGGCGGTAAGACGCGCTACACGACTGCTGAAGCACATCCGATGGCAAATTCAAAAAGCCTGCAAACGCAAACCCTTCAGCCTGCAACGAATGCTGCAACTGCCTGATTCCATCCCTCGCATGAAAACACCGGTCTCTGTGGACGAGTCCTACAAACTTTGTCGCCAGCTTATAGTCAAGTATTCCACGACTTTTTACATTGGCACTTTGCTGGTCAACAAGCCAAAGCGCAAACATATTTGGGCAATTTATGCTTGGTGTCGCCGTACAGACGAACTCGTGGATGGTCCCGCATCTGCTATGACCACACCAGAAACCCTGGATCTGTGGGAACAGCAGCTAGAATTGATTTTTGCAGGACATCCATTGGACAGTCTTGATGTCGCTTTGGTGGATACCATTCAGCGTTTCCCGATAGATATTCAGCCCTTCCGGGATATGATTGCCGGTCAGGGTATGGACTTATACCGTAGTCGCTACCAAACTTTTGAGGAGTTATACCTCTACTGTTACCGCGTCGCTGGCACGGTAGGTTTGATGTCAACAGCGGTGATGGGGGTTGATACCTCCACAAACACAGCTCCGTGGAATCGCCATCAACAACCGTATATTCCCACTGAAGAAGCGATTACCTTGGGAATAGCCCATCAACTCACCAACATCCTGCGGGACGTGGGGGAAGATGCAAGGCGAGGGCGGATTTATATTCCTCAAGAAGACTTAGCGCAATTCAACTACACAGAGCAAGACCTGTTGAAAGGAGTGGTGGATGAGCGCTGGCGGGCACTCATGCGCTTTCAAATTGCACGGGCACGCCAATTTTACGCCAAGGCAGAAAAGGGAATTTCCTATCTATCTACTGATGCTCGATTACCTGTGTGGGCATCTCTCATGCATTACAGTCGAATTTTGACTGTCATTGAACGTAATGATTACAATGTCTTTACTCGACGTGCCTATGTGCCTCAGTGGCAAAAGTTACGTGCTTTGCCAGTGGCATGGTTACGAGCACAAGTGTTATGAGAAGCATCAACCCCCTTTGGGGAAATTCAAAATCACCTCTTCAGTGATTTTGAATGTTTGAGAAGCGAGGGTTATTTATCCTGATCAATGATGAATGGCAAATCACAGATAGACTATTGACATTTAACCTTATAGTCTGTTATCATTAACCATCGTGACCGTGGAGAGGTGGCTGAGCGGTCGAAAGCGGCGGATTGCTAATCCGTTGTACAGTTCGTAAGGCTGTACCGAGGGTTCGAATCCCTCCCTCTCCGTCTCCTATACCGTATCTCGCGCTTCTGTAATGAACTTGTGCGCCAGAGCTAGTACCATCTCTGTTGTGGAGAAACGGCAACAGAAAACCTTAAGAGTAGATAGCCAAAATGATTTTCCTCCTAGAGAGGGATGTTATTATTTATCTTTTGGAGCCATTAAAGAATTTAATTCATCAAATTTGAATATAAACTTTTAGGCTCCTGAACAAATGAGGAGTGAAACTGATATATGCAAAAGATAAATGCTGCTTTTGCTCTGGCTTTGGCTACTCTGGCAGTTGGTTTCCTGGCAGCGGCTTGTGATACTACCGCCCCGAACAACGCAGCTGGTAATGGTGGGAGTGCCACAAAAGAAGGCTCAACAACAATACCTACCAGTGGTAAAGGATTGAAAATCGGTTCTCTGCTACCAGCCACTGGTGACTTAGCTTCCATTGGACAGCAGATTATACCCTCAGTCCCCTTGCTTGTGGAAACTGTCAATGCTTGTGATGGCGTGAACGGTGAGCCTGTAACTCTTGTGCAAGTAGACGACCAAACTGACCCCAAAGCTGGTGCTGCTGGTATGACCAAACTGGCAACTGTAGATCGAGTTGCAGGCGTCGTTGGCTCTTTTGCCAGCAGCGTTTCTACTGCTGCTGTCTCAATTGCCGCTCAAAATAAAGTCATACTAGTTTCTCCTGGCAGTACTAGCCCCATATTTACTGAACAAGCGAAACAAGGTAAATTTAAAGGATTTTGGGCACGTACCGTTCCACCTGATAGCTACCAGGGACCAGCCATAGCCGCACTTGCCAATAAAAGAGGTTATAAAAGAGTTTCTACAGTCGTCATAAATAATGATTATGGCGTCGGCTTTGAAAAAGCATTTGTGCAAGCTTTTGAAAAACAAGGGGGAACTATTGTTAATAAAAACAATCCTGTCCGCTACGATCCAAAAGCAACCACATTTGATACTGAAGCATCGGCTGCTTTTGCTGGTAAGCCTGATGCAGTCCTTGGCGTTTTTTACGTAGAAACAGGTAGTTTACTGCTAAAAGCAGCGTATCAGCAAGGTTTGCTGCAAGGGGTGCAGGTAATGCTGACAGATGGAATGAAGTCAAATGATTTTCCTGGACAAGTCGGCAAAACCAGTGACGGTAAATATATCGTATCTGGAGTGATTGGTACGGTACCAGGTTCCAACGGCAAAGCATTAGAAGCTCTTACTAAACTCTGGAAGTCCAAAAGAGGAGGCGCACCAGGAGAATTTGCTCCTCAAGGTTGGGACGCCACCGCCTTGTTAGTGCTAGCGGCACAAGCTGCGAAGGAGAATACAGGTGTTGGCATAGCCAACAAAATCCGCGAGGTTGCCAATGCTCCTGGGATAGAAGTGACAGATGTATGTGAGGGACTCAAGTTATTAAAAGAAGGTAAAGACATCAACTACCAAGGAGCCAGTGGCAACGTGGATGTTGACGAAAACGGGGATGTTGTCGGTATCTATGATGTCTGGACAGTTGGGGACGACGGTAAAATCAAGACGATTGATAAAGTTAGCCCAAAATAAAACTTAGAACTTAATAAGTATGGTGCGTTAGCCTAAGCGTAACGCACCATCCACCGTGTCGCTTTGCGACGAGAGCGGTACTAGCTTTTATAAGCCAAAAAGACCGCTAAAGTTATACCCAACTCCTATCGACAACCCTATATCAGTGTCATCGAAAAATGCTGCATTCACAGCAGCTGTTGCTGTAAATTGAGGAGTGATGGGCACATCAATTCCACCAGTGAGAAGCAAGGCAACTTCAGTGTCGTCGCCAGTTTCAATAGCTGCACCTGCTCCAATATAAGGAGCAATAGGCAACGGTTCAGCAAATGGATCTGATAGCTGCCTGAATGAAAAGTCGTAACTGACAGGAACTAGAATGACAGTGTTGTCTCCTATAACTGCTGCAGGGCGTACTGAGATCGCATTTGTCAGTCCAATTTTGCTGATAACCATAAAGTTAGCATCACCCAAAGCAGAGTCACCACCTAGACCAATGTTGCCAGCAATTCCGACATAACTTGAGCCACCACGGGTTGGTCTCCCTGGATCAATATCCGCTTGTGCCACTTTAGAGGTAGATGGTTGAGAAGTCGATGGTTGAGCCTGAGCTTCTACATTCTGGGGAGCTATAAGTGCGGCAGATGAAGTTGCTGTTGTCCCAGGAACAGGTATAACCACGTTCTTCGCAGTTTCCGGGTGTGTGCTAATTGGCAATTGCTGTAACTGGTTTATATTTGAGACTGGCGCTGGATTCACTTGTACAACAATAGACTCTACCGGAGTAGGGCTAAAGGCTTGTGGGTAGAAACTTTCTACTTCAGTACTTACCTGATTCACAGACGCATCGGTTCCAGAAGACTCGATCAGCTGCTGAGTGCTTGTAGCATCTACCGTTTGGGCACCAACAGATAAGCCACTTCCTAAAACCGCTATAGCTGATAAACTCAGCAACCAAAATACATTTTTGCGGAAAATAATAGTGTTCACATTCACTCCTGAATATTGCCTCACTAGATAACGAGTTCTGTGGTTTTTAGTCAACTTTTGGCAATATCCACCATTTAACATCAAAAAATTAATTTCTACATCCTCTACTCGACTGGATTAGCTAAAATTTGAAATAAGAATTTTAATGCATATATATCCTCAGTTTAACAGATGACAAGAAATGTTTATACCATAGAGGAGAGTAATAGTTGTTAATATTCCCTCGGCTTAAAATCGGAGGATTCTTGGCTCAACGAGCGCTCTTGTCCAAACTTTTTACCCCTTCATCAAATCTAAATAAATCTGGGTAACCGTATGAGAAAACGAGCCATTTAGCGTCTACGTTTCTGCAATTTGGGCTGTTGATTGAGAATCAATCATCAAATCTCGACCTCCAAAAATGCCCAAGTTGCGACAGTTGTCCACCCAGATTTATCCAAGTTTTCCCCAACCCTTCAGGCACGCCTCCTGCACAGGAGCGTATTATGCGTAGCGTCTGTGCAGGAGATACCCGTAAGAGCGGTCTCTAATCTCTAATGAGTGGTGGATCCTACCGTCAACTGCAAGCATTGCTGATTTCTATGTTCTGTATTCTGCATTCTTCTTCAATGTGCTTTTCAATACAGTATTAATCTTATTATTGCTTTACACAATTTTCATATATGACTTAGAAGTGTGCCAATTTGGGTTAGAATCTACAAAATAACTAAATTCTAGATTGATATTGACTGTATATACACTGAATATCATATTTTATTTTTATGAAAACTATGTAAAGTTACGGTTTTACTTTGTATTTTCATGATAAATTATTACTTAATAATTCTGATTTATAGTCGTTACAATGAGAAATTCCACTCAATTAAGCTGTAAATACACCTAAAAAATCGAGAGCAAAAGCAAATTGATGCTCTCAAAAAAGCTTAATTTCCAAAAGTTGTATCGGCTGTAAAAACAATTCAGCTTAGTATAACTCGTCATTAATGGGGGTTGAAAATCTAAATGTTGATAATTCTGAACAATGATTCGTTCCTCAGGTGAATTGCGAACCTCCTCTTGTGGTGATGTGTACTTAGTTAAGTGTTCTAATTCTGTTGAGAAGAGAGTGTGATGGCGCAAAATGCAGTACCCCAAGGAGTAATTGGTTTTGCCCAGTACCGCAAACAGCGATTGTGCAAAGCGCAGTGCCCTTCAGGACGATGGCGCAGCTTCCCTTCGAAGCGATGCCAAATCTTCTGAGAGTTCACAATTTTCACATAAATCTCTTTGAAATCTATTCATTTGCTGCAAGATTAAGTGCTGTAAACAACTAGGATGAAAACGTAGGATCAGGGCGTTACCAAACTCTCAATATGCTCTTCACCCTCTAATTGTCTGCTTTGTAAATTACCAAAAGTTAGATATTAAGCTATATTGTGCAAGTCATGAACAAAGTTAGAATTCTGAACTTAGAGATCGACAATTTGTCGAAGGCAGAGTTTTTAGAGAAATTGCAATCTGGGGTAGTATTTACGCCAAATGTCGATCATCTGATTAAACTACAAAAAGACCTGGACTTCTTACAGGCGTATAGTATTAGTGACTATAAGGTTTGTGATAGTCAAATACTCATTTATGCGTCTAAGTTTTTAGGAACACCAATCAAAGAGAAGATCTCAGGTTCAGATTTGTTCCCAGCCTTCTATAATTACCATAAGAATAATGAAGACATCAAAATCTTCCTTTTAGGGGCAGGTATAGGGATAGCTAGTAAAGCTCAAAATGAAATAAACAGAAAAACAGGCAGGAATATTGTTGTTGCTTCATATTCTCCGCCGTTTGGATTTGAGAAAAATGAAGAAGAGTGTCAGAACATAATTAACATGATAAATAGCTCTGACGCTACTGTCTTAGTTATTGGATTAGGCGCTCCAAAACAAGAAAAATGGTTATACAAGTACAAAAGTATGCTACCCCAGATAAAAATATTTATGGCGCTCGGTGCCACTATTGATTTTGAAGCAGGAAACTTGAAAAGAGCTCCAAAGTGGATGAGTGAAGTTGGCTTAGAGTGGTTGTTTAGAATTTTACGTGAACCAAAAAGATTATGGAAAAGATATTTAGTAGATGATGTTCCTTTTTTAATACTAATTTTGAAACAAAAATTCAACTTGTATATAACTAAGAAACGCAAGAATAACAACCCGATCTGGCAAATCGCTGACAGATTATAGGTATAGCATCGCAAAATGCCTTTTTAGTCGCGGTACGTTATATATTACACACCCTACAGCTTCAATATTCACTTTTCATCTTGTCAGCTAAATTTGCGAGGTAAGCTTTTCGAGATAACATTTCTGGTGTGCTATCAAGTCCGACTTTCTCTAAAATTTGCTCCCAACGGTACACCCAATCATGATGCAGTAAGGAATTCATCACATTATCTTTACGAATTCTATTTAGGCGCTCAGGTTGTGCATCAAGTTCAGTTATAATATCTGCTAAATTAGTAGCATCATAGGGAATTTCAATCACTGCATCAGACCAGTTAAAGTAAGTTGTATAAGCTTCACAAACTGGAGGAGTCCCAATCATAACTGCTCCCCCTGCTGCTCCCTCAAAAAAGCGAGAACCTAACTCCTCTTGACCACCTGTTTGGTGGATAGCATCGAATTTTGCTTTATTAGCAATAAAGTAACGACTTCTTTTAATCAAATTGCTATATAAAGTTCGATGTTCTTTATAGTCCGTCATTTGTAAACCTTTGAGAGAGTCAAATAGATATAAAAAGTTTTCTTGTTCTGCCATTCCCAGTAAAGCTTTATGTACTATCGGTGAACGGCGACCAATGCTATAAACATCTATACAGCGTTGAGGTAGTTGCGGATAGGGGCAAAACTTTATAGTATCGGTAGCATATGGGAGAGAGTAACAAGGACGCTGAACCAAATTAGCAATAGCATTAACACTAGCAGTTTGTGTCGTGAAAATATAATCAAAATCTTTCACCAGTTCAAAACAAAGTCTAATTTTATGCTCTCCAATTTCTTTTGCCCAGATTTCATCTATCCACAAAACCGCTTTACGGCATTTTTCTCGCCAATCTTTAATAGAATTTATAGACGTGAGATCCCAAAACTGTTGGCAGATAAAAAATAATAAGTCGTATTCTCTATCTACAATAGAGGGGATACAATTTGAACTGAGAAGTTTACTTTTACCAAAAGCTCTTGCTACATAGTTTGCCAGCTTTTTATTAAATGTACTGACTACACCAGAAGCTGATACAGGAGTGAGTATATCAGCATAGTCAAAAGTACAAATAGTGTCTTCAAACTCATACTCGGCAGAGCGATATGCTTCAGAGTGGAAACCACGCATTGATACTATTAAAATACGTGGTTTTTGATTTGAACGAAGTTCTAAATTTTTAGATAATCCATTTTCTCGAGACATTTGAGATATGATTCAATTCACGCTCAGATAAATCTCATCCTAGTATGACACAAAAAATACTGTTGGTTATTGTGAATGCCAATAAACAGTCACGCTTTCAATTTTCATGTTCAAAAGCTTTACAGCACAAATTTTAGTGCAAAAAAAATACAAATTAAATGCGCGACAGCTTACCTCAGACCTCATTAGTTAACGCAGTAGCTTACTCAAAAGTTTCTGCTTTTCTGTATTGATATTTTTCCAGTCGTCTAGCAGAATACCTCCAGTACCTTTACTGTTCGGGTTCCAGCACCAGTATGTAAAGCTAAGCTTGTTCTTATCAATGTAATCAACAAACTGTCGCTGCCAAATCCCTTCTTTAGATTTGGTATCTACATGATATCCACCAAATTCACCAATCAAAATCGGGGCAATGCCTTGAGTCGCAATATAGTTAAATCCAATTTCCCAACGTCGATATAAGTTTTTGGGAAATGTCGGTTCTGAAAACCACGGTTGAAAAGAACCGTAGTACTCGTGAGGAGAATACACGAGCTTTCTAGGTATCTTCAGACGCACTGGATATTTGCGGACGCCCTCCAGATTTCCAGCCCACCAATGAGCTGACAGTTTTTGACCTGGCACATTTTTTTCTACTCCCGACACCACAATCAGCCAATTTGGGTTCACACCAAGAATAGCGTTTCCAGCCCGTTCTGCAGCAAGCCGCCAGTCTGTAGCGCGATCGCCTGTTCCCCAACTAGCACGACCATGAGGTTCGCTCCAGAGATCTGCGCCAATGACGTTACTATAGCTTTTGTAGCGTTTTGCCAAAAGAGTCCACGTGTTAATCCAGTCATTCTCGGTAAACCCGTCACCATACCACAATTCTGACTCGACCTTGTCGTTGAGGCGGTGACTGTCGAGCAGAATTAGCAACCCCTGCCGTTGCGCCTCTTTGATCACTATATCCATGATTTCCAACGGGGTTTTGTCTTGGAAATCCTTATTTGATCCAATGTAAAAATCGATGCCTTTGATGTCTTTAGAACGCAGTGCTTGGACAGAATAGGGCAAGCGGATGACGTTATAGCCCAGACTTTTTATCTGAGCAAGCATTTCTTTGTAATCTCTAACCCACAGCCCATGAGGAACATGTCCCTCCACTTCCATACCAAACCAATTGATACCGCGTAGTAGGACAACTCGACCTTTTGCATCAACAATCTGAGAACGGCGAGTAGACAAAGGAGGGACAATAGTCGTAGCGGCTTCAGTTGTTGTCACGCCAAACTTTTCCAAGAACTGCGGCGAACAACTGTGGAGACTTGTGTAAAGCAACACTAAAGCCAAGCCAACCGCAATATTTTTTGTGAAATGTCCCCACTTTTTGTAATAGTGAGTTATTGAGAAGGTTATATTCTGTATAAATTGCACCATATATCCTGTGAGACATTGTTAGTACATACCTGCTGCGTCTGCAACCTTATCTAGGATTCTACCCAGAGCTACTCCTGCTGCATCATCAGAAAAATGTTCTTCAGCGTAGCGTTTAGCTGCCTGACCGAGACGGGTGCGTAGTGCTGCGTCGTTCCATAACATTTCTACCGCCTGCACTAAGTCATCAACAGATTGAGGCTCAACCAACAAACCTGTCTCGCCGTGCTGAATATAATCTTCTGCTCCATGACAACGGGTGGCGATAATTGCACGACCCATTTGCATAGCTTCTACAATAGTGATTTGTCCTGCTGCTGTCACTTGGGGCTTCGGAAGCAGAGGTACGATGTTGATCCGCGCCTCTTGAGCTAAACGCAGGCAATCTGCTCTGTCAATGCCAAACGGCGTTTTCACATTCGGTGGAACGGTTAATCCTTCTAATACACGTTTGCCTGATGCGACAACCGTTGGTAGGTTTAGCTTTTCTACTGCTTGGAATAAGGTGGGAAAGTCGCGATGAGCAGAACCGATCGCTGTGAGAAAAGGATCGGTTGTATTCTCTTGGTAAGTTACAGGAATCTGTGATCCATGAAAGGAGACAAATTCAAAACGCTCCTTTGGAATTCCCAACCACTGGTGGTAAATATTCACTTCGCGACGCGTGTGGACAATAAAGCGATCTATATCTTTCAGGCTAAATTGGGCTATAATTCGCCGAATCCCACTTGAGCAGGTGCCAACATTGAATAACCAATCCACTACAGGAATGCGCTTCTTGCCAGTGTTCCGCCGTTGCATTCCTACTATTGCTGGTAGCTGAGGAAAAAGGGTAATCACACCTCCCTTTGTCGCCTTCATCGCTTCCATGCCATGTTGCCAATGTATTAGCCAATCCCTGACTCCAGTTACAGAGGACTTCTGATTATGCCAATTCTCTAATGGCTTTGGACGTGCGATGATATGGAACTTGTGACGAGAGCCGGGAACATTTCGGGTTAACCAAGGCTCGTTGATAAGATTGGGCTTATTGATAAAGGGAGCTGCAATTGTCCAATGCATATCTTCATGTAGAACTTCTGTTAGAAATTATCTAAGTATAAACTGTGAATCATTTACAAAACCTGCTACTTCAAAATATTTTTCAAGAGTTCAGATAATCTTGAGTTTTTCGATAACCCAACGGAAACTTATGCCAGGTTTTCAGTAATCCTATACTCCGTGAGTGATTTTGTATTCTTGGTAACGGATTCCAGCAAGACCTGCAAGTGTTCCTGTTCCTCTACAAATATGTAGTAATGCTCTCACTATTGCGTGTTGTCCTAACAGCAAAGAAGGAGGAATCAAGCATAATCCCTGACTAATGAGTCCGATTCCTTTACAAGCACGCATGGAGAAAACCATAATTGAAGGATAGAATTCTCGTTCGCACAAACTTTGTGTACTCCAACAACGATAACCTCGTCGAAGAATCCATTTCACATTAGTACGGCTTTCTGGTATCCACTCATATGCGACAGCATCGTTTGCCCACACCATTTTATAGCCCATACGGTAGATACGCATAAAGAAATGGGTATCTTCTCCACCTGTTAGGGCGAAGCGTTCATCAAAAACTTTATCGATTTTTCTAAATATCTCTACACGAACAAGAACATTACCAGCAAATGCAATTTTGAGGAGATAACCCGTAGGATAACGAGACGGCTCAAAAAACTTTCCTTTGACAACCCAAGCTGGAATATCTTCCTTGTTTGCAAAATACGGTAAAACAGGTCCAGCTACTACGTCTGCATTATTTCTTTGCTGAACAAATAACAGTTCTTCCAGCCAATTTTGTTTGGGAAGTTCATCATCATCAATGAAAGCTACAAACTCTGCATCTTTACTGATTGAGGCAACTGCTTTGTTTCGAGTATAGGAGATGCCACGCTGCAATTCAATGTAGTATTTCAGTGGCCATTTGAATTCTGGCTCTATACTTTGACAAACTGCATGAGCAGATCCAGTGGAGTCATTATCAACAACAATGACCTCTAAATCTGGAGTTTCACACTTACTAAATATTAGTTGATTGAGACCATTGAGTAAGCGTTCTAATCCTTCAGGACGTTGGTATGTTGCCACGCACACAGAAATTAACATCTTCTCCTCACTTCAATTATAAATCTTGCTTATTTGATGCTTCTATCTCAATCCATTCTTCATTATTTATATAAGAACTGTCATATTTGTAGAGCTTCGCTTGTTCATAATCCACAGATATTGAAAAAATTATTGATACATAGACTATCCAATAAATACTGTTAGTTGCTAAGAGGGAACTTTCTGTTATATTGCATATCAGTAAAAACGACAAGTACAGTAATGGCCATAGTCCCTCTACAGTTCTAGTTGTCCTTAACCAAATAACTCCTCTTACACAGGTAGTCACGTAACTGATTGAAAAGACTGTTAACCCTGATATACCCAATTCTGCGAACAGATCCATCCAGCCATTGTGAGCAGTAGGGCATTCCCACTCAAGAGTGCGCCAAACGTAAGCTGTTACCTCATGATCCCAGTCTATCCAAAAGGCATTAAATCCATAACCAAGCAAGGGTTTTTGCGAAATTAGCTCAAGCATAACTGACCATATTTCTGTACGTCCTGTTAGGGTCACATCTTTACCTAATGCAGTCGCTATAGTTGGTAAATTATCTAATACCAAGGTTGCTGAGCTTCCTACCACAAGTATCACAGTAATTGTTAAAGGCACTACTAGAGTGTAATTGCTTCGCCAAATCCTGTACAGTGGCACAAGAACTATGATGGTGAGAAGAATAACTAAGGCTGTTTTTGAAGTCGAAAGAATGATTAAAATTGCTGATAGAATAAAACCAATCCATGCAACCCATTTGTATTTAGCTTGAAGACCGGAGTTTTTAAAACAGAGTAATAGAAAGACGATGGTGCTCATATCCATGATGCGACCAAGGGTGTTTTTTTGTCTCATCACACCCCGCCATGCTCCTGCGTGAGCGCCTTCTTCCTGAATACTCATCACCCCGTAAAATGGCAGTGCAACAGCAAACACGAAACTCAATAAAATGATTAAGGCAAATGTCCAGGCTAATAGTTCTAGTTGTTCCCTCAAGGTGTAGCGCGTAGCTAGGTATACTCCAAATACAGTTGTTGCTAAAAGAAGTATGCTACGACGTGGTGTAATCTCTGGTGCCACTGTCCATAACACCGACGCTAATGCAATCCCTATCAGTAACCAGATCCACATGTTCTTCTGTACAACATATACAAAACTTTTCCACCTTGCAATGACTAGGAGGAAAGTAACCATGTAGATTCCTGCAAACAAAATTGGACTGTAGGGGTCTTCAGAGGTAACAGAAGCATCTTCCGTGTCTAAAAGAAGAGGTATCAAGGCAGTTGTTGAGAAAAAAAGAGTCAAGACAACAAATACCTTTTCGGCTAGCCTTGATAGTTTATGCATGACAGCTTTGTGTCCAATAACTAAATTAGGTGTCCAAAGAAAATTTCTTGAACAGAAAAAGTACACCTTGAGTTAAATGAGCACCCCAAAGAACTTACCGTAGAAAGATTATCCCATTTCATATTCGTATATATATGTCTGAAGAAGTAATTTTTTTGTTCCATCTTAAGTTTGGACTTTACTGTATCTTTATTAGTAAACGCTTTTTATATTTTTTTTGTAAAGAGCCTTGTATGATATACGTAGCAAGATATGTTGGAAGTATCGAAACGTATCAAAAGTCTGGTATATTTGTCTCTAAACCAAGAAGCACTCTGCGGAGGTAAAATTAATAGAACTGTAAAAATCTCGGCTGCAGAGTTTACAAACGCATCACCTTGTTGGATGAGCAGTACTCACGCCACCATTGATTCTGGTAGAGGCAATACTATTGCAGATGGTTATCCCGTTTATTTTTATGTCTGTCAAGTTGGCAAAAACTAGAAAATAACAAAATCATGTATTCAACTTTGAATGGGAAAACAGATGCCAATTAAGGAACAAAGCTTGCAGTACCACCAGAATCCTAAATTGAGAGAACCGTATTTGTTCTTGAGAAAACCAGAAGGCGAAGAAGAAAATACAGGTTTCAATCGATTTATTCCTGTATTGCGTCGTCGGGTAGGTTTGATTGCTGGTGCGACAGTCATTTTAACGACACTAGCTATTGCGTGGACAGCGACTCGAACTCCAAAGTATGAAGGCAAGTTTCAGTTATTGGTTGAACCTTTAAAAACTTCTGACAGTGAGTTGCTGCTTTTACTATCCGAAACCCTAAAGCAAAATGTCAACGAAATTACTAAACAGAATAGAACAGAGTTGGATTATCAGGCTTTGATGGAGGTTTTAAAAAGTCCTAAGCTGATAGATCCAGTTGTTAAAGACTTGAAAAAGCGCTATCCAGAAATTGAATATGATCAACTTGTTGGCAGTGATACATCTGGCAAAGTGTCTCCAGAGCGAGTTGGCACGTTACATATTAGCCGCATTGGTAAAGGTAAGGAGCTATCAAGAGTTATAGAAATTCGCTATCGAGAATCCGATCCACAAAAGATCCTGTATGTCTTGGAGCAGGTATCACAGGCGTATCAAAGCTACAGTAAAGAACAGCAACAGACGAACTTACGTCAAGGAATCAAATTTGTTGAGCAGCAGATTCCCAAAATGCAGCTTCGAGTAAGTACACTTCAAGGACAAATGCAAGTGTTCCAAAAGAAGTACAGTATGTTCGACCCTGAACTTCAAGAAAAACAATTGCTCAACAGAGTTGATGAACTCAAAGCACAGCGCATAGAAGCTGAAAGAAAGTTAGCTGAAACTAAGTCACTTTCTGCTTCATTGCGAAAGCAGTTGTCATTGTCAGAGAATACAGCGATCGCCGCCTCGGCTTTGAGTGAATCGCCTCAATATCAACAGCTCATCACTCGTCTACGAGAGATAGAAACAAAAATTGCCACAGAATCAGCTCGCCTCACTGACGACAGCCCAACCATGCAGAATTTGCGTGAACAGCGACAGAAACTGCTACCTTTAGTACAGCAAGAAGCAAAACTGGCATTAGGCAACAACCCCTCTGTCTCTAGTAAGCGTAATTCCCAAGTAGGAGTTTATCAAAACTCAGTTCGGCGTGATCTCATCAAACAACTGGCTGATACCGCTAACCAAATTAAGGCAACAGAAAGTAGCCTTGAGGCTAATCAAAACGCAACACGTGAGGTTAACCAACAAGTTCAGCAATATCCTTCCCTTTCACGCCAGTACACTAATTTGCAAAGAGATTTGCAAGTTTCTACCGACACCCTCAACCAGCTTCTAGCTAAGCAAGAAGCACTGCGGGTAGATGCTGCTCAACAGGATTTTCCTTGGGAAGTGATTACGCCTCCCACACTCCCTAGTGACAAAATCGGTAATCTTATACCAGTAGGACTAAATACTGAACGTAATATTCTCTTGGGAGGAGTTGCAGGTTTACTCATAGGAATGCTAGCCGCTTTCGTTATTGAGAATTGGCAAAATGTCTTTCATGACTCTGATGAAGTAAAACTTGCAACTAGACTACCAGTTCTTGGAACTATTCCTTTCCATAAAAAGTTAAGACACCGAACTTCAGTCACTGATAAAGAACTAGCTTATCCAGCTCAAAAAGGAAAACACCAATTTGAGTCAATTGTCAAAGCAGATACTCAAGAGCAGAAAACAACTGTTTTTACAGAAGCTTTTTGCTCTCTCTATAACAGGATAAACTCTCTCAAGTCAGAAGCTTCTATCCGCTCACTAATCGTCACATCAGCGACAAGTAGTGATGGTAAATCTACAGTAGCAGCGAATTTAGCAATTATAGCTGCTCAAGCAGGTCAGAAAGTGCTACTAGTAGATGCCAATTTACGCCATCCTCAAGTCCATGATGCATTAGGTTTAGTTAACACTAGGGGATTTAGCGATATACTTTCCCAAGACATAGATTTTAGTGATGTCATTGAACAAGCACCCAAAGAAGAAAATCTTTTTGTCATCACGGCTGGTGACACGCTACAAAATCCCACAAAGCTGTTTTCATCCCAAAGAATGGATAATTTTATAGAGCTAGTCCATACAAAGTATGATTTAGTTGTGTATGACGCACCCCATATTATAGGACTTTTAGACACTAACATTTTAGCAAACCACGTCGATGGAGTTTTGATAGTCGCAGGACTTGGTAAAACAGTCCGTCCTTCTTTACAACAAGCATTAGAAGAATTGAAAACTAGTCGAGTTCCAATATTGGGTATAGTAACTGATACCATTGAACGGTAACTAGTAGGAGACAGTGAGGAAAACGTTACTTTTTGCTGTCTCAAACATAGTAGTGAGATTCATACAGTGATAACAGTTATTAAGCAAAAACTCTCCAGCCAATTCATTCGTAATATTGGCTGGTTGAGTATCTCAGAGATTATCTACAGAGCCTTACGCTTAGGCTTAGTTGTCATTATTGCCAGGTTTTTGACTTCCTACGACTACGGTTTAGGAGCGATTGTGATGACAGTACGTGAGTTTTCAATCACGTTTGCCAACATAGGTATAGGCGCAAAAATTATTCAAGCTGAAAAAGAAGAATTAGAGGATTTGTGTCATTCTGCATACTGGTTAACCTGGATCGTTTTTTTTAGTCTCTTTGTTATTCAGTCTATTGCTGCTTTTCCCATAGCTTGGTTTTATAAAAGTCCAAATCTCATTTTGCCAATTATTGTCTCAGGTATTGCTTACTTAGTTTGGCCTATATCTCTCATACAAAAAACTCTCATACAAAGAGAGAACCGTTTGAAAGTTATAGCTATTACTGACAGCATTCAAAACATTATTGCCACCATATTGGCTGCGGTATTTGCTATTTTTGGTCTGGGTGTATGGTCACTTGTTTTGCCTTCAGTGTTAGCAGCACCTATAGAAACATTAGTATACTACAGAGCACATCCTTGGCGTTTGACGGGAGGATTTACGACAAAGAATTGGAGTCGTATTTTAAAATTTGGTTATAATATTTTAGGTGTTTCATTATTAAGAACATTAAGAAATAACTTAGATTATTTATTGGTTGGTCGTTTTGCAGGAATTAACGAATTAGGGCTATATTTCTTTGGTTTCAACGCCGGATTAGGAATTAGTTTAAGTTTTATTAATGCTATTAACTCAGCAATTTTGCCTCATTTATGTGCAGTTCGTTCAGAATGGTCTAAATTCAAAAAATCTTATTTTAGTAGTCTGAAAATTATTTGTGTTACCATTGTTCCTTTTGTTGTCCTCCAGTCTAGTTTAGCTCATATCTATGTACCAATTGTTTTTGGTCAGAAGTGGGAGCCTGCGATTCCGATTGTGATACTAATTTGTTTATCAGCAATTCCACGACCCTTTGCAGATGCTGCATCTCAATTGCTCATAGCTGTTGGGAAACCTCACTTAGATTTGCGTTGGAACCTATTATTTACTATGCTATTCACCATAGCAATACTGATAGGAGTTAACTTGCAAGTTATTGGTGTAGATACATCTGTTTTATCAGTTTATTTAGGAGAGTACTGGAAAATTATTTGTGTAGCTATATCTGTCTTATTAGTTCATCTTATTTTCTTACCTCTGTTTACATTGTGGGCTACACGTTATATTTTTCCTAAAACTTAGAAAATGTAGAGGTTTACGTGAAAAAAGTTTCTGTCATCATTCCAGTTTACAAAGTCGAGAAATATGTAGCCGCTACAGTAGAATCAGTTCTTGCTCAAACCTATAAAAATTTTGAGTTGCTCATCATTGACGATGGCTCTCCAGATAGAAGCATAGAAATTTGTCAGCAATTTACAGATAACAGGATAAAAATAATCCGTCAGGAGAACCGGGGAGTTGCTGCAGCTCGAAACGTTGGTATCCGTCATGCGGAAGGAGAGTATTTGGCTTTTTTAGATGCAGATGACTTATGGGTACCAGAAAAGTTAGAAAAACATGTTGAGCATTTAGATAACTCACCAGCAGTAGGGGTGAGTTTTTGTCGCTCTTCTTTTATTAATGAAACGGGAAAGCCCTTAGGTATTTATCAGATAACCAAACTCAAAGAAATTACCCCGCTTGATTTACTTTGTCGTACTCCAATTGGGAATGGATCAGTACCAGTAATTCGACGAGAGGTTTTTGAAAATATTGCATTCCAAGATAATCTTTATGGAGTGGTAGAAAACTTTTATTTTGATGATGATCGACAATTGCACCCCTCGGAAGACGTGGAATGTTGGCTGCGGATTGCGATGAAAACCAAATGGCTTATTGAGGGTATTCCAGAAGCCTTGACACTTTACCGGGTGAATTCGCAGGGATTTTCGGCTCAACTGGTGAAAAAGTTAAATTCTTGGGAAAGAATGCTGGAAAAAGCACACGCCTACATACCTCCAGCATCAATGACTGAGTTGGAAAAGATAGCTATGGCTTATCAACTACGCCATTTAGCTAGGAGAGCAGTCACTTTAGAAGCTGGTTCAACAGCTGTTGAGTTTGTCCAGCGATCGCTCTCTACCCATTGGCGTATTCTACTAGAAGAACCACGCCGTACAATTATCACCCTAGCTGCTGCCTATTTTCTCTGGCTGATGCCGCGATCGCTCTACAATCAAATACAGTCCGTTGCTTTAAAAATCACAGGAGCTAGTCAAAGACGCCGCATTCAGCAAGAAGCATCAGTCAATTAGTCTGCTAGTTTGGTGGTTGAATAACCTGATGGTACCATAGAATCTACTCACTGGATCTGCTTGCAAATCAAAAAGGCTCAAACCAGTTCCAGTTTCTCTTGTCCTCTTCGACTTTCCTCAATGCGACCATAGTTGAGTAGATTGTTGGCACATAATACCTATCGTATAGCTAGCGCTTGCTCAAAATTACTAGGACTTACGCATCATCAGCTAGAAACCCGGTTTCTTCGTTCGTATTTGGTTGCGAAACAGACGATTTTTGCAAGAAACCGGGTTTCTTTGCGTAAGTCCTGATTACTGCTGGCAAATGTCCCCTAGATAAGCTGTTGCGCTTTTAATTTGCACATTTAGACAGCAGGGGAGCAGGGGAGCAGGGGAGCAGGGGAGAAGGTTGACGCTTTTTCTTCAAAATCAACAAAGGCCAAGTTAAATACGTATTAGCTTACCACAAACTCCCTTCTCCTGTTGGAGAAGCTGTGTAAACTGAGGAATTCGAAATTCACGCATTCAAAAAAGAATTTTGAATGCGTGAATTTTGAATGTTTGAGCAGCGAGTGGCGGCTCAGATGCGTTTTTTATGAGCGCCTTTTTACCCCTACTTATCCTAAACCGCCCACGACTTCAGCAACTAACCTAGAGACAAAAGGCAAAATTTCGCGGTTTTTAGCATTTGCTTTCCCCTCAGTAAATACAACGAGTAGATAAGGGCGTTTATCGCTTAACTCTATGTAAGCTACATCATGGCGAACTTGACTCGTCCAACCAGCCTTAGACCAAATTTGTGCTTCTTGGGGAAGCGCACCACCCAAAAAACCTGTCACTTGGTTTTCTTCAACATCTTTTGGCAAATCATTGGGGTTAAGACTACGTTTCATCAAAGCCATCATAGCTTGCGATCGCCCACTAGACACCGCCACACCACCTACAATACTATGTAACAATCTCGCGGTAGCATTTGTCGTGAGCATATTGCGATTCTCTAGCAACTCTCCTAAAAAAACCCGTTCGCGTCCGTAAGCACCATCACACCAGGTTTTTTGACAGACGTTTATCGTTTCCATTTCTGACCATCCAAGAGACTGAAAATAGCGGTTAACGATATTGCGCTGCTGCTTCCAAGTTTCAAATGGTCCTGGTGTTAATTCTGGTCCAGAAGTGGTTCCACTGAGGATATCTATAACTAAACTAGTAGCATCATTGCTAGAATCAACAATCATATCACGCATAGCTCTTTCCAACTCACGAGATGTGGAAATCATGCCTTTCTCCAGCCATTCGTTAACTGCTACCAGGTAAAACAGCTTCACCACACTCGCAGGGTAAATTCGTTCTACCCCGCGATAAGTGAAACCACGAACTGGATGATTCCAAAAAGCATCTGGAGTTAAAGCGCCACCAGTGTTTACGAGTATAGGCGGATCGTAGACAATCCAAGTCAAAGCAATTTGGTTGCGGGCTACAGTTGGAAATGCTTCCCAAGTTGCTTCTAAAATACCATTACCAAGATTTTCAAGTTGTTCGTCTTTATTAAAGAAGAAGTTCATTGTTGTTTAAGGATGTCCTCTAATCTAAAATTTAAAATCCAAAACCTCAAATCGGGTGAGTACCAGTGTTTAGCTGATCTGAACATATATGATTCACCCAGTTGTGACCAACTCGCAACTCAAGCTGCAACTGGACGACATCTGTGGGTAATATCAAACTATCAGAGTTCAGCAGTTGAGGTGTGTTTGTGCGAGGATGACTATCCAGGGTGGCTGTCGCTATCCGATTTGAGTTTATTACAACCATGCACTGTACCTTATAAAGCGAAAACATTTTCTGAATCTGAAATCAAAAAACGTCTACCACAGGTGATTGGGTTTACCCAAAAAGCTATGCAACAACCAAATTATTACCTCTGGGGTGGTACAGTAGGACCAAATTACGACTGTTCAGGATTGATGCAAGCAGCGTTTGCTTCTGTAGGTATTCGCATACCGAGAGACGCTTATCAGCAGGAAGCTTTCACTCAACCCATCCCTGTTGCAGAATTACAACCAGGTGATCTCGTGTTTTTTGGAACTTCCCAAAAAGCAACTCATGTGGGACTCTATTTAGGAGATAACTGCTACATCCATAGTTCTGGAAAAGGTAAGGGACGTAATGGTATTGCTATTGACTGTCTTTCGGAACAAGGTGATGAGGTTAGCCTGTCATATTACCAGGAACTACGTGGTGCTGGAAGAGTGGTTAGCAGTTACGAGCCACAAAGACGCTGAGGACAGAATATGAGGAGTGGACTGGTTTCAAATGGGCTTGCTGGACAAAACGACGCGATATCATCAATTGTCCCAGATGTTTCAGTTGTGGTACCTGTACATAATGAAGTGGAAAGTTTGCCTCACTTGTTGGATGCGATCGCATCTACTTTAACTGCAACTGAGTTGAGTTATGAAATCATCTGTGTGGATGATGGTTCCAAAGATGGTTCAGCAGAACTTCTCAAAGAACAAGCGCAAATCCGCAACGATTTAAAAGCGGTGATTTTGCGTCGTAATTATGGTCAAACTGCGGCGATGGCTGCTGGGTTTAACTATGCGCTGGGTAAAGCGATCGTCACTTTGGATGCTGATCTCCAAAATGATCCAATAGATATACCCATGCTGTTGGCAAAGCTGGAGGAAGGCTACGATTTAGTCAGTGGTTGGCGGAAAAATCGACAAGATGGTGCTGTGAATCGGTTACTTCCTTCCAAAATCGCCAACTGGTTAATTAGACGAACCACAAGCGTAAATATTCATGACTATGGTTGTTCCCTCAAAGCCTACCGCGCCGAACTCGTGGCAGATATGAACCTTTATGGAGAATTGCACCGCTTTCTTCCAGCTCTAGCATATATTGAAGGAGCTAGAATTACAGAAATGCCCGTGCGTCATCACGCTCGTCGCTTCGGTCGCAGTAAGTACGGGATATGGCGGACATTCCGAGTATTGATGGATTTGTTAACAATTTTGTTTATGAAAAAATTCCTCACACGCCCGATGCACGTTTTTGGGCTGTGGGGCTTAATTGCGATCGCTTCAGGTGGAGCGATTGGAATTTACTTGACTTTTGTCAAATTTGCTTTTCATCAGGATATTGGCGATCGCCCTTTGCTAATTTTAGCAGTTCTCCTGCTAGTGACTGGAGTACAGTTGTTTTGCTTTGGTTTATTAGCTGAGTTACTCATGCGTACTTACCATGAATCCCAAGGACGCCCCATCTATCGTGTACGCGAGGTAATTAGTAGTCAGCGTTGCTGATTTCGTAACTACAAACAACTTGTGCATTCCTAATGACAACTCCCAAGTGAAACCAATACTGCTCGGGTTTTGGAGAATTGTAGGTTGGGTAGAGCGTAAACGAAACCCAACCCAATACTGCTCGGTTAAGAATAGTTGAGGTACCAGAAACCCGGTTTCTTTAAGAAACCGGGTTTCTAATTTTTGCTTATCCGAGCAGTATTGAAACCCAACCTACAATTATCTGTTCCCTGTTCCCTGCTATATAAGCAACTAAGCGACTTGATATAATGCAAACTACTTCCCATACATAAGCACTCAGTTGCTTGTCTCACCCCCTATGCCCAAATTTGTTGTCAAAGCTTGGCTGCTACCACTGCTGTTGATATCGAGCAATGGTGTCTTAGGTTGGCTGATTAATCAATTGCCTAGCAACAAGGACTTACATATTCCTGATTCAGCAATACTTTGGTTGACAGGCGGATCTATAGTAGCGCTTTTGATTCTGACTTTACTATCCAATGACACTCAACAGAATTCAGCGACTGCAAATCAAAACTGGATTGGTGGCTTGTTACCTTTGGTAGGAGGCTTAATACTAGCTATACTGTTGTATCTCAAGCTAATACCAACGGAATTGACTACAGTATTTACTTATATATCAATAGGAATGTTTGGCTTAGGCTCTGTACTACCGCCTGTGCTGATTTTACCCAAACGATGGCGGAAGTTACTGTTGTGGCTTCTTCCTGGTGCAGGGCTGTTTATAACGATTCATTTTATTCTTAAACAGCAATCAACAGCAGCAATTATATCTTTGATTTTAACAGTCATTGTGACATCTTTACTTGCTGCCCAAGAGTTTTTCAAGACATTAATAACTAACCTTGCACAAATTTGGGAGGAATGGCAAAGACAAGGAGCGATTAGTGTTGCTGCTTGGATTAAGAGCAAGATTGAAGATTTGTGGATAGAATCAACCTCACCATTTAAGCGTGAATATTACCAAACTTTAATATATAAATGTCGAGACTATGAGACACAGGGATTAGACAAAGACCACATACTCAAATTGCAAAAGGTATTTATCCCACTCAAAATATCGGCAACAGAGGCTGTTAATGTATGTCACCAACTCATTTACCAGCCCAGAAATGAAGCAAATCATCTTAGAGAAAAACTCATTTGGGATTTTTTAGCAGCGAAGAATAAAGAAGGGAAAATTCAATTTCCACGCATAGTCATTTTGGGCGCACCTGGTTCAGGAAAAACGACACTCCTCAGACATTTGACGCTGATTTATGCCACAAAGCAACAGAGCAAAGTAACTCCCCCAGCACCAAAACTCATTCCTGTGTTGTTGTATCTCAGAGAAGTGCGTCAGGAAATTATCAATAATAATCCATCTCTACCAGATTTGATTAATCAACAGATAAAGCTGCAAAAATTAAATAATCAGCCGCTCAATCCACCACCTAATTGGTTTGCTGACAAATTACGCGCAAACAAATGTTTAGTCATGTTGGATGGATTGGATGAAGTGGCTGACGAACAAGAACGTCAACACATTAGCCGTTGGGTAGATAAACAGATGCAAGACTATCCTGACACAGCTTTCATCTTAACTTCTCGACCAAATGGCTACAAAGCTGCGCGGCTACAAGAAAGTGTCATCGTGCTAGAAGCAAAACCCTTCAACCGACAGCAGAGAAAAGACTTTCTTCAAAACTGGTATTTGCAAACAGAAGTGATTAGTCGCGGTGGAGAAGAAGATGAAGGAGTGAAGCAAGAAGCAGAAAAACAAGCTGATGATTTAATTTCGAGGATTCAGAATAACCGTCCTTTAACTGCGATGGCGGTGAATCCTTTGTTACTCACAATGATTGCTACAGTTCACCGTCGCGGTAGTGCTTTACCAGGAAAAAGAGTTGAGCTTTACAAGGAAATTTGTCAGATTTTACTTGAAAGGCGACAAAGAGCTAAGAAGATACCCGATACGCTAACAGCTTCCCAAAAGCAATCTGTTCTGCAAGTGCTAGCAGTAGAACTGATGCAAAAGAAGACTCGTGAGTTTACCATATCTGAAGGAACATCTTTGATTCAACACCAGTTGGTAACCTTCCCTCAAAAATTGGCTAATCCAGAAGATTTTCTCAAGCATATTCGGGATGAGTGTGGATTGTTAGTAGAAAAGGAGCTAGGTATTTATGAATTTGCTCACTTGAGTTTTCAGGAATATTTAGCAGCCGTTCAAATCAAAGAATCCAATAAAGAAGATTTATTAATCGCAAATATCAATAATACCTGGTGGGCAGAAACCATTCGTCTCTATGCGGCTCAGATTAATAATGCCAGCAATTTGATGCGTGCAGTCATAGATGTGCCTTCTCCATCTGTGAATACTTTGCTACTTGTGTGTGATTACGAAGAAGAAGGTTGGCATGTTGATCCGTCCTTAAGGCAACAACTTATAAATAAACTTGATGCTGGGTTAGAGTCTAATGATCCAGAAATTTTTCAATTAGCAGCACAAGTGAAACTGGCGCGGCGATTGAGAAACTTGCAGTGGATTGATGAAAATTTAGAAATTGATACTAGCTACATAACCTGTGCTGAATATCAACTTTTCATTGATGCTCAACGCTCTGGTCAAACATCACAATCACAAAATATCAGATTTCCTGCTGGAAATGCCAAAAATCCTATTACTAAAATGAGTTGGACAGATGCTATTGGTTTCTGTCAATGGCTTAATCTCTCTACTCTCTCCCAAAGTAGCAATAATAATGAAAACAATGCCTTGTCCTATTACAGACTGCCGACTTTAGCTGAAGCTCAAAATTATTCGACTAAAGAACATAAGCAACTTAGATGTTGGACTATAAATGGAAGCAATACACCAAAGAATGGTATTCGCGTAGTTAGAAACCCAGTTTCTCAAGAATACACTAAACTCGCTAACTACCTCACAGCTGGAGATTGGGACAAAGCCGCTCAGGAAACGGTAAAAGTTATGCTTAAGCTCGCTCATCAAGAAAGTGAAGGTGAGTTTGATGTCGCGTCGATAGAAAAAATTCCCTGCTCCTGTCTTCTCAATATAAATCAGCTTTGGATGCACGGGCGTTTTGGCTGGGGCGTGCGAGAAAGTGTTGGATTCCCTGCAAATTCAGGTGACTCACGTTGCTCGTGGTGGTTGAATGTTTCCGGAAACGTCAAAGAAATTTATGAGGTTCTTGTCCAAAAACATCTTGCTTGTGGAATAGAGCGCTTGTCACCACTGTTTGCATTCGATGTCGTCACCGTCAACGCCCAAGGACAGGAAATTCAATGGGAGCGTCGTCAAGCTGAATATTTTACCGAAGATTTAGGCAATAGTATCACCTTAGAAATGGTTGCTATTCCTGGTGGTACCTTCCTCATAGGTTCACCTGAAACTGAAGCGGAACGTCATGAATCTGAAAGTCCTCAGCATCAAGTCACTGTTCAACCCTTCTTTATGGGCAAGTACCCAATCACCCAAGCACAATGGAGAGCAGTCGCTGCATTACCCAGAGTTAACCGCGAACTCAACCCCAACCCATCTCATTTTAAAGGAGATGACTTACCAGTAGAAACAATATCGTGGTATGAAGCGGTAGAATTTTGTGATAGAGTATCTAAATCAACTAAACGACACTACCGACTTCCGAGTGAAGCAGAGTGGGAGTATGCTTGCCGCGCAGGCACGACAACCCCGTTCCACTTTGGTGAAACCATCACACCTAAGTTAGCGAACTATAACGGCGAATATACTTATGGCTCTAATCCCAAGGGAGAGAACCGTCGACAAACAACGCCCGTAGGCAGCTTCCAAGTAGCTAATGCCTTTGGGTTATATGATCTGCACGGGAATGTTTGGGAATGGTGCGCTGACCACTGGCACGACAATTATAAGGGCGCTCCTCAAGATGGTAGTGTGTGGCGGAAAAATAATCAGAAAATATGTGATAGTGATAATCTTCTGCTGCGCGGTGGTTCCTGGTTCGACAATGCTGCGTACTGTCGTTCTGCGAATCGCAACCCCAACTACGCGGTGCACCTCCACCACTATATTGGTTTTCGGGTTTTGTGCACTGCGGCGAGGACTTGGTAGCCCTTTATACTTTTGCTCTTTTACCCTTTACCCTTTTTTCTTTTTCCTTTTCTCTTGCCGCCAGAGGCGGCTCGATATTTTTTTCACATTTGGCACGACTCACTATATTATCCAGAAAGCCTCCAATTTTGTCAAGCTCCCACCCATCGCAATACGCTTGGTGATCAGCGCTGGGACAGAAACCTTGGACACAAACCCGGTTTCTTGAAGAAACCGGGTTTCTCTTGGCAACAATTACGTTAAGTGAACTGTCACCCGATTGGGTGCGCGCCACTCAAAGCAACAGTGCAAACCGCCGTCCGAGTGCTCGCGCCTGCGAGCTTATCCGAACAGTCTTGTGGATGAGTATCAAACACTCAAGCGTGGGTATCAAACGCTCAAGCGTGAGTATCAAACGCTCAAGCGTGAGTATCAAACGCTCAAGCGTGAGTATCAAACGCTCAAGCGTGAGTATCAAACGCTCAAGCGCGAGTATCAAACGCTCAAGCGTGAGTATCAAACGCTCAAGCGCGAGTATCAAACGCTCAAGCGTGGGTATCAAACACTCAAGCGTGAGTATCAAACACTCAAGCGCGAGTATCAAACACTGAAGAAACCCGGTTTCTTAGAGAAACCGGGTTTCTTAGTTCTTCTTGGTATCTACAGTTCGACGAGCGACGGTATGAATATACCGGACAACTGATTAATGAAATTGGTAGTGAACTGGGTGGTTGGATTAAACAGCAGTGCCAAAAAGGGAACAATAGATGTATTCAGAAACCGGGTTTCTTAGAGAAATCCGGTTTCACCTTTGCAGCGTCGAAGGGGACTACCCATTGGCAACCTCACCAGTCAATTTTTTGCGAATGTCTAATGTATTTTACTCAGATAAAAGCGATCGCACTCTGGGGTATTAGCTAGCGATCGCTTAATCAAATCAGGTTTCGCCTTTTTCTATTAAGTTTTGCGTCTTGCAAAGACGACAAGCTTGAGATTAGACATACATCTATTGCAGAATTAGAGTTTAAGCGGTTTTCCTCGTCTCAAAGGAAGACTTCTTTTCATCATCTACTTAATTAAAAACCCAGCAATGAAAAATTTCTTACCATTGTTACTCAGTGCCGTCTTACTGAGTAGCACAGTGGCTTGTAGTAAGACTAATAACCAGACAGATCGCGCTTCTACTTCTACTAATCGCAATACTGCTGTATCTAACACGACATCCAACCAATCAAAAAATCCGCAAGCAGTTGTACCTGCTGGAACCAGTTTTGACACCATTCTCACTCAAGATATATCCACAGGTAAAAACAAAAATAACGATCGCTTTACCCTGCAACTGAAGAACTCTTCATTAAGAAAAAATCAAGCACTCAAAGATGCTCAGATTCAAGGACATCTGGAAGATGTAGTCAAAGCAGCTAGAGGAAAGAAAGCGAGCTTGCATTTAGTTTTTGATGATATTTTGCTTAAAGATGGCTCAGCTTATCCAATCGATGCTACTCTAGTGAACACTCAAACTGAAACAAAAACCAAAGGCAAGTTTATCCAGAATGCAGGCATTATTTTAGGTGGAGCAGTTGCAGGTCATTTTCTCGGTAATAAGGCAAAATTCAAACATGGTGCACTAGCAGGTGGTGGAGCTGCCGCTGCTTTTGTCTTGTCTAGCCCTGGTGGTGAAGTCGTCCTTAAAAAAGGAACGGACATCAAACTGAAACTCAAAACTGCTCTTGATGCGACTTCCTAAAAGAATTTGACAATGAGCTCTTATCGCCCAAAGCAAGAGTTGTTTTGAAGAAGAATACAGCAATTGCTGACTCAGAAATCAGCAATGCTTTCCACAAGCCACTGTGTAATATTGACTTGTACTTTCACCAACTAGACTGTTTTGGAATCTGAGGAGATGAATAAATATACTGCGGTACTGGAGCCGGAGCTATCTGCGAGCCAGAATTTCCATAATTATTAGGTATTACAGGCGTATTATAATTAACACTACCTTGATTGGGGGTGTAGTTGGGAGCAATGTTAGTCAGTGTATTAGAGGAGGGGGACGGGACTGATGTTGGTTGTCCAATACTAGGCAATGCTTGACCGCTATTTATGTTATTCAACCTATTCCTCATAATTTCGTTGAAAAGAGTCGCAGAGGGATTAGGGACTGCACTTGGAGTTTGCGGTATGCCTGTTTGTCCGAATTGAGGTTGAGGATAAGCTGTTCTAGGAAAGGAATTTTGCGGCTGATTTGAGATTCCTGGTTGTATGTAACCTGTTCCAGCAACAGGATTTTGCGGTTGCAGATTATTAAAACCTGGTTGAGGATAGCCTGTTCCAGAAGTGGGATTTGGCAGCTGATTTGAGATTCCCGGCTGTATGTAACTTGTTGGAGAAATTGCTCCCGACTGCGTAGAAGCTGTTCCTGCATTCAGGGAATTAATTGTGTTTGTATTTCTATTTAACCCAGTGTTTGGAATAAGAGACTGAACGCCTCTGTTTTCGGTGGAAAGTTGAGATGATAGTTCTAAAGGATTTCTCTGATTCTGGTTTTTTGATTGGTTAAGCGCCGTTTGTAACGCGCTTTCTGAGACATTGTTTTGAAAGGAATTTTGTACTGAATTTTGTTGACCTATAGAAGACGTTAAGGCATTGCTTTGTGAGTAGCTACGATTTTGAAAATTGCTCAGTTGCAACAAACTCTCTGCCTGTGTTACGAAGGGATTTTCCAACGTTTGAACAGGTGTAGAATTACTTTCCTTCACGTCAGGCTTTGACTTAGCATCACTTGTAGAAGTCTGAGCGTTGCTATTTAAAGTGTCTAACAAGCTTTTGTTGTTTTTCACCTGAGTGTTTTGCTTGGAGGCGAGAGTTTTTGCTGCTGGCGGATTTACTTGGTCAGAATCAGTATTATACAGGAGTGGTAAGTTATCGATGTCCGCAGCGATCGCTCTGTCTTCTTCAGAAAGATTGGCAGACTTGTTATTATCTGCAACTTGATTTTTTTGCCAATGAGTCAAAAAGTCTGGGTGTATCCAGTATTCTTTAATGACCAGCCCTACGATAGATAAAAAAATTGCTGTTCCCCAAACACTAGGTCGCGCTAAATTCCATAACCTAGCTTTGAGATAGCGTAAGTAAGTGGGTGAATGATGGCGGCGTGACATGGGCATTAAAGTCTAAGTTTACTGGAAAATTGGCAAATTTGTTCTTTTGTTTAGTAACGCCAGATTTTACTTCTATCTTACCGACTTCACAATTGTAATTCATTAACCGCAAGTGTAATTTTTAGTAAAAAATTTATTTTTGCGCTACTCGCATCAATAAGAATATACCTACACCAAACCCCAAGAAGTTACACACCCAAGCAGCCATGAAGGGGGAAAGGACACCAGCTTCTCCTAGTGCACCACTAATAAACCAAAGTAAATAATAACTAAAAATAACTATGACACTTATACCAAAACTTGTCGCTCGCCCAGTACGCTGAGGTATGGTTCCCATCGCAGCACCCACCAAACCAAAAACGACACAGACAAACGGTAAGGCAATTTTTTGCTGAATCCTCACTTCGAGTTTGCGAATTTTTTGCTCATCGCCGCCGAGGCGTTCAATCTCCAGTTGTTCCAGTGCTTGGGCAAGGTTCATCTCGCCATAGTCTCGGCTTTTCCGTGCCAAATCAAGAGCAGTCCGGGGCAATTTCAGTTGTTGCTTTTCAAACCGTAGGATGTTGCGATAAGAGCGATCTGGAGCAACCAAATAGATGGTACCGTTGTAAAAATCCCAGACATTTTGAGATGGATTCCACTCGCCTGATTCTGATACGATAATTTGACTCAAACCTTCTGTAGAACGATCTATAATTGTTAAACCCTTCATCTGCTTACCGTCAAACTCATCAGCGTAAAACAAGCGCGTTAGAATTTTTCGATTACCACTACCATCCTTTTTTGGAACTTTTTGGTATTCCGGATAAAAGATGTTTTGCTGCTTAGCAATAACTGGTGTGTCCGACTTGAGGGCTGCGTTCAGGATTTGAGTAGCTCGGTATTTTGATGCTGGTGCAAGCTGTTCGTTAAACACAAATGTCATTCCTGTAACCAGCAAACTCAATATCACAGCAGTTAGCACCATGCGATATACACTCACTCCACAGCCGCGTAGAGCGATGAGTTCGCTCTCGCTCGAAAGACGACTGTAGGTCATCAAAGTAGCCAGCAGTGTGGACATGGGGAAGGCTAAAACGATAAACTCTGGCATACTTAACAAAAAAACCTGAACGGCGATGCTGATCGATAGTCCAGATTCCACGATTTTCCGCACGAGCTCGAACAAAGCATCTATGGTTACGCCGATTGAAGCGAAAGCCCCAACACCAAATAAAAATGCTGGTAGCAATTCGCTTGCTAGGTAGCGATCCATGATAGAAAAAGGCAGCAGCGAATTGAGAGTATAAAAAGACTTGAATTTAATCATTAGTCATTAGTCATTAGTCATTAGTCATTAGTCATTAGTCATTAGTCATTAGTCATTAGTCATTAGTTAACTACTTAGGTTTTCAGGTTCATCTCTGAAAAAAATTTGGATTTTAAAAATCACACTCTCAGGAAGTTTCAGAAATCCAGATGTAGCAGCTATCAAAATAAATAGTAGATAAAATAAAGCAAAATTACGAAATAATAATTTGAAATAGTAAATAGAGAATTAAATTTAATTTAGAATTTCTAATTCACACTTGAAAGTTATCGCCTAGATAATATTGCCGCACAAGCGGGTTATTGTAGAGTTCGTTAGAGGTTCCTGAAGCAAGGATTTGACCTTCTCGCATGATGTAGCCGCGATCCGTAATGGCTAGAGTTTCGCGGACGTTGTGATCTGTGATTAAAATGCCCATATTGCGATCGCGCAGTTGCGCCACAATTTGTTGAATTTCTGCAACTGCGATAGGATCAACTCCAGCAAATGGTTCATCCAAAAGTAAAAATTTTGGTCCTTCTGTTCCAGCTGCCAAGGCTCTTGCCAATTCCGTCCGGCGTCTTTCACCTCCAGAAAGTTGAATTCCTTTGCTGTTAGCTAGCTTCTCCAAACGAAACTCCCGCAACAAAGTTTCCACTCGCCTAGCCCAGTCCCACCGTGGTACATTTGTTTGCTCTAGCACCAAAAAAATATTATCTCGCACGCTCAGTTGGCGAAAAATACTTGCTTCTTGGGCTAAATAACTAATACCCAGCCGCGCTCTTTTATGCATTGGTAGTGGAGTTACATCCATATTGTCTAACCAGACTTTTCCCTTATCTGGTTTTTCTAAACCTGTGGCTATATAAAAAGTCGTCGTTTTACCAGCGCCATTGGGACCAAGTAATCCAACGATTTCGCCTTGAGCAACAGAAAGGTTGACGCGAGTGACAATGACTCGCTTGCCGTAAGTTTTATGAATATTTTCTAAGAAAATTTTCACTATCTCGCACCCTTTATCAGTTATCGCTGCTGATTAGTTTTCTTTAGAGGTGCTGTTGCAGGAGCAGATCCAGGAGCTTGATTATTAATTTGAGTGTCGTTGACCATGTAGATAGATTCTACCTGACGACCTTGCTTGGGTGTGGCGACAAATCGTCCTTCGTCAATCAGATACGTTACTGAGTCAGCCTTGATGCTATTGCTGCCCTGTTGCAAAACATAGACATTGCCACTGAGAATAATCTGACGTTCGCGGGTGAAGTATTGTGCTTGGGCAGCGGTTGCCTGAATACCTCGTGCAGGATAAGATAGCTCCACGTCACCACGAACAGTTGCCACTTGTGTTTTAGAATTATACTCTTGCACTTTACCACGGATGTAGAGAGGACGATTTTGCTCAGGTTTTTGAGATGTTTGTTGTGCGATCGCCGAAGGCGGGGCTTCGCCCATCGCTCTTTGCAGTTGGGTAGGAAATGTCATTGTGCCCAGAAGTGCAACTGGTACTATTAAAGCTAATCCCAAACGACGTATCTGAAACTGAGGCAATTGATAATGGGGCATCATAGCAATTTAAAATTTATGATTTATGATTGTTATTCCAATTTTCTCAATGACTTTAACCAGAGATAATAAAATAAGCATTCTGGGCTATTTGGGGATAGCTGCTGGCTAAGACCTAAAATTATTGACGTTTTCCCCACGTATAAGGTTTCATTCACGTCCCTATGTTACCTACGGTTTCCGTAGAACTCTCATTAGATTTCTTGCACAAATCCGGTTGAGAGCTATTTGTAACCGCAGATGCACGCAGATGGGCGCAGATAATTTATCTGTGTACTTCTTTAATAAACTTTTTAATTGTTTACTTTATTTCATGATTCACGTTTATAATCCTAGGCAAGGGCAACGCTTCATCTTGACCTAGGTTAAGGGCGGCAATCTTTTCTAACTCTGTTTGTTGTAATGCCTTCAACAATGCCGCACTCTGACTTAATAATTCGTCTACATCAATGCCGCCATATTCTGATGGATAACGTCGCAGACGATTGCTACCCTCACCCAACAAAATGACTGCACCACGTAAGTTGTGGTTACTTAGATGATACAGCGCCACCGCAATTTGCAGAATGCCTTGATAAAAAGTTTTTTCTGGCTCTGTGGCTTCAATCCACAGAGCCTCTAAGGTGTCGTGACAGATATAATACTGCCCAGCGTTAAACTGCTCTACACCTTGCCAAAACTCATCAGGCATTTCTTCGTTCATGCCATGGTATCTCGTACTTGCTTGATTGTTTCTAAAGAAATTTCTTGCTGATCACCAGCGAAGTCATTATCTTGGGTGAGGAACAGCATACAGTGACACTCTTTGCGCTCTCGCATTGGTACGCATGGACAGTTCCAAAAAGTCGCTTTGACTTCTGCTTCTTTGTCTTCGTAGTGACGACAAGGACACAAAGGAGCTCCGAGTTCATCTTTGTGCTTGGCAAGTCCTTCAATCACAACTGCGGTAACAGAAGGTTCAGCACAGAAGTATGTTCCAGTGCGCTTGGCATATTGTTCAGAAAAATGCCGCATTGCCTCTAGGCTGTGTTCGCTGGATTTTGTGTTCACTTCTGGTGAAATCATGGGATCGGTTACTCATAATTTAAACATTTCTTTGCATTGTACCGCAGCCGATGGAAGCTATAACTGGGGATTACTCCCCCTCTTTAGAGAGATTTTAAATTTTGAATTTCAGATTTTGAATTGACGAAAACTCTATGGGGAGTATTTCTGATTCAGAAAATAGTATCAAATTGAGAGCATTTTGCATGCATTGGGATGCTCCCAAAAAGTAAAAGGAAAAAATGAAAAGTCCGCATAGGCGGACTTCCTATATTTGACCTCAAATTTCCCATCTGGGGCATAAGTTTTCTTCTAACAGATAACCAAAGAAAGGATAAAGGATTCTGGATGAAATCTTTTACCTAGAATTCGCGGTACAGAGCAGGCAAGGGGAGACGCAATCATGCGAACAAGTCGGCAAAGTTGCCCAAGGAGTGGTTCCCCTCCTACAGCACTGGCTCAAGTGGCTCACTTTATCCTTTATCCTTTAAAGTTCATCCTTCAGGTGACACCCTGGTAAGTAATGTTGAGACTACTTCGTTCCACCTGTACTGGGTTCTTTTTGCATATTAGAACCTGGAGATCCAGAGGGAGATGTAGTACCACTGGGATCGCTAGTGCTGCCAGGAGTAGGAGAAGTGGTACTAGGATCACTAGTGCTGCCAGGGTTAGCAGGGTTACCAGTAGGAGGCGGAGTCATTTCAGTCGTACCGCCGGGAGTATTTGTGGTGCCAGGATCAGCTGGGGCTGTACCTGGTACAGATGTGCCGCCAGGGGTGCTGCTGTCAGGAGCGCCTGTTGTCCCACCAGGAGGAGTCGTTGGACTGTCGGTTGTACCACTACCTGGTGGAGTCGTTGGAGTTTCTCCACCAGGGACACTAGGATTGCTAGTAGGAGGCGGGGCAACTTCAGTTGTGCCACTGGGAATGCCTGTGGTACCAGGATCAGCTGGTGCAGTGCCTGGCGTAGCTGAGCCGCCAGGGATGCTGCTGTCAGAAGGTTTCTTTTGTGTTTCTGTACTACCGGAAGGGCTTTGTGTAGATGCTGAGCCTCCTGCACACAGAGAGTTGAGAGGATAATCCTTGCAAAACTTTTCCCTATCTACCTTTGGTGAGAGCCTGAGTTCCCTGGATGAGCTAGAGGATTGGTCACTGGTAGATTGACTTATGTATTTGGATGACTGAGCAACAGCAACGTTGCTGGTTAAAGCCAGAGTCAGGGCTGTACCGATAAGGGTCAAATATTTTCCGTTCATAATTACTTAACCTCTACACCTCAACGGAGTACTCCTGCCCATTAAACCAAAATATTTGCTTTTAGAAAATCATCCTAAATGAAGATATGTATTTTTGCTTTAAGTGGTGCTTTTATGTTAAAAAAGTAGGATTTATCTGTTGACTTTGTAAAGTAGTAGTTGAGAGAAATATAACATCAAAAGTCTCAACTTTACATTTCGTAAACGGAGAAAAGGGAGACAAGATAAGCACTACAAGGCAAGAAGAAAAATTCTTGATAATATATAAAGGTGTGACAAAATTAACAACATAAGTCAAGTTATTATTATACGTATTTTTGAATTATCAAATTGAATCGGGAACAACTCCGTGCAGTCAACGCCTCCATAATCTTATGAGTACAATGGTGGAATACTAGCATTGAGATTACAGTACGTCCAATTCTTTACCAAAAAACGTGGTGTGAATAGCCGATGAGTTCCCCCCAACCGCCTCAAAAGCCACAAACTTTGCTTGGTCAAATAACTCAAGCAGTACAAACAATTCAAGCTAGAGTCGATTTTTCTAAACTGGCGCTCAAACCAAATGCCAAAGTGCCAGAACTTTGGGTGCAGGATGCGGGGGCAGATAAGGCGGAGGTATATCCGCTGTTGGGCGATCGCTATATCCTAGGTCGCAGTTCCAAATCCTGCGATATTGTTGTCCGTAACCCAGTTGTCAGCCAAATTCACCTGTCTTTGTCACGAGATTCGGCTCAAAGACAGCCTGTTTTTGCCATTAAAGATGAAAACTCCACAAATGGCATTTATCGGGGCAAGCGTCGGATCAATTCTTTGGAGTTACGCCACGGCGATATTCTCACTCTCGGGCCTCCAGAACTCGCTGCCTCAGTGAGACTGCAATACGTCGATCCACCTCCTTGGTATGTCAGAGCAGTAACTTGGGCAGCTTACGGTGTCGGTGGAGTCACTACCCTGATGGCGCTGGTTATTGGCGTCGAATGGCTGAAATTTGATGTCAAACCCCTACCTGGAGCAACACGCGCACCAGTGGTTGTTTACGCACGTGATGGGGTCACCAAGTTACGTGAACCTCGGACGACTGCTCATATAGATAAGAAGCGGTTAAAGGACTTTGGTCCTTTCTTGCCTACAGCAGTCGTTGCCTCAGAAGATAGTCGTTATTACTGGCACTTTGGGGTTGACCCGCTAGGGATTTTACGGGCTGTGTTCATAAATAGCAAGAGCGGTGATGTCCAACAAGGAGCTAGTACAATCACCCAGCAAGTTGCCCGCAGTTTGTTCCGCAATTATGTAGGTAGGCAAGATTCCCTTGGTCGTAAACTTCGAGAAGCAATTGTCGCTCTGAAATTAGAAACGTTTTACAGCAAAGATGAAATTTTACTGACTTATTTAAACAGGGTGTTCTTGGGAGCAGATACCTCGGGTTTTGAAGATGCTGCTAAGTATTACTTTGACAAGTCAACAAAAGAGTTAACTCTGTCAGAGGCGGCAACATTGGTGGCAATTTTACCCGCTCCCAATGGCTTTGATTTCTGTGGAGATAGCCAGAACAAGCTCAGAACTATTGAGTACCGCAATCGAGTCCTCAAGCGGATGCTAGAGATGGGCAAAATCAAACAAGATGAGTATAACCGAGCTAGGCGATCGCCCATCGGAACCAGCGGCAAAGTCTGCGAACAGCAGGCAAAAACGACTGCTCCTTATTTTTACAGTTACGTTTTTCAAGAACTGGAAGCCATTCTCGGAAAAGAACTGGCGACAGAAGGGAACTTTATCATTGAAACTCAGCTCGATCCAGCAATTCAAAAACAAGCAGAAGAAGCATTACGTAATCATGTTAGCAACGCTGGGTCAGATCTTGATTTTTCTCAAGGAGCGATGGTGACCCTTGATTCCAGCAATGGAGCTATCCTCGCAATGGTGGGAGGCACAGATTATAAATCAAGCCAGTTCAATCGTGCGGTTCAGGCAAAAAGACAACCAGGTTCCACCTTCAAAGTCTTTGCTTACACAGCTGCTATTGAGCAAGGGATTTCACCGGGAAAGTCTTATTCCTGCGCCCCTTTTCGTTGGCAAGGTTTTACCTACAAACCATGTCGTACTGGCGCAGGTAGCTTGGATATCGCCACAGGGCTAGCATTATCTGAAAACCCTATTGCATTGAGAGTTGCCAGAGAAGTCGGGCTGGATAAAGTCGTGGCAATGGCGCAACGATTAGGGGTGAAGTCACAACTAGATCCAGTTCCTGGCTTAGTGCTGGGTCAAAGTGTGGTGAATGTTATGGAAATGACTGGTGCATTTGGCGCTATTGGCAATGGTGGTGTGTGGAATCGTCCCCATGCAATTAGCCGAATTCTAGATAGCAGTGAATGCCGCGATCAAAACGACCCTAAAACTTGCCGTGTGATTTACTCTTATGATTCTCAAGATTCGGAAGCCAACAAACGCGTGCTGCCAACTAAAGTTGCCGATACAATGATTCGTCTTCTGCGCGGCGTAGTCACAAATGGTACTGGTCGCAGTGCAGAATTAGGACTGGGGGAAGCGGGGAAAACTGGTACAACAGATAAAAACGTTGACTTGTGGTTTATTGGCTTTATTCCTAGTCGGCGATTAGTAACTGGTGTTTGGTTGGGAAACGATAATAATGCTCCTACATCTGGGAGTAGCGCTCAAGCCGCTGAATTATGGGGAAAGTATATGGGTAAGATCACAAAGTAAAAAGTAAAAAGTAAAGAATTCTTTCTTTTGCCTTTTTACTTTTACCTTTTGCCTTTTTTAACGATATCCTCGCCAAGGAATAACCTCTAGGGTACCGTCAGGCTTGAACACCACCTGGAAGTGTGCAAGAGGTTCTTTGTTATTTGGAGGAGCAAAGTTTGAACCGTAGACATCTTGAAACATCTTAGGAAGAGGTGTTAAGCGAAAATAGTCAACGGCAGCTTGATTGAGTGGTTCGTAGTCGGCAATGACGCCATCTTTATTGACTGCTACCCGGTATTTTATATCTCGTGGAAAGGTGGAAGCAGTGCTCCAATTTTGGCGGATAGTGTTCTGAAGCTTCTGGTTTAAATCCTTAACTGCGTTGGAGTCTGTGATTTTTGTACCTACAACATCAGGTGTTTTGGGGTATCCCCGCCAAGGACTAACCTCTAGCACACCTCTTCTGGTAAAGACCACTTTAAATTGGGCGATCGCTTCATTGGTAGTAGAACCCCGATTTGCTGGATTATAAAGTAGGCTTGCTAGGGGAGTTTTCTCCACTGTATCATTCGTTTCTTTATTAACTGCTTTATATCCAACAATTGCACCATCTGTAGCCATTCCTACGCGAAAGACCAAATCCTGATTCAGTCCTGAGCGCTCAATCCACTTTGGATTAATTTGGTTGTATAATTGGCGGTTTAATGCACGCAGTTGAGATGCATCTGTAATTTCCGGAACCGTATTTAAAAGTGCTTCTAAATCGGTAACAACAGGCTGGGTGCCAGGTGTGGGAGTCGCCGCAGTTGTAGATGCTGCTACTGAGGAAGTTGGCGTGGGTGTTAATGTAGGATTTGCGCCTATCTGTTCATTAGGAGTAGGTGTGGGGGTGACAGATGCCGTTGCAGCATTATTGACATTGGTCGTTCTATTGACATCTTGTGTCTTCGGTTGGGGCGGACGAATTTCTGGAGTTGGAATCATGGTAAAAGCAACCGCTGCAGCCGCCAAGCTCGTCACTCCCACACTTGCTGGCACCGCCTGCCTAACCAAAGCTTGACTGACACTGCCATAACGTCTGGCAACTGGTTGTAATTGTAGTGTTAACTCTGGTAAAGTTTGGCTATCCGCGAAAAACTGGTCTATTGCTTCTACTAAGTCGAACAGCTGCACCGTATTCAAATCGATTTGTATCGTCTGCGTCCCATTGTTGGAGTGAGATTCCATTGGGTGTAGCGCAGTGTCTGAATATACAATTAATCTATGTTGATTACTATCGATTTTCTGGAACTGCACTAACTCAGACTCAGAGCTATGTGCTTGAGGGTGTGATACACTGCTCAAAAATTCTTGGGCATACGCACTGACTGCCTTGACCAAACTTTCAAAAAACTCCCGCCCTCCAGCCAGCGGTTGAGTGTAGCCAGATAAATGGCATTCTGCATTTACCAATATAGATAATTCTGGACGCAGTTCCTGAAGATGTGCAACCCTTGAGGCATCACTCAAACCCTCCAACAGGAGTGTGCAATTAGGTAAACTATACTTACGCTGAATATTCATTCCACTTCACCGTCAAAAAGACTAATCCAAAACCGCTGCATACCCGCTGTACCAGTACAGAATAGTAATTGTCCCAACAAACTTATAGCTAGCTGATCTAATTTTTCCTCAGAATTTAATGCCAATACACCAGAACGTCGGGGATTCATACGACTCTTAAAGTGTGCTCTAAAGCGTTCTAGGTAATTAGAGAGACGTAAATTCTGTTCCAGTGGAATTTGTTTTTCAACCATTTGTTGATGTATCATTAGCAACTGGCGAATAGCAACCGTTAATCGCCGCGCAATGTAGCAAGCAATGACCACTAAGGCTTTTGCTTCCATGATAGAAAGAGGACGACGGATGTGCGCTCGTCGCATAGGGTTAGTGCTACGCATTCGCCATAGGTTCACTCGGTTTCTAACGATTCCTCTAAGATCCAACTCTTCAGCAAATGACAAAATCGCTTCAGAGCCACCAAGCTCTAATGCTTCAATTGCCAGTAAGATGAGATCTATTTGCAACCGAACTCTACGGGGACATCCCTGTCCCTCAATCACCGGTTCGGGTAAAGAGTCCAAAATCATCGGCAAAGATTGGGGGGTTGGACTGTTAATTGGCGTGACACTAGCAGAGACATTCATTATAGATACCATTAACGGCTGCAACAAACTCAGTAAAACTAATTTAAAATAGATAACCAGTCAAGAAACTAGATAGATAGCATTATTGACATATTTGCCTGACATATACATTACTTACCCTTTTTACACAAAGGTTTCCGCATAGCTTTTCATCAAAGTTTTTGAAGCATCAGTTTTCTTACCTCTGTCGTGAGTATCATGACATCCCTAGCTTGGTGTAGATTCCAATATTCGTCAATGGATAACGTTTATTGAAGTCTGATACCAAGCGTATGACATTTTAGTGTAGGATTTTCCGGTATGTAGCCTCCTCTTTAACCGAAAATTTGCAATCTGGTGAATAGGGTTGTAGCTTGTACTGCACCAAAATAAAACTTTTTCTCTATTTTATGGATTTGAAGTCTCTCATTCGTGACATTCCAGATTTTCCTAAACCAGGAATTTTATTTCGCGATATCACCACACTACTGCGCGATCCAGAGGGACTGCGCTACACGATTGACCTGTTTGCACAAAAGGTAAAAGATGCTGGATTGGGGGCAGAATACGTGATTGGAATAGAGTCAAGGGGCTTTATTGTTGGCGCACCGCTTGCTTATCAATTGGGAGCTGGTTTTATTCCTGTCCGTAAACCTGGTAAGTTACCTGCAGCAGTTCACTCAATTGAGTATGCACTGGAGTACGGTACAGACTGTTTGGAAGTCCACCAAGACGCTTTGCACCCAGGAAGCCGAGTTTTGATTGTAGACGACTTGATAGCAACGGGTGGAACTGCAGCTGCAACGGCAAAGTTAGTCCAAAAAATTGGCTGCAAACTTGAAGGTTTTGGGTTTATCATCGAGCTACAGGATTTACAAGGACGGAAACATCTGCCAAATGTGCCCATCGTCACCCTTGTAGAATACTAGTCAATGGTCCTTTGTCCAAAGCAAATGACTAATGACTAATGACTAATGACTAATGACTAATGACTAATGACTAATGACTAATGACTAATGACTACTACTACACGAATTTCCTTAGATGCAAGTCGTGATTGGCTTTTGAAGTTAGTCACGAGCGAGAGTTTTATTTATGTCATGAAGCGGCTATTGCAGGCGCTGTTAACTTTGTTTTTAGCATCAGCGTTGTCGTTTCTCATTATTCAACTTGCTCCCGGGGATTATGTGGATACGCTACGGCAAAACCCAAAGATTTCTCCAGAAAGAATTGACGAACTGAGACGACAGTTTGGTTTGGATAAGTCTTTACCAGAGCAATTTGGACTTTGGCTGTGGCGAATTATAACACAGGGGGATTTTGGCACAAGCTTTGTTTACCAGCGGTCGGTGGCGTCACTGTTGTGGGAACGGGTACCAGCGACTTTGCTTTTGGCAGTATCTTCTCTGATTGTAACGTGGGCGATCGCCATTCCCTTGGGTATAGTCGCGGCTGTGAAGCAAAATCAGTGGGCTGACCGTGTTTTGCAGGTGATTAGCTATGCTGGACAAGGGTTTCCCAGTTTCATCACTGCTCTATTGCTACTGATTTTTGCCCAAAATGTCTCGCCCATCTTTCCAGTAGGTGACATGACCCGTATCAACCACACCGAACTCAACTGGTTTGGTAAAATCCTCGATATTGGCTGGCACATGATTCTACCCACCATTGCTCTCAGTATCACAAGCTTTGCTGGTTTACAGCGTATTACTCGAGGTGAATTATTAGATGTGCTACGTCAAGATTATATCCAAACGGCTCGTGCCAAAGGATTACCGGAGAACCGGGTTATCTATGTTCATGCTCTGCGCAATGCAATCAACCCCTTGATTACTTTGTTAGGTTTTGAGTTAGCAAGTTTATTGAGTGGTGCGTTTATTGCAGAATATTTCTTCAACTGGCCTGGTTTAGGAAGATTGACTTTACAAGCGGTGCAGGCTCAAGATTTATATTTGGTGATGGCAAGTTTGGTTATGAGCGCTGTGCTACTCAGTGTTGGTAATTTGATAGCGGATTTGTTACTTAAGGCGACCGATCCTCGCATTCGCTTAGAGAATCTCAATTAACTCATTTTAGATACAAGGGACGGTACACTCGTCTTCATCGTCCTTTGTTATTTGTCTGTTGTCATTAGTACCAAAATAATGATTAATGGTAAGCTGTTGTGCCTTTAATTTGCACAATTCGGGGGGATCAGATGCCCACCCTACAAGAGTTTTATTTAAATGTAGTGTGCAAATTATCGGATTTTCAGCTTATCAAATCCACACTCCCACCACCCACTGGTGCAGCAACAACCAAACACATCCCAAATATTGTTGCTAGTTATAAATCATACTAATATCACTAAATTATTATCTGATTTCGCTGAGAGGTAGATATTTCTCTTAAAGGTACGATATGATACAGTCAGAAACACTACCCATAGAGCATTTATGTCTAACATCAAAAACGCTGCCGTAAAAGCAAGAATGACTGTTGATGAATTGAATGCAATGCCTACATTTGACTCAATCAATGAACTAGTAGAACTATCAGAGGAACAATTGAGCCACATAAGAGGGGGAGCCAAGGGAGGTGATGTAGGTAAACCTGGGGAAGATGGTGAAAGTCATGAGCTAGGTGGTATAACAGGTTGGCTGGTTAAGTTGTTTATAGGCTAATAGATAGGTTTTTAGAATTATCTTTCAACCGTGCAGCAATATGCCTGACTTTTCACGGCATCTGGAAAAGTCACTTTGATAGGGAGCGCGATGGGCGAAGCCCCGCCTTTGGCGATCGCAAGGAAGCAAGAGACGTGCCTTGGCGTATCGCAGAAATTGAGTTTTTCAAACGCTGATTTTCTCGTGATTCATTTTTATTCATCTAAAACTATTGAGGATCAGCCTGTGGAAAAACTTATGCTGTTTCTGTTTCTCGGACTTCCTGTGAAAAGTCAGAGCAATATGCGGATTATAGCGGTTTGCTAGCACAAACTTTGCTGTTGTGAGAACGGATACTCGTGACGAACGTTGTTGGCAGTATCTTCTTTGATTGTAACTTAGCCGCTGTGAAGCAAAATCAGTGGGTTGACCAGTTTCTCTTAAAGGTATGATATGATACAGTTGTAAACACTCTCCGTAAAACATTTATGTCTGATACCAAAAACGCTACCGTAAAAGCAAGAATTACTGTCGATAAATTGAATGCGATGCCTGCATTTGACTCGATCAATGAACTAGTAGAACTCTCCAGTGAGCAATTAAGTCACGTAAGAGGGGGAGCCAGGGGAGGCGCGGCAACTCAACCTGGAGAAAGTGATAAGGATTTCAGTTTACTTGGTCTTGTGTTTGATTTGCTTTTTTGATAGAAACTGTAAACCAAAAACTACCAATATCTGGACAAATATTCCGAGAAAGGTACATGATGGAGTGTAGTCTATATCAGTGAAGTTTGGTATAGAAACCACTTCAGAAGTGACAATAAGTATTGGGGTTTCTAAGAGGATATTTGGAAAGTTGAAGATAAGTATAATTTCATTCTGAGCCGAAGCTGTGACGGGGAATGAAATGGAGCGTAAGCGCAAAGCGCAGCTTTGCCAACACGCAGCGTGTCCGTAAGGACTCAGGGACTTAGAATCCTAATTTTTTGTTGAGACCTAAATGCAACACTTGTGCTGGGCTACGTTTAGCATGACAAAAACTATACTTTTCAAATATCCTCTAATAGGCTAGATGGTATTGGCAGGCTTGAAAATATTAGCCTGAAAGAATTGCAGTTTTTTCTGAAAATTTGTTGACTTTAACTCTCTTTTATCACTCTCGCCAGATTAAAATCTAAAACCCTTTCCTTGTTAGGGTTTTGCCTATTCGCCTTCGTTTCAGGGTTTCTATCAATATGCAATCGCTAAATCCTTGATTAAATCTGGCTTTCGGTATTTAGCTCTGATTATTATCTTCCCAAAGTGACAAAAGAAAGTTAAGCTCGACTTTATCCAAATCAGTTTTGCCTGCTACAAATGCTCGACTGTTTTCCGCCATTGTAAACAACACTTTTTCCCAGGTTGGAGATATCAGCGATATTTAAAAAGTCCTAAGCCGCTAAACACAGGGGTTTTATTGTTTGCTTTTGTGGCGGCAAATGGATAAAGTCGAGCTAAAACCGATTTTAATAGCTACTAGCACTGAATCAAAAGCAAGCAATCTGCAGTTGTTGCGGATTGCTTGCATCTTTTGAGGTTTTTAGAATCATCTTTCATCTTCCAACTGTGCAGCAATATGTGGGTTATAGCGGTTTGCTAGCATAAACTTTTCAGCTACTACCTGAATTTCTTGGGTTGATGTTCCCACTCTAGCCATAGAGAAACACCTCCCGGTATTCTTTGCAACTCAACTTTAACTCACGGTTACGACAACGAGTTGTAATATGATAACAGTATCCTGAGTGGAGCTTACGAGATTAGCAAGGCATGACTAGTGACTAATATATAACTATGTTTTCTGAAGTTTATTATCTCGTACGGTCGAAAGCTGACGGCCATTATCTCGCGGCTCGTCCTAACCCCGAAGCTAATGGTTATTTGTTGTTGTTTCGCGAACATTTTGATGCCCTCAGCTACCTCAACACTCATGCTAGTGAAGTCGCAAACCGTTTTGCTGTAGAATCTGTTCCTGGCTCTCAAATAGGAAGTTTACTAAAACGCTGGGGTTTTAGTGGCTTAGGTGTTGTTTCTGATCCGTTATTACCAAAAATTGAATTTTTGCAGCAAAGTTAAACCGCAGATGGGTGCAGAAATTATCTGCGTACCCCTTTGGGGAAGCAAGCTACATCTGCGGTTTAAAATCCAAAATCCCTAAACTGATGCTTTCTCTAACATCAACTTAGAACGCTTCACTTGTTCAGGGACAAGAATTGGATAATCTCCTGTGAAGCAAGCGGAACAAAAGCTTTCCGGGTCTTCTCGTGTTGCCTCTAGCATTCCTTCCCAACTAAGATAGGCTAGGGTATCTACCTCTAGTTGCTTGGCAATATCTTCTACTGGCGTACTCGCAGCAATGAGTTGGTCTTGGGTGTCGGTATCAATACCATAGAAGCAAGGGTGAGTGACTGGTGGAGAGGAAATTCGCATATGCACTTCCAACGCACCTGCTTCACGTAAGGCTTTGACTAACTTGCGGCTGGTAGTTCCCCGCACAATAGAATCATCTACAATGACAACTCGTTTGCCAAATAGCACATCTTTGAGGGGGTTGAGTTTCATGCGGATACCCGCCTCTCGCATACTTTGTGTTGGTTGGATAAAGGTACGTCCTACATAACGATTCTTAATCAATCCTTCAGCATAGGGAATGCCACAGCCTTGAGAATAGCCTATAGCAGCGGGAATTCCAGAATCAGGGACACCAATCACCAAATCAGCATCAGCTGGAGATTCTTGAGCCAATCGCCGTCCTATACGCATCCGATAGCTGTACAGACTCTCGTTGTGCATCACGCTATCAGGACGAGCAAAGTAAATCATCTCAAAAATACACAGCTTCCGCTGAGACTTTTGACTCCATTGGAAGGAAGCCAAACCCTCTTCAGTTATCCAAACTAACTCGCCTGGTTCCACGTCTCGTAGGTATTCGGCACCAATGATGTCTAAACCACAAGTTTCAGAGGAGAGAACATAGCGAACTGGATGATCACCCAAGGTACCAATCACAAGGGGACGAATGCCATTTGGGTCACGAACACCCATAATACCCTCTGATGTACCAATAACTAAGCTAAAGGCTCCTTGGCAGCGGTGAAAAGCCCGAATGCAGCCATCTAGCCAATCTGCACCAGCGTTGATTTCTTCGGCAATAGCAAAAGCAATCATTTCTGAGTCAGTGGTGGTAAGTAAGTTACAGTTGTTCTTTAGCAACTCCTCTCGTAACTGTACCGTATTGACTAAATTACCATTATGTGTAAGAGCAACAAAACCCAAGCGGGTTTCGACAACAGATGGTTGAGCATTCACTTTGCGGCTAGAACCTGTGGTTGAATAACGAGTGTGACCAACAGCTATAGTTCCAGGCAAGCTTTGCAAGATTGCTTCATTAAAGACTTGGGACACTAACCCCATGTCTTTGTGTAAGTTGACTTGTTCACCCTCAAATGTGGCGATACCAGCTGATTCTTGACCCCGATGCTGGAGGGCATACAATCCAAAGTACGTCAGTTTGGCAACGTCTTCTCCTGGTGCGTAGATACCAAAAACACCGCAAGCTTCTTCTGGCTTATCTGGACGATTTTCATGGTCATTGACTGAGTTCGGGGGCAGTTGAAGATAGTCATCCAAAGAGTCGGGTTGGCGGGGAATCATGGTAGCTATGCTCCTGATGAGGGTGTCAAATCGCAAAAAATATATCAAAGGATAGTTGCAGAAGTTTTTAAAAATCTTAGCCATCCATTAAAACAGTACCGCAATTATTCCTAAGAACGCCAGTATCCTAGGCGAGGGGATATTATCTATTGATTGGGAGTTGTGTTATGGACGGTTAAACGCCTTTCAATCGCGTTTAAGTAGCGATCGCTCATCTCCTCAATGCTAACTTTGATTAAGGTTTGATTATCAGTTGTTAAAACCCGCAAACCTATTTCGGAATTCCCGACTTTACCAAGTTTTTGCCAATGATTACCCAATTGTTTTCTTAAAAGAGTTTCCCAAGTTTTTTGTTGTTCTGTTGCAACAGAAACTACAATTCGTGCGCCGCCTTCACCAAAAAGAACTTCATCCCAACGTTGGTCGTTGTGTGCTGGTATTTCTACTGGTAGTTTTAATTGAATATCAGCACCAAGTTTGCCAGCAATACAACATTCTGCTAGAGCAATAGCGACTCCGCCCTCAGTACAATCATGAGCCGAACGTACCCAACCCTGACGAATTCCCTCGCGACACACTTGTTGTACTTGGCGTTCCAATTCAAAATCAACTCGTGGCGGTTTTCCGGCAACAGTGTTATGAATAGTGGCTAAATATTCTGAACCTCCAAGCGTGCAATGGGAAGAGAGTTCACCCAACAAATAAATCACATCATCTTCTGCAAGCCATGCTTGACCACAAATCTTGGTCAAATCAGAGACTAACCCTACCATACCCACAACAGGTGTAGGATAAATTGGTTGTGGGTTGCCTTGAGAATCTAGAGTTTCGTTGTAAAGGGAGACATTTCCACCAGTTACCGGAGTTGCCATTTCTCGGCAACCTTCAGCTAAACCGCGACAGGCTTCTGCTAATTGCCAGTAACCAATAGTTTTTTCTGGACTACCAAAATTGAGGTTATCAGTGACAGCTAAAGGTTCTGCACCCACACAGCTGAGATTGCGTGCTGCTTCTGCTACAACTGCCTTAGCTCCCTCATAGGGATCAAGATAAACATAACGAGGATTGCAATCTACCGTAGCCGCCACACCAATTTGGGCAATGGGCAATGGGCAATGGGCATTGTCCCCCCATCCCCTTGTCCCCTTGTCCCCTTGTCTCCCTGCCCCCTTGTCCTCCACTTCCTGGGGACGCAAGCGAATCACAGAAGCATCTGCACCACCTGGTAGCATAACGGTGTTATTCTGCACCTGATGGTCATATTGACGATATACCCAACGTTTTGATGCGATGGTAGGAGTATTCAGCAAAGTCAACAGGATATCATTCCAACTTTGTAAGCGTCCTTGAATTTCAATCCCAGCAGATGTACTCTGAGGCAGAGAATCAGGATTCCATTCCCAAGCTTTTCGTACATATTCCGGTGGTTCCGCCAACACTTCTCGGTGATACAGAGGCGTATTTTCTGCCAACGCTGTTGCAGGAATTTCTGCAGCAATTTCACCTTGGAATAAAATCCGTACAATGGGTTCAGCAATGATAGAACCTGCGACAACTGCATGCAGTCCCCAACGGTGAAAAATGTCAATTAACTCTTGTTCGCGTCCCTTGTGTGCAACAAACAGCATTCGTTCTTGAGATTCGGAAAGCAGATATTCATACGGTACCATTCCTGGTTCCCGTACAGGAATCTTGTCTAAATCGAATTCAATGCCCACACCGCCTTTTGCAGCCATTTCTGAGGTAGAACAGGTAATACCAGCAGCGCCCATATCCTGTGCAGCGACTACTGCACCTGTTTTAAACGCCTCCAAGCAAGCTTCAATTAACGACTTCTCCAAAAAGGGATCGCCCACTTGTACCGCTGGACGATCATCTACAGACTCATCACTCAGTTCTGCACTGGCAAAACTTGCACCTCCCATACCATCACGTCCAGTAGTAGAACCAACATAAAGGACGGGGTTACCTACGCCAGACGCGCCAGATTTAACAATTTCTGGCGTTTCCATCAATCCCAACGCCATCACGTTCACCAAAGGGTTACCGGAGTAAGCAGGATCAAAGTAAACTTCACCACCTACAGTGGAGACACCTACGCAATTTCCATAATGAGAAATACCAGCAACTACGCCACTAAAAAGCCTTTGGGTTTTCGCATCTTCTAGAGAACCAAAGCGCAGGGAGTTTAACACGGCAATGGGACGTGCACCCATTGTAAAGATATCTCTTAATATTCCTCCTACTCCTGTAGCAGCTCCTTGAAAGGGTTCGACTGCTGAGGGGTGGTTATGCGACTCAATCTTAAACGCAAGCCGCAGATCATCACCCAAATCTACAACACCAGCATTTTCACCGGGTCCAACAAGAATGCGGGATCCTGTTGTGGGAAATTGTTTGAGTAACGGACGAGAATTCTTGTAACAGCAATGTTCTGACCACATCACCCCAAACATTCCCAGTTCAGCTTTATTGGGATGACGCCCCAGACGCCTCACAATTTCTTCATATTCTTCTAGCTTCAAACCTTCAGCAACGATTTCTTCCGGAGAAAAAGGAGCAGAGGAAATGGCGGTCATAGCAATCATGCACCTAGGGGACAGAGCATTATTTTAGCGATTTAATTGCCCTGTAGGTATTCATGTAAGTACGCAGATAATTTTTCTTCTCAAGAAACAAGTGGCGTAAATGGTTTTCTATTTCCTCAAGTGGGGTGCTTTGCTTTTGTTCTTCCGCCATCGTCGCTTCTAGTGAAGTTGATTGCAAGTAATGAATCTGTATTACTACTATCTTTAGTCTATCACGATTGATGATGGGAATTAGGGGGTCAACTGTATAAATACGTAACTTTTGATCTGGAGTTTAGGTTTCAGAAAAACAAATAAGTGTTTTCACTATTTGAAGAATATAAATACTTTCCTAGGATAAATATTAACTAAGTCAAGTATGACAACACATCTCACTATATATACGATACGCCTATCTCAAGTGATGATTAAACAAGTTCTAGATTGTTGAAATCATCAATTTTGTAATTGGCTATCATGCTTGCCTTAGTTAACAAAATTTTCTTTTTGTAGTGTCATCAGTACTACTCAACGTAATTGTTTTAGGTACCCTATCGATTGAATTTGTGTTGTGGCTTAGTCAGCTCTTTTCACAAAAGGAATTGTACAAGAGCGCTAGGGGGATCATTTTGTCTAAAACTTCATCTGAAATTTCCTACAGACAACGGGAAAAATCTTTCCTTTGAGAAATGGGGTGAAACGTCGCCTGTTGTTTTAGTCATTAGTTATTAGTCATTGGTACTAATGACTAATAACTAATGACTCATAATTCCTGGCTTCTTACCAAGGAGTGAGTTCAGTCTGTTCTGTGTGTATGAACAATTTATTTGCTTAAATACTGTTTCTTATTCCTCAAAAACTAATTGGAAAATTTTTAATCTAAAGAGGAGGCTACTACTGCTGCTTTGGAAGTAAAAAGTCAATCATAGTTTGATTGAAACCTTTTGGGCTGTCTTCAATGGTATGCTCATTTCCGCCGTCACGTACTACGTTGGTTATTACTTGATTATCGTTAACATCTTTTGGAGTTATTCTGATTTCTCCTCAAATAAGTGTTTTGAGAATAAACATTACTTTTGTTTCTTCACCAGAACTTGTACCTTCCCTGATATCTGACACCATTCTCAACAAGACCCAAAAAACCGGGTTTTTGAACCAGAAATTAAGGTTTATACGAGCAGGCATTCTCAAGAAACCCGGTTTTTAACTCAGGTGCAAGATCTAAGTTCCGGCGAATATAGCAATCCTAAATCATTTGTGAGAGAGAAAAAAGCTGAAAAGCTTATGAATACGTACTTTTCATCTCCGTATTTTCTCACGATTCAATTCGGATTGCTATAGTGGGTTGTAAATAAATTGCTATGTTGGTCGTACAGTTGCAGAGTAATGGGAGTTTTTTCTCTGTCAACAGTAATTGAAGCAGTTTTGTTTGATGAGTAGCTTGTTTATTTTTGTCTGATAACTAAATCTGGATAGCGGTAAGTGTAATTTCGCACTATTGCTGTCCAAAATTCTTTCTGGGGTTGTACGACTCAACCCCAGAAAGCACCAAGAATAAGTGTCCTAGCACTAAGTAGATGAGTTTATGCATCCTCTGTAAAATACGTTAATATTCAGATACATAAATTTTGATTTTGTTATTGAAACTACAGTTTTAAGTTCAATAATGTGATACTGCTTGACCAAATTGTAGAGATATGAAATTTTGGAAATTTTGCGTGTTTATGTGTTGGTTCAGTTTGACAGCAATAATTTTGTGATGAAAATCACTGGTGCCTATGATTGAGATCCTATTTTTCATATAGACAAGTTGGGACAATACAAACAACTGAACTCTAGCCGAGTCATTAATAGGGAACACACTAAATGCCGACAGCCTTCATAAGAAGACTGTCGGCTTTTTGTATATGAGGGGAAATAAGTTCAGTAGTACTGAGTACCAAGTACGGAGTGAGGAAAAAACTTTTTACAAAAACTAGGGGGTAAGGGTGTAGGGTGTAGGGAAAAAAAGATCCTTCTCAAGAGCACCAGACGCGCAAGGAACAGGGGTAGGTTTAGAGCCGCACCAAAATAAAAAAATGTACAGAGAGCTTTTCAAGCAAGAAATGGGGGCGTCCTTATTTCAATCCCAGACCGCCAGCTCCGCTCGCCCAAGGGGCGACGCCAAAGGCGAACGCGGCGCTACGCGATTTGCGCGTGGGTTCCCTACACCCAGCCCTTTCAACGCGTTCATTTGTACTATATTTTTCGCTCCTTTATTAATCCTTGTGTTATCATCCTTACGGGATTTTCTTCAATAAAATACTCAACTAAAGGGTCAATATTCTGACCGGATTTGATATTGCGATCGCTTCAGGTTCTATGGATGAGTTAGAGCTATGATTTTTGGCTCTAGTTTGGGAGCGGGTTTCAGCCTTTGATTTAGTAGTTCATTTGTTCGCGTTGAAAGGGCTGGTTCCCTACACCCCTTTGAATCAGCACTGCTCTGCTCTTGTAACAAGTACAGATATACCACAAGAATGTGGAGTCCTTACTTATTGCTCAGCACTGTTACAGGAAAATAAATAATAACAAATGACTCTTAAATTATCAAATAAAATTTCCCCACGACTTGTTAGTAACTTGACATAGACTTTGCCGTAGTCACTATCCAGTGTGGGGAGGGTATGATCAGTATATGTGTATCATGGAAGTTGAGTGCTGGTTGCTTGTATTCTTTTTAGCAGTCCGCGAGCCGCACTTCCATAGAAGTCTCACTCACTTACTTTGCATCAAGACATCGCTTGAATGATGTAATCAAAGTAGGGTGCTGCCTCAACAGCGTCTTCTGCATTCAGTAAGTCAAGGGAGGCTTTTTTCAAACAGTTGATTGCTTCTACCATTCCAGGAACAGGAACGCCAAGCGAATTGTACATTTCTCTAGCACCAACTAAACCAATTTTTTCAATTGGTTCTTTGTCGCCAGCAAGTACACCGTAGGTAACTAGGCGCAAGTACCAACCATAGTCACGGATACATAAAGCACGTTGGCGCTCCCCGTATGCATTGCCCCCAGGCGAGATAAAGTCGGGACGTTTCTGCCAAAGCTGTTTAGTAGCTTCTTGAACTATCTTTTTTTCGTTTTCAGCCAGGGTTGTGACAATTCGTACCCGTTGCTCGCCAGTTTGCAAATAGTCTTTGATATTCTTGAGTTCGCCACTGCTAGGATAACGCAGTTCATCGTCGGCTTTGAGAATAACTTGGCTTACTACAGTCATGATTATTGCAATGACATGAATTAATTATTATTTGCTAGTTTAACGAGTCTTGAGGACACAAGTGAAGAGAGTAGAGGAGATAAGGGACAAGGGGATAATGACTAATGACCAATGACTAATGACCAATGACTGAAAAAATTTGGAAACAGGGTGAGTTAATTGAAGTTGAGATTTTGGATTTGAACGATACAGGTGATGGTGTAGGGCGTTGGCAAGAAAGAGTCGTATTTGTACCAGACACTGTACCAGGCGATCGCGCTGTTGTCCGTCTGGTACACGTTAAACCGAACTACGCTCACGGTAAACTCAAACAACTTCTGAAATCATCGCCCCACCGCATCCGACCTGGCTGCATCGTGGCTGATAAATGTGGTGGTTGTCAATGGCAGCATATTGATTATGAATACCAGTTGACAGCAAAGCAAAATCAAGTTATCCAAGCTTTGGAACGTATAGGCGGTTTCGTACAACCACCAGTAGATCCAGTTCTTTCGACTCCCGAATGTTTGGGATACCGTAACAAAGCGACTTATCCTGTAGGATCATCTCGCACCGGACATATTCAAGCTGGCTACTATCAAAAAGGAAGCCACCAATTGATTAACTTGAATCAATGTCCCGTGCAAGACCCAAGATTAAATCCTCTGCTGCTGGAAGTTAAACAAGACATCCAAAAGCTGGGTTGGCAAGTTTACAACGAACAACGCCACACAGGTCTTGTGCGTCATCTGAGTTTACGCATTGGTCGCCGTACAGGGGAAATATTACTAACTTTGGTGGTCAAAGATTGGAATTTACCCGGAATTCAAGACCAAGCACTGGAGTGGTTAAAGCGCTATCCCCAGTTATTTGGGGTTTGTTTGAACTGCAACCCAGACCGTACCAATGCCATTTTTGGACTGGAAACTCGTTGTATTGCGGGGCTTTCCTACTTGAGAGAAAAATTTGCCGGATTAGAATTTCAGGTACGACCGGATACGTTTTTCCAGGTAAATACGGAGACGGCAGAAGCATTATTGCAGGTCATTCAGTCAGAACTCAATTTACAAGGTTCGGAGATGTTACTTGATACTTATTGTGGTATTGGGACGTTGACATTGCCACTTGCCAAGCAAGTTAAGCAAGCAGTAGGGTTAGAATTGCAGCCAGAGGCAGTAGAGCAAGCAAATTTGAATGCGAAGCACAATGCTATTCATAATGTCATTTTTCACACTGGTGCAGTAGAAACATTACTTCCCAAAATGGAACTTTCGCCAGACATAGTTTTGCTTGATCCACCTCGTAAAGGGTGCGACCGCGCCGTTATTGAAACTTTACTGAAATCGAAACCCTCACGTATTGTTTATGTCAGTTGTAAAGTAGCTACCCTTGCTCGTGACCTCAAATTACTTTGTCAAAACGGATTATATAGTCTGACACGGGTACAACCTGCTGATTTCTTTTCACAAACTGCTCATGTGGAAACTGTGGCATTTCTTGTATTATCACAATTGGACAAAGGTAGCAACTTCTTCACAACTAAACCTAAATAAAAAATTTGTAGTCCAATGCATAGAAAAGTGCTAGAATTGAATTAAGATAAATATATGATTCCTTTTGTGTAAAGATACTGACGTTGCAAAAACTCTCCAAAAATATGCATTGAGTTGTTTCAGGTATGAATTGGCAGGTGAAAAAGTAGGAGTCTACTCTTTCAACTAAAAAACATAATAGTTGCTTACTATTTTGTAAGCAAGTTAATTGTAAAGCCATTCTTTAAGTAAATAACTCTATGTCACACAAGAGAGTTAATGCTCCCTAGCATTTTCAAAATTTAGTTGTGAAGACGAAAGTTTGAAGGCAACACGATCACCTCAAATTCTATCAGGGTGCCTGTGACACCAAACTGATGTCTAGCTAACTCTGAAAGCTACGGGGTTTCTATTGTGATTACTATTTCGCTTCGTCCTACAGGGCGTAACTGGGGCACAATTAGTTTTGCCTCAACTTTGTACCTATGTCCGATACTGGATTTACTATTAGCGGAAATTCCGGGCAAACTGCAAGCAGAACTGCGGCTAGGACTTCAAGAAGCCTTAGTAAACGCAGCTAAACATGGTAACAATCTAGATCCTGGTAAAAGGGTTATAGTGCGTTTTTCCTTAATTGATAATCAGTATTGGTGGATCATATCAGATCAAGGCAATGGCTTTACACCATCCTCTACTAGCGATGTTGATACTGATCCCACAGAATATCTACCACCAGATGAGTCAGAGAATGGTCGTGGTTTATGTATTCTACATCAAATTTTCGATCAGGTTCAATGGAACAGTAAAGGTACAGAGTTGAGGCTTTGTAAACAGCTAGAGAATCGAAACCGACTGGCTCTGCTACGGTAGTTGGAGATGAGGGAGATGAGGAAGATAAGGGAGATGAGGAAGTTATCTCCTTTATCCTCGTCACCTTCACCTATCTGCTATATAAATCCTAGACAAGTCTAGACATTTATTTCTTACTTCACGGGGAGCATGGGAGCGGCTATCCCGCGCTAACGCGCCGCTGCGCTAACAGTAAGCTTTCACGCTTTAGCCAAACGCGATAAATTGATTGCTCTTATTCTCGCCGTGAGTTGGACAAGGTGGAGCAGAAATAGAGCGATCCAACCAACCAGTTGCTTGCTGGAGTCTGAGTAAAGCTTCTTGTGGTTCATCTTTCAAGAGAAATACAAGAGCTGCTGCTGCTTGTTCACTTGCGCGAACATTGCGGTTAGACTTGAGGCGATGCCAATCGTTAGGAGAGATGCTTAGTTTCTCCATGAGAGCTTGGGCTAGTTCCAAAGTACTAAACTCGTTGAGTTGACTATCTTTAGGCAGCTGGGTTGATTGAGACATGATATCAGACATGAGTGCTGAGTACTGAGTTTTGGGTAAGAGTATTTTGAATTATCACAAGAAAAAGTTTAGTATCTTTGCCACTGGCTACCAAAACCAGAGGTAAGACTATTGGCATAATTGTGTCTAATTTTAGTTTACTAAATTTGTACATGAAGCCGCCTAAACAACCATCTCAGCCGCCATTTGGTGAGGAAAATCAAGACCAAGAATTTGAACAAGAACTCTTGGATGTGGAGGATGCACTTGTTGCTTTGAAAGAACGCTACAATCAAGTGCAAGCAGACAAAGACCGTCAAAGAGAATTGCAACAACGTCTGAAGCGATGCTCCCAAGGGGAGCCGCCCAAAGGGCTATCGCGTCACAGTCAATTACCAAATATGAAAGCCGAGTTAAAGCAAATTCAACAACAGTTGGAAGTGCTAGAACTTAATTTAGAAAGTCAATTGTTTTCCTGGGGTAGCCTCAAAGAACCTTTTTGGCAAGCCGTCCGATTTGGTGGTTTGGGCGTTATCATAGGCTGGATATTGAAGTCTGTTGCTGGATGATATGGTAAGTCTACGGATTGCAGAAATATTGCGAAGTGGTCAACTTGATGAGTCTGTGGTAGTTCAAGGCTGGGTTCGCACGAAACGGGAGTTAAAAGGATTTTCTTTTATAGAAGTTAATGATGGCTCATCCTTGGCTAATTTGCAAGTGGTACTCAATCAGAATTTGCCAGACTACGATGATATCTTGAAAAAGCTGAATACAGGCGCTTCAGTGGAAGTGGCTGGAGTGTTGGTGGTTTCTGTTGGTAAAGGACAGCGCTTTGAGTTGAAAGCAGACAAGGTAAAAGTCTTTGGTGAAGCAGATCCAGAAACATATCCGCTACAAAAGAAACGCCATTCCTTTGAGTTTTTGCGAACTATCGGACATTTGCGATCGCGTACCAATTCCTTTGGTGCAGTTTTCCGAGTTAGAAACGCTTGCGCTACCGCCATTCATCAATTTTTCCAAGAACGCGGCTTTTTGTGGATACACACTCCCATCATCACCGCCAATGATTGTGAAGGTGCGGGTGAACTTTTCAATGTGACTAGTTTTAATCTCAAAGATGTTCCTCGTACGGAAACTCAAGCTATAGATTATAGTAAAGACTTTTTTGGCAAACCAACATACTTAACAGTCAGTGGTCAACTCCAAGCCGAAGTTATGGCGATGGCGTTTACTAATGTCTACACTTTTGGTCCTACCTTCCGTGCAGAAAACTCCAACACCTCACGTCACTTGGCAGAATTTTGGATGGTAGAACCGGAGATGGCTTTTTGCGCCCTCAAGGAAGATATGGATTTAGCTGAAGCGTTTCTCAAACATATTTTTAAAAATGTCATGGAAACTTGCCCAGAAGATATGGATTTTTTCAATCAGCGTATTGATAATACTGTATTGGCAACGGCAGACAACATTATTAATAATGAATTTGAGCGCATCACTTACACTGAAGCCGTCAAATTGTTAGAAAAAGCTGATGTGAAGTTTGAGTATCCTGTCAGTTGGGGCTTGGATTTACAATCAGAACACGAACGCTATCTTTGCGAACAACTTTTTAAAAAGCCTGTCATCGTCACCAATTATCCAACGCAAATCAAAGCCTTTTATATGCGCTTAGATGATGACGAAAAAACCGTTGCTGCGATGGATATTCTAGCACCCAAAATTGGTGAAATTATTGGCGGTTCTCAAAGAGAAGAACGTTTAGATGTCCTCGAACGTCGCATACTCGCTCAAGGAATGAAACCAGAAGATTTGTGGTGGTATCTGGATTTGCGCCGTTTTGGGACTGTCCCCCATGCTGGTTTTGGGTTGGGTTTTGAACGACTTGTGCAATTTATGACGGGGATGGGAAATATCAGAGATGTGATTCCATTTCCACGTACGCCGGAAAGTGCGGAGTTTTAGATTTTTAAAAACCTGATTTCTCTTGGCGCTGTTTCATAAATTTATGACCTTAACAGTTATCAGTTATCGGGTATGCAGCATAGTTCCTTATTCTATCCATATGTAAGAATTCAGCACTTCTTGAGTCAGAAGTCAGAATTTATAAGGAGTCTATTATTATTGGTATGTTCATTGGATCAAATGTTCTCCTGATTCTTTAACTATTCTAACTCCTGAATTCTGGCTCCTGAATTCTGGCTCCTGAATTCTTACATCCATATCACTCAAAGAATACCGTTTCTCATTTTTGATTGATAGACAAATAGTATCAGCTTTCAGTCAAAACTCGGCAAAAATACTCGCGGTACAAATTGAACCGAGCCGTGACATGATTGTCTTGCCGCTGGACTAATCCCATACTGTATAACTGATAAATCTGTATAGAATCTAATTCCACTGGCTCAGGTGAGTTGACAACTATTTTTAACGCCTCAGCCAGTTTTGGACATTCTTGTATCACTTTTAGGTATCCCCGCAAATGATTACTATAAATTCCTGCTTCTGTAGCAGCTTCTTGCAATAACTGCTTGAGTGTCACATTTCCACAACTCAACTCATACAATGCTAACCGTACCAAATAGGGATGCCCTCCCACCATTTTAATTAATTCATCCACCTGAATTGCGTTCCAATTCAAACCATGCAGGCTAGCTAAATCTTGTATCTGCTTAGCATTTATCTTTATATTGGACTTTGCCAAAGTTCTGGTTTGCAAATCAGCTATAGGACTTATCAGCTGTCTCAAGGCTATTTATGCAAAAGTTTATTTATGACAAGAGTAGCAACTCTTAGTCAGTCGCCACTCCAAGCAAAACTATTTAGATAAGATTGTTTGTAGACACGATGGTGCGATCGCAATTACCTCTTTAGAGTACTTGGAGTCATCACCTATGTAGAGACGTTACACTGTAACGTCTCTACACGTATAGAATTATTAATTGTTAAACTTGTTACTGTCACTCAAACGCGACAACTTTGACAAGAGTGGCGGGTTGACTGCAACCGTGAGAGGTTAAGGTTATGGTAATTTTGTCAATAAGTAAAAGGACTTAAAAATGCTACCAAAAACGTGGTAAAAAACATAATTTTTGTGGGAGCAATGGCGTAACCAAATGACTCATGATTCACTTTGGTGCTGAAAAGTTAGTACTTAGTTTAGTTTAATACTTTGTTTTTCACTCACTTTTCAGCATAATTCCTAATTGACAAAATGAATATTGTCTTAACCTCTCACGAATGGGTTGACTGTGGGTTTTTTGAATTTCACTATGTAAATTTTTCTTAAAAAAGAATATTCCGATTGATAAACAGGAAATTAAGAAAGGAAGGAATTTAGGGGGTAATGACACTACACCCCTTTGATGAAAAGTAGTGTCAAGATTTTTGTTGCGGGAGAAAAATTCGTTGTAACATAAAACCCGCATCAGAAAATTTCAAAGGAAAGCTATTATGGCAATTCCAAGTCAACAGGGCAAATCTACTATCGATTTTCGAAACAACCGACGCACCACAACTCGCATTACAGTTCGTATTCCCAAGGAGTTACACGAACAGCCAATCATTTCACGGCTCATTTCCCATTGCGGCATCATAGTCAATATTGCAGCAGCCCAACTGAATGGTCATATGCCGCAACAAGGCTGTTTTGATTTAGAGTTACGAGGAACAGTTTTCCAAATTGCTAGCGCCTTAACCTATCTTAATGAACTGAATTTAGAAATTTCGCACCCATTCGTTACTGAAGAAGACGGTTGGTGAATTAAGTTTTAAGTAATGAGCAACAAGTGCTGAGCTAGGTAGCTACTCAGCACTCGACACTCACCAACGCCAGTCTCCAAGAGCAGAGGGAACCCTCCGAATGCGAGTGGCGTCTGGTGGAGGAGATAGTAGTTCAGCAGCCCTCGCAGAGCGAGGAGCTTGTGTGCTTGAAAGGAAACCAGAGCTGGTGACAACTCTTGTGCACGTGACTGGCTCCTCAGAACTCAGGACTTAGCACTGTAGTTACGCCATTTGATTTTCAATTGCCCACCGCGCTAGTTCAGTGCGATTGTGGAGATTGGTTTTGCCCAACATATTGGACACATGGCTTTCTACCGTGCGTTGGCTGACATTTAATTCTTCAGCTATTTCGCGGTTAGCTAAGCCCCTAGCCACAAATTGAACAACTTTGAGTTCTGTTGGGGTTAACTGCACATCGAAGGGAACTTGGATGCGGGAACCGTTTTCTCCTCCTTTTGCTTGGTGTTCTTTCCAGCGAATGGTCTGCTTTAGAGAAGATTCTACTTGTGCTACCAATTCTTCTGGCTCAAAAGGCTTGACCATGTACACATCAGCACCTTTATTCAGACCTTTAACTCGGTCTGCGCTTTGTCCCTTAGCTGAAAGGAATAGAACAGGAATCCAGCCGGTGCGTTCGGTTTGCCGGACTTGTTCTACAAAAGTATACCCGTCCATTTCTGGCATCATCACATCGCAAATGATCATGTCTGGAATATCCTGCTCTAAAATTTCCAGTGCTTCTCGACCATTTTCGGCTGTGGTGACATCATAACCCCGGAATTCTAAATAATCCTTCACCAGCAAGATGAGGTTAGGGTCATCATCAATAAGTAGAAGTCGTTTGTGATCTTTCATGCTGGGTTCTTTCATAGCAGTGGCACTTATCGCGCTTGATCCATTAAGGTCTTGAATCGATATCCTCTGGTGGTGAATTAAGGAGGTGTCGTGCTTTTTCTCACTTAACTTGCCTTTGCTTTATGAAATCTTAAAAATGGTTGTCACTTTCAAGAAATTCTGTAGCAACGGCAAAAATCCAGTAAGGATACGTAGAGCAGTAGTATTCATAATGCGTTATTATATATCGCTTTGAAAGTTGCGGGTTAAAAAACACTGATTAAATAATAATTATTCAGGTTAACAAGTAAGTGTTGGACTCAAGATGCTCCCAAATTACAATTAACCCGTACTTTCATTTGTTTACTACTGTGCCATATCCTTTTTGGATGTTAAGCTTTTATAAGTTGTTCACGACAAACACGGGAACTTTTTGGCAAAGGATGGGGAAACGAAAATGCATATTCTTCTACCACCTTGTTGCCTAAGAAGTGTTCTCATATAATCCGCTCAATGGCTTCCGGGGTTGTTGGGCGATACCGCACAGCATCCGGGTAATCCTTTATTATCAGTCTAGAACAACAAACTGGCAAGCAGTTGACTTTTTTTCCAAAGTTCCAACTAGAATTGTTATCTCGCCCTTGGTGAAGATTTGGCTGTTTGAGTCGCTTTTTCAAGTATTCCCAAAATGGTAGACGAGCTTGTTCACACAAGCAGTTAGAAACTGTTTGGGCAGCACAGATCAAAATCTTCCTCTGAGTTTTTGACAGTCCTAAAGTTTCTATAGAAATACTTAGGGCCTTATTCGCTGGTGGTTTAGTGGTTTTTGGTAGCTGAAGGCAGGACTGGATCACTGTAGTGTTACTCAATTGAAAAGCTCCCTGATTACTGTTCTATATCAACTTCCCAGCTTTGCAAACAAAGTTGCCCATATATCCATATTCGTCATTTACGGAGTAAAACCTGAAAGCTCAGGAAAATAGAGTATATGTACTTACGTGAGTTTATGCAAGTAAAGTTCGGGAACCCGTACAAAAGAAAATGTTGCCATTCCACTCTGTCTTTAGGTACATTAGCACTCAGGAGTTGAGAGTGCTAACAAGGTGAGAATTTGGTATGGCAGCTGTATCTTTAAGCGTTTCTACAGTTAAACCTCTGGGCGATCGCGTATTCGTCAAAGTGAGCGCCTCCGAAGAAAAGACCGCAGGTGGTCTGTATTTGCCCGACACCGCAAAAGAAAAGCCCCAAGTAGGCGAAGTTGTTGCTGTTGGTGAAGGCAAGCTCAAAGATGACGGTGCTCGTCAGGCGTTGGATGTGAAGGTAGGAGACAAAGTTCTTTACTCCAAATACGCTGGTACCGACATCAAGCTTGGAACTGATGAATACGTACTGCTCTCTGAAAAAGACATTCTAGCAATCGTTTCATAGTCATTTGTCATGAGTTATTGACAAATGACTCATGACAAACATCATTACTTTGTAGTTTTCTGCTAAAAATTCTTTGACTAATTATGGCGAAGCGCATTATTTACAACGAAAACGCACGTCGTGCCCTAGAAAGAGGCATGGATATCTTGGCTGAGGCAGTAGCTGTTACCCTCGGTCCCAAAGGTCGTAACGTAGTCCTAGAGAAAAAGTTTGGCGCACCACAAATCGTTAATGACGGTGTGACCATTGCGAAAGAAATTGAATTGGAAGACCACGTCGAAAACACTGGCGTTGCTCTCATCCGTCAAGCGGCTTCCAAGACGAACGATGCTGCTGGTGATGGCACCACAACCGCGACCGTTTTGGCTCATGCAATGGTGAAAGAAGGCTTACGCAACGTTGCAGCTGGTGCAAATGCTATTTCGCTAAAACGTGGTATTGATAAGGCTACCAACTTCTTGGTAGACAAAATCAAAGAACACGCTCGTCCCGTAGAAGATTCCAAAGCAATTGCCCAGGTTGGTTCAATCTCTGCTGGTAACGACGAAGAAGTCGGTCAGATGATTGCCGAAGCAATGGACAAGGTGGGCAAAGAAGGTGTGATTTCCTTGGAAGAAGGAAAGTCCATGACCACCGAACTGGAAATCACCGAAGGGATGCGCTTTGACAAAGGCTACATCTCCCCCTACTTCGCTACCGATCCTGAGCGCATGGAAGCAATTTTCGATGAGCCTTTCATCCTGCTGACCGATAAGAAAATCGCTCTAGTACAAGACCTTGTACCCGTTTTAGAGCAAGTTGCTCGCGCTGGTCGTCCTCTGGTGATTATCGCCGAAGATATCGAGAAAGAAGCCTTGGCAACTCTGGTTGTCAATCGCCTGCGCGGTGTACTAAACGTGGCTGCTGTTAAAGCTCCTGGTTTTGGCGATCGCCGCAAAGCGATGTTAGAAGACATTGGCATCCTCACTGATGGTCAAGTCATCACCGAAGATGCTGGTTTGAAGCTGGAAAGCACCAAGCTGGATGCGTTGGGTAAGGCTCGCCGCATCACCATCACCAAGGACAGCACCACCATTGTTGCTGAAGGTAACGAAGCTGCAGTTAAGGCTCGTATCGAGCAAATTCGCCGTCAACTCGAAGAAACCGAATCTTCCTACGACAAAGAAAAGCTGCAAGAGCGTCTGGCTAAGCTAGCTGGTGGTGTCGCCGTCGTTAAGGTGGGCGCTGCTACCGAAACCGAAATGAAGGACAAGAAGCTGCGCCTGGAAGACGCTATCAACGCTACCAAAGCTGCTGTGGAAGAAGGTATCGTTCCTGGTGGTGGTACAACACTGGCACATCTATCTCCTCATCTCGAAGAATGGGCAAACAGCAACCTCAAGGGTGAAGAGTTGACTGGTGCGTTGATTGTCTCTCGCGCCTTGGCTGCTCCTCTCAAGAGAATTGCTGAAAACGCTGGTCAGAATGGTGCTGTGATTGCTGAGCGCGTGAAGGAAAAAGACTTTAACATTGGCTACGATGCAGCCAAGAATGAGTTCGTCGATCTGTTTGATGCTGGAATCGTTGATCCAGCCAAGGTGACTCGTTCTGCGTTGCAAAATGCTGCATCCATTGCTGGTATGGTGTTAACCACTGAGTGCATCGTGGTTGACAAGCCTGAACCAAAGGATAACGCTCCTGCTGGTGCTGGCGCTGGTATGGGTGGCGACTTCGATTACTAAGATTCTTGTTGGGTGGGCAATACCCACCTTCGATAAAACAGCTGCTTCCTTTGTGGAGGCGGCTGTTTTTTTGTTGATATTACAGCTATTTTCAGCTAGTAGAACCACAGATTTTCGTAGGGGAGGGCTTAACAATTCAAAATTCAAAATGGACTGCGTCCCGCTGCGCTAACAAAATTCAAAAATAAAGGAAGTCCTACGCTTGCCCTGTGAAAAATGTAGGGGCGGCAAGAACAGCCCCTACCGCGTGATTTATGTACTTGAAAAGCTTTTAATATTTTTTTCGGAAAAAAACTCTGATACCAGAGTAACCATCCTTTGGGAAAATTTAGGTATACTTTCACCAACTACTGCCTCTTTTGTTTGGGTAGCTTTATGAAGAAATTAATTAGAGGTCTGCGCGAATTCAAAGCTAGCTATTTTTGCACGCATCAAGAACTGTTTGAACAACTTTCTCATGGTCAAAAGCCGAGAGTATTGTTTATTACCTGTTCAGATTCGCGTATCGATCCAAATCTAATTACACAAGCTGGGTTGGGTGAATTGTTTGTCATCCGCAATGCCGGCAATATTATTCCACCTTTTGGCGCAACCAATGGCGGTGAGGGTGCCACAATTGAATATGCTATTCAAGCATTAGATATTCGACAAATTATTGTCTGTGGTCACTCACATTGCGGTGCAATGAAAGGACTCATGAAGTTAGACAGCTTGCAAAAAGAAATGCCGCTTGTGCATGACTGGCTTAAGTATGCACTAGCAACCCGACAGTTGGTTGTAGATCACTATAGCCACTACTCGGGGGAAGAATTGTTAGAAATTGTGATTGCTGAAAATGTACTCACCCAAATTGAAAATTTGCGGACATATCCGGTGATTCGCTCTAAGCTCTACCAAGGACAACTCAATATTTATGCTTGGATTTATCAAATTGAGACAGCAGAAATTTTGGTATACGATCCACAAACGCACGCCTATGTCTTGCCCCAAAGCCAGCTTACATCATTGGAGATAGATGACACACTACTACTAAGCACGCCTCCAATTTCCAATGGAAATCGTTCTGGTAAAACTCAGCCGGAAGTGGTTGAAATACCCGAAGAAGAAGTCGTTCTCACATATCAAGGGTTTCCAATAACGCGGCTTTCTCAAGAGCAGATGCAGCGAATTTATCGAGGATCTGGGGCAACAAAGTGAAAGTGTAGGGTATAAAGTGTGAACGATAAACTTAAACGAAAGATGTAAGTACGAGGTACTTACATGGTAGGCGGCTCCCTCACTGGCTAAATCGCCCATCACACAGTCATGGACTAAAGCAATTCATGAGCAGTTCTTCGCTCACTATTGAAAGCCCTTAGCTGGCTGCTTTTGACTCTTTCCTTTGGGCTTAGATTTGTTGACTTCCATCAAAGCTTCTTGGAATAAATTATGCAGGTGTATTGGTACACTGGCAATTTCTGGTAACTCTGGCTCTATGGGTTTGTTGTATTCTTGCAACAGAGTATCCAAGTCATTTTGAAGTTGAAAATTTGGTCGTTGAAGAAACGTTTGCAGAACTTTTTCTAACTGTGTTGGATACTGTTGGGCTAAGCTATGCCAAATGAAAGCATTAATACTTTTGTCTTCCAAATAAAAACGAATGACTTTTTCGGCACCTTCTACACTTTGCCAATCATCTGCTTCTAAAATTGCCTTGATTTTAGAGTAGGTCGGGAGAAACATCTGTCCCCATCGGGAATGAGATATAGCTGTGACCTGTTCTGCTTTTTTGAGTTCAGCAGGCAAATCAACTTTTGGCATCACCATTTTACTGGTACCGCTTTTGTTGTCAAACATTTGCGAAACTACTTGAGAGTCAGTACCAAATTCTTTTGCAACTGCTTTAATTTCTTCTTCTCCAAGACCAGCTTCTTGTGCAACTTCTCCTAGTGATTTTGAAGTATCAATACCTGCTTCTTCAAAACGTTTTTTTGTTAAAACTTCTTGGAATTCGGCAATCTTTTTGTTGAGTTGATATCCTGGCATTGTGACTTCATCAGTACCAAAAAACTCCACAAACTGCTGATGATAGATTCCTACAGATTGCCAAGCTTCCTCTAGCAAGTCTGGAGCATCACCATAAAGATGGTCTTTGTAATTGTCTTTAAAATTACCAATAGCGACTGCTAATTTTGGTTTGCCTAATTTACCCATCTGCGTGTAGGGACCAGAGAATGTCCAGTAGCTGTCAGTTACAGGAGAAATGCGAGTGAGTAAAATTTCTCCCTCTTTCAACCGAGACATCTCCTTTAGTTTCTGGGCATTATTTTGCTTGACACTATAGTATTTATCTGTTAACCAGTTCCTTAGTTCAAAGCCATCAGGTAGGATTTTTGTAATAGCAAATAACCCAATAAAGGTGCGATGCCAACTGTTGATAAGTTCGCGATCGCTCTGTGACAATTCGTTGTGGCTTTGTATAAACAAATCCAATGGAGAGGAATCACTGATTCGCCCTTCTGTAAGAAACGAGTCAATAATAAGTTCTTGTTGAAAATTGTCACCGCTTCCACGACGTGATTTTACAGCAGCATAGCTTTCCAATGCTTGTGCGAGTTCGTCTTCAGCATCATAGACAAAATCAGTGAGATCTTGTTTGAGTTGGTGCGATCGCTCTAATATGGCATCCACAAGTTCATTTCTCGGACTCGACAGTAGTTGTAGATTAGAGGTTAGCAGAGAATTTCTGCATCTGCGCTTGGTAGGAATTTTATTTGTCGCAATCCGCGCAGGAGTTTTTAAATTAACTTTTTCTCTTCTTCTGTTATACCTTGGCATCCTTGGTATTTTAGCGGTTCGTTTCAGATAGGACTGCTATAGCTTTTACCGCTCTTATGAAAGCTTCCGCTGTGAGGAAACTTCAATTTAATTTACAACTCGACCAATTCCTGTCAATAAAAGGATACACCATCCACCCCCCTGACATATCACCTTCTTTTGCAGAGAAACTGTTTTAGGCAATGCCCAACGCCAGATGCTTCAAGCCGGGAAACCCGGACGCCAGACGCCTACGGAGGGAGATCCTCCTGCAGCGCTGGCTCTCCAACGCACTGGCTCCCCTACTGATATGTTTCATTTATTTATGTCCATCTACTTATCTAAAAGTGATTTAGTTTGATTGACAGACGACCTGCCATGTAGCATAGAATTTGTACCCTTGCACAAAAAAGAACGCGATCGCTATGGGCATGACCCTTGTAGAAAAAATTTTGGCGAAAGCCTCTGGTCGCTCGGTTGTCGAACCGGGGGAAAATATCTGGGTAAATGTTGATGTTTTAATGACACATGATGTTTGTGGACCTGGAACCATTGGCGTTTTTAAACGCGAGTTTGGTGCTGACGCCAAAGTCTGGGACTCCGACAAAATCGTGTTAATTCCCGACCACTATATTTTCACCGCTGACGAACGCGCTAACCGCAACGTTGATATTTTACGTGATTTTGCCAAAGAACAAGGTATAAAATACTTTTACGATATTACTGACCGTGCCAACTTCAAAGCCAACCCAGACTATAAAGGTGTTTGCCACATCGCCCTAGCCCAAGAAGGTCACACCCGCCCAGGCGAAGTCTTATTCGGTACGGATTCCCACACCTGTAACGCTGGTGCTTTCGGTCAATTTGCCACAGGTATCGGCAACACAGACGCTGGCTTCATTATGGGGACTGGCAAGCTGCTGATCAAAGTTCCTGCCACTATGCGTTTTGTGTTAGATGGTGAAATGCCTCCTTACTTGTTGGCGAAAGACCTCATTTTGCAAATTATCGGGGATATCAGTGTCGCTGGGGCAACCTATCGGACGATGGAATTTGCAGGGGAAGCCGTCGAACGAATGACAATGGAAGAACGGATGACCCTGTGTAACATGGTCATTGAAGCTGGCGGCAAAAATGGTACAATAGCCCCCGATGAAACCACATTTGAGTACGTACGGGCGCGTACCAACAAGCCTTTTGAGGCAGTATACACAGACTCAGATGCTCAGTTCTACAGTGAGCATCACTACGATGTTTCCCAACTAGAACCAGTTGTTGCCAAACCCCACTCTCCCGATAACCGCTCTTTAGCACGGGAATGCAACGATGTCAAGATTAACCGAGTTTATATCGGTTCCTGCACAGGTGGAAAAACAGAAGACTTTTTCCATGCAGCACAAGTTTTTAAAGGTCGTAAGGTAAAGGTTCCCACCTACATAGTCCCTGCTACTCAAAAAGTCTACGAAGATTTGTTTAAAATCAAGTACGAAGAGCAAACCCTCTCGGAAATTTTCTTAGATGCTGGTTGTATTGAACCTGCTGCACCTTCCTGCGCCGCTTGTTTGGGTGGTCCCAAAGATACATTTGGACGGATGAATGAGCCAGAAATTTGTGTTTCCACCACTAACCGCAACTTCCCTGGACGAATGGGGCATAAAGAAGCTGGAATTTATCTTGCTTCCCCATTCACCGCTGCAGCTTCCGCACTGACTGGGTATGTGACGGATCCGCGTGAGTTTATGTAAGAGGACAATGGGCAATGGGCAAGGGGCAATTGGGAAAGAAATAATTGTCCATTAACTCTTTCTTCAAGAGCTTCCTCATCCCCCTCATCTCCCTCATCCCTCACCCGCTTTATTCATTCCACAGACATGATTATTCTTGTAATGGGTGTCTCTGGTTCTGGTAAGTCTACCATCGGGCAACTGTTGGCGGACTCTTTACATTGGGAATTTAGCGATGCTGATGCTTTCCACTCGCCAGAGAATCTTGAGAAGATGCAGCATGGTATCCCCTTAAACGATTTAGATAGGATGCCTTGGTTGCTGGCGTTGCAACAGGCGATACAACAGTGGTTGCAAGAGAATAAAAATATGGTGCTGGCGTGTTCTGCACTGAAAGCTAGCTATCGTCAGGTTTTGGTTTTGGATGAGGAATGCGTTAAGCTGGTTTACCTTCAGGGGACATTTGAGTTGATTAAAAAGCGGCTGCAGATGCGTCATCATCACTTCATGTCCGAAAAACTTCTTAAAAGTCAGTTTGATGCTCTTGAGGAGCCATCTGGTGCGATTACAGTGGATGTTTCAGATTCACCAGAGGTGATTGTGCGCAATATTATAGCGAGTTTGGGGATTTAGGCGAGTTGATGGCAAGCGCTGCCGTGTTACCGTCGGGGTAGATGCGGTAAAACATAGACTGGACGCTGACGCTGTTTAATAAACGTAGTAAAAGCCACTCCTAGCATAATTAATGCGATCGCACAAACCCCATGCCATTGCCAACGACTCCAAGCATATGCACCAAGGAACGAACCCAATGCTCCTCCCATAAAGGAAAAGGTAATATAAAGCGCATTCAAACGGCTGTGAAACTCTAATGGTAAACTGAAAATTCTTGCCTGGTTGGAAATGTGTGTGCTTTGCGCACCCAAGTCCAGAAGAATAACCCCGGCAATTAGCCCCAGGATGTGGTAACCAAACACCCAGAAAATGAGAAATGACAAGGTTGTAATCGAAAGACCCAGTCCTACAGTTATCCTGGGATTCCTTTTATCTGCTATCTTACCCACAACAGGAGCCGCTGTCGCTCCCACCACACCCACTAGCCCAAACAACCCTGTGACTTCACTACCGTAGTGGTAAGGTGGCTGTGCCAAAAAGAAAACAAGCGTACTCCAAAAAGCGCTGAAGGCTCCAAAAGACATTGCCCCTGCAAGCGAAGCTTCACGCAAGACAGACTGCTGTTGTACCAACTTGAACAAAGACTGGATTAGTCGTGGGTAGGAAACTTGCAGCGATGGTTGGCTTTTTGGTAGCATTCTCGACAAGGCAACAGCCAGAACAATCATCAACCCACAAGCTAGCAAATACATCGCCCGCCAGCCCAAGCTAGCTCCTACAAAACCGCTGACTGTCCTAGCTACAAGAATTCCTATTAACAGCCCACTCATCACCGTACCAACAATTTTCCCTCGCTGCTGCGGTTTTGCCAGTTGTGCGGCAAAAGGAACTATGAGCTGTGCCGTAATGCTGGTTATACCGATCGCCAAACTCGCAACTAACAACCAAGCAAGATTGAATGATACAGCTGCCATCCCCAACGCTAGAGATGTTAACACCAGCATTGTTAGAATCAGCTTTCGCCTCTCCATCAAATCGCCCAGTGGAACGAGGAGGAAAATCCCCACAGCGTAACCGATTTGAGTCAGCATGGGAATCCACCCAGTGGTATGGGTGGGAGCCTGAAGGTTTTGGGCAATGACAGCCAGTAGAGGTTGGTTGTAGTATAGGTTAGCGACGACAACCCCACAAGTTATCGCCATGATCAAGACAAGATTTCGTCCTAAAGGGTCTTGACTAACTTCATTGGTAGATGGCCTCAAAGAGTGCTTGTTAGTAGTCCTCATAGGATAAGACTCCAGTTGTTTATAAATTTGTAGACTTTAATGGTTTCTAGATGGAGCAAGAACAACCTTGCTAGCTGTGTTGCGATTGAGCACTTGCTCGTAAGCTTTCACCACCTCTTCTAACGGATAACTTTCAATGGATGTAGGTGGATGAAGTACACCTGCTTCAAAACCAGGAGTGAGCGCTGCCAAAATCGCAACATTATCGATAATCGTTACTTTGACTATAGATTATCGATACTTTATAGTCAAGAAAGAAGAGAAAAAAATTGACCAATAAAAATGAAGCGTGAATGCATGAGCGATCGCGTCAAGCAGGTACTGATAGAGCGCATCCTTAACGGTACGTATCAACCTGGTGAGCGATTGGTAGAGCTACAGATTGCTCGAGATATGGAGACAAGTCAAGCACCCGTTCGAGAAGCACTGCGCGAACTAGAAGCGATGCGGCTGGTGGACAGTGAACCTTACCGAGGAACGCGGGTGCGGGAAGTGAGTTTGCGTGAGATGCAGGAGTCTTATCAAGTTCGAGGAGAACTGGAAGCATTGGCAGCACGGTTAGCAGCCTCTAAGTTTCATAAAAACCCTCAACCACTTCAAGTTGTCCAAGTAGTATTCCGAGATGCTGCCCTAGCAAAGGACTGGAAGCAACTGGCACGGCAAAATGCAGTGTTTCATCGACTTATTATTGAGACATCTAGTAATAGTGTTTTATTGCATATGTGGGATTCATTAAATTTTGAAGCTTGGACTCGCATTAATTTGGTATTGAGACAAAAGAAGGTTGATCCACTGTCTTTTGTTAGGGAACATCAGGAAATCATTGACGCATTGGTACAGAACGATGGAGATACTGCAGCAGAGTTACTTCGCAAGCACGCTCAGACTGTGTTAACACCTGAAACACAAGAGACAGCTTTTCCTTTATGAAGTCTCTTGCAAAAGTCAATTTTCTAAACCGGATTTTTGCAAGAAATCTAATGAGTATACAAGAGCTAGAATCTAGCTATATCTTATCTGGTGAGTAGATAGTATTGTTAATTTCCAAATATGGCAGGACACAGTAAATGGGCGAATATTAAACGCCAAAAGGCGGTCGTGGATGCAAAAAAGGGTAGGACTTTCACCCAGTGGTCGCGTGCGATTATTGTAGCAGCAAGAAGTGGGGTTTCAGATCCAGCAGGGAATTTTCAACTACGCACAGCAATTGAAAAAGCAAAAGCAGCTGGTCTTCCTAATGAGAACATTGAACGGGCGATCACCAAAGGTGCAGGTACACTATTGGGTGATGCCTCTAGTTTAGAAGCTATTCGTTATGAAGGGTATGGTCCTGGAGGAGTTGCTATCCTTGTTGAAGCCTTAACAGATAATCGCAATCGTACTGCTGCTGACTTACGCGCTGCTTTTAGTAAAAACGGTGGTAATCTTGGTGAAACAGGTTGCGTCAGTTGGATGTTTTCTCAAAAGGGCGTTTGTACTGTTGAGGGAATCGTTGATGAAGAACAGCTTTTAGAAGCATCTCTTGAAGGCGGTGCCGAGTCTTATGAGATGACAGAGGAACAAACGGCTGAGGTGTTTACCGAAGTGGTTAATTTAGAGAACCTGAGCCAGACTTTAAAAGAAAAGGGCTTTAAGGTGACTGATGCCGAACTATGCTGGATTCCTAGTAACAATGTAGAAGTGACTGATCCAGATCAGGCGCGATCGCTTCTTAAATTAATTGATACTTTAGAGGGTTTAGATGATGTACAAAGTGTCACTGCTAATTTTGAAATGCCAGAACAACTCATGGCTGTGATGATTTGAGCTTTGACATCATATTTTACCTGGGAATTTTCCTGATCGTGGAAGTAAGTTGTCGCGCCAAAACAAGTGCATCTTTTGAGCGCCCAAGGGACGCGATTACACGCCCGCAACGCTTTCCCTTCTTCTTGCCTGTTAAGAGTTAAGAGTGTTTCTTGACAGAAAAGGCTGTCAGCTTACAACTCTTGGCTATAAGCATGATTTGGGCATTTGAGATGTAAAGCTTGCAAAAATCTATACAAAAACTTCACATCGACAACATGAGACTGACATAACTTTCTGCCTATAGTTTAGATTATTCATTTTCAGATAAAAATTCTCAAATGAACAAGTTCGCTAAAGCCTTACTCATTGCTCTGGTATTTGCAGCTCCTGTAGCTCTAACTGCACCTGCTGTCCAAGCTAAAACGACCACTCCTGCTCAGACTAAAACTGTTACTGCCAAACCCGCTACTGGTACCAAAGCTACTAAAATGCATCGTACAAAACATCATCGCAAGCACAAAGCCTCCCATACTGGAAGCACTATGAAGAAATAGTTACCAAGAAAGAACTCACCAACAGAAGCGTCAGTCGTCAAAATGACGGCTGTGCGACTCGGAAGCCACTGCGTTGGCAGTCCAGCAAACTCCTCAACTTGCCCTTCAACGTCCACTTGCGTCAGAATAATAGTTAAAATGCTGTAATTTATCTTAACAATGGCGCAAGCGCAGCTTTCTCAAACTCTTTCCTCTCCCCAAACATCGACACATAAGCGGGGATATGATTATGATTTGGTCATCGTCGGCGGCGGGATTGTTGGCTTAACCCTAGCCTCTGCATTGAAAGATTCTGGGTTAAGTGTGCTGCTGGTGGAGGCAAAAGTAGAATCAGCAGCGATAGCCAAAGGACAGGCTTACGCAGTGCATATGCTTTCGGCACTTATTTTTCAAGAAATTGGAGTTTGGAACAAAATATTGCCCAACATTGAGACTTTCCGCCGTGTGCGTCTTTCTGATGCTGATTATCCTGGTGTGGTGGAATGGAAAACCGAGGATATAGGCACACAAGATTTAGGTTATGTAGCAGAACATCAAGCACTGTTGCATCCCTTGCAGGAGTTTGTCAAAAATTGTCCCAACGTAACATACCTATGTCCTGCTCAAGTAGTTAATATTCAGTATCACCAGGACATGGTGACAATGGACATCAAAGTCGCAGACCAGATGCGGACAGTTTGCAGTAAATTAGTCGTAGCCGCAGATGGAGCGCGTTCCCCTATCCGTCAAGCTGCTGGAATGAAAACCCTTGGCTGGAAATATTGGCAGTCTTGTATTGTTGCTTTCGTCAAACCAGAAAAACCTCACAATAACACAGCATACGAAAAATTTTGGTCTAGTGGTCCATTTGCGATTTTACCTTTGCCAGGAAACCGTTGCCGAATTGTCTGGACTGCTCCTCATGAAGAAGCAAAGGCTCTATGTGCTTTGGATGATGAGCAATTTTTAAGAGAATTAACCAAGCGCTATGGTAACCAGATGGGGAAGTTGGAATTACTGGGCGATCGCTTTATTTTTCAGGTACAACTCATGCAGAGCGATCGCTATGTCCTCCACCGACTAGCTTTAGTTGGCGATGCAGCACACAATTGCCATCCTGTAGGCGGACAAGGTTTAAACTTGGGCGTTCGGGATGTGGCTGCTTTGGCGCAAGTGTTGCAAGAGGCTCAAGCTCAAGGTGAAGATATCGGTGACATTCAAATCCTCAAACGTTACGAACGCTGGCGCAAGCGGGAGAACCTGACAATTTTAGGTTTTACTGATTTGTTAGACAGGATGTTTTCTAATAATATTTTGCCAGTTGTGATAGTTCGTCGTATGGGATTATGGATAACCCAACGAATACCTGTGGTCAAAATATTTGCTCTCAAGCTGATGATTGGCTTGAAGGGGAGGACTCCTAAATTAGGACAGCATTGAAAGTGAACACTTTATGTAGATTGGGAGCAAAACTTATTCAGTGTTAAAACACTATCTCAAAATTGAGATGTAGTGAACTTACAGAAACTTTTAGTCCAGTCAATGCAGTTGAGAAACATAAGTATACACCCTATATTCGCCCCTATTGGCGAAGATAAATCGGATGAACAACAGCACAAGAAATGTCCTGCTCGTAGATGGGTTGTGGAGCGATCGCGCTTGCTGGTTGTCCAAATGGATAAATGACAAATGATACCCTTAATGGAAGATTTGACGAATCATTTAGAATTGCTACTACCATTTATATCTAGACAAAACAAAGGCAAACATAAAGAAAGTCATGCAAAAATTGTCGCTCAGCTATGAATCACCAAGCTTCCTAAAATACTCTGTTAAAAAATTATAGCTCTTGCTACTTGCACCACTTTGGCATCTTCCATTAGAGGGATAAACATAGAAACATGGATTGATTCGAGACCATAACAATTGATAGCATTGATCTCAGGAGTTTTGTATTATTTCTTGCTTGTACTTATGTTATAATTGTTTGAGTTATACTGCATCTTTCTTCTTTAACACATTCTTGTTTAGTAACTTTAAATACAAGCTATTCAATACTTACAGCACATTGTTCGTGCGTGAAGTACAAAGAGTAAGATCTATAAGATCTAAAAGCTAGACTCTAAGACCTTTTTACTTCTCCCTTGTCTGCGACACGCTGCTTTGTAAGTCCTGCGGACAGGCTTGCACCAACGCCTCTGGCGTCGCCCAAGGGGCGAAGGGGAGACGCTACGCGATCTGACTCCTGACTGCTGTATTAAGTTTTTACTTCTAAAAATAAAGATTTGATATAAGGAGTAGTATGTCTTGGTTCTGAAATCTCTAACGAAGATTACTTACGCTAACAAAGTATCAATTATAAATAAGATTTAAAATTTACATCTCATCTTTGAACCCGAAAAATTAAAAATAAAAAAGTTAAAACTGAGGACATTGACCACCAGTAATGCTAAAGTGGCAAGAAATTCATGTGAAATTTTCAGCGGGAATCAATGCTGAAGAAGCTACAGACAAAGCATATTTCTCTCATTGCGGGTGCAGGACTATGTGCCTTTTTAGCTGGAGCACTCGTGTCAGCTCCCGATGTCGGAAAATTCGTCGGGCAATGGCTTAAACCGCGTAATGCTCAATCTGAAAAGCTTTCGGAAGAAAGCAAAGCTAAATCACCCGTTTTTGCCTTGGTGTCACAATCCCCACAACAGCGTGCTGCAAAACTAGAAGCGCTCAAGGGAGGATCAAAATCCGCAGATCGAAATCGCGCTCGTTATCTTTTGGCAAGTGACTTAATTGAACGAAAGCAAGCTCAAACTGCACTAGAGTTACTAGAAGGACTAGACAAAGATTACCAACTCCTTGCGCCCTATGTGTTGCTAAAACAGGCGCAGGCACAGGACATTTTAGGACAAGAAGGTAAAGCCTCGGATCTGAGGCAGAAAGTGCTGAAAGAATATCCCAAAGAACCAGCTGCTGCTAAAGCCCTGTATCTCATCGGACTTAGAGAGTATCAGGACAAAGCGATCGCTGAATTTCCTTCCCATCCCCTCACTTGGGAAATTATCCGTAAACGGTTGCAGGAAAATCCCAATCAACCGCAATTGCAGTTAGTTCTGGCAAAATATGCCTATGACCAACCAGGGATTTTACCTGTATTGGATCAGCTAGCGAACAACCCCACCCTAAAACCCGAAGAATGGGACATTGTTGGCACAGCTTACTGGGAAAACAATGAATTTGCCAAAGCAACGACAGCGTACGCCAAAGCAACTCGAACAGCCCGCAACTTCTACCGCGTTGCACGGGGATTACAGGTTAGTGGAAAAAAAGCAGAAGCCACTGTTGCTTATCAACAAATGGTGAAGGCATTTCCAGATGCAAAAGAAACTAGCACTGCTTTGTTGCGCTTAGCAGAAATGGCAACAGTACGCAAAGACGCTTTGCCCTATCTTGATCAGGTGATTAATAAATTTCCTGACAAAGCAGGTACCGCGCTTATAGAAAAAGTCAAAATTCTTCAGACTCAAGATCAAAAGGCAGCTAGTGAGGCTCTGAAGCTACTTATTACCAAGTACGCCAACTCAGAGGAAGCGGCAGAGTATCGCTGGAAAATAGCACAACAAAAAGCGAAATCCAAAGATTATAAAGCTGCATGGCAATGGGCAGAACCCATTCCCAAAAATAACCCCAACAGTATTTTGGCTCCCAGAGCCAGTTTTTGGGTGGGAAAATGGGCAACAAAACTGGGGAAAAAGCAAGAGGCAAAACAAGCTTATGAGTATACTCTCAGCAATTTTCCCTACTCTTACTACTCATGGCGAGCAGCAGCAACTTTGGGACTCAATGTTGGCAATTTTAACTCTGTGCGCCGGATGAACCCAGACGTCGTGCCATACCAACGTCCAGTACCAACTGCTGGTTCTGAGACATTTAAAGAATTGTACCTGCTTGGTCAAAACCGCGATGCTTGGTTGCAATGGCAGACCGAATTTCAGAACAAAATGCAGCCAACCGTAGCAGAGCAATTTACTGAGGGTTTAATGCGACTGACAAAGGGAGAAAATATCATCGGGATTGATACAATTGCTGAATTGGAAGACCGAGAGACACCGGAAGAACAAGCCCAGTATCAGGCTTTGAGCAAACAAATCACCTACTGGCAAGCTCGTTATCCGTTCCCTTTTCAGAAGAAAATTGAGCAATGGTCCCAAAAGCGTCAGCTAAATTCCTTGATAGTAACTGCCCTCATACGTCAGGAATCACAATTTGAGCCAAAAATTCGTTCTAGCGCTGGTGCTGTTGGTTTAATGCAGGTGCTACCAGATACAGCTAAATGGATTGCCCCACAAATTAAGTTGGACAGCAAAAAAATGAATTTGGAAAATCCCAACGACAATATCATGCTGGGAACTTGGTATTTGGATCACACTCATCAGCAGTATGGCAATAACTCCCTGCTCGCGATCGCCAGTTATAATGCTGGTCCTGGTAACGTTTCTAAGTGGGTACAAACTCTACCTAAGGGAGATCCGGATGAATTCGTGGAATCAATTCCCTTTGATGAAACCAAAAATTACGTGCGTCAGGTGATGGGTAACTACTGGAATTACCTAAGACTTTACAACCCTGAAATTTCTCAGTTGGTAGCAAAATATTCGACTGTACACCCACAATTACCGCTTCAGTAATGTTAAAGAGTAGAGACGCGCTCTCATGAAAGCGTCTCTACATCCACCTGCTTCCCAGATACAATAGTTAACAGGTGATGACTTCTAGCTAACTCATGACATCTTCACAAGACCTAGACACAACAACTCCTGCTAGTGTTGACTTTGAAGTAAATAGCGACTCAAAACCAGAAATAGATCCTACTGATCCTCTTGATGAGTTACCCGGTGAAGTCGAAATGTCAATTTTCGATCACCTAGAGGAGTTACGACAGCGGATTTTTTACTCGCTAATTGCTGTAGTAGTGGGTGTTGTCGGCTGCTTCCTCGCCGTTAAGCCGATTGTTAAGCTGCTAGAAGTGCCAGCACAGGGAGTAAAATTTCTGCAACTAGCACCGGGAGAATATTTTTTCGTCTCAATGAAAGTTGCAGGCTACAGTGGATTGGTTGTGTCTAGCCCGTTTGTGCTATACCAAATTATCCAGTTTGTTCTCCCTGGACTCACTCGTCGTGAACGCCGTTTGCTGGGACCTATAGTTTTGGGATCGAGTTTCCTGTTTGCAGGAGGGTTACTTTTTGCGTACCTTTTGTTAGTACCAGCTGCTTTGAAATTTTTCATCAGCTATGGTGCAGATGTAGTAGAGCAACTGTGGTCGATTGACAAATATTTTGAATTTATCTTGTTGCTGCTATTTAGTACTGGGTTAGCATTTCAAATCCCTATCATTCAAACATTGCTTGGTGCTTTGGGAATTGTTTCTTCTGGTCAAATGCTTTCTGGTTGGCGCTACGTTATTTTAGGAGCAGTGGTTTTAGGAGCAATTTTGACACCTTCAACTGACCCCTTCACTCAAACTCTCTTAGCAGGGGCAGTACTGGGACTTTACTTTGGTGGTATTGGTCTAGTTAAACTGGTAGGAAAATAATGCAAATAACTTACGATGACTTTGAAAAAGTAGAAATTCGTGCTGGCAAAGTTATTAAAGTAGAAGATTTTCCTCAAGCCCGAAAACCAGCATACAAACTTTGGATAGACTTTGGTGATTTGGGCATTAAAAAATCTAGCGCCAAAATCACAAAACTTTATCAAAAACAGGATTTAACGCACAAGTTAATATTAGCTGTCACCAACTTTCCATCTCGTCAAATCGCTGATTTTATGTCTGAAGTTCTAGTCTTAGGTGTAGTGCTAGACGATAGTGAAGTCGTTTTAATTCAGCCAGATAGAGACGTACCTCTGGGTAAAAGAATTTTATAATAATCTTCTATTCTTTTGTTGGCGCTCTTGGCGGTTCATACTTTCAACTACTCACAACCATTCCGCAGCGCGTTCACCCAAATCTAACGAAATACTCACAGCTTTACCAAGTCGGGGACGTTCTCGTGTTTCTCTAATATAAGTTCTTACCTTTGTCTCACCACCCAAGCCACTTAGATAATTAGCGATGCTATCCAGATGCTCTTGATACTCTGCCTCACTTAATGGGAAGGATGCTTGCTCTAAATATTTCCACATAACTTGTAGAAAGATCTTACCCTGTGTCCGACGCAACTGGACATCATAGGAACGTCCCCACTTCTCAAGCAACAGTTGGTGTAATTCCTCTCCCGTCATAGCTTTTCTCAAATATTTTTACATTTAGTTATGATGTTAAGTTCCATGACTCAAGTATGATAAGACTATAAAGAAATGTAATCCTACTAAGAAAGATGCTGGAAATATCTTTGCACAGAATATTCTGGCATCCTTGTGGGAATTATCATCTTGACTCAGACAAGAGTTTCTTAATGAAAAACTCTTGTCATATTTGTTAACAAAATACACAAAGAACGCGTAGGTTATGGCTCAATTTTCTGAATCAATGGACGTACCCGATATGGGGCGTCGTCAATTCATGAATCTTCTGACTTTTGGAACTGTAACCGGAGTGGCTCTGGGAGCATTGTATCCCCTTGTCAAGTATTTGACTCCTCCCACATCTGGTGGTGTCGGTGGTGGTACAACGGCAAAAGACGCGTTGGGTAACGATGTCAGCGTTAGCGAGTTTTTAGAAAGTCATAATGTAGACGATCGCGTTCTAGCTCAAGGACTCAAAGGAGACCCCACCTATATTGTGGTAGAAAGTAAAGAGGCGATCGGCGATTACGGCATTAACGCCGTCTGCACCCACTTAGGTTGTGTTGTTCCCTGGTACGCATCAGAAAACAGGTTTAGATGTCCCTGTCACGGTTCACAGTATGACCCCACTGGTAAAGTTGTCCGAGGACCAGCACCACTATCTTTGGCTTTAGCTCATGCAAAAGCACAAGAGGACAAAATAGTCCTGACTCCTTGGACTGAAACCGACTTCCGCACAGGTGAAGACCCTTGGTGGGCTTAATCAACTCTCTGGTTAATAGTCGAAAGTCCACCTAAGAAAGAAAATTGACTCTTGACTAATGACTCATAACTAATGACTAAATGACTAGTATCTGAAAATTTTTGTCCTTGTTGTCCTTATAGAGATGAGAAATGTTTGTCAAACAGCGAGTTTAGCTCGCAGTGCTAGAGTAATTATCAAAACGTTGCTCGTAGCGATCGCCACAGTGACATTTTTCTTCACCAGCGATCTAGCCCTACCTCAAGCGGCTTGGGCATATCCCTTTTGGGCGCAGCAAACCTACCCCGAAACTCCTCGCGAACCGACAGGGCGGATTGTGTGTGCCAACTGTCACCTAGCAGCAAAGCCGACCGAAGTAGAAATTCCCCAGTCTATTTTGCCTGACACGGTATTTAAAGCCGTGGTAAAAATTCCCTACGATACAAATGTACAGCAAGTCGGTGCCGATGGTTCTCAATCCGGCTTGAACGTCGGTGCTGTACTGATGCTACCAGAAGGCTTCAAAATTGCTCCTGAAGAACGCATTCCCGAGGAGTGGAAGGAAGAAGTCCAGGATCTATACTACCAACCCTACAGTGAAGAGAAAGATAACATTGTGATCATCGGACCGCTACCCGGTGAACAATATCAGGAAATCGTCTTCCCCGTTCTTTCTCCCAACCCCGCAACTGACAAGAACATTCGCTTTGGTAAGTATGGTGTTCACGTAGGTGGTAACCGGGGACGCGGACAAGTTTACCCCACTGGCGAAAAGAGTAACAACGCGGTATATGCGGCTTCTGCTACTGGTACAATTAGCAAGATTGCCAAAACAGAAGATGAAGACGGTAACCTCAAGTATGAAGTCAGTATCCAACCTGAATCTGGGGAAACAGTGGTTGACACCATCCCTGTTGGACCAGAATTGATTGTTTCTGAAGGACAAGCGGTCAAAAAAGATGACCCTTTGACCAACAATCCAAACGTCGGTGGATTCGGTCAAGATGATGGGGAAATCGTTTTGCAGGATGCCAATAGAATAAAATGGTTGATTGCATTTATCGCACTTGTTATGTTGGCTCAAGTTATGCTCGTTCTCAAGAAGAAGCAGGTTGAAAAAGTTCAAGCTGCAGAGATGAATTTCTAAATTAAGAGCCAAATAATCAGTCATCGGACAGGCAAAACGCCTGTCTTTTTTATGTTTTTTAGAGTTTATTATAATAAATGTTACTATCAAAATAACTATCTTCACAAAGGAGTATACTTAGATGACTGATAAGACCTATTCCATAGCTCCTGCTAAGATAGGCACGCAAGATGGTTTTCGCGTACCTCGTGCTTTTTCAAAGGACTATCCTCATTTAGTTAATGCTTCAGGTTATATCCAAGTCTTGTCTGACAACACTTTTTTAGTACGATTAGACACTGACGAAGTTGAGGAGGTAGATGAAACAGAGTCTATTATGATGAGTCTTTTCCTCGATTTTTTAATGAAGGATGCTATGAAAAATCCGGATCAACTAGTTACTTATACAAAAGAAATGAGTGACGAAATGGATGAGCTACTTAGTGATGTCGTTTTAGATGCATGAGCTTATTCACTTGTCATGGATGGAAAATATTTTTCTACCCATTGTTTTATAAGCAATGGGTAGAATTGTCTCATCGAGTTCGTGTTTTAAAAACTGAGTTATCTAAAGAAGAGTTTATAACTCATGCAGATGTCAAACTATTAAAGGCATTGGATATTGGTATTAAAGAAAAAATTCCTCAAGACCCTTTTGCTTCTCACTTTGTATTACAAAAACCTTTACACAAGTATGGTCGCCTAAAAAAAATGGGACTACCTGCTCGATATAGATTATTTTTTAGAGCATTTAAGGAACAAAAAATTATCATCATTATTTGGTTGGGATTCCCTCGTAAAGAAGGGGATAAAAATGATTGTTATCAAGTTTTTGCAAAAAAAGTTAGCTTAGGTGACTTTCCTGAAAAAGTGGATGAACTGCTTGCAGAATGTGAGGTCAAAGATTCTGAGGAAGAAAAGGAAGATTAACTAAAAACAAAATGATTAACAAAGAGACTGCCCAGCATTATACTTGGGGTAACAACTGTCATGGTTGGCATCTTGTGAAGCAACTTGAGTTAAGTGTTATTCAAGAACTTATGCCACCAAAAACATATGAAACCAGACACTATCACCAGAAATCATGCCAGTTTTTCTTTATCCTGTCAGGTGAAGCAACTATAGAAATTGCCGGAAAGCGTCAAGTTTTATGCCAACATGAGGGTGTGGAAGTTCCATCCGGTGTGTCTCATCAAATACTTAACGAGTCGAAACAGGATTTGGAATTTCTTGTCATTTCTCAGCCTCCCAGTCACGGTGACCGGATTCTTAGCGATACCATATAATCTAAGCTCCAAATGAGTCGAGGGATTGCCAATGACAGTCGCAGTAGAGTATTTTCCTATTACCCCGATTGAGTATCCAGATGAGGACGGTAAGCCAATGGCTGAAAGTGATCAAGCGCGTCAATATCTACTATATACAACAAAAGTTTTAGAGCTTTTTTTCCAAAACCGTCCCGATGTATACGTTTCTGGTAATCTATTTATTTACTACGAAGAAGGAAATCCAGAGTCAGTCGTTGCACCAGATACATTTGTAGTGTTTGGAGTGGAAAACCGTCAGCGCCGCTCTTACAAAACTTGGGAAGAAAACAATAAAACTCCTGATTTTGTTCTAGAGATTACCTCAAAAGCAACCCGTACAAAAGACCAAGGTGCAAAAAAAGGAATTTACTCCTTTTTGGGAGTCCATGAATACTATCAATATGACCCCACAGGTGACTATCTCACTCCTCAACTTCAAGGTTTACGCCTAGTCGATGGAAATTATTTTCCAGTTGCAACAACTACTTTACCTGATGATACGGTTTCATTACCCAGCGAAGTTTTGGGTTTAGAATTGCGAATAAAATCAGGACAAATGCGCTTTTACGACCCTGTGACCGGTAAAACACTCTTTACTTATGAAGAACAAGCAGCAGCACGTCAAGCAGCAGAAGAGAAAGCACAACGCCTAGCCGCTAAACTCAAAGAATTGAACATTGACCCAAATACTCTTTGATATCAATACAAAAGCGCAAAAAAACTCTCTGCATCTGTTGCGCCTTTGCGTGAGGATACTACAACGGACGATAAACTCGATAATTGATATTAGGGAAAATATTGTCCATCATCTCAATCTTTTCCAACCAACCGCTGTCTATTTTACCAATTTTAACATCTTCGTAAAGCTTATTAAAGCGCATGAGGTGCGATCGCGTCCTTCTCACTGCATAGGGTACCATCGTTCCCGTCCGCATAATAAACGCCCAGTCAGAAGACTGCGCTAACAGCAGTTCCCTCGCCGCTTGGTTCAACGCTTTCCATTCCAACTCATCTGCTGGTTCCCGCGTTGATATTTCAATCATCCGCTCTGCAGCTTTATGCAAGTGCGAGTAAATCCACGTATTTGTTTCGTTCAACCAATACTCATGGAATCCTTTGTAACCCCAACTCGATTGAGAAGGACGGCAGACTTGCTGAGTTGGATGTGCCCGTAGATAATCTGCTAAGTGGGTCATTGCATAGGTCTTTTGGTCATACCATGACTTACGGAACAGGTAATCAATGAACCAAGGACCTTCGTACCACCAATGTCCAAATAACTCTGCATCATAAGGAGAAATGATAATTGGTGGACGTTGCATCATACTATAGAGATGCGCTGCTTGCTGCTCTCGATTATACATGAAATTGGCAGCGTGTTCTGCAGCTTTTTCCTTTGCCCAGTAAGGGTCGTAGAGTGCTTTATCCCCTAGCCCTAAACCGCGACCTGTAATTTTGTGATACTTGATGCCCGTATTTTTCCGCTGACCATTGGGCATAATGTAGGGTTTGATGTACTCATATTCTGCTTCCCAGCCCAAGTCTTTGTAAAACTCCCGGTATTCTGGTGCACCAGGATAGCCTACCTCAGAAGACCACACTTGCTGAGAAGATTCATGGTCTCGACCGAAAGCAGCGACACCAGTTTCTGTAAAAATTGGGGCATAAGTGCCAAATCGTGGACGGGGACGGGCATAAAGAATACCATGTCCATCAGTGAGGAAGTAGCGCAATCCTGCATCGGCTAGCATCCGCTCTACACCTTCATAATAGGCGCATTCTGGCAACCAAATGCCTTTGGGTGGGCGACCAAAGTTTTCCTCGTAGTGTTCGCAAGCTACCTTAATTTGTGCCCACACAGCTTGCGGGTACATTTTCATTAGTGGTAGGTAGCCGTGAGTCGCACCGCAAGTAATGATTTCTACATTGTTAGTGTCTTGGAACTGCTTAAAAGCTGTGACTAAATCCCCGTTGTAGCGTTCCCAAACTTCTCGCGTCGCGTGAAACTCACTGGCGTAATGCTCGGCTAAATAGCGAATATGACCGTTGTGGACATTATGCTCGATTTCTAGTTCTATCAGTTTTTCTAGTTTGGCTAGGTGAGCATCGTAGCGTTCTTGCAGCAGAGGATCACGTAGCATTGCCACAAGGGGTGGTGTCATGCTCATCGTGATTTTAAAGTCAACACCGTCTTGCTTTAAGCCTTCAAAGACTCGCAGCAAAGGAATGTAAGTTTCGGTGATGGCTTCATAGAGCCATTCTTCTTCCAGCACATAATCACTTTCTGGGTGACGAACGAAGGGCAGGTGTGCGTGGAGGACAAGCGCAACGTAGCCGATAGCCATAATTGTAGTTCCGGGGTGGTACTTACTAGATTGAAGGTTGGGGATTTGGCAGATGTTAAGAATATTTTAAAACTTTATGGGGATCGTTACAGTCTTTCGTCAACTCTTCAAATTATGGACATCAAACCACACCAGAAAAGTTTTTTGCTAATACAGAAAAATCCTGTCTTTAAACAACTTGCTCTGGATCAATTCCGGCGGCTCGCAAGCGTTCTGCTAATCTTTCAGCCCTTTGTCGTTCCTGCTCTAGTTGTTGGTTTACTTGTTGTAACTGTTGGTTTGCTTGTTGCAGTTGTTGGTTTGTTTCTTCTTCTGAAAGAGGTACTAATTGTCCATCAGGCGTGAAAAAGCGTAATTTCCGCTCAGCAATTCCCAAATACAACCCTAACTGCTGACTCCACAACCAATTTTCCGGAGTAGGTTTCAGTTGTTGGTATTGTCCATCTACTATGTGAAATCCCTGAAACTCCAGGCTAACTGGGTCAAACCAGAAGTAATCAGGAGTGCGAAATGTGTTTTGGTATATCTGTTTTTTCAAACCTTTATCAACAGCTGCAGTTGAGTCTGATAGTAACTCTATAATCACATTGGGATACTTACCATCTTCTTGCCAGACAACCCAGCTTTTGCGGTCTTTTTTTTCTGTATCTAAAACGACAAAAAAATCTGGTCCTCGAAAATCTTCCGACTTTTTCTGATTGGGACTGAAATAGATTGTCAGGTTACCAGTAGCATAAAAATCCTGACGTTCTCGCCACCACCACTTGATCAGGCGGACGAGCAATTCAATTTGTTCGCGGTGTTGATCGCTTTCCAAAGGAGGTTCGTCACTATAAAGGTCACCAGGTGGAAAAATTATACCTTCAGTAACGTCTTCTACGGTAGAGGTTGTGGCAAGCGGCTGAGACATACAAAATACCCATCTTGTCTGTATCTATGCTATCTCGACGTAATAATTCATAATTACGAATTATCTTCACTATCCTGATACAACTGCTGCAATTCTTGTAACTGCGTCCTGCGTGAACTCCGGCGATATTTCTTACTTTCTAGCTTCGGTTCGTACTGTGTCTTCCCCTTGCCTTTGGTTTTCACCTTCATAGTAGATTCAGGATCTGCTTGGTGGTTAAGCTGAGTTTGGCGCTTAATAGCTTCTTCTAAAAAGTCTAGGTAATGTTGATATCGTTCCCAATCTCCACGCACGACACACTCAGGTTCGTCACGATGCAAACAATTACTAAAACGACAGCTACCAACCGCTAATCTTTGTCTTGCTTCTGGGAAATAACTGACTAATTCTTCTGGAGCACAATCAAGGTCAGGTTGATTAAAACCGGGAGTATCTGCTAATAAACCACCACTGGGCAATTCAAATAATTCTACGTGACGAGTGGTGTGGCGACCTCGTGCCAGTTTACCAGAAATCTCTCCCACTCGTAAGTTAGCATTGGGAATCAGTGCATTGATCAGGCTGGACTTGCCAACTCCTGAAGGTCCAGCAATCACTGTAATCTTATCTTTGAGCTTGCTTGCTACTTGGTCAATATTGATACTTTGATTTACGCTGATAAATATCGGTTGGTAGCCCCAATTTACCAATTGCTTATTAACTTCTACTTGCTGTTCTTTTGAAATTAAATCGCTCTTGTTTAGGCATAAAACCACATCTATATCTGTTGACTCAGCTTTAACCAGAAAGCGACTGAGTTGGTAAGGTTCACTAGGCGGGTCTGCAACAGCAAATACCAGCAAGATTTGGTTAACATTGGCGATCGCTGGACGATCCAATTCACTTTTACGGGGTAAAACTTCCGCGATCGCTCCTCGTCCACCAGCCCAATCTGGTTCTTCTACAACCACGCGATCGCCTACCATCACCTGCTGCCCAATTTTTTTCAACCGTGTTCTGCGAGTGCATAAGAGGATGGGGGGATAGGAATTGGGAATTGGGAATTGGGAATTGGGAATTGGGAATTGGGAACTCTTAATCGAGCATTGCCCCTTGCCCCTTGCCCCTTGCCCCTTGCCCATTGTCCCCTTATCCTCAACATCCAGTTGTACTCGGTAAAAATTGGCTTGCACGGCTAAGACTGTGCCTAGTAACTGATCAGTGGCTTCTAAGCCTTTCCCTCTCATGAAGTACTAACGGGACGGCGGACTAGTAGAGAAAAATAACCAGCGCAGTCTGTGATTTGCTCCACTTGATAGCCTGCCATTGTCAGACTATCAGGAACCTGCTCAATCGGCTCTCCTGGATCTAGCCAGACTTCTAGTAACTCTCCTGGATTCATTTGTTCCAGACGGAGTTTCGTCCTTACAAAATTTATCGGGCAAGGGGTGCCGCGCAAATCGAGTTGAGCATTAGGAGTTGAGAGGGAAGATAGACTCATCGTTGGTGAAAAAAGTTTCCCAAAAATCCGCCTTTACCAGTGCGATCTCCTTTAATTTTAGCGAGCTTCTCCAGTAGTTCACGTTCTTCAATCGTCAACTTCGTAGGAATATCAATTAATATCGTAATCATATGGTCGCCACGACTAACAGGATTACCCAAGCGCGGTACCCCACGATTTTCCAGCTTCATCACAGTATTTGGCTGAGTTCCCGGTGGAATCAACAATTCCTCTGGTCCATCTACCGTATTTACCTCTAAGCGGCAGCCCAAAATTGCTTGAAGGTAGCTAATTTTAAGTTCTGAGAGAACATTGATACCATCCCGGTGGAATTCCTCATCCTCATTGACAAACAAATACACATACAAATCTCCAGGAGGACCACTGCGCTGACCTGCATCGCCTTCTGCGGAAATTCGCAAGCGTGTGCCGTTGTCTACCCCAGGTGGAATTGATATTTTCAGTTTCTTCGTAACTTGTTTTGCACCCTTGCCGTCGCAAGCATCACATTTGTCTTCTATGACCATCCCCGTACCATTACAGGTAGGACAAGTCGAAACTTGAGTGAAGCTGCCAAAGGGCGTTCTGGTGACGCGACGTACTTGACCTGTCCCTCCACAAGTCGAACAAGCACGAGGGCGAGTTCCTGGTTTAGCACCAGAGCCGCTACAGATCTCACAAGTCTCTAGATGAGAAATGCGAATTTCTTTTTCACCGCCAAAGACTGCTTCCCGAAAGTCTAGCTTGAGGTCTAGCCGTAGGTCATCGCCCCGCACAGGTCCACTGCGCCGTTTTTGCGTTGTACCACCCATACCACCGGCAAAACCTGAGAAAATGCTTTCAAAGATATCCGCAAAGCCACCCATATCGCCGATATCTTGGAAGCCTACGCCAGCTCCACCATTCACAGCAGCTTCACCAAAGCGGTCATAACGTGCGCGGGTTTCCGGCTCAGAAAGAACTTCATAAGCACGGTTAATTTCTTTAAAGCGCTCTTCCGCCCCCGATTCTTTGTTCACATCTGGGTGATACTTCCGGGCTAAGCGGCGGTAGGCGTGTTTGATTTCTTCTTTGTCGGCGTCACGAGAGACACCTAGAATTTCATAATAGTCGCGAGCCATATAGCAAAGGTGAAAGTTAAAAGGTAGAAAGTAGGTATGCAAAGAGAACTTTGAACGGCGACCCGCCGCTGTTGAAGTTCAAGAAGGCAGAAGGCAATAGTTAAGTTTTATTAATACTAAAATTTTACCCTTTACCCTTTACAAAAATCACCATAACAGTTCTAAATGCCGAGTGCTGAGTCAGAATAATCTGGAATTAATTTTGAAATCAAAGACTCATAAGTTAAAACCAGAAACATCTTGACTCATAACTGAACAACAGCAACAGGTGCTTTCCTCATGGTAAACGACAAAAGCAATAGCCTGGGCTGCCTCCTTTACAATTGTGCTACGTAGATGGCAAAAACTCCGCTCATTTTACAGAGGAGCTAGCCGCACTAAAAAGTGTGGAAAACCGTTCATGAAGCTTGGATATCACTGAAGATATAGAGCTTGACTAAATAGCCAAATACTTTACTAAACTTTTTCATAATTAGTCAGAAAGAGAAGTTTGACACAGTTGTAGTTTTCTGATACTTTAGTTTAGTGGCTGAAAACCAAAGCCCAAAATCAT
>JAHHHH010000122.1 GCA_019359415.1 Iphinoe sp. HA4291-MV1 | reverse complement strand
CCGCAATGTCGTTTCTACCGTTCCGTTTGCCCGTAATCTGCTGGGATTTCTCACGATGAGGGGAATTTGGTTGTCAAGGTTCAGAAGCATAGCAAACTCGCCCGACACAGTACTGGATTCCTTCTCCTGACTGCGTTTGGCTTGTTGCCGGTTGATTGCTTATCTCCTCATACAGTAACTGACTAGCTATGAAGCTGACAAATTATTTAACCATATAACTTAGTTATCGGTTACCTAGTAAAATATTTACTATACTAATTATTTAGCCAACTAGCTAGCTTGTTGCTTACACTAGAGGTACTGTAATAAGGAGACATGAAATTGAATTGCAAACTTAGAAACTTAATGGAGGAGAAAAGTATCAGCCAGTTAGCCCTAGCAGAAGCAACTGGCTTAGCACCTGGCACTATAGGCAAGCTTTATAGAAACCAAGTCACGAGATTTGATGAAAATACAGTAAAAATTCTTTGCAGGTACTTTAACCTTAAATCTATCAGTGATTTGCTCGAAATTGAATGGGAACCAAGTGACTACGAGGCAACAGCATGACGCAAGACCAACCCAGTAGGCTTGACCAAATTGAATCCGCTCTAGACAGACAGGTAAGGGCAACATCTGAAGCGCTACTTGGTACCGTTCAAATTCACCAACGGAATTTTGAAGCCGTAGTCGCTCGCTTTGATGCAATGCAATCAGAAATACGCGGGTTGCAAACTGAGAACCGGCGCATTTTAAACAGGTTGAAAGGGTTGGAAACGATGAGACAGGCTCCGGATGAGCGATCGCCCAAGGGGTAGCGCCGAAGGTAGGGGGGCAAATGACTCAGGGACAACCTACTCAACAACAGAGGGAGGAGGTAATTTGACCAAAGAAAAACAACCAAGCGACGGTATAAAGCGCTCCAAGGGTAAATTTGACCCCATTCAAGAAACTAGGCAATGGTCAGCAGCGGCATCCGAGGACCGCTGTAAAAGAATAGCCAGGAACACAGGTAAGCGATTGGTTGAAATAATTGACACAGAAGACGAACCACTACCAATTATTTGTATTTTTGAGGACTACCCAGATGACTGAGACAGCAACCCAAATACCATTAACCGCACTCCTTCCCATGCTGACAGCGATCAGCGATCGGGACTACTCACGCTTTAAAGAACTTGAGATTGATTTTGCTGCTACTCATGGTGTAGAGGTGTGGGAGGATGTTTTTAATTTTCGTCTCAAGCCAGCACTAGACAAAGACTCTGACCGCTGGCTGTTAATTCAGAAATGCAGCAAAGGTTTTACGGTAAAGGATGTAGCTTGAGCAATATCGTTATGACACTAGGTAAATTAGAAGTCGCTATAAAAATCAACGAACTCCCGCGAGCCAAGATCGTAGAGAACGGTTGGCAGCAATTTGAAATTGATTGCGATGGTAGGATTATCACTGTTACCATCAAGCCGAAAGTTGGGAAGAAGTTGACTGATGCCCAGGCGAATTATCCTCAATGGGTAGCAGCGATCGCTGGCAAGATGGGTGAAGCGATAGAGAACGGTTTTGTACTGCAAGAGCCAAATATTCAAACTTTCGAGAAGAAACCAAAAGCTGAGGCGGCTCAGCTTTAATACTCATCTCGCGACACTAGGAGGACAGGCTCATACCAGAAAATGCAATTTTGTAAAGGAACAATTTGTTCCGCTTCCCGATACACCCACAAGGCAGATGCAGCAACGTCATGTTGGACAAATCTGTCCGAAAGGCATCTCTTTTTTCGCTCAATAAGTGAATTTCTTTACCCTTTTGCACACTTGCATTAAGATCAAAAGTTACACAAGGCACGTTCGGATCAGAGCAACATCTGAATTCCAATCGCGATTACCTATTAAACCATTAAAAAATAAGGCTTCCACGTTCACGCGCGCAAGCCACAAACATCTTTTATTTTGAAAATCTTTATTCCCCTATGATGCCACACAATTACCCCATCGCGACATAAATTCACTTTTCACCTCATCAGAAGTGAGAGTAAAGGGGATTAAAGATTTTTGATTTTTGTGGAAAAGCGACATGAACTTGGAAGTCTCCGGGAACTTTAAGGCATCCCCATCGAAGGAGGCAAGGTGGAAAATTTATCCGCAAAAAATTTTGATATCAATGCGAAGGTGACTTACTTTGACCGTGAGCGCCTTAAGTGGCAAGCGAAAAAAGAGCGCCGAGGCAAGGGCGCGATCGTACGTGATGCATTGCTTTTCTATCTAAATCAGGAGGAGCAGAAAAGCGCGAGTTGATTTTGCCAAAAAAAAATAGGTTCGGCGAGCGAACCGGCGAAAACGCACAAAGAATCCTGATACGCTGGTTCGCTCAAGGCACACCCAATCGGTGTGCCGGGACTTCACCAAAAATCCGAGAAACCATATGATCTCATTCTACCCAGAAAGAACACAATCATCAAAAAGGCTATCTGCATGCCCTTTTTGCGGAGCCACTCGAATTAATTTTGTGAAAATGCCTCCTCATTCAGTGCATTTCGCCGCGAAGCGATGTGCAGGGTGCGATGCTTTTAGGGGGTGGATGCCAAAGCCCGACAATCCCGACAATGTAGAAAAGCGCCATCAGTTGCAGGAGATGCTTAAAGAATTGCTTGAAAATGAAGCCACAACCCAATGGGAATGCGGCTTTTTGCGAAATCTACTTGAGCAGAAAAAGCTTAGTCCAAAGCAACAAGCTTGCTTAAATCGTATTTCTGCAAGGCTAATGGGAGGTGTAAAATAATGGTAGCATCACTGCAATTCAGACCTCCTCAAAACGTCCGCGAAACGATCGCTTGGTTGCAAAGAATTGGTCGTCCCCCTTTGCCAGAATGTCCAATTGAAGCAGCAAAGCAAGGCAAAGAACCAAAACAGCCATGTTTCGTCGATAGTAGAGGATATCTCAAATCGCTTAATTGGAAGCAGTGGCAAATCGAACAGCCCCTAGAAGAGATTGTCCGTAGCTGGTTCTGTAATCCCAAAACAGGCATCGGTACACTAGGTGGTTGGAATGGAAAGCACTGGCTTGCTTGGGTAGATTTCGATCAGAAAGATTTTGCCAGCCCACAGGAGTGCGATCACCGTATCAACGAATGGGAAAAGCAACACCCAACTCTGGCAACAGCTCCCATGTTCCGAACCCCAAGCGGCGGCTACAGGTTTCTTATTGCTTTTGATTCCGAACCTCAGAATTTCAAGGCAAATAGCGGATTTAGTCTAGATATTGACGGAAAGCATCACGTCGGCGAGTTGCTGACAAAGAACGGAGGACACACATTACTGCCTCCGACAAGAAATGTTCATGACAAACCTTATACATGGCAGAGGTGGGTTGAATATCCGCCCGTCTTCAAGTCTCCTGAAGATGTAGGTCTTTACCCTCTTGGGGGCAAAGCAATGCCACCAAAACAGAAAACTCAAGTTAGAAAAAATACATCAGACACAACGCTTTCTGATTTCCTGCTTAATGAAATTGAACCACGCCTGACAGCTGATATTGCCTTCAATTGGCACGGACACGATTTCAAACAAGAGCATTCAGGTAAAGTCAAGGGGGGTTGCCCCTGGCATGATAGTAAATCAGGCACCGCTTTTTATGCCGAGCAGAAGGGTGATTCCTGGCTGTGGAGGTGCCCAGCTTGCGATATTGGCGGAGGAGTGATCCAATATCGGCACAGATTGAAAGGGGGGAACGGATCACCTCAGGGGCGGCACTTCGTGGAACTTGTGGAGGAATTAGCCAGCGATACTGGGGTAGTGATGCCTGAGTTTACCCCCCCCAACAATCATTCCTCACCTGTGAATGAAAAAATCATCTATCACCCCGCATCAAAACGGCACGACCTCTCAACAGACCAATTGAAACAAGAGATTGATAATCTTATTGAGCAGGATTTACCACAATCGGATCTCGATGCCATCATTCCAGAGTTGGCTTCGAGGGCGGGACGACAAACAAGAGACGTGTGGTCGCTGTACAAATCTAAGATCCAAGAGGTTGGAGAAGAGAGCGATCGCCAAGAACTCAGAAAATCACTGCCTACGCTACTTGAGGCACAAAAGCAGCGGCTAAATTTAGCGGAGTTTTTATGGGGTGATGGCGGCGTGCTTGCCGAACAAATGATAGAAGTATCGCAAGCAATGCCTACGGCAGCGGAGTTTCTGCTCACAACGCTCATCCCTGCTGCCGGATCACGAATCGGAACTTCTAGCAGGATAGTGGTAAGTGCCAAAGCACAATATACACAGCCTGCTATCTATCGTACTTGTATTGTCGCACCCAGTGGACACAAAAAATCACCAGCACAGAAAGCTATTGTTGGTCCACTTGATGAGATGGAAGCCGAAGCCCACCAACAATGGAAAAAGGCGATAAACGAGTACCAAGAAGCAATGAGGGAGTTTCGCTCTGCGAAAGATAAAGAAGCTGAAGAGCCAGAAGCACCACCGTCGCGCCGTCGCTTTATTGTTCAGAACGGCAGCATTGAATCTCGCATCAAAATCCACGCGGAAAACCCCAGAGGTATACTATTGTACCGTGATGAGTGGTCGGCGCATATCACAGGACGCAATAAATATAGAAAAGGCGTCGGTGATGATGCGGAAAACGAGTTGTCTGAATTCAATGGGACTTCCTTGAGCAAAGATGTCGTTGATTCCGAAAAATGCTTGTATTTAGAACGTTCCGCCATCAGCAGAACTGGTTCAACACAACCGGAAACGCTAAAACGGCTGATGGCAGATCACGAAGATAGCACTGGGGAATTCGCCCGATGGTTGTTTTGCATGGCTGAATGCCCCGCAGCATATTTGGATCTCATGAACGACGACGACAAGGATACTGGGCTTGCTAACTCATTAAAGGCGTTATACCACAAGCTAGAGCAGTTGCCTGATGAAAGAGATTATTTTTTAAGCTTTGATGCTAAAGCTATCTTTGAAGCATACCAGCATCAGCTAATCGATTGGACGCTGGCAGAAACAAACCAAGGGCTGAAAACAGCATTTCCAAAATTTGAAAGTTATTTAGCAAGATTGACTTTGTGGCTACACTGCATAAATGCTGCACTTGCAGGTGAGATGCCGGAACAAATGATTCCGCCTTACGTTATTGAGCAGGCGTGTTTGCTTTGTGATTATTATATCGATCAGCTGAGGCTAATTTATGCCTTCAATAGTCCTCAAATGCAACTAACAGGGCGCTTGCTGAAATTAAAAAACTTCATCGAAGGCAAGGCTGGGGTAACCAGAAGAGAGATTCAGCAGAGACTGTGGATTGAGGACTACAAGAATAATAGCAAGCTCCTGGAAGGCGACTTAAAGGAATTGGTCGAAGCAGGAGTAATAATACTCACCACCGAAGGGAGGAAAATCACTTACTGCTGTGCTGGGGCAAGTGTAGAGAAGTGTAGAGGAAGTGTAGAGGAATCCTCTACACTTAACGAGAAACCTACAATCCTTACTAGTAAAGGAGTTACACCTGGTAGAGGGTATGATATAAAAAGCAAGTGTAGAGGAAGTGTAGAGGAAACTCTCGACATGCCAAATCCTTGTATATCAACGACTTCACCAATAGGTGAAACGAAAATCAACTCAAGTGTAGAGAATTTTAGCGTAGAGAATTTTGTTTCGCCTGCTGCTGCTGCTACCCCCCAGGAATTCTCTCAAAAAAGTGATTTAGATATAAAAAACATCTACACTTGCGAAGAAAAAACGCCAGAGCCTTTACCCTCTATGGGGTTGAGTGCATCTACACTTGCATCTACACTTGAGGAGCAAACATCTACACTTGGAGAAAACGCTAATTCACAAGCTGAGAAACCACAAGCATTGCAGCTAGAAAATTCAAGTGTAGAGGATTCCTCTACACTTCCTCTACAATCCTCTACACTTCATCCATTGAAATTTCCGCTCAAGGAGGGCGATCGCATAAAATTCTATCCATCACTAAGATACGCAGAAAGTAAATGGGAAATTAGTGGAACCATCACTGAGCTTCAATCAGAGGATGACTGGTTCATGGGATGTACAATTGAGTATCTCAACAAAAAGAAAGAAATGATGACGACTCACCTTGGTGGTGGAAGCTTTGATTGGATTTTGCGAAAGATATGATCCATAAAATCTGCACTTCCCCACTAATGTATAAAAGGATCTATCAGGACTGCATTTTAGCTTACGCAGTCCTATGCCCGGTGTCCATTTCGTGTCAGCCTCATGTCTGCGTCTGTCGCGAATTGTCGCGACGATGGGGCAAAAAGCCAAAGAATGTCGCCAAAGGCAGCACATTGAGGGACAAAGAGCCAAGGTTAAATCGTAAAATCAATCTTCGAGGATATGATAAATGCCAAAATCCCGATTAGAAATGGCTTTTCAAGAAAAGCACGTAGAAATCCTCGCCGCAACGCAAACACCGGAGGTGAAGGATTTGGAAACTGAAATCCTTGCCACGAAAACGCGCATCGATGAATTGAAAGCCGAAATCCTTGCTTTACAGAAGCAACTTCAAGAAAGTCAAGAAGCGATCGCACTTCTTGAATCACCGCCAAAGTGGGGGGTTCCCATTGGTGAATTCTATTTACTTGATCAGATGAAAGAAGAACTTGCGCGATCGCAGTCCGAAGAAGAAAGGTTCAAAAAACTTGAGGCGATGAAATCAGCAATTGGCACTGGGCAGGAAATGTTGGCAGAAAAGCGCCAGCAATTGACCGTTGCCCAACAACAGCTACTGTCCCTGGAAGAAGAAAACGACTGGGTTGCAAACTATGAGCCGTTTGTTGCAAGTTACGCCGAAGCTTATCAGCTTCCAGTTGAGCAACAGGCAAAGATTGTCCAACTTAAGAATTACCTGCACGATGCTTCCCAACGACTTCAGGGATTTAGGGCTGTAGCCAAGCAGACACCAGAGGAAATAAAACGTTGGGAACGGGATAAACCGGGATTTTCTCCAATTAAAGAAGCGATCGCTCACTATAAAAATGAGATTATCCCCAAACAGGAAGAAGCGCTAAGAATCGCAAAACTCATTGATGAGAGGGATTATCGCAGGTTCATTAGGGCACGAACTAATATCGAGAAGCCGTTACAGGAGTTAATAAAAGCGCAGGAACAATATGTTAAGGCAGTAGAAAGATTTTTAGAAATCGTTGGCGATGGCGAAAGTTTGAAATTACAAACCCAGGTGCAGAAATTTTCTACTCATGAGTTTCCTGTAATTAATATCAACGAGGGGCAAATCGAAATCAGTTATAAAGTAATTGCTCCTTGATTTTCAAATTCCAGTGGAGGAATGTTGATGAATCGATTCGTTCTCTTTGGGCATTTCATCGAAAATCAAAAGCACTATTCCTTCAATGGGCTAGCCTTGGAGGTACCCCATCGCAGGGACGTATTCCAATCCCTTGCGACAATCCTTAATTGCAATCCTCAGCACCTCTACATTTCGGGGCTTGTCCCGGACCCAGAGAACGAAGAGCAAGACAGGAGTGGTTTAAAAGCCCTGCTGGAGAACGCTGTGAATGGTCTGGAACTGCCGCTTCCATACGAAATCAAGTGTGATCCAATCCACGCAGAAATTTCCCTTGAAGAAGGTAACTTTCACGTTTATCTCAACGAGCACGGTGACCCTCGCAGTGGATTAGAATTGATTCTCTGTGAAAGTTTTACAGGTGGAGCGCTGTTTGAAGCGTGGATGCAAGATCAAAGCCAAGTAAGAGAAGCACTTGAAAAGGCGATCGCGGCTAAAGAATCACCAGGTTGTGTTGTTGTAGAGGAATTTGGCATAGCAAAATGTCAAGGTTTCTTGACCTACAGGAACCCAGGTTCCTGGACTTTTTGCGCAAACTATGGTAAAAGTTCAACTATTTCAACTCAAACTCAACAACAGGCTTGATTGCCAACCGTGCACGCAACTTCTTTTGCACTTGAACAACGGATTCGCTTGGCTTGAACAACGGATTGCCGAATAGAAATCTCAGCGCACCATCAAGAGACTGTGCCTCTTGGCGAGTTAACTCTAAATCAATCAGTTCTTCCATCGCGATCGCACTGAGGGGAGTTAACCATAACGCAAAAACCTTAATTCGTGTAGGGTATGAAAATCATATATCTGGGATGTCATCTATACATTTGGGTACCCAAAAATTTGTACATCCATAATTAATGTGTACCCAGGTAGCGGTATGATGCTTCCATCCCTAACGGGGGGAAGATTATGTCAATCATCTGTCTAAGCTCATTTAAGGGCGGAGTTTCCAAAACAACATCGGCTATCTGCCTTGCTTCATTGTTCTGTAAGGATGGTACAACCCTAGTTATTGACGCTGACCCTAACAGATCAGCAACAACTTGGGCAAGACCTGGGAGGTTACCGTTCCAGATCTGTGGCGAAAAAGAAGCAGCAAAGCTAATGCGGAAACAGACCTTTGACTTCATCATCTTTGACACACCTGCTCGCCCCAATGATATGGAAGTTGAAGAATTGGCGAGAGGGTGTGATTTGCTCATTGTGCCAACTCCGCCAGACCTCTTGAGCATGGACGCAATGGCACTCATGGCTAAGTCCCTACCGCCAGATACCAATTGGAGAGTTCTGCTGACGATGGTTCCGCCACCTCCTCAGAAGGATGGACAGGAAGCAATGGAAGCGCTACTAACTCAGGGGTATCCTGTTTTCAGTCGCGGGATTCGATTTTACAAAGCTTACAAGGACGCGGTAACGTCGGGGGTCCCTGTTTATAAAGTCAGAGGGGGAAAAGTCGCATGGCGGGATTGGACGGAGGTAAAAAACGAGGTAATTCAAGCAATCCAAGGGTGAGCAGATTTAGTGAAGCATTAGGGGCAGCAAAAGAAAGCAGCCAGAAATCTGGGTACCCAGACAGTCAGCCACCTGAACAATCCAAAGAGAAACTAGCCAAACGTGAGAACCCGGACTACACCCAAACCACCTTTCGCATTCCTAAGAAGCTGAGCCGACAAATCAACCGAGCGTTGATGGATTTGGCGGATGAGGGAACAGAGATAGATCGGAGTGACCTGTTAGAAGAACTGGCTGGGGCATTTATCCGACTAGCAGATGAAGTTGGGGCAGTTGAGGCATTAGAGCAATTTAGAAACCTGGGTACCCAGATGGATAAAAAGTAAACCTCCTTAATGTCAAGCGAAATTAACTTATGCACCAAAGGGGGCGATCGCCTTTTTAGTCCAACATGTCGGCGAGCGCATTAGACACATGCTTCTGTCTTTGGTGGCGATTGTCATCATAGATACTGAGTGTACGAGCATCAGCATGACGACTAAGGGCTTGTGCGCCGCGCGTGTCACCATCGGAGGTGTTGAGGTAAGAAGTGATGGCACTATGTCTAATGCGGTGAGGTGACATGGTTTTAAAGATGCCAGCTTTCTTGCTGTACTTAACCACAATTCGCCTGATTGCTTCACCAGTGAGCCGTCTACCGATGGACTTTTTATCAAGGGCGATAAACACAGGGGATACGCCAAAGTTATCTTTAGCTCTGGTTATGCCCTGACTTTTTGCTAACCATATCTGAAGAAGTTCTGATATCGTATCACTGATATCAATGAATTGACGTGTGTTGCCCTTGCCTTTGGCTTTGACAGACAACTTGCGCTCACTCAAATACAAATGCTCAAAATTGAGACTACACAGCTCATCACGACGTAAAGCATTTTCCCACAACAACCGCAAGATGACATAATCTCTCAGTCCCTGTATGGTAGAGCGTTCGCACTGGTCAAGAATGCGCTTAAAAGTCCCAACATCAACACCTGTAGTATCTCGGTACTTCTCTTGTGGGTCACACTTGATATCAGAGAGATGATAACAGCAAACACCTAGCGCTCGTCCTTTCTCCACTAGTGCTTTGATGGCAGCTATTCTACGGTTAATCGTCGCCTCCGACAACGGTCTACCACTGGGGCAGTCCTCGCCACGCCTCATTTTTGCCTTATACTTTGCAACAACTGCCAAAGCCTGCTTCTCTTCCAGGTGGAGGAATTCAAGCACAGCATCGGGTGTTGGCTCCAACCCAGTCATTGATCTAAAAAAGCTGGTTAGATCCTTGAGGTAAGCCCTTTGGGTGTTGGGCGATCGCTTTTCTTCTAGAAGTTCCTTTAGCACATCTGGGTCTTCATCCAAAACAAAGTGTTTGGCGATGGGCGCGTTAAGGCAGTCACCTAACCGAACAATTGTACTATCGCACGTATCTATTTGAGTCATAGTTGTTGAATATAATACTATATACTGTGGTGTGATAATGCATCTTTCCGCACCCAAGAGAAGATTTTAAGACCCCATCAACTCAGATGGGGGTAGGTGCAAATGTACTAAGTAAAAGTTCCTTCCTCAACCGTACTCCAATCAATCTCAACCAGTTCGCCATCGCACCATAGTTGATGAATGCCTCCATCCCACAGGCTTGGCTGATATCGATATTCTTCCAAGTCGCCTGCTAAGTGCAGTTGCTCTACCTCTTCACGGTTCTCTGCGTAGATTGCTCCCCATTGGTCGAACTCTTCGCTAAAGCGACTTTGCTTGGCTTCTTCCGTCAACTGAAGAAGCCCAAACGCTTCTCTTTCTCTAGATGCTTGAACTTCTGCAAAAGACGCCGCCAACAGCGCTTTTGCTTTTGGATTCCCTCTTTCTGCCTCTGCTAAAACGATGGCTCGGAAATCTTCAGAGGAGATGGTATCTGACAATGAAGCACCTCGTATACCATCTCCTCGTTCCGCAATTTGAATTCTTGTTTTGTAACCTGTAAAACCCTTGTCCTGCCAAGACAAGAGCCGCTTAGTCTCGGTTTTTGTAACCTGTAAAATGACGTTTTTCCGTTCAAACAAAAACTCAGAAACTCTGGTAGGAGCGTATTTTACAGCACCATCGACTAAGTATCCATCAAGCCATAAAATTGAACTGTTGCCGAATTTGACAATTTCGCGCCGTGCTTCGATAATGTTTTGTGGCATATTTAAGATTGAAAATAGTTGTGTGTAATTAGGCTGCGAGTCTCTTCTAAATCGCCGCCTAATTGCTTTATTATATGTTTGCAAGTACTTGTATGTCTACTTTTTGGGCGCTTTTTCTAACAATTAATACTTCTACGTTTTTATGGTTGCTGTTAGTAAAACATGAAAAACCAAATAGTAGATGTACCCTAACGTGTAAAACCCAGTGACGGTCTAAAACGGCATCTCGTTTGCAGCCTTCACCACAGCTATTGCCCGTTTAGCCGTCTCCCTCCTCTTCCATCTGCTGGAATCTTCGGCTTTCTTCCACAAGCTCCTGCTCCTTGCGGTTTAACTCCTCAATCTGTGAGAAGATAGCTTGGCGTTGGGATTCGATGGTGGAAATTTGTAGGGCAAACATGGGTATAATCTCCTTTGGTTTTTATTATTTGAATAGTTTTTTGGCTGGGGGCTTAGTGCCCCCGTTTGTTAGGTAATCAGAGCAGGTGCCCTGTCTGAAACTTTACGCAGCCTTTCGCGGTCTACCACGGCGCTTGGGTGCTGCTGTCTGTACTTGTGCCTGAACTTTTTTGGCTGGTCTACCACGTTTTGGGTGTGGCGCTGTTGTTGGTTGTTCCCTTGCTGGCGGTAGCAGTCGTAGAACGGGCAATGTTGGGATTGGCGCAGGCGTTGTGGATGTTTTTATCTCGTCAGGAGCCATGAGCCAAGGATCTACTTGCAATGTTGGCTCTGGGGGCAGCGGACAAGGAAGCTCGATAAGGGTGGGAATACATTCATCCACACTGGGTGTAGAAGCGTGTACTGGCTTGACGAAGTGTCGTAGTCCGGAAATGAAGTCTAACAGCATGAGGATTGCGTAGGCGGCGGGGATGGCGATGATTGCGATGATTGCGATGTTTAAAGCGTCTTGCATTCTCTTACTCCTGTTATGCAGCGATTGGTTGTTGCTTGAAGAAGGGAACAAGAACACCAAAAGCCAATTCCTTAAGACGCTCTATCAACATTGCCCACCCAGACTTGGTGCGAAAGTCCAAACCAATGAAGCGCTTCTTGAAATGTTTGGTAGTGGTGCAACTTAATCCAAGTTTCTTGGCTAGTGCGAATGCTGCGTCTTTTAAGGTTTGTAGCTTTACTTGTGTCATTGTTCTCACCTCCTCTGTTGTTTCTAGAAACATACTATCAAATTTACTAACAAGTTGTACAGCAACTTTCTAGTTTTTTCTAGAAAGTTTACATCAACTACACAAAACACTCCGTTTTGTGTAGACCTAGTGCTTGCTATCAAATTTCTAGTGAGCGTGATACAGTGGGATTGATAACAAGTTTCTATGAAATGGTAGTGATGGGTAAAACAACAAAAACAGAGAAAAGTTACCCCAGTTTGCAGCAACCCCAATTTAGTACCCGCATCCCTGATGATCTGGCAGTTGCTATTGACGCGTACTGTGAGGAGTTCGGAGTAAACAAGCGTGACTTTGCGATCGCCGCATTCAATATGTTGTTAAACAGTTGCCAGCGGATTGGTAACGACAATGTGTCCAGAGCAGAGTTTGATCAGCTAATCCAAACAGTGCAAGAACTGGCAAAAAAGCTAGCCGCTTAAGCCAAGGAAAAGCGCTTGAGCGGCGACGATGCGAGGAGTTAGCAAAACAAGTGCGAGTAGAGATGAGGTTAGGCGCTCAGTCCCAAGGCGGACGGGCGCTTAAAGCATTTGTCGAGAAGCTGTTTTCAGACGTATAGTATTTTGTTAGCAACTTACAATCAAGCCCCGGTCAAATGCTAGGGCTTTGGCTTATGCAGCCGATGTTTGCTCTATAAGTTCCAAATCGATTGTCTCAACTGTTGCTTCGTTTTTAAAAAGTTTCATCTCCTAACCTCCTACCAACCGATACACTCTTTTGTCCTCAGAGACTTCTATTGGCGTTCCTAACACTGGGTCAAAATCTTCAACAGGCTCCACTATCTCGCGGGTAACAAGAAACTTAATAGCAAGACGGGCTAGGTCTGTGGAGGACTTCCATAATCTTTTGAGCGATCGCTGATTGCGAATCTGATTAAAAGTTGCTTGCTTGTCATCCCTAGATTCGAGGTATTCTTTAACAGCTTGGGCGGCATCAATTAGGTAATAGTCAATACCTAAGTCCTCGCTCTCTTCATCAACTTCTATCGGTTCTTCCTCCTCCTCTTCGGGTTCTTCTTCCTTAGCATCAAGTGCTAAGTCACCCAATGTCTTACGCTCGAACTGTGGTGTGATGCCGATGCGGTTTCCACCTGTTGTTGTAAAAATAATGGAGGAGTTGAATTCACCTTTAAGCAATGAGTCTCGCAGCTTGGTAAATTCAGCACCCAACCGTGTGCGATCGCTCTTGTCGGGAACAATCAAAGCTTTGCTTACAACTTTGGGTAACAAGCCCAGTCCGTCAGAGATGCGGTCTAAATCACCTTTGTCGCTTTGCTTGCAGTAAGCGATCGCAATGAAGTCTAATGATTCACGAGTTGCAGCATCAATCCCAAGCGCTTCAACAGTAGCAGAGTGAGTATCGATATCGACGCAAACACCGCAGCTCGCACCTTTTGTAATTAGTCCAATCAGCTTACTGTTAACCTCATTAGCAACTGATTCATCCTTGCGAACGGTGGTCCATGTTGCTAACCAATCAATAAGAGCCAACCGGATGGGGTGCTTTTGTGCTAGAGCATCCCGCTCAGACTCCGGTAATTTAGCGCGTTTTTGGTAAACATCATACACCTTGTTGAGCATTTTTAACCCATCACCCTTAAAACTTGCTCCATCACAGAAGGCATAATTAGCAACTGGAACTTTTGGATGTACCATTTCCCGTTTATCCGCTACCACGAATACTTCTGCCTTCGGGTATCGGTCAAACATTGCATCGTAGTACAGATAAAGAACAGTTGTTTTCCCTGCTCGACTTGGCGCAACCAGCACTTTTGATTTGATGGACGCAGCCATTGACTTGATGATTGATTGTCCTATCTCCTTGGATTGCTCAATATTGCTTGCTGGTCCACTGCCCCCATCTGGTAAAGCTTGTTGCTGAGGAATGCCACCGAGCAATGCTGCAAACGGACTCTGAGCTTGCTGCGCTTGCAACTGAGCTTGAGAAAGCAACATTTCCTTTTGTTCTTTGAGCGCCAAGTGTTGAAAAAATAGCTCGCGCTCCTGTGGTTCTAAAGCTGCAATGAGGCGTTGGATTTGAGCAAATTCGTTGAGCGTGTCGTTGGCTGCTAGTGCATGTTGATTGGTATTGTCGGAAACGGTAAAACCGTGCTGCAAGTCCTGATGGCGTTGCTTGATAAGCTTGTCAGCTTCAATCTTGTTGGCAGTCCACGCTGTACGGCGATTAGTGCGGTTGATTGGCAGTGCTTCCGATTTCTCTTTGAGCGCTGATTTTGCAATGAAACCAGATCCACTGGCAAATGCTGTGCCAAACAACGCTAATCCTACAGCCAAAGCGGGGTTACCTCTTTTATCAGGTACGATCACTAAAGAAGGGTGATTAACTAGTTTCTCTATATGGTCTTGATCAAAAATGTAGGTTTTGACTCCTAGGCACTTGCTAGTATCAGGAATTGGACTGGGGTTGAAGCAAACATTGTAAGTATCACGCAGTGGGGTAGAAACAGCAGATGCGAGTAGTAGCACACCTACCAGTAACCCACCACTAATCATGAAGTGGCGGGTAATGTTGATTGCTGCATCACTTTGGACTGGTTCTGGTTCTGGTTGCGGTTTCTCTTCCTGATTGGGCTGCTGAACAATCGATCTACTCAATGCCTCGGTTAAATGTTCCGCACTTTCGGGATGACTCAAAAGTCGCTCAAGGCGCTCCCTATCTTCATCTGAAAAGTTTTCCATTGCATTGTCCCCTAAAAATTTGGGCAGGCTTTGTTTTGTTGATCTTTCGGTGCAGACGGGTACTCGTTGTAGTAAGCCTGCCGACGCATTGTCCCCGCCAGAGTCAGCACGAGCGCATTACCTCGTGTACCCGTCTTGGAAGATAGATCAATAAAACAAGGGCTGGCTGACTCTGGTACGTGTAAGACCCCGGATCCAAATTTTTTACGTGTAAGACCCTCATGATTCAAAATAAATCTGATTTCTTCTTTACTTCTGTGGATTTGGGCTGTAGGAGGAAGTGCACTATCAGTAGACCGAAAACTTTTGTCAGTCAACGCAAGAATGAGGGTTTGGGGCGATGTTTTGGGCACAGGGTCGAGCGATCGCTTACCTTAGCAGGAGAACTCATCTACAACCCTATTGCTCAA
>JAHHHH010000121.1 GCA_019359415.1 Iphinoe sp. HA4291-MV1 | reverse complement strand
CCTTCAACATATTCCATCACCATCCCCCACAGTCCAGCTTCTCGTATCATTTCGTAAACTTGGACAATGTGGGGATGAGTACACCCTCGTAACCGCAAAGCTTCATTGACAAATTTTTCTTGTTCTTCCTCAAAGTCAGGCTGACTTTGCTGCATGGGGTTAAGGGTTTTGATAGCGATGATTTTATTTGTGTTATTATCTATCGCGCTATAGGTGACACCATAGCCACCACCACCGAGAATTTTTTGAATGGTGAATCTACCGTCTTTTATAATTTGGTTAGGTTGCCAGTATTGCATTGTTCGCTGCTTGCAGCATAGAGGCTATACTTAGAGCTTAATACGCTGGCGTGGAAAATGCTTGGCTATTATAGCAGTTCTCAATTAGGTGAGACACAGGTTATTTGTAGGGGCACTTCTTGCCCATACGTGTCAACTTCACGTTCAAGCCTTGACTCCACGTTGATTTGACCTCACCCCCCTTCGGGTTCACCAGTCGCCTACGGTTCGCGAGTGCGTCTCCCTTAGGAGAGGGAAACCCTCCTGCAGCGCTGGATTCACCGTAAAGCTACGCTTCACGTCCCCTCTCCTTACTAAGGAGAGGGGCGGTTTTGGCGCAAGACAAAACCGGGGTGAGGTGAAGCGACAATTGTGGGCGAGTAGGAATAAGGCATAATATGACGTAATGGCAAGAGTTTCAGCTTAAGTTGACACCAATGGGCAAGAGGTGAACGTACCAAGAAACCGGGTTTCTAATTTTTGCTTATCCGAGCAGTATTGCATCGGACCTGCATTGTTAATGCATCAGCTTGCTCTGCTATCTGCTACCGTCTCATTTGTAGGGGCACAGCATGCTGTGCCCCTACAAATGGTGTGACTCTGTTGCAAACAACGCTGACTTAAGTTGACAACGCCACTTCTTTTGGTTGGCGCAACTCTACACTTTCCTCACTTTGCTGTGTAAGTTTTCCAACGATCGCGTCAACGTTTTTCTTGGCATCGCCGAATAGCATTCGGGTGTTGTCCTTGTAGAACAAAGGATTCTCAACTCCAGCGTAACCACTCGCCATACTCCGCTTCATCACCACAACGGCGTGAGAATTCCAAACTTCCATGACAGGCATACCTGCAATTGGGCTATTTGGATCTTCCAAGGCGCTGGGGTTGACTGTGTCGTTAGCACCAATGACAAGCACCACATCAGTTTTGGCGAAGTCCTCGTTAATCTCATCCATTTCCAGAACGATGTCGTATGGCACTTTGGCTTCAGCGAGGAGGACGTTCATGTGTCCAGGCATTCGACCTGCTACTGGATGGATGCCAAAGCGAACTTGTACGCCGCGAGTGCGCAGAAGTTTGGTAATCTCCGACACGGTATGCTGAGCTTGGGCGACTGCCATACCATAACCAGGGACGATGATAACGCTCTTGGCACCGCGCAAAAGTTCGACGGTTCCCTCAATCGTTGTCGAGGTGACTTCACCCGCCGGCTGATCCCCGCTTTTTGCGACTGCTGCGCCCGTCTCTGCGCCAAAGCCACCGAGAATCACGCTGATGAATGAGCGGTTCATTGCCTTGCACATAATGTAGCTGAGGATTGCACCACTACTGCCTACCAGCGCACCTGTAATGATGAGCAAATCATTCGATAGCATAAAACCAGCGGCGGCGGCTGCCCATCCAGAGTAGCTGTTGAGCATTGAGATCACAACCGGCATATCAGCACCACCGATCGCCATCACCAGATGAACACCCAAAATTGAAGCGATCGCAGTCATAATCAACAATGGTTGCAATCCGCTGGGAGCCGAAGCTGCCAGAAACTGAGCACCAAGCCATACACAAGCCCCAATCATAGCTAGATTCAGCAAGTGACGGGCTGGCAAAAGGACAGGTTTGCTGCTGATAATGCCCCGCAGTTTCCCAAAGGCAATCACTGAACCCGCGAAGGTCACAATACCAATGAACACACCCACAAAGATTTCAATCTGGTGGATTGTCACCTCAACTGGTGTCAGTGATTGCTCTGGCTGTAGGTAATTGGCGATCCCCACCAGAACTGCTGCTGCACCAACAAAGCTATGTAGAATAGCTACCAGTTCTGGCATTGAGGTCATCGCCACACGCGAAGCGACGATCGCACCGATAACAGCTCCTGGCAGGACGACTGCTCCGAGTGTGCCGTATTCCGTCACGCCTGAACTCAATGCGGTGGCAACGAAGGCAATGACCATACCAATGATGCCATAAACGTTACCTTTGCGAGCTGTTTCCTGGTCAGATAAACCTCCCAGGCTGAGAATGAATAAGGCACTAGCCACAATATAGGCGACTGTCAGTAGGTTATTCGACATAGTCTGCATTACTTTTGAAACATCTTGAGCATGCGTTGGGTGACAAGAAAGCCACCGGAAATGTTGATCATCCCGACCAAAATAGCGATCGCGCCAAGGATGGTGGTGGGTGAACTCACTCCCCCGGAGATTTGCAGCATACCACCAATAATGATGATACCGCTAATTGCATTGGTGACACTCATCAGCGGTGTGTGCAAAGCAGGCTTCACGTTCCAAATCACTTGCCAGCCAACGAAACAGGCTAGGACAAACACAGTCAAGTGAGACAAAAACGAAGAAGGCGCACCGATCCCGATACCAACGAGAGCTAAACCAGCCAGCAGCACCCATAGCAAGTCTGTCTTACTTTTCGAGGAGCTAACAGCAGGGGGAGCAGGGGAAGCAGGGGAAGCAGGGGGGGATGAGGGAGAGACTCCTAATTTTGAATTTTGAGATTGCGTCGCAGCGCTTGCAACGCTACGCGATTTTGAATTGGTTTCTCCCCCTGCTTTCTTCTCAAACTTAGGAGGTGGCCAGGTTATCCCCCCGGCGTGGAGTACCAGGGCACCCCGAACAACTTCATCTTCGAGATCGACTTTGTAGTCATGTGCTCCACCCATATCGTTGAGGAGATGGTAAAGATTGGTGCCATAGAGCTGGCTTGCTTGTTGAGCCATGCGGCTGGGCAAGTCAGTTAGACCGACAATCGTCACCCCTTTGTAACGGTAGACTTCACCTGGGTGAGTACAGGCACAATTGCCGCCCTGCTCTGCAGCCATATCGACGATGACTGATCCCTCCTTCATGCTCTCAACCATTTCCTGCGTGATCAGCACAGGTGCTGTTTTACCTGGGATCAACGCTGTCGTGATGATGATGTCAACTTCTTTAGCTTGGATGGCGAATAACTCCATCTCAGCTTTGATAAATTCGTCACTCATCACCTTGGCGTAGCCGCCCTCACCTGTACCGTCTTCTGCGAAATTAAGTTCCAGAAACTCTGCGCCCAAGCTTTCTATCTGTTCCTTAACGACGAGGCGCGTATCAAAAGCACGGACAATTGCACCCAGCCCCCTTGCAGTACCGATCGCTGCTAGTCCAGCGACACCAGCACCAATTACCAACACCTTCGCGGGTGGCACTTTTCCTGCTGCTGTAATTTGCCCCGTAAAAAAGCGTCCAAAGTGGTTGGCAGCCTCAATCACAGCGCGGTACCCAGCGAGATTCGCCATTGAACTGAGGGCATCCATCTTTTGTGCTCGAGTGATGCGCGGTACTGCATCCATCGCCAACACTGTGGCTTTGCGTGCTGCCAGTTTGTCAAGCAGATCCGGGTTTTGGGCTGGCCAAATGAAGCTAATTAGGGTACTACCTTCTGGGAGCAACTCAACTTCGTCGTGTATCTCAGGTGGACGGACCTTAAGCACGATATCTGCCGACTTCCAGAGAGTCGGAGCGTCTGAGACGATTTGGCAGTTGACTTGCCTATAAGCATCGTCTGGAAAGTTGGCGGCTTCGCCTGCTCCAGACTCAATCAGAACTTCAAAGCCAAGCTTCTGTAGCAGCTTGGCTGTATCTGGTGTTGCTGACACCCGACATTCGCCGGGGTAGATTTCTTTTGGTATACCAATCTTCCTGCATGTTTTCATTTCCATTCAGCAGAGTTCCCCAGGCAAACAGAGACATTAACTCGTCTAAAATTTGGCTTTCAACATACTATCAAGAGTGATGTTTTATATCTAGGGGTACGAGTAGCAGAAGATGAGTATAATTTAGCGATCGCGATCGCTAACCCAAAAATCATGTTTTCGACCACAGTTTTCTGGATATTTTTCAGTCCTATTACATATTGACAAATGCACCATAACCTTAACCTGTCACGAATGACAATGCACCGACTTGCATTTAGATAGCACTGCAATACTAAAGACTAAACCCATATGCTTTGGGCTTATCGAAGAGCGATCGCGCTCTGCGCCCGCTGAGTCCTTGTCCTTCTCCTATCGGAACAGGTGAGCCAACGGACACGCTACGCGAACGCGAACGCAAGCTGTTTGCATTCCCTGTTCCTTTGGTCAGTCCTGCAATTTTCTGGCTTTCATTTTCTCAGCACATAGCAGTAGTTCACAATCCCTACTTATAAATATTCCGAATGAGTTTTACAACGTAATTTTAAAAGTCTTTCTTGTGAAAGATGACTAAAAGTTTAGCAATGCTAGACTTAATATATAGGCAACAAGAATGGAAGGAATTTAAGAAATGGACATCATTGCATGGGTAGTTTTAGGTCTTTTAGCTGGTGCAATTGCTAAAGCTATCTATCCTGGTTATCAAGGTGGTGGAATTCTTGCTACTATCTTGTTGGGAATCGTAGGTGCTTTTATCGGTGGAACTTTAGGAGTTTTCTTACAGACTGGAAAATTAGCGTTAGCGGCTTCTGGTTTTAGCCTCTATGGTTTGGCTTTAGCCGTTGTTGGTGCACTGATTGCTATCTTCATTTGGTATTCGTTTGCTCGCAGAACCGTTTAAGAAATATTAACAACTTATTCGTAATTCGTAATGATGGATTGAATTACGAGTTACGAAATCTAGCTCTAAGCAGTATGAAAGCAAACAAGAACTAATTAACAATTTTTTGTACAGCTTCTAGCATTAGGTGTTTTCATCGTTGTTGCAAGTGCGTACATACTTCGGAATTATCTGCCTCTAATTCTACTAATTGAGAATATGTCGAAAAGTTTGGAGTAGCTATAGAAAATAAACTATGGCTTCTCTCATTTATTTAATTATTTACATTTTCTTAGTATTATATAGGACTCATATTTGATTTTTTGATTTTTGAAAAAAGTCCGTACACCTCTACCTCCCTTATTTCCTTTCCCTGTTCCCTATTCCCTTATTTCCTGTTAAGAGTTCCCTATTAGTGTAGAAACCGCCATTCTCTAGTTCGGTTAAGCTCACTAAGAAATAACAACAAGCTTGCTAAATTAGTTTCTAGAAATACAGAGAATGCAAATTACAGCTTTTTACCGTGAATAATCTGTCAAATCTAAACTCAGAATCTTTTGGTGAGACTTCGGGAAACAACTTGCTGTGGCAGTACGTTCAATCTATGAATCCTGAGACAGTTGCCCAACTTTCCCAGCCGTCTTCTTTTGACGTACTTCAAGTCATGGAACACACTCTTGTCACTATGTTGGGAAATTTACCATCAGAAAATTTTAACGTGTTGATTACCACCAACCGTGAGAATCTTGGAAACCTATTAGTCACTGCTATGATGAATGGTTACTTCCTGCGTAATGCCGAACAACTGATGACGTTTGAAAAGTCTTTGCAAGCAGCAGATGCTTATTCAGAGGATTAAGAATCAAGGAATTTCACTGCGATGAAAACTATAAAAACTAACAGGGAGGCGATAAGCAATCGCCTCCACAATTTTATTTAAATCTAGTTAACAACTTTACCCTACCTCTTTTTCACCTCCTGAGCCATTTTCCGGTAGTAGTCCATTTCAGGATTAGGACGACGATAAGCAGTAGAGGTTTCACTAGCTCTTGAAGGCTCAGTTTCAATCGACTGTTGTGTTGTCTGTTGTGTTGTCTGTTGTTTTGTACTCTGCGTTTGATTAGATTCTAGAAAATATCCAGAAGAATTAGAAAATCCAAAAAGCTTACCGAAGAAACTAAAGAAACTTCCGAGGAAATTAAAGAGACTTCGGAAAATAACAGAGAAAAAACCTTCAAGTCGAAGAAAAAGATTCCGAATAATTTGTGTTAAGCGAAACATGGTAGCGCCTCTCATTGCTGCATACTATTATTTTGGCTTAATTTTGACTGACGGCATTGGAGTCTATTAATGTTTAAGGGCATTCAAGCCATCTTCTTTTTTGTAGATGACGTTGTAGCAGCAGCCAGTTGGTATAGTGAACTCCTAAATGCACCAGTTAAGTATTTTCACACTGAGGGTGAAATACGGGGAGCGCTCATTGAAGTTGGTAGCATAGATATGTTTTTTCATGTTGCAGATGAAAAGATGCGTCCTGGAAACGCGGGACAAGTAGCATACTGGCGTGTAGATAACTTTTATCAAGCAGTAGATTATGCTCAAAAGCACGGAGCTAAACTTTATCGAGGTCCATTGACAATTGAGGAGAACCAAGCTATTTGTCAGATGTGGGACCCCTTTGGAAATCTTTTTGGTATGCAAGGTTCGATATTGGCGTAACTAAAACCTATATGTTGAATTGACGTAAGCAAAACAAGTGGGAAATTGTCTGGGTGGGTTGACAAACTAAGTTTCAACCAAGCCGAGGACATCAAAACTGGTCTAACAAAGTTTGTCGATTTTTACTCCCCAGATTTTTAATCTTCGTCAAGAGCTGGGAAAGCTTCCTCAAACCGCCACAATTCATCTTTATTTTCAATGAACCAAATACGGGTTTGTAGAGTTAATTTACTCCAAACTTCATCAATGGGTACGTGGGGAGATGAATACCGATACTCTTGACCAAGCGCTTTCAGATTTTGGACCACATTATCAGGAATGCCGAAATCTTTCCAGTCAATTTCTCTGTATGTCCCAGAAATGCCCTTAGCTGGGTCGGAAATCAACTGTGCGGCTCTGATTAAGTCGGCAAAATGTACTGGTTTGAGGTTATTTATCTGCTGAATTTGGAGTGATTCGTTATCCTTTTGAGACATCGTCACTAAAGTAATGAAGATAAGTTGTCCTTTGGATTTACCACTAGAGATATTTACCTCAATATTTCTAGTTTAGCACAAAGTATCAATCTACAAGATTTTTGAATTTAGAAATGTTGATGACGATTGCAGGAGCTCATGCCCCACAGGGCAGGGTGAATTTGCTCCGGAGGGGGAGAAGTTTATGTTACCACGTTCCACACATTGCTGAATCTGCACAAATCTTGCCTTAATCTCAGTATGTGAGGCAATTTTTGGCATACATAGGCACGTTGGTTCAGAAAAATTTTAAACGCAAACATATCAATTGTTAATTGCATCAGTCCAGTGGGAAATTTTTGAGTTCTGTATGTCAGCGTTTTCTCTAGATTTCATCGTTCTGTTACCAGCTTTACCAGGAACGCTGTTTCCAATAAATTTTGTTATAATATTTATTCTTTATACTATAAAACAACTGTGCCAAATCTAAGTAATAGCCAAGTTCCACTCATAGGCGATCGCACTGGGAGAGGCAAGAGGTAGACTGGTAGGTAGTAACTTATCGGTACTATCTGAAATAGCAGAATTGCCTTACCTGCTTCCATAGAACAATAATCTCCTGTTCTTAGCAAACATAGAAGATGTTTACAAGTAATAGTTTACAGGTAATATTCAGATAGTAAACCATTGAACAAATTCTGAGTCTTTTAGGCGAATGACTAGATTTCTGTGCTTGCAATGTTCTAATTGTAACTTTTTGGATACACTATTTCTATTTCGATTCTTAATAGAGATATAATGATCCTTTTACCCGATTCAGTTAAATCTGGATAGACATTATGTAAATCATACCATGTCCCATGAATCTTTGTACCATATTCGAACGAGAACTGCTATAACCTCTATTTATGACCGACCCATTCATCAAATACCATTCATTACTCGTTCACCTAATGGTATTGGTGTAGTTAACAGAGTTCTACCTGTTTTGTTAGCAAAAGTTGACTCATTACCACCAGGGTTGGAAGCTATTATAGCTACTAGCGATCTACAAGGAGTTGACGCGGCAAATCACCGTCTTCTTGGTCATCTTGTTTGTGAAGAACTAGAAAACTTAGCAAAATTAGGAAAAATTCCATCGCCACAAACAACGGGTGTCATTTTAGCAGGAGACCTTTACGCAAAGATAGATAAGCGTGGTGGAGTGGGAGATGTTCGTGAAGTTTGGCAAGCTTTTAGTCGCCGTTTTCGGTGGGTTGCTGGGGTAGGAGGAAACCACGACAATATTGGCAAAACAGCACAGGAAATCCAAGCATTTCAAAATGAGCAAGGTATACATTATTTAGATGGCGACCTGACTTGTCTAGATGGGATTCGCATAGCTGGAATTTCAGGAATTATTGGTAAGAAAACTAAGCCTTTCCGTCGTCCTGAAGAAGATTTTAGAGAACTTATACAGGAACTGCTCAACGAGTCACCAGATATTTTAATTCTGCATGAAGGTCCCAACGATGCGGAAGCCAAATTGATGGGCAATGAGTCAATTCGCACCGAACTAACAACAGGGAGTAATTTGTTAGTTATCTGTGGTCATTCACACTGGAGAGTGCCAATGACAACTATGCCCAAAGGAGTACAAGTGCTAAATGTAGACACTCGGGTCGTTGTCATGGCAAAGATGAAGTCTTAAAGTGCGTTATTGCATTATATATATACAATTCTGTCTTATTCCTCTGTTTTATTTCAGATTTCCCTCAATAAGTGGAAACATTTGGAATCACAATGAGCATAAAGCTGCAAAATATTGTGCCTTGGGGGCGTTCTCTACAGGAATACATAAAAATGTTTGACCTGACAACTGACGACCTCAAGTTGAAAATTCTTGACTGTGGTGGTGGACCTTCAAGTTTCAACGCTGAAATGAATTGTCAAAAGTACAAAGTCGTCTCGTGTGACCCTATCTATCAGCTTTCAGCCAGCGATATTGAACAACGCATTCAAGAAAGTTATCCAATCGTTATGGAGGCTACTAAAGATAATAAAGAGAGGTTTATTTGGAAAGAAATTGAGTCTCCAAAGAAACTCGGAATCATCAGGTTAGCAGCTATGCACAAATTTCTCGAAGACTTTCCACTGGGAGTCACAGAAGGACGTTATGTAGTAGAAGAGTTGCCAAATCTTTCCTTCAATTCAGACCAGTTTGACTTATCCTTGTGCTCTCATCTGTTATTTACCTATTCAGCTCAGCTTTCTTTCGATTTTCACCTATCCTCAATACTAGAAATGTGCCGAGTAGCAAAAGAGGTAAGGGTATTTCCGTTAGTAGCTTACTACACAGGTGAAATTTCTCCACATCTCCAACCAGTTATGAACCAATTGTCAGTTCAAGGATATCAAGTAGAGTTGAAGCAGGTATCCTATGAATTTCAACGAGGTGGGAACCAAATCTTACGGGTTTACCGGAAGTTTTAGCAACGCGCATTCAATCTTAGGCAAAATAATACCAACTAACCGTTCTCTCATCCTCCCCATTGAAGTGAGAAATTACCAAGCCCGGTAACTCCTACGAAACCAGGCTTCTTGGGATGCGCGATTTTTACAAATGAAATAGGACTGCTATATTATCTGATACTTCTTAATATTGAAGATGTAGAGTATTTTGTACCTTCTAGCCGTGCTTTCATCTGAGTTATCAACTATCAACGTCCTCAAAACACCCACGAGTTTGGCTTGGGTGAAACAAGCAATATCTAACCTAGACACAATTCTCCTCGACCACTCGCAGTGCGAACGTAAAGCCGCAGGAGTCGCCTTGAACATGATATTTCGCTACCCGTCCAATGCCAAAATGGTGCGGGAGCTAACCAAAATTGCCCGTGAAGAACTGGAACATTTTGAATTAGTCAATCAATGGCTGGAACGCCGAAATATTCCCCTGCGTCCCTTACAGCCACCTCCATACGCTGCTGGTTTAAAAGCGCAAATTCGCCCTAAGGAACTTGAACGGTTTTTGGATTCTCTGCTAGTTAGTGGTTTAATTGAAGCTCGTAGTCACGAACGTCTAGGGTTATTGGCGGCTCATTGTCCTGAGGCAGAATTAGCGAAGTTTTATCACAGCTTAATGGCATCAGAAGCGCGACACTATGGTATCTACTGGGTTCTTGCTGATACTTACTTTGACCGTGAAATTGTTAGACAACGACTAGATGAGTTAGCGGTTGTCGAAAGTGAATTGCTCACAAATCTGCACCCAGAACCTCGCATCCACAGCTAGGAGTATCAGGAGAGAGACAATTTGATGATTACTGGTATCAATCACATTAATCTATCTGTCAAAAATCTGGAAGAATCTTTCCAGTTTTACAAAGAAGTTTTAGGCTTTACATACCAGTACAATTCCGGAAAAATTGACGGCAACCTCGCCCACCCTGCTTTGCGGAGGGTGGGGAATTTCGCGGAATTTTTTAAAAAAGCCTGGAAAACCAGGCTTTTGAGAAGTTAGGAACTACGTAAGTTTCTCAAGAGGTTGCTAAGAAGTTCGGCAGAGGATTGCCGCCGTTTTGACCAACAGCTGGGATTTCCAACAGAGAATCCGTAGCTTGCGTGGTACCGTCATTGGTTTTGACGTTGGGGTCAATGGTGACGGAGTTTTGGTTTCCTGGATGTCCGTTAGGGACAAACAGCTGCGGGTGGTCGAAGGGCGCTCTTTGATAGCGGACTCGCTCATCAGTCAGCCCTTTCAAAAAAGCAACCAGTGCCTGTTTTTCCTCTGGTGTCAGGTTTAGCACCGGAAGTCCACCAAAGTCCCCGCCCCGATTGTAAAAATCAACCACTTGCTCCAGCGTCGCCTGACCGCCATTGTGGAAGTAAGGAGCAGTGAGTTCCACATTCCGGAGTGCGGGTGCTTTGAAAGCTCCGTCTGCCAGAACGGTTTCACTAGGACTAAGCGGTGGATCGAGGGTTGGAGGAGCTTCGCCGAGGAGCTGCTGAAATTTCCCCTGCTGCGCCAGCCGTACCTCTGACAGCGGATTTAAGGCGTCATTACCACCCAAACCGAGGTCTTCGTTGGAAGGTCTGACACCAATGCCAAAGAAACCAGTGTCTTCAGGAGGGTTCCCAGGTATCGGCGCACGTGCGATTCGTCCTCTTTGGACGACGGTAGTCACTGAAGCGGCGGTCAATTCCGATCCTGCGTGACAGCCAATGCACAGACCCTTGTTCTGGAAAACGTTCCACCCCTGCTGCTGCTGGGCATTTAGGGCGCTAGTGTTACCGCCTAAGAACTGGTCAAATGGTGTATCAGCAGAAACCAAAGTTGATTCGTACGCCTGAACTGCCAACCCAAAGAACAGCGAGAAGTTATACTCCATCTGCGTGTATTCGATAGTGCTCAAGCGACGCTTCGGCTTGCGCAGGAAGGTTCGCTCGCCGGTTTTTGGATCAACTCGAGTGATTATATTTGATTGCCACCACTCCGGTTTGAAGGCGTCCCGGATCAATGCCTCGTAGGACCTTTTCAGACCTTGTTTGGGCGAATTACGCGATGAGTTACTTAAAGAACCTAAAACGCTGTCATCATAAGCGACAATCTGCTTGGCAAGGGGCTGTAGGGCAAGTAGCTTCTTACCAAGCTTCCTGCCGATCCTTCTCAAAGGCGTAGGACTTGATGCCGAAGATTGTGAGGAGTCAGCGCTGTCGGTAGTGCTTTCGCTGTTTTGGGACGCCTGCGAATCAGGGTTATTGTCAACAGCCCGACCTTGTGCATCAATCACCGTAACTGTGTTGTTTGTTTCGGACTCCTCAACCCGCAACGGTGCGATCGGAAGGTCTTCAGACGCCGTCTCTAAGGCACTGAGCGGCGGTTCCACCGCCTGTGAAGCCAGAGACGAATTCTTGAGACTGACTGGCACATCTTCCAACCGCCTCGGGCTGGTTGCTTTCAAAACAAAAGCATTGGGGTTTCTCAACCCCAAAGAATCCACTCCGTTGAAGGTGTTCTGAGCACGTCCGTCCCAGAAGTTACGAAAGTTGAACACTGTGTTGATCACCGTCGGTGAATGGCGGGGCGTCACCTGACGTACGTTCGTGCCATTGACATTGAAGACTTCATCCTTCAAAGGCGTTACCTTGTCCTTGTCACTACCAGAAACGACGTCAACGAATTTTGCTCTGAAGACCCCCTGCGAGCCAGTGACGTCATTACTGTCGGACAGAACGCTCGATGATCTGTTATTCGGATCTGCCAGCTTATGGAATGGGTAATCTGCTGCTGTTAGCTGGTAGTTCGGACCTTTTCCTGGAGTGAAAGTCTTATCAATGCCTGGGCTGATCTGGTTTTTGGATCTGTTGTCTGCTCCAGCATGAAAGTGACAACTGGCGCAGGACTGGATACCATCGTTGCCAAGCTGCATATCCCAGAAAAGAGACTTTCCTAGGGCGATCGCGCTTACCTTGTCCTTGATGAAATCCCCAAGATTATCTGGTTGCGGAACCTTTACCTGACTTAGCGGAGGCGGCGGCGCAGTCACTTGTGCCGATACACTATGTCCGGCGATAATTGCAGCCGTCAAGAGCGCGGCGATCGCCGCGCCTCTTTTCATGCTCCTAAACCATTTGGATGCTAGGTGGGTGAGTTTACTTAGCATGCCTGCTGCCCAGATGGCAATAATTTGTATTCTTTGTAAAAGCCTTAATAGCAGATGGATAAAGGGGAAAGCAGAACGACTTTCCCTTCTCCTACTTGCCTTTTGGGTGTCTTTCGACTCCTCTAACTCAGGCAAGACGCTATGGCTACTGTTTCTAGCATTGCTCATTTGTTTTTCTGTTTTTCTGGTTTTTTGCCAAAATTTGAGTCAATTTATGCTAGGGTCTGTTGCAACAATATGTGCTGCTTTTAATTGAAGCCATATGAAATAAGATATGGCTCTAATTATTTCTCAGGTTCAAACAGCGATTTTACGCAAGGTATAAATTATTTATTACAAATCTTTACACTTATGCATTTTGAGTTAAAGTATGAGTCAGAGTAGAAGGTAGCCATTAACCCTAGATGAAAAACTGGACTCAAAATTTCAAAGGCTTACTCAACCTTTTTCTACAATCCAACTGCCCCCTTTGCCAGCGTTCCACCTCCCAGGACTTGTGTCCTAACTGTAATAGACAGTTGCAAAAATGTCACTTAAAAGACCCCAAATATCTGTGGAAAGACCCCTTACCAGTGTTTGCTTGGGGAGCGTATGGCGGTATCCTCAAACGGGCGATCGCTGCAATGAAATATGCAAATCAACCTCAAATTGCCCGTTCTTTGGGTCGATGCTTAGGAGAAGCATGGCTATTACATTCGCCCATGTACGTTGGCGAACGCGCAGCCTCTGGGATAGGAGAAGCCTCTCGGAACGAGAATCGCCTTGTGGTTGTTCCTATCCCACTCCACGCCAATAGACAAAAAGACCGGGGATATAATCAAGCTGCATTGATAGCACAAAGTTTCTGTGAAATAACTGGATTAAAATTGAAACAGAATGGTTTGGCAAGGGTGCGATCGACTGAAGCGCAATATTCTTTATCAGCCTCTGAACGAGCAAAAAATTTAGCTGAAGCTTTTGAAATAGGGAAAGATTTTCGTCGTCGCCCAGAAGTTCCAGTGCTTTTGATGGATGATATTTACACGACGGGTGCTACTGCTATGTCTGCTATGCAAACACTCAATCAAGCTGGCATAAAAGTTGTGGGGTTAGCAGCAACTGCTGTTACTTTGAAGGGGTAGCGTCGCCAAGCCATGCACTCGTACGAGGAGGTATGTGTAGAGATTAATTTTTTTTAATTTTTAATTTTCCATTTTGAATTATTACCCTGCACCCTGTTACTAAATAGGAAAATTTTGCTTGAGAAAACTATAATTAACCAGACTACATTGTATCTTATGAAAATGATCTTTGGCATGAGAAATAGAGGTTTTACTATGGGATTGAAACGAGTTATAATCATTCCTACCACATTACTAGCAATTGCGATCAGTACAACAGCAGCTTTTGCTCAAGCTAATAAATTTTATAATCCAATTCCTATACCTCTCGGTAATGAAGTTACCGATACACTTTCTGACAAAGATATTCCCACAGGTCAGGGTGGATTCGCACGTGATTACATGGTGAAGTTGAATAAGGGCGATAATCTGGCGATTGATCTAGTGTCTGACAGTTTTGACTGTATCATCACACTGGTGGCACCCAATGGAACAACAGTGGCAGAAAATGATGATGGTCCCGATGGTAGCAGCAATTCCCTACTTTTTACCCGCATCGCAGAAACAGGTAACTACGTTATTCGCGTCCGGTCTTTTGGAGAAACTGGAATTGGAGCTTTTAAACTTAAGGTGACACGGCTACAGCCTGCTAAATGAAGTTATAAATTGTAAATTATAAATTACAAAACTTTTTGATGATTTACAATTCATGCTTTTCCAAAGCGGTTAGCACACAGAGAAATAAAGCTTCAGTCCACTCAACAACTGCACCGTAAGTATCTCCTGTATGTCCACCTAATTTATGGTTAAACCAAGCACCAGTTATTGTAGCGATCGCACTCCCGGCAAGTGTCATTCCTAAAGCGAAAAATAAACGCTCTTTATCCAAGATTATTTGTAAACTACTTAAACCTATCATCAATAACAGTCCCGGTAACAAATCTTTATAGGAACAAATGACTTGTTTGTGAAATACACCTTTGCCAGTTGGTTTTAAGTAAGGATATCGGAAAATTGCCAGTTGTTGACCCCAGCGTCCCCACCCACAAGCAATTATCAAAGCAAACCAACGGTTTTCACTTAAATTCGTTAACGTAACTGTTTTAATTAATACTAATATAATTGCTGCCATTGCTCCAAACGCACCTGTAGCACTATCTGCCATCACCTCTAGTCGCCGTTTTGGGTCAACTACTGCTAAGCCATCCGCAGTATCCATTGCTCCATCTAAGTGCAGTCCACCAGTAATCGCAATCCAAAGACACACCACCAAAGCGCTACGAGTCAGTACTGGCACACGCAAAGAAAGCATGGCAACATCAAAGAGCACTAGAATACCCCCAATAATTAACCCGACTTGTGGAGCGAGCCGCGATACCCTCTTGAAATCTAACCCGTTTACATACGGTAAAGGAATACTAGTATAGAACATAACAGATGCTCCGATATCTAACAGTAGTTGTTTCCACCACTGGTACTTATTAGTCATACAGGAATCATACTTGATTCTTACTACGTATATTGAGAACTAAACCTTTGTACGGTAAGCCCTTAGCTCATTTGGTTTTTCAAAAATCAAATACTAGTCCTATATTTCTAACATTAATCAAGAGTTTCGTACTTTTTCTTAGGAGCAGGCGCGCCTAAGAGTGCGCCTGCTCCTAAGAGGTTGTTTGAAAAGTTTTTAGAGGTCAAAAATTATGCTAAACGCCTCACCATGATACGGATCATGGCAATATAAATAAAAGTCTCCGATGTTTCAGGTAGTAATTCATAATCTCGAACCA
>JAHHHH010000007.1 GCA_019359415.1 Iphinoe sp. HA4291-MV1 | reverse complement strand
ACAGCTAGAGATAGCGTGGGGTGTGCGTAACAAGCACCAAAACATTGAGGAGCCGTGTGATGGGAAACTATCAAGCACGGTTTTGAAGAGCAGTGGAGGTGGTAACACCTTCACTGACTTTACTCAATAATGCGATCGCCGACCAAGTTGAACAGCACTTCAAGCGTTATGCCGGGTTCGTTTCTGCGAGTTTCCATGCGAGTGACGATGGAAAGCGGGTGATTAACTACGCGCAATGGCACTCAAAAGAATTCAGCACACTCGTGCTCTCTGTACTCTTGGAGATTTCGGCTAACCATCGTCGCGATCGCCGCGCAACTCAAAGTTATGCAACTGGTGAATAACGCAGTGGATCAGTTCAAGTGTCAGTTCAAATGAAAGAGCATTGGCAAAAATTTGCTCGACAGTGATATTGCAAACCTATTGATGATGGAGTGAGCGGAGCAACTGCACCGCCCATCTAAGATTAGACCAAGCAAATTTTGACTACCTGATTTTGGCTATAGGAAAAGTCGTTTTACCGACGACTACTGCTCAATTTATCTAGCAGTTCCGTCCAATGAACTCCCGCCAGACTAGGTAAGACAACGTGTGCTGCTCCCACTCGTTCAGTAGGACCAAGTCCTACGGCAGACATCCCAGCCGCAAGCGCAGCCTCAATGCCTGCTGCAGCATCTTCGACAACGACACATTGCTCAGGTTCGAGTCCTAGCTGTTGGGCAGCAAAGAGAAATAAGTCTGGTGCTGGCTTGGGTTGCTGCACGCTGTAACCGTCAGCAAGCACATCAATGTAATCAGCAATTCCCAGTTTCTCAATCACCGTTCGAGCATTTTTGCTTGCAGAGCCAATGGCTATCTTAATACCAGCTTGTTTCAACTCATCCAACAATGCAATTGTCCCCGGCAATAGATCTGCTGGTGTCATTGTCTGGATAAAATCCACATAGTAGCGGTTCTTGCGGTCCATCATCTCCTGGAGTTGTACTTCTGAGTACTGCTTGTTACCAACTATCTTGAGCAGTGACTCGCGACGAGAGACACCCCGTAGCGCTTCGTTTGCTTGGCGATTAAAGGGCAATTCCTCTTCATCTGCCAATTTCTGCCAGCCTAAGTAGTGGTATTCCGCTGTATCTGTCAGAACACCATCTAAATCGAAAATCACTCCTCGAATATCTGCAAGTGTCATAGTATCTTGTGCTGTAGGACGTAGATCGAACTCGTGCCACTCACCACGCCAGTGAAGCTTGAACTGCAAACGCTTCCATCCTGGCGGTAGTTGTGGCGTTGCTGTCGGTCCATGTTTTGCAAGTTGGACTCCTCCAAACCCCAGAATCACAGCCTGCCAAACACCACCAGCACTGGCACCATGAATTCCTTCGTGAGCATTGCCACGAACATCTTCTATATCCACCAATGCAGCTTGCATAAAACGTTCGTAAGCCTCTTTTGATTCGCCCAAATCTGAGGCTAAGATGGCGTGAATTGCGGGTCCTAGAGACGAACCATAAGTAATGTCTGTACGGGGTGCGTAGTAGTCCCAGTTCTTTTGCAGCGTTTGGTGAGTGTAAGGAAATTCCTGTGATTGCCGCATTAAATACAGAAGCATCAACACGTCTGGCTGCTTAAGAACCTGCCGCTTGTTCCCTTCCTGAATGCCCAAAATGGCTTGCATTGAACGGTTGCGTGGTTCGTAGTCAGCCAAGTTGATATCTTCTAATTTAAAGAATCCCTCGAATTGCTCAATGAGCCCTGTCAATGGGTCGCAGGGAATCCATATATTGGTGATAATGTCTTGCCAACGAGAAAACCTTCCTGGTGTCAGTTGCAATTTTTGTGTTATTGTGCTAGCTCTGTCGGAGTAAGTCTGACGCAGCCAGTCATAGACGAGAAGCGCTTTCTCCAAATGCCATTGCAGCATCCGGTTCGTAAAGGCGTTGTTGTCTGCGATCTCGTGGTACTCATCTGCTCCAATCACTCCACGAATTTCATACCGTTCGTGCTTGGTGCTATACTCAACGCGACTCCCCCAGAAAACAGCGGTATCAAGAATGATTTCCGCGCCACAGTCCCGCATCCACTCATCATCACCAGTTGCTTGCCAATAGTACCAGACGGCATAAGTAATATCAGCACTAATGTGGATTTCGCGATCGCGACACCAAATCCGCACATCTTCTCCGTAAAAATCATTAGGAGGTAACCAACGTGGTGTCACTTCATCACCAGTATCTGCGCTTTCCCAAGCATACATTGCCCCCTTATACCCATAATGAGATGCCTTACGTCTCGCTCCATTTAACGTAAGGTAGCGGTAAGTGAGCAAGTTTCGAGCGAGTTTTGGTTGAGTGTAAATGAAAAAGGGCAAGATAAAAATTTCAGTATCCCAAAATACATGACCGCGATAGCCAAAACCGGAAAGCGTTTTTGCTGGGACACTCACTTTATCATCATGCTCTGGGGCGCTGATAAGCAATTGAAAAATATTGTACCGGACGGCAAGTTGAGCTTTGGTATCCCCTTCAATCAAGATGTCGCTTTTGTGCCAAGCTTCATCCCATGCTTTTGCATGGGCATCTATCAACGCTTCATAAGAAGGAAGTTGTACAAGCTTTTCTTTCGCTTCTTTGACAGGGTTATCCACATCTCGCGATGTAAAAACCGTTACTATTTTATCTACTGTAACCGTTTGTCCTGAAGAAGCTTGGAATAGGGCGGTCAAAGTAGGATAACCTGGGGGACTAGTGACTTGTACTGGCGCATCAGCTCCCGATACCGTCATTCCAGCAGCCATGCCCAAGTCGATGCGGGTGTTGCGGGTTTGGAGGTGTAACCAGGTTCCTCGGTTGATTTTGCCCTGGTCTATCAATTCCCAGTGGTTGAAACCTTGATTTTCCGGATAGCCATTAATGCTACCTTGAATCTCTATCAAACCCTCAAAATCTACTGGCGTTAACTGACAGCGCAGCCCTAACACATGCTCATCTGCCCGACTCGCAAAGCGTTCAAAACACAGGTCTATTGTTTTTCCGTCTGGGCTACGCCAACGTACTTTACGGCTCAGAATCCCGCGACGGAGGTCAAGCTGTCGCTCATAGCTCAATATCTCGCCGCGTTCAGTGCGGTAGCGTTCGCCATCGATAGTGACAACCAATGGTAACCAGTCGGGACAGTTAGCAAGTTCGGTGTAGACAAGAGGAACATTATCATAAACCCCATGAATGAAGGTCGCTGGCAATGCATGAGTAGAACCTTCCTCAAAACTACCTCGCGTTCCTAGATAACCGTTGCCAATAGTGAAAACAGTTTCTCTGTGCTGAGTCGCTTTAGGGTTAAGCTGGGTTTCGATCAGTGTCCAATCTGTATAAAGAAAGTGGTGGGAATAATCTGTTTTATCCATGGCAAACCGGGGTTTTTGAGATGAAACCGTTACCTTTGCATGTGTTGTTCCAAAATTTTTTCGGCTCTAGGTTTGTAGAGCAGATGGAATAAAGTTTCTAGATAGCGAGATCTGGCTTCGCCTATTTCTTGGTGGACAAAGTTCCAAAAGCTATAGATTTTAGCTAGCAATAACAACTGATTGGTGTGTAACTGCCAGTTATACTTGTTGCGGATACGCTGAATCACCAACTCTGATATTTTATACCAGTGTTCTAGATAAGAATTGCACTGGTCAATAAAGTTTAATATCGTTTTGGCTGTTCCTTCTAAGTCTGTTGGATTAAGATGAAAATCATTTTCTCCACCATCGATGATTCCATCTTCGATGATTTCTAAGGAACCGCCAAATTGAGTGGCAAAAGTTGGCAACCCGGAACTCATAGCTTCGAGAATGGTTCGTCCGAAGGCTTCAAAGCGGGCAAAATGGACAAAGATTCCCTGAGAATCCGCAATAACACGGTATACTTCTCCAAGGTCAGCAATGGGGAGGTGTATTCCTAGCCAACGGATATGACCATGAAGATTATACTCGTTGATAATATTATGGAGTCTTTCGATTTCCCCTGCTTCTTCTGAATTTATCGCTTGATGGGGATGCAGTTTGTCAGTCACAATGATTAAGTTGCAACTCTCCTGCAATTCCTTGCTTTTGCCAAAGCATTCCGCCAAACCCGTAAGATTATCAATAGGAGTGAGAGCACCAACGGCAAAGATAGGTCGCTTGCTTTGGTTCTCCAGGTGTCCAAGGATTTGAGAGTCTTCATGAGTAAAGAGTAGATCTTGGACTCTTGCGCTAACAGTATAGTCTCGGTCTTGTATCTGTTTATAAGGGAAGAAAATCTGTTCATTAACCCCTGGTGGTACCATGTTGAACTTGGGACTAAACAGGTCAATTCCATCGACCACATGATACAACTGGGGCATAGTAAAACATTTGTAAGACTCATACTGACCCAGTGTATCAGGCGTGCCCACAATTTCCTGGTAGGTTGATGTAATGATGAAGTCTGCTGCATTCATGCCGATGAGATCGGCAGTGTATTGTCCTGAAAAATGGTATTTCTCCTCTAAATCATGCCAGTACAAATTGCTGAACAAGTGTTTGGGTTTTTCTAACGAGTGAGCAATGTTGCACTGGGTCACTTTGAGACGGCGTGCTAGCAAAAAGGCAACTAAGTTACCATCACTATAGTTACCAATGATGAGGTCGGGATGACCCCGAAATTGAGCTAAAAGTTCTCTTTCTGCATCAAGAGCAAATGTCTCTAGATAGGGCCAAATCTCAAATTTAGAAATCCAGTTTTGAGTGACATTAGGATTGAACTCACCAAAAGGAACGCGCAAAATCCAAGCGTTTTCTGTTTCCTCAACTTTTTCCAAGCGTAAGCTACACAGAGTCCCTTCGCAGTTGGGGATGAGGCGGGTAAGAATGACAACTTGAGGTTGGATACCAAGGAGATCTAATCCAGCAAGTTTGATTTCTTCTTGTAGTTTGTTTTCTAAGTTACGGGCTTGTTCAAGAACATAAATGACTTGACCTGTTGTTTCAGGTCTTCCCAAAACACCTTCTTGAGAAACCCAGCCGTGAATGGAAACGAGGACAACGCGAAAAACTGTCGGAATACGAGAGACAAAGGCTTCTAGAATGGCTGGTTCTGGAGTGTCAATCAGTCGGTCGAAAAGCGCTAGGGTTTCACGCACCCGTGACGCAGTGTTACCCCAACCCGGTTCAAAGCCGAGTTCTTGGAGGTCGAAGCGAAATTTTTCGTAGGGTTCGCCCTGAGGGCGTTCGTTGAGGAAATGTAGGGCTTGCTTGACTTGTTTGGTGAGCTGTTGACCTGAGTCAATGCGAGCGTTGATGAGCAAGGGCATGTCATCATAGGAACATCGATGAAAAACATCAAACAAGACCTCTAACCAGTATTCAGGGTCAGTCAACACTTGACCGCATAGGTAACGGTTGAGGAAGCCTAGACCTTGACCAATGTTTCTCGGGTCGCTAATTTTGGGGACACTGGGGTAAAATGGGCTGAAATCAATTTCTAAAATTTGGGATTGAGAGCGGTTAACCAAGCGATCGCGCACATCCAGCAATTCTTGTGGCGTCATCTGCTCAAAACTTGTCAGATTTGCTCCAAGTCGCCAAATCTCTTGGCTACCAATCCTTGGTCGCAGAAGAAACCAAGTACTTTCCTCCTCAATAATCATTTCATGTGTGTAGTGTATGAGTGTCCCTATAGAGGAAGAGTGAAAAAAATAGGCTGGCTTTTGTGAATGCTGACAGTAGTCGGCAAAAGCTTGTAAAATTTCGTTTCTCAAGAAGTACCTTTTATCTAAGGCACTCAAAGTATCGATTAAATGACTCAGAGCAGTCTTCTCATCACTATTTAAGATAGTTTGAACCAATTCATGCATAGCAAATTCCTGAACATTAGCTAGACCAAGACCTCATTTTTCTCCACTTACCCTGAAAATAGCTCTGTTCTTGTCTAACGATTTCCGCAGAAAACCACAGAGGATTATTCACCCCTACGTTAGCGCATATCTCGCTTAAAGGCTTGGCTTTTACAGAAGGTTTTAGGTATTTGTTGAACATCAACAAATCAACAAACAAGTTAGAAGTCAGTCATATAGGACTCATACTTGATTTTTGAAAAAAGTCCGTACACCTCTACCTCCCTTATTTCCTGTTAAGAGTTCCCTCTCTCTACGAATAAATTCACCAAATTAAACCGGATTCCTATATAACTGCTCACAGCAAAAAGATGAGCTTGTTGAAAAATGAAGAAAGTATTTAGTATTTAGCCGACGAGTGCTTCAAGACATTTAATATCCTGCCGGATGAGATTGAGTCCAAGACGCCAAAAATCAGGTGTACGAATATCGATATTGAAATGCGCTGCTAGATCAGCTGCACTACGCATCCCTGTTGAGGTAAGCAGTTCATCATATTTGATTCTAAATGATAATGGTTCTGCTTTATAGCAAGCATAAAGACCAATACCAAATAGAAGTCCGAAAGTGTAAGGGTAATTGTAGAAAGTTTTATAAAGCAGTAATGATTATTTAGAGCGATAAGCAACACGGAGACTTTGCACTAAAATAACGAGAGATGCGATCGCCATCAATCCACCCCAGAACCAGTAAGGTAAAAATAATTGCTGCTGTATTTGTGCTGTATCCGAAAGTCCGAGGGAACCAGCATTATAGCTAAATAAATAGTCCAGTTGATGGTATGTACTAATACAAGCTTGCACGCCGAGAAATTGAATAGCAAATCCCTGCATCCAACGAGGAGCTCTTAGTGCTACACCAAGGATAATGAAACCAATTAAGGGAATTGCAACAATTCCAAACGGCGAGCGTACCCAGATAAGTGTTGAGAGAAGTAAAAAACCCCCCAAGATAGTTAAACTTAGATGTGCTGCTCTAAAACTACGGGAAGCCAAAATTAAAACTGCACCAGCAATAGGTGGACCCATTGGTCCTGCTGCTGCAACCAAGGCGCGACCGATGAGTCCCAAGTATAACGAAACGGTATGAAAAGCGACACCCGAACCATTGGAAAAAATCTGCAACTGCTGGAACTGTCCTCCCAAAAGGAGTGCCATCAAGCCATGACCCATTTCATGAAACCAAGTTGCTAGGATGGTAAATGGGTATAAAATGTAATTTCCTCCTGGAACTTGCCACAATACAATAGTAGCGATCGCTGCAGCAAGAAGCCAAGTCAGTCCCATCCGGTCAATTGTTCGTGGGGCTTCTCTTGTTAGCAAAGGTTCAAAATCTTTCCCAAGGTTGCTCATGGGTCACTTACCAAGGGCGCTGTACCCCTATAGCTTTGATTGTAGTTGTATCCATCCTAACTGCAATTTGTGTCTAGTAGCATCATTAATCAGTTATCAGTTATCAACGGGCAATGGGCAATGGGCAATGGGCAATGGGCAATGGGCAATGGGCAATGGGCAATGGGCAATGGGCAATGGGCAATGCTAGATAACTGTTGCCTGTTGCCTGTTCACTGATTACTGTTCCCTGTTTACTGTTTTAACCACCAGACACAAATTATTTTAGGTACGTTGAAACAGGAATGTGACCAAATCACCCTTACCCAAACTGATGCGATCGCCTGGGCGCAAACGATGCCGATTTCCTGGTAATAAAGGCAAGTTATTGACGTAGGTACCATTGGAACTTCCTACATCTTCGATATAGTGATCGCCTCCTTCCAAACGAATATCAGCATGAATGCGCGAAACAATTTCCGAATTGGGAAATCCTGAGACATCCACATCTGGAGGAATGCGATCATTAGGCTTGCCGATATGAACAACAGAGAGGTTGTGCGGTAATTCAATTGCCCTGTCTGTTTGGACGTGAATGAGTCTTGCGGTCTCCTGCTGCAATTGAGTTCTAGAAAAACCAGACGGGGCGACTGGTGGCGGTGGAGCAGGTGTTGGGGGTGGCTCAGGTGCTGCGGGGGGTGGAGTTGGTGTTACGGATAGTTCCGGTGCTGGAGGTGGAGCAGGTGCTGCGGGGGGTGGAGTAAGAATTGATTCCTGTTCGCTGAGTGCAGGTGTTGGGGGTGAAGGTGGAATTGATTCCTGTTCGCTGAGTGCAGGTGTTGGGGGTGGAGTAGCAATGGTTGGTGTCAGGGGACTGCTTTGTGTTGTCTCTTCTTCTAATTGATCTGGAGCCATAACTGCTGTTGGTGGTGAGGGTGCGGAGTTAGGGGATGTGTAGTTAGTACTACTTACCGATATCGGTTGTGGTGATACAAGTGGATCAGCATCGAGCAGAGGTGGGACATCTGGTGGGATATCTGGTGCGACGGTTGGGGTAACAACAGTGGAAGTGCCTGCACGCAGGTTATAACCGCACTGACCACAAAAAGCTGCATCTGCCTGCACGGTTGCCCCACAACTGGGACAGTTAGTAGTAGCTGGTAATGGGGTGTAGCAAGCTTCACACTGGACAGCGCCGTCTGGGTTTGGGTGATTGCAATTAGGGCAGACGATCATGAGGTTAAGCCTTATTGATGTTCAATTATAAAATGGTGCTGGCAAGCAACAGGGGCAACTCTAGCTTCTGATTTTAACAAGTCTGTTTGAAGGCTGAAGTATAAAGTATTGTGAAGTGTGATAGGTTTTCATCTTTATAAACTAAAGTACATTTAATTTGCTTGCTTTAATTTTTTCAAATTCTTGTGGGGTGGGGCAACGGATGTTATAGCGGATGTAGCAGATAAACAAAAAGCGTTCAAGTACCACTACCGTTACATTCATTATTTCATCCGCTGCTGCCTTTGGTAATGCAAGTTAAATGTGGAACAGTTTATGCTTCGTCCTTCCTGCTTTATCCTGCATCCTGTTTTAAGTCACTTCCTGCTGCTGCATCTAGCAACCACCAAAGTTCTCCTTGAGGTTGAATGAAGCGGGATGGGTAAGTCAAATCATCTGCCACTGGTGCAAAGACTTGAGCCAGAGCTGGTCTTTTATTGGCACCAGCAACGACAAACATAACGCAGCGAGCAGAGTTAATGAATGGGTATGTGAAGGTGATGCGGGGGTTTCCATCTTTGTTCCCTACTGTGATGAGCTTATCTGTGACTTTTAAAGCTTCTGTATGGGGAAACAATGATGCGGTGTGAGCATCATCTCCCATTCCCAATAAATTGACATCCAGAGCGGGAAACTCTCCAGGTGAGGAGTGAAAAAATTCTTGCAGATGTTTTTCGTACTTAGCCGCTGCTACTGCGGGATCAGCTTCATCTGTGGGTATGGGGTGGATGTTACTTGGTGGGATCTCAACACGATCTAACCAAGCACGACGCGCCATCAGTTGATTGCTATCTAGATGATCCGGTGGGACGTAACGTTCATCTCCCCAAAACACGTGAATTTTGTCCCAAGGGAGTTTTTGAGTGGAGATTGCTTCGTATAACGGTTTCGGTGTACTACCACCAGAAAGGGCAATAGTGAATTGCCCCTGCTGTTTGATAGCAGCTTCTATTTTGGACAAAATTAGTTCTAGCGATCGCGCAATTAGCGCTCCTTGGTCTGGAAGAACTTCAACTTTTTTGCTCATCGCTTTATCATCACACTAGCAACTTCCAGCAATACAATAGCGAAATTCTGACAATTTCTCTTTTTACTTTTTGAAACTTTTAACTATCTCGGCAGGAGGTTCCCCACCATAGTCGCTTCGACTTAACGGTGGGATGAAAACCGGGAAGCTCTAAATTCAACGGGTGTGGTCAAAACATTACCCATTGCCCGTTGTACAAAATTCTTGCAAAATCGTAACAAAAATATTTATTAACGTCACATTCAGTACTGTCTTAATCCTAAGACAACTCATTCCAGTCTGTAATTGCTTCTCGTTGGGCAATTAACAATTGTTGAATTCCCTTTTGGGCAAAATCTAGTAGATGATTGAGTTGGGTACGACTAAAACTACCTTCCTCAGCAGTTCCCTGAACTTCAATTATCCCCAACTGCTGATTCATAACCACATTAAAATCTACCTCAGCCCTAACATCTTCGATATAGTTCAGATCCAAAAATGGCTCTCCTTGCAACAATCCTACAGAAACCGCTGCTACCTGTCCAATAATGGGCGATCGCTCCAACACTCCCTGCTGCAACAATTTAGAAATTGCATGAGCTAACGCCACAAATCCGCCTGTAATCGCGATTGTTCTGGTTCCGGCGTCTGCTTGCAACACATCCGCATCGACAGTCAAGGTGCGTTCTCCTATCACATCTAAATCCAGTGCTGCTCTCAAACTACGTCCAATCAAACGTTGGATTTCTTGAGTTCGTCCAGACAACTTCATGAATTCTCGTTCTTGTCGTTGCGGTGTCGCTGTCGGTAACATTCGATATTCAGCCGTTAACCAACCTTTGCCAGTTCCTTCTAGAAACTTGGGGACTCCCTGTATAACGCTGACGCTACAAAGTACTTGAGTTTCGCCACATTTTGTAAGAACGGCTCCAGGCGCAAAGCGAGTAAAACCTTGCTGAAAGCTAATAGGACGTAGTTGGTAGGGTTGCCGATCGTCTGGACGTTGCCAAGCCATTGGGTTTGCCTCAAAATTTGTATATACAATATTTCTAAAGAACAACTTCATATTTCACATTGTTAAGTTATTCAGATAAGGCATCGCAAGTATTCTGCATTTTGCAGGGACAAAGCGTATTTTTTCTTAAGCATTTGTTGTAAAAAAACATATACTCTATTCGGGGGTTGAGAGCAGAGTGACTATGTTTTGCTGCACAATTTCTGGTGACTGGTCTCCATTGATAGTTAATAAGCGACGACGACGATCATAGTACTCTAAGATGGGAATAGTAAGGTCATAAAATATTTCTACGCGACGCTGCACAATTTCTGGTTGGTCATCGCTAAGAGAACGCCCCATTGAACGACTCACCATAACTGCTTGTGGGACTTGTAAGTAAATTGCCCAGTCTAAATTGTGTCCTATATTATCTAACAAGAAGTCCAGTTCTTCAGCTTGCAAGGTTGTACGAGGATAACCCTCTAACACCCAACCACAGTTAAAATCGGGCTTTTTTAGTTGAGTATGAATGGATTCAATCGTTATTTCATCCAGGACGAGTTCTCCTGTTTCCACGTATGGCTGTGTGAGATGACCAAGGTTGGGAAAGAATGTCATTGCATCCGGTAATATCTCACCACTGGAAATCAGAGGAATATTAAAGTATCTGCAAAGCCCTTGTGCTTGAGTGCTTTTCCCTGCTCCTGAACCTCCCAGAATCACCAATCTCACAACCATTCACTCCCAATTTTGTCAAGTTCACAACGTTATTCATCTGTTTTGCCAAAGCCGACGGTAAGTTTCACCTCTGTTTAATCTGAAGATTTTCATATGAAATCTGCTTAGTCGCTTACTGTAAATACTCTGTGTATCGGAACATCTAGTGTGTTTAGTACGTCTGAACTAGCAATAAACAATCAAACGGACTTGATATTAAACTCTCACAGCCATCCTCCCTATTTCTTAATCAATTTACAGTTTTATTTGTATGTTTTTATTTTTACAACGACTTTCCTACAAAAGGCAAGAATCTCAGTTTTCATAGCTCTTGACTTTAGGATAAACGTAGTGTTTGACTAAGAATGCGACGAGTTAGATACATTACATATTGTCAAAAACAGCTAGATAATACATTAAAGTCTAGATTCACTAGAACAACTCTAAGCAAAAGCGCCTTATTTTGTTGTATAGTTTTAAACTTTTTTTATGGTTGCTCAGTTAGAAACCCCTAGCTCAAATTCAACTCTTGACTTACCATACTCTGTGAAAGGGTTACTGCAAGTTTTCACTAGCTCTCACCGTAGCTTTTTTACTAGTGTCATGGCTCAAGCACTGAGAATTGCTGGTCAAGGCACACCAGTGTTAATAGTACAGTTTCTCAAGGGCGGCATTCATCAAGGACACGAAAACCCCATCCGACTGGGACAAAAATTAGATTGGATTCGCTGTGATTTGCCTCGTTGCATTGATACACCACACTTGGACGAAATCGAAACCCCATCTCTACAAAAGTTGTGGCAACATACACAAAAGGTTGTCTTTGAAGGTAAGTATTCTCTCGTTGTATTAGATGAGCTTAGCTTAGCCATTCACTTTGGCTTAATTGCTGAAACAGAAGTTCTAGCATTTCTGGAAAAACGTCCTTCCCACGTCGATATTATCCTCACAGGACCAGAAATACCCAAATCTATTCTAGAAATCGCAGACCAAATCACCGAAATCCGCCGCAGTCATCAGCCATAAGTGATTTTGATTTTTGATTTAATAATTTCAAACAAGTAGGGTGCTCATACTTCTGGAACACACCCTACTGCTCTAGCAACAGATGTCGGATTGAGTAGGAATTGAGCCGCTTTTTGTGCTATTGTCTCAGATAATTGAATTTGCTTGAGGGTTACTAAACCTTCATTGATAAATGAATCTCTCACTAAGGCTTTCTCTCCACTGTTGAAGGAAGTTTCGTAAAAAACTTCCTTAATACCTGTCGAAATAATTAGTTTTAAGCAAGACAAACATGGTTCTAAGGTAACGTAAATACTTGCACCATCTGTGGAAATACCATGCTTTGCTGCTTGTGCGATCGCATTTGCTTCTGCATGTACAGCTCTTGATGGTAAAGTTGTACTGGCATCACAGCTACTCAAGCCTGGATAGCAGAATCCTTGAGCGGTACAATGAACCGAACCCGATGGTGACCCATTATAACCTGTTGCCACAACCTGCTTATTTTTTACTATCACAGCACCCACAGGAAAAGCCAGGCAAGTTGAGCGAGTAGCTGCAAGTTTAGCCAACATGAGAAAGTACTCATCCCATTTTGGTCTTTGGTCATCACAAGCCATTACTTACTATCCTGAACGTATTGCTTACCCGTTTTCAAACACTCAGCCGCCTTGTGTAATTCCATTCCTAAATACCCAGCATGATCTGAACGTATCGAAGGCGAAGCTGCGCAAATTTCTCTGACTAATTTCAAGGCATCTTTACCAGAATAGCAATTTACAACCTCACCGCTACCAGGGGTTGTGTGTGTAACCACTATTTTATCTTCTGCAACTTCGATTAAAAAGTTTCCTGCTGGATCGTAGTAATCTATTTGTCTACAAATTGCTGAATACTGTTGCTGAATCAGTTGCTCTGCATTTGACCATGTATCATCATAAATATGAGCGCTCTGACTAATGGTAATTAATGGTCCCATTTTCAAGTCATATTCAGAACGCTCTTGTATTTCATCTCTGATATATTGCTGTAGTGCTCTCAATCCCATCGCATTTGCAGGCCATGCAGCAAACATATCATTACTTCGCAGAGTTGCTGTTAGCGATAATTCATTATTAACAACTCTCAGCCAAATATGATTAAGACATGGACTTCCGCCTTTATCGTGGTCTTTCACGTCCCATAGGTTCATCACTGCACTAGCAGCGTCAATTTCTCCAATTAACTTTTGAATGACTTGTTGAATTTGGTCGCGTCCAAACCAGGAACGTAAACGTTGACCATATGTATATTTTAACCCTTCTCGATACAATGAATCATCTAAAATTTGGGAAATGTATTCCTTTAAAAAACTCCGATCAATTGGTAAATAATTAGGTTCAGGAAAGTAAAAGTTAGGAGGTTCATCAGTCACAACTGCCATCAAATCAATTAATTCTTGCCATTGTCCATCATAACCAGTTGGTCGAATTGTTCCTGTTGTTTTAATGCGATGAATTATTTTCACCCAAGTTTCAGCAATGGTTTTTCCCTCAATTCTATGTCCGTAGCGTGGTCCTGGTAAAATATTTGGTTCAACAGTAGACATGGGAAATTCTAACGGTAAACTCCAAGGTTCCACCGCTTCTCTTTCTCCAAAAGACTTTGCCAGAGTACAAGCTTCAGCAATTGATTTTGCTTCTTTAAATTCTACAGACTGCCGCAGTTTTTGTAGCGTATTGGCTTCAACTTCTATATCAATATACCCAGGATAGGGGGAGCGAATCACCCAACAAAGCCTCCCAGTATCGCACAAACCTTCTTCAAAGCCATTGCGGAAAAAATCTAGCAAGCATTGACATGCACCTGCGTTCTTATCTTCCCTTGTCGCGTTGAGGACAACTAAGTAGCAAACGTGGGGATTATAAAGCAAATTACGAATCAGTAAGTTTATCCCTCTTGTGGGTGAGTAGAGCTGTCCAATGACAGCATACTCCTGGGGGTGCAGATGTTTAGCGATCGCACTCTTTACTGTCCATCCTGTAATTACTACTGTCTGACCTTGACCATAAATCAGTTGGTTGGGCTTGTGCAGTGCATTGTAGTGAAATAGAGATCTGCTTGCTGTCATAGTTACATATACAAACTCTTTATCTTACACCCAGTGAAACTTTTATATCAATCTACAAAAGTTTTGCGTCTCTACTTTTATAGGACTTACGCAGAATCTGTCAGAAACCCGGTTTCTTTGTTCGTTTTTCGTTGCAAAACAGACGATTTTTGGTAGAAACCGGGTTTCTTTGCGTAAGTCCTGTTTTAGAAAAGCTACCCATCAGAGAGAGTATCTATGGGGACAGAATACGGTATGTTCTCTAGTGGGTAAAAAAGAATAAAATCAGTAATTATGACCAAAATACCCAAAATCGACCGCCAACGAGAGCACCAAGCAAACGAGCGGACATTTTTAGCTTGGTTACGCACTTCCATAGCATTAATTGGCTTTGGTTTTGCTATTGCTAGATTTGGTCTATTTATACGCCAGCTTAATTTTACTCTGACTCAACAGCACCAGGAACCATCACCACATCCTTTTTTCACTTCAGAAAATTTGGGGATTTGTTTGGTCATCTTTGGTATTATTACTTTAGTTTTAGCAGTTTGGCGGTATAACCAAGTTTTTTGGCAAATTGAACAAGGAAACTATCAACCCAGTAGATTGACAGTTTGGGTGATGACTGCAGCAGTGATTATTTTTGGAATTCTCAGTATTCCTTTGCTCCTTTTACGAAGCAACGTGCCTCCTTCTTCCTCATATCGGCTTCCAAATCCGACCCACTCGCCTGGCTCAAATTCAAAATTAAGAACTCCCTCTAGGCTCTGATCTTATTCATCACAAATAATTGGTATATTGAAAACAATTGATAATTTATTCTTTAGGAAAAACATATCAAACCTATGGCTTTAACTGCTTCAACAATGTTGCCGCTAGGAACTCAGGCACCAGATTTTCATCTACCGGATGTGGTGTCTGAAAAAACGATTTCGCTTTCCACTTTTGCCGATAAAAAAGCATTACTTGTGATGTTTATTTGCCAGCATTGCCCGTTTGTAAGATACGTGAAGTTAGAATTAGCGCAGTTGGGCAAAGATTACGTTCATAATGGTTTAGGAATTGTTGCCATCAGCACCAATGATGTTAAGAATTATCCAGATGATGATCCTGAATTTTTAAAGGCAATGGCGCTAGAACTTGACTTTAAGTTTCCCTATTGCTATGACGAAAGCCAAGAAACCGCAAAAGCTTACACAGCAGCTTGCACACCGGATTTCTTCCTCTTTGATGCCAAGCGCCAACTCGTTTATCGAGGACAATTGGATGATAGCCGTCCTAGTAATGGCAAACTTGTAACAGGTGCAGATTTACGCGCAGCTATTGATGCTGTATTAGCGAGTCAACCAGTTACAGGCGAGCAAAAGCCAAGTGTTGGTTGCAATATTAAGTGGAAACCAGGTAACGAACCAAGTTATTTCGGTTAAACAGCATACATCACATAACAGAACAAGACAAAAGTAAAAAGCTAAAAGGCAAAAGAAAGAAGGAAATCGTCTTACTTTTTACTTTTTACTTTTTACTTTTTACTTTTTACTTTTTACTTTTTACTGTTTTACTTCTAAACTAAGGACATAACATCCCAGTTGGATTTCTCCTGCCCACAATTCGTACTCCACCCGCAAATGCTTTGGTAAGGGGTGTCCATCAAGTGTTAGGCTGCGAGTAAAATTTCGTAAGCGAATAGGCTCGCTAGGTTGTAATGACTCAACAGGTAACCAGTAACGAGTCATGCCGTAAACTCCCTGTTCCCAGAAGTGACGGTAACTCAACTGACCATTGCCTTGCATGGTCATGATAACTCTGTAAGGGGAAATTTCTAGCCATAATATCCGAGGACCACTGGGGACTTGAGTATGACCTTGCTCTTGACAAAGAGTGTTGTCTGTAAGCAGGGAGTCGTCTACTGGTTCCGTATCTTTTACAGACGGTGCAGATAAAAGTAAGTGAAATCTGTCGCGGTCTTTTTGGTAGAGTGTTGCGGCAGTTTCAACAACAGACCAAACTGGCAGATCTGTGGAAATAAGTGATAAGCACACGGGCTTGCGATGGTGAGTAAGCATGGGAGCGATAAGGGCAAAAAGCCAATCAATGAAATGTGAGTTACAACAAGAGTTGATAAGTATTGGTAGAGCTGACGAGACAAGGAAAGCGATAGGATACTAGCGCAGTCAACGCCAGTTTATCCTAATGTCAGCTTCTGTTATAACCGTAGAAAAGAGAGAAAACGCTTCTCAAAACTTAATCATTCAGCGACCTGCTTCTTTATCTCTACAAGGTCGCATCCGTGTTCCGGGTGATAAATCTATTTCCCATAGATCATTGATGCTGGGTGCTATAGCCGAAGGTGAAACCCAGATTCAAGGTCTACTCTTGGGAGAAGACCCCTGTAGCACAGCAAGTTGTTTCCAAGCTATGGGAGCAGAAATTTCTGAACTGAATACGGAATTAGTGCGGGTTAAAGGTATTGGTCTAGGAAATTTACAAGAACCAGTTGATGTCTTGAGTGCTGGTAACTCTGGGACAACAATACGCTTAATGCTGGGACTTTTGGCATCTCATGCAGGGCGCTTTTTTACTGTGACAGGTGATAGTTCCTTGCGATCGCGTCCCATGTCCCGTGTTATCAAACCATTACAAGAAATGGGAGCAGAAATTTGGGGACGAAAAGCCAATACACTCGCCCCCTTAGCAGTTCAAGGAAAGTCCCTCAAACCCATTCACTACAATTCCCCTATCGCCTCCGCCCAAGTGAAATCTTGCATTCTGCTTGCAGGTTTGACGACAGAGGGAAAAACGACTGTCACAGAACCATCACTTTCACGGGATCATAGCGAACGGATGCTACGGGCATTTGGAGCAGATTTAGTTACTCACCCTGAAACCAAAAGTATCACAATCACTGGACCAACTCAACTTTACGGACAAACAGTCATTGTTCCAGGAGATATCAGTTCAGCTGCTTTTTGGCTAGTCGCTGCGGCTATTGTACCAGATTCTGAACTAGTGATTGAAAATGTTGGAGTGAATCCCACCCGCACAGGAATTTTAGAAGCTCTGGCGATGATGGGAGCAGACATCCAACAGGAAAATCAGCGTTCAGTTGCTGGGGAACCAGTCGCGGATTTGCGAGTGCGTTCCAGTCGTTTGAAAAGTTGCACCATCGCAGGTGATATTATCCCTAGATTAATTGATGAAATTCCAATTTTGGCAGTGGCGGCGGTTTTTGCTGAAGGAACGACAATCATTCGGGATGCTGCTGAGTTAAGAGTGAAAGAAAGCGATCGCATTGCTGTCACAGCGCAGCAACTCAACAAAATGGGAGCACAGGTGACAGAATTACCTGATGGTATGGAAATTACTGGCGGTACCTCCCTAGCGGGGACAGATGTTGATAGTCATACCGATCATCGTATTGCCATGAGTTTAGCGATCGCATCTCTCAAAGCTTCTGGTAAAACGACCATCCAGCGTGCAGAAGCTGCTGCAGTCTCTTACCCAGAATTTGTGACAACACTGCAACAAGTTTGTGGCGATGCTCCCAAGGGGAGCCAAGCCCTTGCGGGCGATCGCTAAACTTTGACTATTTAGTCAAGCTCTCCGTTAACCTAAGCATGAGAGTCACCCCTCATGCAAGGCGTAGGAACCGGACATGAAGGTTTGTCCTAAAGTGTTTTTGGTAATATTCAGGCATCATTATCATTAGATAGGTCTTCTTGACATAACTAGACCTATCTTTTCTTACTACGAATCGCTACACTCTCTATCAAATAAGCTTTTTAGGCTATTTTGTCGCCCTGCTAGATATAATAAAATAACCCACATTCCGCACCCTCAACTGTCACACCTCAACAAAACACAAGCAGTTTAGTACATAGGAACTAAAGAAGAAGCACAACGAAGAAAACTAATGAAAATGATCTGTTAACCCTTAACAGGGAACATCAAGTGTACCTAGCTGAGTAAAAATCAAATATGAATTCTAATATATGAAATGTATTACTATTACCTTACTACTGTATTGACTTAGAAATTATGTCTAACAATCCTTATTACAATCTTAGTGTTGACGAACAAAATATTATTATCAAGATTGATAAAAAAGCAATTGATTATCAGCAACTGACACAACTACTAAACCATCTTGAACTCAAGTCAATCAGGCAGCGAAGCCAACTAACAGAAGAGGTAGCGGCTGAATTAGCAAATGAAATCGACTCTACTGTTTGGTCTAAAGTTAAATCTAAACTTACTCAATAGTAAATTGTGATTGGACAAAAAGCACCGATTATAGTTGATACCAACATTCTGTTCTCAGCATTACTTAGAGATAAATCTCGTTTTAGCGAGTTACTACTCGACTCAAATTATCGCTTTTTTATCTGCGAGCAGGTGCTGGTAGAATTATTTAAACGCAAGGAGAAGATACTGAAAACCAGTCAGTTAAGAGAAGAAGAAATTGTTACGGTTTACCAGATATTGCTCAAACGTATTAACCTCTACAAAGAAGACTTGATTGCAACGCCTAATTTAGCAACAGCCTACGAGTTGTGTCGGGATATTGACGAAACCGATACTCCTCATGTCGCTTTGACTATAGAATTGAATGGCTTGCTTTGGACAGGAGATAAAAAACTTAGAGAGGGGTTGCAAACGAAGGGTTTTGTCCAGTTATTCGAACCAAATAATCAGTAAGGGAGATCCAAACAAGTTTGTGGCGATCGCTAAATTGATCGCTAAACAAAGTCTGTTGTCCCTTAGAATTCTATGTAAAAGTTTTCTGTAGGTGGGCATTGCCTACTAATATCTCAAATGTGCATCACATAGGCTTTATGAGCAATGCCCACCCTACGATTTGTGGTCTAATCATAAGAATAAGCGCTGTCATATCGACTTTAGACGTAAATCATGAAGTAATACAAATCATTTAAATTTATGAAGCTTAGTATTTTTAAACAAATTTTCCGACGTAGTTGGGTTTTGGCATTACTAGGTATTTGGGTAGCGTTAGCCCTCAATGGCTGCAATCCCAGTCAGTTTAAGAGCCAAGCTGCACAAGTACCTCAATTGATACGCAGCATGCTCAGTGATCCGCAAACCTTTAATTACCCACTCAATCAAGATGCATCAACAACAGCTCTTCTTGGATTAACTTTTGAGGGGTTAATCACCCAAGACCCAATAACTGGTAAGGTCGAGCCAGCCCTAGCCGAATCCTGGCAAATTTCCGATGACAAACTACGGATTGTTTTTACCTTGCGCGAGGGTTTGAAATGGTCTGATGGACAGCCACTAACAGTAGATGATGTGGTCTTTACCTACAAAGACATTTACCTCAATGAAGCAATTCCCACGGATGTCAGAGACACCTTGAGGATTGGTGAAAGTGGTAAACTACCTACTGTGCGAAAAGTCGATGAACGTCGGGTTGAGTTTAGCGTACCGGAACCCTTTAGACCTTTCCTACTGAGTACAGGTAATCCAATTTTGCCTGCTCATGCACTGCAAAAATCGGTAAAAACGAAAGACGCAGAGGGAAAACCGACTTTTTTATCAAAGTGGCGCATTGATACTCCTCCAGACCAAATTATTGTCAACGGTCCTTACAAGATAGAGCGTTACGAAACCAGTCAGCGTGTGGTGTTACGGCGCAATCCCTACTACTGGCGTAAGGATGATAAAGGCAATTCTCAGCCTTATATTGAACGCATGATTTGGCAAATTGTGGAATCGACAGATACTTCCTTAGTGCAATTTCGTTCTGGCGGATTGGATTCTGTAGCGGTAACACCAGATTTCTTTTCTTTGCTAAAGCGGCAAGAAAAACAAGGTAAGTTCACAATTTACAATGATGGTCCAGCCCCTGGTACTAATTTTGTTTGGTTCAATCTCAATAAAGGTAAAAGGAACGGCAAGCCGCTAGTCAATCCAGTAAAGTCGCGTTGGTTCAATACTGTAGAATTTCGGCAAGCGGTAGCTTATGCTATCGACCGCCAAACGATGATTAACAACACTTTTCGCGGTTTGGGAGAACTGCAAAATTCTCCAATTTCTGTGCAAAGCCCCTATTACCTTTCGTCTAAAGAAGGGCTGAAAGTTTACGATTACAATCCACAAAAAGCGAAGGAACTGCTACTGAAAGCAGGATTTAAGTATAACGACAGAGGTCAGCTACTAGATGCTGAGGGAAACCGCGTCCGCTTCACTTTGCTCACCAATGCAGGAAATAAAATCCGTGAGGCACTAGGATCGCAAATTAAACAAGACCTCAGCAAAATCGGTATGCAAGTCGATTTTACCCCATTGGCATGGAGTGCTTTCACAGACAAAATTTCTAACACCTTAGACTGGGAAGCTTCTCTGATGGGGCTGACTGGCGGCTTAGAACCGAATGATGGTGCGAATGTTTGGGCACCTAAAGGTGGATTACATATGTTTAATCAGAAACCTCAACCAGGACAAAAGCCGATTCAAGGTTGGGAGGTAGCTCCTTGGGAAGCAAAAATTGGGAAACTCTACATTCAAGCTGCACGGGAATTTGACGAAGCTAAGGTTAAAGCGATTTATGCCGAAACTCAGCAGATTACCCAGGAATATTTACCGTTTATTTACCTGGTTAACGTTTATTCATTAGGAGCAGTGCGCGATCGCTTCCAAGGTATCAAATATAGTGCTCTGGGTGGTCCATTCTGGAACTTGTATGAAATCAAAGTCATAGAGTAGCTTAAGCTATAGACATTGATAACTCTACTTCTTGTCAAACGCGATCGCCCTTCCGAGGTGCGCTGGGCACAATCGCGTTGACAATAGCGATTGGCAATACCTGTGCCCCTTGGGCAATCGCTCATCATAACTCTAGTTTTTGTGAAATGCGATTGGCAATGCCTGTGCCCCTTGAGCGATCGCTCATCATAACTCTAGTTTTTGTGAAATGCGATTGGCAATGCCTGTGCCCCTTGGGCGATCGCCTTGACAAAGCGCGATCGCTCATCATAATTCTACTTTTTATGCAATGCGAAATTACTCCCGCAACAACGCCCGAAAACCCGCTTGAACAAAATGCACATCAGCTGTTACTGCATCAGTTAAACCTTGCTCCCACATCACCACAAAAGAAATACAGTCTGTCAAACCCCAAGTTTTGTCAGGACGCTCACTGTAAAGCTGTAACGCACGGGTGAATAATGGCGTATCCACCGTGACCACTTGTAAATTAGCCGTATGGTAGCATTGTTGGATAAATTGCAATGCTGCGGGACGATTGACAGCACCCAAAGCATTACCAACTTCTATCAACACCGCTTCCGTAACCCAAACAGCCGCCGCTGCTCGCACTCTTGGGACAAACACTTTAGCCTGAGCATGATATTGGTCGCGTTTATTCAGTAAAGCTTGGATAAATACAGTATCGAGAAATAAGCGTTCATCACTCATTCCGTGCCTTCTGTCTCCCGTTTGGGTGTACCGTATAAATAATGGTCATGCTCACTAGACCAATCCGGCGGTGCTTCTATTGTTCCTGTTATCGCCTCCAGCACATCCCAAGCATCACCTGCTACAGGTGGTTCGCTAAACTCTTGAATTATAATCACATAGCGCGTGTTCGGTTTTAAATCCAAGGGTGCATCCGGATGTAAAACATCGCCATCAAATACAGCCGTTACTCTTTTGTTCATCACTTGTTGTCAAATGCGATCGCCTTGATCAATAGGAATCACTTTCCAAATTTAACGCCAGATAGCTGTTCACACTATAGCGACACCACAGTTTCAGCAGCTTGTTTTCCCGCATTCCGGGGGCGAAGATGCAAGGTGATTTCCGTATCAAGTCGCTTGAGGAAAACAAGTAGTTTGCCCTCGCTGAACCGTTGAAACTCTCCTTTCATCAAATAAGAGACTTCTAGCTGTGGAATACCGAGAAGATCACTGATTTCGCGCTGTTTTAGGTTGCGTTCTTTCAGGAGGCGGAGCACCACAATCCCTATCTTACCACGGGTAAAAAGTTCGTCTGCATCCTCTAAACCGAGGTCAGCGAATACGTTTCCGCTGCTTTCTTCAAAAACAGGTTCTTGTGTCATGGTTGTTCCTCTCTAGCTAGCGCGTCCTTATAGCGTTGTTTAATCAAGTTAATATCAGTCTGTGGAGTTTTGATACCTTGCTTTGATTTCTTTTGAAAAGCGTGTAGGACATAGACCTTTTTCCCAATTTTAACAGCGTAAACTGCCCTATAGGTGTCGGTATCGTAGCGTTTGACGATTTCGTACACGCCGCTTCCTACCCCTTTAAAAAGCTTGGCATCCGTTGGTGTTTCCCCTACTTGGACTAATTGCAGCGCATACCCTACCGATGCACGCACTTCTGAGGGAAATTCACGGATATTTTTACGAGAGTCGCCCATCCAGACAAGAGGGCGTAAAGGCACTTCTAGAATATTTTCCCTATCGACCATGATATATGAAATATAGTGAGCGCCATCATAACTCTAGTTTTTGTGAAATGCGAAATTACTCCCCCAACAACGCCCGAAAACCCGCTTGAACAAAATGCAAATCGGCAGTTACTGCATCAGTTAAACCTTGCTCCCACATACCACAAAAGAAATACAGTCTGTCAAACCCATTGCCCCTTATTCATTTTCAAGTCAGGCGATCGCGTTGAGAATACTCTTAGCAAGGGAGAAAAACCCCTGCCGTACAATGTAGAACTATGAGTGTAGGTTTGTTTGAGACAGTCCAATGTTAAAAGAACTTCATCTGCAAAAAGTTGGTCCAGCTTCCCATTTTGATATTGAATTTGCAGATAGACTCAATATAATCACGGGCGATAACGGTAATGGTAAAAGTTTTTTACTCGATGTTGCTTGGTGGGTGTTGACAGCAAATTGGGCAGAACAACCAGCATATCCCCAAAGAGTAAGAGAAGAAAATCCAAAAATTATAGGAATAGTTAGCACGTTAGAAAATACAAGAGAGTATCAAAGTTCATTTGATTTTTCCGAACAACAATGGCAGAATTTACAAACGCCTCAATCATTAGAAGAGGTTGCGATTTATGTGCGGGTTGATGGTGGTTTTTCTGTTTATGACCCAACTCGCAAACGCGATAATGCTTATAATTTTACTCCAGATACGCTTTGGAATGGCTTAAAATCAGAGGGTAAAGTTCTTTGTAATGGTCTAATTCAAGATTGGGTGACATGGCAAAATCAACCCAATAAATATCCATTTCAACTTTTTTCTAATGTGATTGAAAAGCTTGCTCCTCACCCGGATGAATGGATAAATGTGGGGGAACCAACGCGAGTTTCTGTGGAAGATATACGCGATATTCCTACTGTTAATCTACCTTACGGTAATGTTCCTGTTATTTACACTTCAGCCGGAATGAAGCGTATTTTGGGACTTGCTTATTTACTGGTGTGGACTTGGTACGAACATACAAAAGCTTCCCAACTGCGAAAACAAAAGCCAATTCATCAGATAGTTTTATTAATTGATGAAATTGAATCACACCTACATCCTCGGTGGCAACGAGTGATTTTACCAGCTATTTTAGAAGTCGTTACAGAATTACAGGTTGAAATGAAAATACAAGCCTTAGTAACGACTCACTCTCCACTTGTTCTTGCATCCTTAGAACCAGGTTTTGATGAGTCAGAAGATAGATTATTTTTATTTCAATTAGCAGGTCAAGAAGTGAGGCTTGATGAGATACCTTGGTCTAAACAGGGAGATACAGTTGGATGGTTAACATCAGAAATTTTTGGACTGAAACAAGCTCGTTCCAAGGAAGCAGAAATTGCCATTGAAGCAGCAGAAGCATGGATGCGTGATGATGATATGGATGCTTTTCCAGAAAACTTGAGAAGCCAGACACAAATCCATCAAGAATTGCAAAGAGTTTTACCCGGACATGACCCATTTTGGCCACGTTGGATAGTGACAGCAGAAAGAAGAAGTTCTGGACTATCAGAGGTTTAAGTAGATGATACCATTTCATCCTCCACCAGAACCACTTTTATTTAATGAAAAAGTGCGATAACCAGGAAATGCTTGGTTGGCAAAAAATCCAGATCCAAAAAAAAGAACTCCAGATTATTGGTCGTCTTTCAAAAGTTATTTAGCTGATGGATTTAATAATCTTTGTGCTTACTCAGTCATGTACGAACCAGTTGGTACAGTAGAGCATTATCTCAGTCGTGAAAATTATCGTCATTTGGCTTATGAGTGGAGTAATTTGCGCTTTGCTTCTGCTTGGATTAATAGTAGTAAAGGGACTCTTGATGACCAAGTACTTGACCCTTTTGATTTGGGAGAAGATTGGTTTGAAATTCTACTTCCTTCTCTACAGTTAGTATTGACAGATAAAGTTCCTGCGCAACAACGTCAAAAAGCAGAATTTACGTTGGAACGGTTGCGGTTACGTGATGATGAGCGAGTGTTGCGCCAGCGTCAACAATGGTATCAACTTTATTTGGATGGAGATTTAACGCTACAAGGATTAGAAAAAAAGGCTCCTCTAATAGCCCGTACGATAAAAAAAACAACACTCTAGTTTTTCTGAAATGCGTTCGCGTAGCGTGCCCAAAGGGCATTGGCACGAAGTGCCCGCCATAGGCGATCGCGTTGGCAATAGAGAGCGCTGATCATAACTCTGCTTTTTGTGAAATGCGATCGCGCTTTATCAGTGCGCTCTGCACAATCGCGTTGGTACTATTAGATGAAATTGTGCTTATCGGAAAATTTATGACCATCGAACAAACAATTCTCAATAATTTACGAGATTTACCCCCAGAAAAACAACAGGAAGTCCTAGACTTCGTTGAATTTCTTAAAACTAAAAGCCCTTCCAAAGGGAATCGTCGCAATATTAAAGGGCTTTGTGCGGATTTAAGCGTTCGTATCACCGAAGAAGATATTGCACAAGCGCGACGTGAGATGTGGGGAAATTTTCCTAGAGAGGATTTCGCATGACCGCCGTTGTCGCAGATACACATACTATCATTTGGTATGTGGTGGAGCCTGCGCCTGCACAAATAAATCCGCTTCATAACGTTCTCCTGCGGTGACATCTGTAAACACTTCCTTATCCAAAAACGTCACCGAATCTGTTTTCAGATAAGTCAAGACATACGGTAGAAATAGCTTGATAAACTCTACGAAAAAAGTGGACAGGAGTTCTTTAAACAAGCGAGCATGGTCAATCATGATCCATACCCCACTTCCTCTAAAAATTCCAACATTTTCTTTTCTGCCTTTTGCAAAGAAATAAACCTTGTTAATCTGTTAAAGTGTATGATTACGAAAAAATTCAGAATATCTGTTCCAGAATGTCTACCTTCTTCCCATTTCGCCGCCGCTGGCTTTCGATTGTCCTAATATTAGCTCTATGGCTAAGTTGTCAACTAATTTTCACCAGTTGCAACCCAGCAAACTTTAAAATTCAGGCGGCGCAAGTCTCCCAATGGGTTACAGGTACCATAGGTGACCCGAAAACCTTTAACTACGCCTTCAATCAAGAGTATCCTCATGTTTTTTTGTTCACTGCTGAGGGACTAACAACCCTTAACGGTATGACGGGCAAAATTGAGCCAGCTTTAGCTGAATCATGGCAAATTTCTGATGATAAAAAGCTGATTACTTTTACCTTGCGAGAGGGTTTAAAATGGTCTGATGGAGAACCGCTAACGGCTGATGATGTTATCTTCACTTATCAAGATATTATTTTTAACTCAAAAATTCCTACTGATTGGAAAGATGCACTCAAAATAGGTTCTACTGGAGCTTTTCCTCAAATTAGAAAAATAGATAACCGTCGAGTTGAATTTAGTTTTACCGAACCGTTTTCACCTTTTCTCTACACAACGGGCGGACCATCAACAAATTCAGTTGGTATCTTACCAAAACATGCTTTAGAAGCATCTCTCAAATCTCATGATGCAAATGGTAATCCTCAATTTCTCTCGACTTGGGGAACAGGTACTGACCCGTCCAAAATTATTGTTAATGGTCCTTATAAAATAGAAAGTTATACTCCTAGTCAGCGTGTGGTATTTTGGCGCAATCCTTATTACTGGCGCAAAGATAAGCAAGGTCATCAATTGCCTTATACTGAGCGAATTGTTTGGCAAATTATTGAATCTACCGATACGATGATTCTACAATTTCGCTCTGGTGGATTAGATACAGTTCTTGTGAGTCCTGAAAATTTCTCCTTATTGAAGCGAGAAGAAAAACGAGGAAAATTTACCATCTACAATGGTGGTCCAGAATTTACAACAACTTTTATTTCCTTTAATTTAAACAAAGGCCGGCGACAAAACGGTCAGCCTCTCATTAACCCTATAAAATCTCGTTGGTTTAATACATTGGCATTTCGACAAGCAATTGCTCATGCTATCAATCGAAAAGCAATCTTAACAAACGTCTTTCGGGGAATTGGTACGCTCCAAGATTCACCAATTGAGCCCCAAAGTCCCTTTTATACTCCTCTAAGGAAAGATGTCAAGGTTTATGACTATAATCCAGAAAAAGCGAAACAATTACTCTTAAATGCAGGTTTTAAATATAATGCCAGAAACGAATTATTAGATGCTGACGGTAATCGCGTACGCTTCACCCTATTAACTAATGTTGAAAATAAAACCCGTGTGACAATGGGGTCACAAATAAAGCAAGACCTAAGTAAAATTGGTATTCAAGTAGATTTTAACCCAATGACTTTTAATACTCTCACAGACAAGCTTACCAATACCTATGATTGGGAATGTTACATAGGAGGCTTTGTTGGAGGACCAGAACCACATGATGGAGCAAATGTCTGGTTACCTGATGGTGGATTGCATGTCTTCAACCAAAAACCACTACCAGGAAAACAACCCCTCACTGGAAGGGAAGTTCCAGAATGGGAAGCGGAAATTGGTCGTCTTTATATTAAAGCAGCGCAGGAGTTTGACCAAAACAAGCGTAAAGAGATTTACGCCGAAACGCAACGTATTTCACAAGAATACTTACCTTTCATTTACTTGGTGAATCCTTTATCATTAGCAGCAGTACGCGATCGCCTACAAAATGTGAAATTCTCTGCTGTTGGTTCTCAAAGGGGAGCGTTGTGGAATAAGTATGAAATTAAAGTCGCAGAATAGTTATTAGTCATTAGTCATTTGTTAGCAAGGATAAAGGACTGCTGCTAAACAAAGGACAAGGGACACATGACGGATGACAAATCGGGAGCATCCCAATGCATGCAAAAAAACGGTAGTGGGAGACGAGGATTGCTCCCTACTTTATAACCAAAGCGGGCAAGATGTCCCGAAGTCGCTACAACGCGCTTAACCCGACGCCACGTCCTTCTCCTTGCCCAGACGCTCTTGCAACAACGGAGGGAACCTTTAAGGGCGGAGTGGCTCCCTTCGGGAACGCCCGTCGCCTACGGCGGGAAACCCGTCATTCGCGCTGGATTCACCGCAACGCGCAACTCTTGGCACTACAAAATAAAATAAATTTACACATTTTGGATGCTCGCTGACAAATCTTTGCGATCGCTCTTAAAAGGCGTTGCCAATGATAACTTTACGTTTTATTTATGTGCAGAGCGATCACGGCATAACAGATTGTCAGACTGTATAAAAACTCAGTTCGATTGTAGCGTTCTGACATCCGACTGGAAATCCTGCACATCATAGTTGATGCAGAATCCGCGCTTGGCAAGTTCATGTTGAAATTTAATCACTGTCAGTCCAGTCCAAGCACGAGCTTTGCCACTACTAATTTTTTCTTGCTTGTAGAGCATGATAGCGATCTCCAACTTTAATTCATCCTCAGTCATTTTTGTTGCCCGGAGAATGTCATCTGGTATTAAGACGCTCATAGGAACTTGGTTTGGGGTTGTACTTTCTATAATTTTAGGGTATGCAAACAAGGCGAAGTAGAACAGTCACAGGGCAAACGCAACCGTTAGATGTTGTAGTTTTGCGTGTCTATCACGGACCTTGAGAATCGACATCGTTAGTATTAATCGCTAAAGAATGTTTAGACTGAGTTACCGTTGAGTTATGGACAAATGAGTTTAGATTTTGATTTTAGGGAGGGATGACAACTTATGTTTAGCTACAATCCCTTAGACTGTCTACCTTCATCAGCAGAATTGCCTGACTCAGATGATACACCTGTGGATAACGAACTGCAAATATTAATTCCCAATTTATTATTAGCTATCTTATCTTTCATATGGCAAAACCGTGATGATTGGTTTTTTGGTATAAATATGGGAATTTATTATGCTCCCAATCAAGGAGCAATTGTACCAGATGGATTTTTGAGTTTAGGAGTAGAAAGGTTTGTCGGAGAAAATGGACGTTCCAGTTATGTTCTCTGGGAAGAAGATGGGATTGTCCCCATTCTGGCTTTAGAAGTTGTTTCTCAAACCTACAATGGCGAATACGAACAAAAGAAAATAGACTATGCTCAATTGGGCATTTTATACTATATTATTTATGCTCCAACGCGCTTGCGTCGTAAGCGACAACGTTTAGAAGTTTATCGCTTAGTTGAAGGTAAATATGTATTACAATCTGGGGATATAGTTTGGATGCCTGAGATAGCTTTAGGTATTGGGCGCGATAGCCCTTTGGGCGGCTCCCTGCTGGAGCATCGCGGAACCTATCAGGGACGAACACGAGAATGGCTGTATTGGTATGACCAAAATGGTAACAGATACCAAACACTAGAAGAAACACTAATAAAACAACAGCAACAACTAGAACAAACTCAACAACAACTTCAGGAACTTTTAGTGAAATTACAGCAACAAGGAATTGATCCAAATAGAATTTAGAGGTTGAGACTTAATCATTAACAACTAACAGTCAACAAAGAATTAACAACTAACAAATGACGAGCGACAAAGGACAAATGACCGATGATACATCTTTGCGATCGCTCTTAGAAAGCGTTGCCAATGGTAACATGACTCCAGATGGAGCATTAGAAAAACTGAGACACTTGGCTTATGAACCTGTAGGCGATTTTGCCAAAGTTGACCATCATCGCGCCTTGAGAACTGGATTTCCAGAAGTTATTTGGGGATTAGGCAAAACTCCTGAGCAAATTGCTCAAATTATGGAAGCTATGCGCCAGCGTAACCCTGTGGTGATGGCGACTCGCATAGAACCAGATGTTTTCGCCGCACTGGAAACAAAAGTTCAAGGTCTGCGCTACTATAACTTGGCGCGAATTTGTGCAATTGCACCTCCTACCATTGAACCAGAGTATCCTGGTACAATTGGGATTCTTTCTGCTGGCACTGCTGATTTACCTGTTGCTGAAGAAGCTGCTGTCACTGCAGAACTTTCTGGTTTCCATGTACAACGCCTTTGGGATGTCGGAGTTGCAGGAATTCACCGCTTGTTAAATAACCGCCATGTTATTGAATCAGCATCCGTGTTGATTGTTGTAGCGGGGATGGAAGGCGCTTTACCCAGCGTGGTTGCGGGTTTAGCAGATTGTCCTGTGATTGCTGTTCCCACCAGCGTTGGTTACGGTGCTAGTTTTGGAGGTTTAGCGCCACTGTTGACAATGCTCAACTCTTGTGCTGCTGGTGTGGGTGTGGTGAATATTGATAATGGTTTTGGTGCAGCAGTGTTAGCAGGACAAGTTGTACGGACAGCTTATAAATTAAGGAATTAGAATTTTGTTCACCTTGCAATTTGTAGAAGAATTTGCACTGGTGTTCACATGATTGGAGAAGGACGAGACTCGACATGGACAAAGCCCCGGTGCTTTTGCATTTAGAAAAAGTAACGGAACACCACGCCCAACTGCTGTGCTCTCACCTGAGCAACCCGAGATTATACGAATATCTAGAAGATAACATCCCGACTCTGTTGGAGCTTAAGCAAAAGTTCAAGTTCGCCGCACTGGAAAAATCCCCAGATAACAACACTATGACCTGGCTGAAGTGGGTTGCGGTACTTCCACAACAGCAGTACGTTGGAGTTGTCGAGATAGGTATTTTCGATGATGCATACGCAGAAATCGGCTTCATGACTTTCGTAGACTTCCAGAACCTGGGGTATGCGCCTGTCTACTGCTCAAGAGCGATCGCTCTTGCTCGAAAGCGCTTCGACTTTCCCGCGCTGTACGCTTCGGTGAACGAGCAGAACTATGCGTCCCGTAAGGTGGTTGAGAAGCTTGGGTTTGAACTGCACAACATCAAGAAAAACGCGGAGTTCATCAAAGGAAAACTTTCCGATGAACTCATCTACCGTCTAACCTTCTGATCTAAGCTGAAGTTCCCACAGGCATAAGCATAGAGTTGAGAATTGTGTGTATATTGTCCGCCACTATTTCTATACTGTAAATCAAGACTAAGCTGAAGCTGGGAATTAGTCATGTCAGAAGCATCATCTGCAAAAGATTGTCGCATCGATTTACGAGTTACCCAAGAACAAAAAGAACTGTTAGAGCGTGCTGCGAGTCTCAAAGGAATTTCTTTGAGTGCTTATACACTCTTTCATGTTTTGCCAGCCGCTAAACAAGATATAGATGCTCATGAAAGGCTAGTGCTGTCTAATCGAGATAGAGATTTGTTTCTGTCAGTAATAGAAAATCCGCCAGAACTCAAACAGAATCTGTCGTGAATTCTGTACGACGCAAGGGAGGAATAAATGGGTTTAAGACCCCCACGCAAGATTGGAAATTTGGTGAGTCCAGTACTGCACCGACGTCTCCCTCTCAATAGCGGAGACGCTACGCGTTGGCTCAAGCCTCCGCAGGACTTACCGTAGGTATCTGGCGAACCCGAAGGGTGGTGGTGGTCAACAAGACAGTGGCGGGTTTGAATCCCCCACTAATTGCTTCTGACTTCTGACTCCTTCTTCAATATATTTGGCTCTTAGATTCTCTAAAAATTAATGAGAATTGGTTTTGGGTGGATGTCATTGAAGATTAACGTTTATTATTTCATAATTCATAATTTGTGATTAATAGATTTCCCACGCCCATGACAGAACAACAAACTTGGAGCCAACGGTTTGAATCGGCACTACATCCTGCGATCGCTCTGTTTAATGCCAGTATTCATTTTGACATTCAATTAATCGAGTATGACCTCACTGGCTCTCAAGCTCATGCCAAAATGCTGGCTCATACTGGTATCATTTCTCAGGAAGAAGGAGAGCAACTCGTTACAGGTTTAGAGCAAATTCGCCAGGAATATCGCCAAGGTAAATTTTTGCCAGGTGTCGAAGCGGAAGACGTACATTTTGCCGTTGAACGACGTTTAGTGGAAATTGTTGGCGATTTGGGTAAAAAGTTACACACTGCTCGCTCCCGAAATGACCAAGTAGGTACTGATACTAGACTCTATCTCCGCGACCAAATTCAACAAATCCGCAATCAACTGCGAGAATTTCAACAAGTTTTACTAGATATCGCTGAAAAACACGTTGAAACGCTGATTCCTGGTTATACCCACCTGCAACGTGCCCAACCTTTGAGTTTGGCTCACCACTTGCTGGCATATTTTCATATGGCGCAACGCGACTGGGAACGTTTAGGAGATGTTTCTCGCCGAGTCAATATCTCACCATTAGGGTGCGGTGCTCTAGCAGGAACGACTTTCCCTATAGATCGCCATTATACAGCAAAACTCTTGGATTTTGAGGGAGTTTATGCAAACAGCCTTGATGGAGTGAGCGATCGCGATTTTGCGATCGAATTTCTCTGTGCTGCCAGTCTCATTATGGTTCACCTTAGCCGTCTTTCAGAAGAAGTCATTCTTTGGGCGTCAGAGGAATTTAGCTTTGTCACCCTCAAGGATAGCTGCGCCACTGGTTCCAGCATTATGCCCCAAAAGAAAAATCCCGACGTACCGGAACTGGTGCGCGGGAAAACTGGACGCGTATTTGGTCATCTTCAGGCAATGTTGGTCATGATGAAGGGGCTACCCTTGGCATACAACAAAGACCTGCAAGAAGACAAAGAAGGTTTATTTGACAGCGTTACTACCATCAAAGCTTGTTTAGAAGCAATGATCATCTTACTTCAAGAAGGTTTAGAATTTCGTAAAGGGCGCTTAGCAGAAGCAGTCACAGAAGACTTTTCTAATGCTACCGATGTAGCAGACTATCTTGCTGCACGGGGTGTCCCTTTCCGGGAAGCATACAATCTTGTGGGCAAAGTAGTAAAAACCAGTATTGCCGCTGGTAAACTCCTCAAAGATTTAAGCTTGGAGGAGTGGCAACAACTTCATCCAGCATTTGCACAAGACATTTACCAGGCAATATCACCTCGGCAAGTAGTTGCTGCTCGTAATAGCTACGGTGGTACAGGCTTTGCCCAAGTCAAGCAAGCACTCCTTGCCGCCCGCACCCAAATTACCGATAAATAATCAACAAAAGCGTACTTTATGTACGCCCTGACACCTCAAAGAGCTATGGGGCAAAAAATATTTGAATAGAGAACTATTCAGCAGCTGTAATTGATGCTGCGCCCTCATCCTCTTCACTCTTCGGCGGTCGTTGTTGGAACCTTCTTTGGAAACGTCCCGTTGTAGTCCGTTTACGAAACTTTCGGGCATATGCCTGGTTCCGTAGCGCCTTTTCTTTCTTTGGATTGCGGCGCTTAGCCATGTTCACCTCATTAATAAACAACAAAAAAGCTACTTCTAGGCTGAATATAGGCAATAACAGCTATTGGTATTACTTGTATGACTTTAGCCTAGTTTTGCAACTAACATATTTTCAAACGGTAGACTAGCGTAGCACATTCTCATTTAAAATATCAATTAATCTGTAGAATCATGTCTGGTGCTTGCGATTGGTAGAGCATACTGTAGAATAAACCTGCTGCTCTTGAAAGTTTACGGATGGCTGAGGGACAACTGGCTTTAGCCAGCACGGTGCATCAGTGCGTTCGATGGCAAACTCGGATCGAGGGCTTTGTGGGCACTTTCAATGCCGACGACGGGCAGGGTGCTAGCATCGAGCAGTCCGAGTTGAACCAGCACGGAAGCTTGATCCCAGTAGATGTGCTCGTGGGCTAACTTTCCGTCCCTGAATCGAACAATAGCGACCAGCGGCACCTCAACACGCTTACTGGTAGGAGCAATGTTGGGCAGCATCCAGTCCATTCTTATGGTATGAGTGAACTTAAACACCATTTCATCAACCAGTTGATCGTTGCCAATGGTTCGTGAGATGGGTATTATTTCCGTATCAGGAGGCATCTGGGAAATGAAGTGCTTGGAGTAGAACTCCCGCAGCTTGTCCAGTCCAACACCTCCAGTCAACACCGGGATATTGTTGACGTAGGCGTCCTCGACCATGGTGGCGAGGGTATCCTCGGTGTCGTGTGATGCAAACTCGCATCGCAAATGCTCCTCCCAGAGATTCTGCAGAAACTCTTGTGCAGCAGTGAGGCTTACCTGTGAACCGAAGTTGTCTTGGACGCTCATGATTTACTCCTTTTTCAAATTCTTTTCTCTCCCATTATTTACAACTTGAGGACACGCCGCGCAACATACTAATTTTTCTCATTTATCTAATAAATTTGTCTGGAAAAACGAGAATCTGCTTCTACTCGTAGCAAGTATGATAAATTTGTATCGAAAAATAAGAATTTGCTTCTACTCGCAGCAAACATAATGCTTTTGCTAGAAGCTCAAAACTGTATCAACTGAGAGGTGTCTGTATATATATATACATTTTTTTCGTTTCAGTAAATGATAGAATCAATTTAGATTCTACGTTAATCGTTAGGATAAAACTCCAATCCACGAGCATTGTTGTAAAATGGGCAACTCAACAAGACAGTTGAAAAAGTGTGAGTGGTGGGGGAACTCTACACAACAAGTCAAACATTTGAAAATTGAACATTCTTGCTTTTTTTGCTGTGGCTGTTCAGTCGACACGTAACTTATGGCGCATTGGACAAACTGTACTGGGCATTATCTTCCGTCATCCCATCCCAGGCACAAGCATCATCCCGATTTTACCAGATGGTCGAATTGTGCTGATCCGTCGGCGCGACAACGGTCTGTGGGCATTACCTGGAGGTATGGTGGACTGGGGAGAAGATGTTCCTAATGCTATCCGACGAGAGTTGATGGAAGAAACAGGACTAGAACTGGTATCAATTCGGCGTTTAGTTGGTGTATACTCCGCACCAGACCGCGATCCTAGAATCCACTCAATTTGTATTGTGGTTGAAGCCCAAGTGCAGGGAAAAATGGAAATTCAAGATACTTTAGAAGTGATGGAAATTCAGGCTTTTCCACTCAATTCCCTACCTCCAGGACAGATGTCTCATGACCATAGTCGCCAGTTGCAAGACTATCTAGATGGCTTGACAACATTGGCGTAACGCTATTTCAGTAATGGTTGGTGATTAGTAGTTAGTTGAATTTTGTACTAAGCTGATGTGCAGCTAGATTGTATAAGACTAAAACGTAAAATCATTGTAGTGCCAAGAGTTGCGCGTTGCGGTGAATCCAGCGCTGCAGGCGGGTTTCCCGCCGTAGGCGACGGGCGTTCCCGAAGGGAGCCAGTGCGTTGGCGGGGTTCCCCCGCTTGTTCGCATGATTGCGTCTCCCCTTGGGAGAAGCATCTGGCGTCGGGTTAAGCGCGTTGTAGCGACTTCGGGGCCGGACAGCCCGCGTCCGATATACAAATTAGATACGCAACAGCTTAACTACTAGCAACTACCAACTCATTACTCACAATTTCCAATCTAAAATCTACTAAAGATAAGGCTTTTATTAAATAATTAGATATGGACTCTATATTCCGTAATTCCCGGATAAAGCTTTCTCAAGGGACACTTTTCTGGCGTGAAATTGGAGAGGGAACTTCCATAGTTTTCTTACATGGTGCTTGGAATGATAGTAGCCAATGGGTCTGTGTTATGGAGATGCTGTCACGAGATTTCCATTGCTTTTCGCCAGATTTACTAGGATTTGGCGAGTCAGAGTTTCCTAATGTTCATTATTCAATTGATTTGCAAGTAGAGTGTTTAGCAGAATTTCTACACGCTTTGAAGCAAGAAAAGGTGTATTTAGTTGGAGATTCCCTTGGAGGTTGGATTGCTGCTAGCTATGCTTTGAAATATCCAGAACAAGTTAGTGGTTTGGTGCTATTAGCGCCAGAAGGTGTAGAGATAGAAGGGCAAAAAAAACGTTGGCAAAGAATGCAACGTATACAGAAGCGTCCACCGCTGGTTTTTCAATTGTTGCGACTACTTCGTCCCATTACCAAAATCTTTGGTTTGAATGAAAAAATTGAACAAGATTGGCAGTTTCATCAGGTGATGCTGCAATACCCTACCGCTTGTCAGCTCCTCTTCCAACGCCAGCATCCAGAAATTCAGGCAGAATTGCTACATGAGCGATTGTACTTGATGATGACAACCCCAGTTTTGATTCTACAAGGTGGAAAAGAGAACCAAGAAACTCTTGCTATAAGTCGGGCTTACGCTCAGTACATTCCTCACGCACAGTTGAAAATGATTACCCACGGAGGGAATAATTTACCAGAGTCCTGTGCTGGAGTTGTGGCTGGGGATATTCGCGACTTTCTCAAAGGTAAAAATAATTGAGGTCTTTGGCGGACATAGGGTAATTTCTTAAGCGTGAATTGCTGTAATTTAGACTACTTTTAGTATTTTTTCAAATGCTATAAATAAACGGCAGCCTTTATTCTAATTTTGCTAGATCTTTGTTAAGAAAGTTTACAAACCTCTTAACAAAGGAAATAGTTCTTATGGTAGTTGTACATGAGAATAATGCACTACATCACGTTGTAATCATTGGTGGAGGCTTTGGTGGACTGTATACAGCAAAGACTCTTGCCAAAGCGAATGTCAATGTTACTCTCATCGATAAACGTAACTTTCATTTATTTCAGCCGCTTTTATATCAAGTTGCGACAGGCACGCTATCACCTGCTGATATCTCCTCACCATTACGAGCTGTATTCAGGAAAAGCAAGAATACAAAAGTGTTGTTGGGAGAAGTAAATGATATTGATCCAGAAGCCCAAGAAGTTACTCTGGGTGATAGAACAATACCCTACGATACATTAGTTGTTGCCACAGGTGCTAACCATTCCTATTATGGTCACGATAACTGGAGACCATTGGCTCCTGGTTTGAAAACTGTTGAAGACGCCATAGAAATACGTCGCCGGATATTTTCGGCATTTGAAGCAGCAGAAAAAGAAACTGACCCCGAACTACGCCGTGCTTGGTTGACTTTTGTGATTGTCGGAGCTGGTCCCACAGGTGTAGAGTTAGCAGGTGCGATCTCAGAATTGGCGTACAAAACTCTCAAAGAAGATTTCCGCAACATCGACACCTCAGAAACTAAGATTTTATTATTGCAAGGGGGCGATCGCATCCTCCCTCATATGGTACCACAGTTATCAAAAGTAGCAAAAGTATCTTTGCAAAAGTTAGGTGTGGTTACCCAAACTAATACCAGGGTGACGAATATTGAAAATGATATCGTTACTTTCAAGCAAGGTGATAAAGTTCAAGAAATTGCCTCAAAAACTATATTATGGGCAGCAGGTGTGAAAGGTTCCTCCATAGGGCAAGTTTTAGCAAACCGCACAGGTGTAGAGTGCGATCGCTCCGGACGTGTGATTGTAGAACCAGACTTGACGATTAAGGGTTCTAAAAACATCTTTGTCATCGGAGATTTAGGCAACTTCTCTCATCAAGATGGAAAACCCTTACCTGGTGTTGCACCCGTAGCCAAACAAGAAGGAGAGTATGTAGCTAAACTTATTCAAAAACGCCTTCAAGGTCAAACACTACCACAATTTCGTTACAATGACGTAGGTAGTTTGGCGATGATTGGCAAAAATTTAGCTGTTGTAGATTTAAGCTTCATCAAACTCCAAGGTTTCCTTGCTTGGATATTTTGGTTAGTCGTTCATATCTACTTCTTAATCGAGTTCGACACTAAATTATTAGTAGTATTTCAGTGGGCATGGAATTATATCACTCGTAATCGTCGCTCTAGATTGATTACAGGTCGAGAAGCTTTTGAAGAAGCGAAAACTGTTACCAACGATGTTCCTTCGACCACTATAAAAGTGCAAGAAGCTTACAAGGTAGGAGTCTGAAAAGATGGATACTTCACTCAAAATCTATACGAACTATTTTCATTTATAGGCTTTTCCTAGTGGAAAGTGTAACTAAGTCAGACATTGGAATACCTTGCTTGTTTGCTTCTTGCCTTAATTGCTCGACATCCCCCAAAATATTAAATTCTGTTCCACAATTAAACGTGCTGCAATTTCAGGAAAAAGTGATCGCATATAATTTACCAGTAACTCGCGATCGCCTCCAGTTACCGCAACATTACCTTCAGGAAAATCGCGCCACCACACTTCAATAAAATCTTTGATTCCTGCAACTAAAGTATAAATTACCCCACTTTGCATCGCCTCTTGAGTATTCAAAGCATACCGTTGGGGTAATTGCTCAGGTAACTCGACTGTTGGTAATTGTCCTGTTTGTTCAGCAAGAGTCGCAAGCTGCAAGCCCAATCCTGGAAGAATTGCGCCTCCAACCAAACAATGGTTAGCATCAGCACCTGTAAATGTCAGTGCTGTTCCGGTGTCAATCACCAGTATTGGAAAACCCCAATTCTGCCCAGCACCCCACAAAGCCAAGGCGCGATCAATTCCCAGTGTCGGATACATCCCTTTTACAGGGACTTGATCTAAGGTAATAATGCGAACATTAGGATAAGTTTGCCACAGTGCTGTTTGACTGGGAACAACAGAGGCTAGGAGGAGGGGGAGGGGGAGATGGGGGGAGGGGAAATTTATCCTCCTTGTCTCCTTGTCTCCTTGTCTCCTTGTCCCCTTGTCCCCTTGTCCCCTTGTCCCCTTGTCCTCTTCTGCGGTTGGGAAAATCTCTGGTGGTAAGTCCTTCAGTGTTTGAGATTGAGACAGTTGATGGACAACATCTGCTGGTAGATAATCTGTGTCCCAAGTATGAATAAGTGTTTCGCCTGTAAAGTGTGCCCAATGCAGACGGGAATTTCCAATCATCAACCCCAACCAAATTGTCTGCTGAGTGTTTCTCATCTGCTACTCACCTTTACATCCCTCACCCTCACTGATACTTTTAGTTTTTTTAACTTAACTATAGATTTTTTAAAAAAAAGTTACAAAAAAAACGTGTCACAATAGGAGCAGAGTAATAAATACTCAGTTGCTAAGGAGACTCGTTATGGTAGCGCTCACCGAAAAAACCAAGAAAAGGCTAACCATGCAAACTGCTGAGATTGCTCCCCAGACAACAGCAATTCGCTCTTTGGATTGGGATCGCGATCGCTTTGATATTGAGTTCGGTCTGCAGAATGGTACTACCTACAACTCATTCCTCATACGCGGTGAGCAAATAGCTCTGGTTGATACCTCACACGAAAAGTTTCGCCAACTGTACTTAGATACCCTTAAAGGTTTAGTTAATCCAGCAGATATTCATCATTTAATTATCAGCCACACTGAACCAGACCATAGCGGTTTAGTGAAAGATATTCTGCAACTTGCGCCAGATGTAACGGTTGTCGGTTCTAAAGTCGCCATCCAGTTTCTAGAGAATATGGTGCATCGTCCGTTTAAGCGGCAAATTGTGAAAAATGGCGATCGCCTGGATTTAGGCAACGGACACGAACTAGAATTTGTCATTGCACCAAATTTACACTGGCCTGACACCATCTTCACCTTCGACCATAAAACCCAAACTCTGTTTACCTGCGATGCGTTTGGGATGCATTATTGCTCAGATAACACCTTTGACGAAGACTTAAAAACTATAGAAGCAGATTTTCAATACTACTACGAATGTCTCATGGCTCCCAATGCCCGTTCAGTTTTGTCTGCCCTCAAGCGGATGGCTGAACTGAAAAAAATTAGCATAATTGCTACGGGACACGGACCGTTGCTACAACATAACGTTGACGAACTCACTGGGCGTTATCGCAATTGGAGTAAAACTCAAGCCAAGGCAGAAACGAGTGTAGGAGTCTTTTACGTTTCAGATTACGGTTATAGCGATCGCCTAGCTCAAGCAATTGCCAGCGGTATTACCAAAACTGGCGTCGCTACAGAAATGGTAGACTTGCGTGCAGGCGTTGACTTACAAGAATTGCGGGAACTTGTCAGCCGTTGTGCTGGTATTATCGTCGGAATACCTCCAGCTTCTGGTGCAGCTGATACCCAAGCCGCCCTCAGCACCATTTTAGGCTCAGTTAATGAAAAGCAAGCAGTGGGCATTTTTGAATCAGGCGGTGGCGATGACGAACCAATTGACCTGTTGCTGAGTCAATTCCGGAATTTGGGTTTGATACCAGCGTTTCCAGCAATTCGGATTAAACAAACACCCACAGAAAACACCTACAAGCAGTGTGAAGAAGCAGGGACAGACATAGGACAGTGGGTGACACGCGATCGCAGCATCAAGCACATGAAATCCCTAGGTGCTGAACTCGACAAAGCATTGGGTAGAATCAGTGGTGGACTGTATATCATCACCGCTAAAAGAGGCGATGTATCCAGCGCCATGCTAGCTTCTTGGGTATCTCAAGCCAGCTTCCAACCTATAGGAATATCCATCGCTGTTGCCAAAGATAGGGCAATTGAATCACTCATGCAAGTGGGCGATAAATTCGTGCTAAACGTCCTAGAAGAAGGTAACTATCAAAAATTGATGAAGCACTTCCTCAAACGCTTTGCCCCGGGTGCTGATCGCTTTGAAGGAGTCAGAACCCAACCAGCCGAAAACGGTACACCCATCCTTGCAGACGCTCTAGCATATATGGAGTGCGAAGTCATCAGTCGGATGGATGGTGGTGACCACTGGATTGTATATAGTACCGTATACGCAGGACGAGTGAGTAAGCCAGAAGCCCTCACTGCTGTTCACCACCGTAAAGTTGGAAACCATTATTAACAACAGCAGTCCACTCTACTGATAACTGATAACTGCTTATGAGTCTTTTGTGTTTAGTTCACGGTGCTTACCTGGGCGCGTGGTGTTGGGATCTACTCACCCAAGATATAGAAGCGCGTGGTCATCAGACGGTAGCAGTGGATCTCCCAATTGAAGACCCCACTGCTGGTGTCGCTCAATATGCCGAGGTTGTGAGCAAGGCACTGCAAGGATTTGAAGACGATGTGGTGCTAGTTGGTCACTCGATGGCAGGCTTAATTATCCCCCTCGTTGCCAGTCAGCGTCCAGTGCGTCAGCTTGTTTTCGTTGATGGGCTGATCCCGCACATCGGTGTAAGTCTCCTCGACCAGTCTTATGATGAGGCAGATCCCAACTTTCTCAAGGCAATAGGCTACGAACTGCCAGAAGCTGATAAGTTAGACCAGTTCCGCGATGAGCCAAATATATTCAATCCGGCGGCGTTGGGGATAAACCCTTTACAAGACGAGGCTGTCGCGATGGAGTTTATCTTTCATGGTTCCTCACCAGATATGGTACGTTGGGCATTTCCGAAGTTACGCAATCAGCAGTTTTTATACATAAGCGAGGTCAGTCCCCTACAAGCTTGGCAAGATGTGGAGTGTACATATATCGTCTGTGGTGAAGACCGAATACTTTCACCTGCATGGTGTCGATATGCTGCACGCAAACGTCTTGGAGTTGATGCAATTGAGTTACCTGCGGGTCATTACCCAATGTTCTCTCACCCTGCTCAGCTCGCCGATGTACTAGCTAAAGTCGCCTCTACATAAAGCATACAGTTCAATATTAAATTTTATTAAAGATGACTTATGCCAGAAACTAAGCCCCGTGACGTTCAGGTTTACCCCATTGCTACAGACACAACTGTGCTTCGTTCCCGCAGTTGGACACGCCTGAGATTTGAAATAGAATATGCTCTAGCAAAGGGGACAACTGCAAATTCTTATCTCATCAAAGGAGATAAAACAGCCCTCATTGATCCTCCAGGAGAAACATTTACAGAAATTTACCTGGAAGCTTTGCAGCAACGGTTTGATTTCAAAGACATTGATTACGTCATTCTCGGTCATATCAATCTCAACCGCGTCACAACTCTCAAAGCTTTGTTAGAACTTGCACCGCAAATCACCTTTGTTTGTTCTAACCCAGGAGCAATAAATTTGCGTGGCGCACTGGAAAACCCAGATTTACCAGTCATTGTCATGCGGGGGGAAGAAACTTTAGACTTGGGCAAAGGTCATTATTTGCAATTTATCCCCACTCCCAATCCCCGTTATTCAGACTTACTTTGCACCTACGATCCGCAAACAGAAATTCTCTACACAGATAAGCTTTTTGGAGCGCATATCTGTGGCGACCAAGTTTTTGATGAAGGCTGGGAAACCTTTAACGAAGATAAACGCTATTATTTTGATTGTCTGATGGCTCCCCACGCTCGTCAAGTCGAAACTGCACTCGATAAACTTGGCGATTTACCCGTGAGAATGTATGCGACTGGGCATGGACCATTAGTACGCTACAGCTTAATTGAACTAACAGAATTTTATCGCCAATGGTGTCAGGAGCAAGCATCGCAAGATACATCTGTCGCATTGATTTATGCTTCTGCGTATGGAAACACAGCGACTCTCTCCCAAGCGATCGCTCGTGGTATGACAAAAGCGGGCGTTGCTGTAGAATCAATTAACTGCGAATTTGCTGATCCAGAAGAAATCCGCTCTGCAGTGGAAAAAGCATCTGGCTTTATCATTGGTTCTCCTACCCTTGGTGGTCATGCACCCACTCCTGTGCAAGTCGCTTTGGGTATTGTACTTTCAGGTGCGACTAACAACAAACTTGCTGGTGTCTTTGGTTCCTTTGGCTGGAGTGGAGAAGCTGTCGATATTATCGAGGGTAAATTGAGAGATGCTGGCTATCGATTTGGTTTTGAAACCATCAGGGTGAAGTTTAAACCTAATGATGCCACCCTGCAAATGTGTGAAGAAGCAGGAACTGATTTCGCCCAAGCACTGAAGAAAGCTAAAAAAGTGCGTACTCCAAGCCAAAGCGCCACAACTACTGAACAAGCAGTCGGACGCGTTGTGGGTTCACTGTGTATCCTCACAGCAAAGCAAGGCGAAATATCCAGTGCGATGTTAGCCTCTTGGGTCTCTCAAGCAAGCTTTAATCCACCTGGTTTAACCATTGCTGTCGCGAAAGAGCGTGCTGTAGAAACACTGACACATTCTGGTAACAATTTTGTCCTTAATGTCTTGAAAGAGGGAAACCACATCGGCTTAATGAAGCACTTCCTCAAACCTTTTGGTCCAGGACAAAACCGATTCGATGATGTCGCAACACAAGAAGCTGGAAACGGCTCTCCCATTCTCAATGATGCTTTAGCTTACCTGGAATGCTCCGTAAAAAGTCGGATGGAAGTAGGCGATCATTGGCTTGTTTATGCGACTGTGGATAATGGTAAAGTGCTGGATGGTGAGGGGATTACCGCTGTGCATCATCGTAAGTCGGGAAATCATTACTAAGAACCTCGGTAAGCCTTTCTGCTGTTCATGACGTGTGACAACGCTCCAAAACCAGCGATAAACATCAATTACCCAGTGGCTAAAATCCTTGCCACGATGCCCTCCATCGACCCAAATCCGAATTAATCTACCCAGGCGATCAATAACTGATAACTGATAACTGTTAATAAGTTGCCTGTAAACGGCTCAAAAGATACTCTCCTGCAAGAATAGGAGGATAAATAGGTGATTTATGCCTCTGACAGCTTTCTAGACAAACAATTTCTGTATCGTCATTAGGATGACAGAAAAACGCCACAGAATATCTTGACTGCTTTACCCTATCATCATTTGGAATCATCACCCGATGCTTAGTTGAGCAAAATATATGGTTTGTCCAGCGTTCCATTAAATCGCCAGTGTTGACTATAACAGAATCAGGAATGGGTGAAGCTGCAATCCACTCACCTGATGCTGTTCGTACTTCCAATCCTCCAACTTCATCTTGAAACAGCAAGGTCATGCTGCCATAGTCGGAATGTTCACCAGCGCGAACTTGTCCTCGTTTAGGTGACTGCGACAAAGATGGATAGTGCAGTAGTCGCAAGGTATGATTTTGCTGGCTATGGTTTGTCGTAAAAAAATCTTCTGGCAATTCTAAAGCCAAAGCAAATGCTTGCAGCACCTTGTTAGCAAGTTCTGTACAAGCTCCGTAGAAGGTGAGAATGTGAGGGTTTTTTGCCGGAGAAGCTGAGGCAGTGAATATAATGGATAATTTATCTGTGACATCTGTATGATTCGTTGCCTTTTGTTTACCAATATTAAATGCCTCTTTCAAGTCTCCTGGGTTGTTAGGGTTAAGACGTTCTCTCTCAAGACCAACGTAACCTTGATTACTAAATTCATCACTCCAAGCTAACTGCTGCTTCAGTGTGAAAGGTAATTCAAAGAAGTTTTTGCTTTGTTGAAATACTTGGTTAATTAAGTCATTTGATATTTTTGTTTTTTTTAAGTACATAAATCCAATTTGATGGCAAGCTTGATAAATTTGCTGAACTACAGTTTGCCTAGCTGTTGCATGACCACTGGTAAAGAGAGAAAAATCAATAATTGGAATCTTGACCATGCGATTCAATACTTCTCGGTTAACTGTCATTCTGAGCAAAACTGAAATCTTGCACCATTCTCAAAACTCTTCTCCTAAGGGAGACGCTGCGCGAACAGGTGGGCACTGCTGTCAACGTAAAAATAGCAGTTTGAGCGAACGGTAAGCAGTGCCCAACGCCCTTCTCCTAAGGGAGACGTCGGTGCAGCGCTGGTCTCACCAGATACCTCTGTCGGGAAACCCTCATCAAGTACTGGCTCCCCTACAAAAATTGCAATAAATTAACTGGTGCAAGATGTAAGGAAACGGTAGAATTACTGCTGATCTAAACGCAGTACTGCCATAAAAGCTTCTTGCGGTACATCCACTGTACCCACAGCTTTCATCCGCTTTTTACCTTTTGCCTGCTTCTGCAAGAGTTTCTTCTTCCGGCTAATGTCACCGCCGTAGCATTTGGCAAGTACATCTTTCCGCAATGCCGGGATGTGTTCACTGGCAATAATTTTACTACCAATAGCTGCTTGAATTGGTACTTTGAATTGATGCCGGGGAATCAATTCTTTAAGTTTTTCTGCCATTGACCGCCCGACGTTGTATGCTTTATCTCTATGGACAATCATTGCCAAAGAATCCACTGGCTCGCTATTAATTAAAATATCGAGCTTAACTAGGGGATTTTCTCGGTAGCCAATTAGTTGATATTCCATACTGGCATATCCACGTGAGCGAGATTTCATTTGGTCAAAAAAGTCTGTGACAACTTCTGCCAAGGGCAACTCATAAGTGAGTGTGGTGCGTCCTTGGGTGAGATATTTCATATCTTTAAAGACACCACGCCGATTTTGCGACAACTCCATCAAAGTACCGACGTAAGTTTCTGGCGTAATCATATCCACTTGAACGTAGGGTTCTTCAATTTTTTCCCGTTCGTTGGGAGAGGGTAGGTGACTGGGGTTGTCGATGTACACTTCCTCGCCCTTGAGGGTATGTACCTTGTAAACAACAGAAGGAGCTGTAATGATTAAGTCTAGGTCATACTCTCGCTCTAAGCGTTCTTGCACAATTTCCATGTGCAGCAAGCCTAAGAAGCCACAGCGGAAACCAAAACCCATTGCGCTAGAGGTTTCTGGTTCAAAGTGCAGTGCTGCATCGTTAAGTTTCAGCTTATCCAAGGCTTCGCGCAAGTCTTCAAATTGGTCAGCATCAATGGGGAACATTCCACAGAAGACCATTGGGTTAGCTTCTTTGTAACCAGACAAAGGTTCAGCGGCTTTGGCGTTGGATAAAGTCATTGTGTCTCCCACCCGTGCATCAGCCACAGCTTTAATTGCTGCAGCTAAATAACCGACTTCTCCAGCGTGCAGTTCTTCAACCTGCTTTTGGGTGGGAGAAAGCACTCCTAACTCATCAATTTCGTATTCCTTGCCAGAAGCCATGAGGTAGATGCGATCACCCTTCTTGAGTGTGCCATCCATCACCCGAAAATAAACAATGACTCCTCGGTAGCTATCGTAGTAGCTATCAAAAATCAATGCTCGTAAGCGATCGCTGACTGTGTTTTGTGCCGGTGGTATGCGATCGACAATTGCCTCTAAAATATCATCAATGCCAATTCCCTCTTTAGCAGAGGCGAGAATTGCACCACTGCAATCTAAACCAATGATTTCTTCAATTTCCTTGATGACCCGCTCTGGTTCTGCTCCAGGTAAGTCAATTTTATTCAGAACCGGGATAATTTCCAGGTTATGCTCTAAAGCTAAGTAGACATTTGCCAAAGTCTGAGCTTCCACTCCCTGAGAAGCATCTACTACCAACAGCGCCCCTTCGCAAGCAGCAAGACTGCGAGACACTTCATACGAAAAATCCACATGCCCTGGCGTATCAATTAAATTCAGTACATATGTTTGACCATCTTTTGCCTTGTAGTTCATTCGGGCTGCTTGCAGCTTAATAGTAATGCCGCGCTCCCGTTCCAAATCCATGTTATCGAGAAATTGTTCCTTCATTTCCCGCTGATCTACAGTGCCTGTCACTTGCAGCAATCGGTCTGCTAGGGTAGATTTTCCGTGGTCAATATGAGCAATAATACAAAAATTCCGAATACGATTTGCGGGAACGTCAGTCATAGACTTCTTTGCTTTATCAGCAACAAGGAATAAAACAGCAATATACTTAACGTATTTTAATACTTTCTTAGCTAAGACGTTGCAAGGGGCAAGGGGCAATGGGCAATGGGCAAGGGGCAATGGGCAAGGGGCAATGGGCAATGGGCAATGGGCGACAGGGGGACAAGAGGAATAACTAATGACTAATGACTAATGACTAATGACTATTGACTAATGACTACTGACAAATGAATATTAGTTTGTGGACTTTCAAATGAAGATATGAAGGTCTATGCATAGCTTCTCGTATTTATCAGTTAGAGGCGTACAATAAACAACAAGAAGTACAAAAATACGGACTTCATGAGCGACTGCTACCTGCAAGAGCCACATTGGTTTGAATAGAGCGACTTTACAAAGCCTTGGAAAAACAAATTCAACAGTATTACCCTATGAATATGAACGAGAATGCTATTGATGCGGAACAAAGACTTGCCGACAAGGTAGAAATTGCCATTCGCCTAGATTCCGAGTTACTAGAACAAATTCAGCATCTTACCAATGACCCAAGTAAAGTTATTGAGGTGGCGATCCGTCAGTGGTTGAGGGGTGAAACCCCAAGAGATGATGAACTGACGCGTACACCTGTACGTAGACCTTTACCATCTCGAGGGGAGTGGAATGATTAAACTCACAAAAAGCTAAAAAAAGTAAAAAGATAAGATATATATGGAGGATTAAAAAATGTAGAATTTCCGATGCGAGATTTTAGAACAATCAAAAATCGCCGCTATGTATGCTACAGCTGTAAAAATTTATTCCCAACTTTAGGCAGCGAATAGCAAAGCTTCTTTGAGTTGGCATCTATGTTATCCAACTCGAGTCATGAGTATTACTGCTAACTCCCAAAGGTCGAACATATTGTCAGAAAATCTAGAAGATATTACCAGTAACACTAATGGCTCATGGGCAAATTTAGGAGCCGAGTTGGTGTACACACAAGATAGTACAGGATGCTACCTGACCTTCTGGTGGCAACACTGCGAACGCTTGGGGTTAAACCCTAAGCAAATTGTTGAAAACCAAAGCGGTAAAGAATATGCCTTTATTCCAGTGGATAAGGCTGCATACACCGAAAAGTTGCAGCATATTTTAATAACTTTAATACCCGAAAGGAATCAGTGCTGGTTTAGGTACGGTCAGCAGCTGTTTGAGTTTGAGTTGGTAATGAGTCCAATAATGTCTTCCTTAGCAAGTACTCCAACAACAGTTTTCGTCATGGGACGACTGCTGCAAGCAGCTCTTTGCAAAGAAGAAAACTTGACATCTCAAACACCTGTACAGCTAGATTCAGCGATACGTTCACAGCGCCACCATAAACTGATAAACCAAATTACCAGAAATATCCGGCGGACATTGGATCTGGATATCATTTGGCAACAAACGGTGGATAGTTTGGGTAAAGCGCTGCGATTAGAACGCTGTATCATTTGTCCTTATCAATCATCTAGCACGAAAGTGCAGGTGATCGCAGAGTACTGCCAACCGTCTCTAAACTCTATGCTTGGCTTGGAAATAGACATAGCTTCTGAGCCGGGCTTTGCCCAAGCACTGGCAACCCTACAACCTATTTTGGCAGAAAATCCACAACATCTTCAGTTTGACCAGCAGAAAATGTTAGTGGTTGCGACTTGCCATCAAGACCAACCAAATGGATTGATTGCTGTGACTTTAGGCACCAGATGCTATGCGATAACTGCAGAGGAACTTGAAATAGCAAAAGATGTGGCAGATCAGCTAGGAACAGCGATCGCCCACGCAACTTTATACAAAGAACTGGAACAAGCACGTCAACAAGCCGAACAAGCCACCCGTCGCATCAGAGAGTTTCTCGCCAATGTCACCCATGAGTTGAGAACACCACTCAATGGCATTATCGGATTTTTAAAGTTAGTTTTGGAGGGCATGGCAGACGATCCAGAAGAACAAAGGCAGTTTCTTGAAGAAGCTCATAAATCATCACTGTATTTGCTTGATATTATCAACGACATCTTAGACATTGCCAGAATTGAAGCAGGCAAAATGGAACTGGAATTGCGATCAGTTAGGTTAGATGAGCTATTCAGTGATTTAGAAAGTTTTCTCCGCCCTCAAGCAGATGGGAAAAACCTTAGCTTCCGTATGCAAATGCCTGCAACTTCTGATGAAATTATCGTCTGTGGCGATTACCAGCGCCTAAAGCAAGTCATGCTAAATCTAGTTAGTAATGCGATTAAATTCACTCATGAAGGTGGTATAACTATCAGTGCTGATGTCGTTCGCAAAAAAGTGACATTTCAAGACCAACAATTTCCTGGTATGGTAAGAGTGCGCGTAGCAGACACTGGGATTGGTGTCTCTCTCGACAAACAGGAGAAACTGTTTCAATTATTTAGTCAGGTAGATAGCTCCCGCACTCGCCAGTACGGTGGTACAGGTTTGGGACTAGCAATATCCCAAAAACTGGTAGAGGCGATGGGAGGTGAGGTTAATTTTTACAGTTTAGGCGAAGGGCTAGGATCAACAGTGACATTTACTGTACCGCTCTATCAACAACCAGTTATGGTTTTATCCTCAGATAGCGACTCACAAGAGTAGTTAATGGGCATTGGGCATTGGGCAATGGGGTTTTGTACTTCACGTAACTGAAAAATGCTATGGATCGTGAGTCACGGACCTCTCAACAGATTTACCTACTCAGTAGACTAAACTGAAAAAAGGTGAAGTCAAAGTGGTTATATGACACATCCAACAACAGCCCGTCAGATATTCCAAACCGCTTACGAAAGTCGTTACACTTGGAATGATTACTTTCCAGGCTACAGCGCAGATGTACACCTGGTTCAGGGAGATGAAGTCCACACAGGTAAGATTCGAATTAACCGCGATTTAAGCGTAGAAGTTACGGGTGTTGTAGATGAGCAAATAGAAGAAGGGATTTATACCCAATTGCGAGATATAGTCACCCATCGTCAACGTACGAACTTTGAGCAGTCTCATGGAAAGCACGAGTTTAGTTTTGGTCAAGAAGACCCGAATGGTGCAATAGAAATCTTAGTGAAGGGCGGCGATTCCATGGATTCAAATTATAAACTCCGGGGCAATGAAGTTTGTCAGGTCAGTCGAGTTATGGGTCGCATGGCTTTTATTATTGATACCTACGAAAATTCAGATACAGGTTCTGGTTACATTGCAACTCGCTATGATGCGATTTTCCGTAACTTGAAAACTAATGAAGTGACCACTGTTCTCAAATTTGAAGATTCTTATGAGAAGATAGAGGGCTATTATATAATGACTAAACAAGTTGTGCAAGAGTATAAAGATAGCACTCGCACATCAACTGAGTTTAATTATTTCAACATTAAGCTACTAGAACCAGCAGCTGTTTAGCTTAACCTAGTAGAAGTCTATCGCTGCGCAGGGTAAAATAGGATATTTGAAACTACAAGGGCTAGGATTCCTTCTTCGGAATTGACCCTTCAATTCCTTCAACATACCAATCCATCAGTAGTTGTTCCTTATCACTCAACGCTTGACCCTTAAGGACTCGTACCACACCCTTTTGGTCTTTCACCGGACCATCAAAAGGATGTGCAGCACCCTTAACGAACTCATCACGCTTCGCCATCACTAATTGTTGAACATCTTGAGGAATCACAGGATTCAAGGGTGCAATATCCACCATTTCTTGAGCAATTCCATACCAAACTTCATCAGACTGCCAAGTACCGTTGATGACAGCCAAGGCTTTTTCTGTATAAAATTTACCCCATTTATTCAAAGCTGATGTTAAACAAGCTCTTGCACCAAACCTACTCATATCACTGTTATGACCAAAAGCATAAATACCCTTTTCTTCTGCTAGTTGAATAGGAGCAGCAGAATCGGTATGCTGTGCGAGGATATCCGCACCCAAACTCACCAAAGCTTGGGCTGCTTCTCGTTCTTTAGCTGGATCATACCAACTTAGCACCCAAACTACTTTCACTTTTGCTTTAGGATTTGTTTCCCGCAGTCCTTGCGTAAACGCACCAATTCCTCGAATGACTTCAGGGATTGGGTATGAACCAACAAAACCAATCACATTCGATTTTGTCATTTTGCCAGCAATCATGCCAGTTAAGTATCGCGGTTCTTCAAAGCGTCCCAGATAGGTACCGACATTTGTAGCGCGTTTGTATCCAGTACAATGTTCAAAATGAACACCCTTAAAGTCTTTTGCTACTTTAAGGGTTGAGTTCATGTAGCCAAAAAAAGTCGTGAAGATTAACTTATTACCTTCTAACGCCAGTTGACGAATGACTCTCTCAGCGTCTGCACCTTCGCTGACATTTTCTACAAAAGTCGTTTTCACCTTCTCCTGGAGATTTGCCTCCATCTCTCTGCGACCTAAATCGTGAGCATAAGTCCAACCAAAGTCACCTACAGATCCAACATAGACAAATCCTACCTTAAGAGGTTCATCCGCCGCTATAGGCGAAGCTAGGACAGGCACTTCACTTTGGGATTGAGATTTGCCGCCTTGGGTACAGCTAGCAAACGTAAAGCTAGTTCCTGCTAAAGTGGCATACTTTAGAAATTTTCGACGCTCCATAAGATATAAGATATTGCCGCTTCAAGCGTGTCCTATAGTAGCAAAAATTGCCGTAATAACATTACGCCTAAACTCGTCTAAATTGTCAATTTCATTGGTTCTCTAAGTAGCAAAACTTGCAGTGATACTATGTAGGAATCACGCTTTGATAAATCAACGTGAGCTTCCAACGAACAGGATTCGTTATGATCGGGAAAAACAAAACGCCGAAAGAAGTTTGAGTGGCGAAAATGGTGTATATTTGCTCCCATGATACCAACTGTCGTGCTCTTAAGGGACTGCAAAAAAATAAATCATACAAAAAACTCAAGAGACACTCTTTCAATAAAAATGATAATTATTTGAAGTTCATGTGCTTTTCGCAAACTATGAACATATTTGAGCTTTTAGCAGGGGAAGACAATCATTCAGCGCTAGCTGCACCCGAGGGAGCAACACTAACTTATAAGCAACTGTGTGAGAACGTCGTCGAACTGGTATCCCAACTTAACAGTTTTGGTTTGCAACGGGGCGATCGCATCGCTATTGTCATGTCAAATGGAGTACCAATGGTACTCAGCTTTCTTGCTGCTGCTTTATGCGGTACCGCAGCACCATTGAATCCAAAATACAAGCAAGAAGAATTTGCCTTCTACTACGAAGATACTCAGGCGAAAGCGCTGATTACGCTCGCTGACGTACCAGAAGCAGCAATTGCTGCAGCTTCGCCAGATATGATGCGGATTTATACTAGAGTTAATGCTGAGAGCACATTAAGCTTTGAATTAGTGAAAACAGCCTCCACTAGGCAAGGGGAATTTTTGGGCAATCAAGATTTTCCCGACTCTGACGATGTGGCGATGATTCTTCACACCAGCGGTACCACCAGTCGTCCCAAGCGAGTCCCGATTCGGCATCGTAACCTGATTGCTTCTGTTAACAATATTATCAGTGCATACTCGCTCTCGGCAGTTGACACTACACTTTGTTTAATGCCTCTGTTCCACATTCACGGGCTAGTGGGGTGTATGCTGGCAACTCTGGCATCTGGCGGAACACTCGTCATACCTGATAGTTTTAATGCCCTAAGTTTTTGGAAACTGGTGGAAACCTTCCAACCCACTTGGTACTCGGCTGCACCCACCATGCACCAAGCAATTCTAGCACGAGCTAGCCGCAATGAAGAAATTGTCAAAGCGAACCCGTTGCGCTTCATTCGCTCTAGCAGCGCTCCCCTTCCCCTTGTCATTAGCGAACAAATGGAAGCAACACTCAATGCTCCTGTCTTGGAATCTTACAGCATGACCGAAGCTGCTCACTTGATGGCGACTAATCCGCTACCGCCGAAAGTACGTAAACCGGGCACGGTTGGCTACGGCTTTGGTGTGGAAGTTGGTATTATGGACGAAGATGGCAATTTGCTCCCTCAAGGAAGTTTGGGTGAGGTTGTAGTAAGAGGACTAAATGTGATTGATGGCTACGAGAATAACCCACAAGCTAATGCCACTACTTTTATAAACGGTTGGTTCCGTACTGGCGATCAGGGGACACAAGATGCTGACGGCTATCTCCGTCTGACTGGACGGATTAAGGAATTGATTAACCGAGGCGGTGAAAAAATTTCTCCACTAGAAGTGGAGAGTGTACTGCTGCGCCATCCTGGGGTTGCTGAAGCCCTTGCTTTTGCGGTACCCCATAAATCCTTGGGAGAGGATATTCACGCCGCTGTCGTCCTTAAGGGTGAAACCAGTGAAAAGGAACTTTTAGCTTACTGTGCAACTATGCTAGCAGACTTCAAAGTTCCTAAGCAAATTCACATTTTGGATGAACTACCCCGTGGAGCTACAGGGAAGCTGCAACGGCTGAATATGGCGAAGTTGCTCAAGCTAGAGAGTGAACAGTAATAGGAATCATGGCGATTGCCCAAGGGGCAGTGGCAAAGCCAATCGCAACTCGACTTGCAACATCTCAAATGTTAACCATTGGCTACAATCAAAGCAAGCTTGAAGAAATTTTGGTATGATAGTTACCCCCCAACAACCTCAAAAAATGACAGTCGAGGAATATCTCGAATGGGAACCTCAGCAAGATGTTCGCTACGAATATGTCAACGGCGAAGTATTTGCCATGACGGGTGGTACAATTCCCCATAACGACATTGCACTTAACTTTTACACAGCCTTACGTCCCCATCTGCGTTCCAGAAATTGTCGGGTGAATGTATCAGATGTGAAAGTGCAAGTCAATTCTAGAAGCCCTTACTACTATCCTGATGTTATCGTTAGTTGCAACCCTCAAGACCTCAATGCCCGCAAATTTATTCAAAATCCCAAACTAATTGCAGAAGTCCTATCCCCTGGTACAAGCGCTAAAGATAGAGGTGAAAAATTCACTTACTATTTGACAATCCCTACTTTGCAAGAGTATATCTTGATTGACTCTGAAAAAATCTCCGTTGAGCGTTACTCTCGGGGAGAGGGAAGAATGTGGCTTTACTATCCTTACACTGCTGGAGATATCATCACTTTATCAAGCATTGAATTTGAGTGTCCGATTGAACTGCTGTATGAAGGTGTTGTATTTGAAACCGAGGAATAAAGAAACATACACTCACTCATTCTCAGGAAAACAGCATCATTACCTCTCACAACTTGAAGCAGTATTTTCTACATTATATTTGTAATTAAGCGTGTTAGTCACAACATTGGCGCAGGTGAAAGGTTGAGTCGATGGTGAAATTAGACCCCAACACTATCAATGAGTTGGCAGAAATCCTCAGACCATTTGTAGAATCACAGAGAGAACGTCAATCTTTCTTAATTGCTGCGTTGGGTAAAGAATGCCCAACACAGATTATTGGGGGTTGGGTGAAACCATGACAAAACAGGACTTCCTTCCCTTTCATTGTCCCCTAGAAATGGAGCCAGCCTTACTACTACGCGTACTCGTCTTGGAACACAGATCAATTCAACAAAGGCTGGCTCCATTTCTTACGTGTTAGACCCAAACCCCCACGAGTACTCTTGAAGCACTCACAGATATCTGTGGTGGGGGCAAAAAAGGCGGCGATTCTCAATTAATCGTGCTTATTGACCGAAAAACCCGCCTTTTTTGCCAAGGTTGTCCGGTTTTGTCTAGGAAAAATGTAGCGCTTTACCGGATGGTGCTTTTTACACTAACAAAGAACTGGATTTTACAGTAGTAACCCTGAAAGATGTCCCCGACTTCGGCAAACCCTTAATCTTCAAAAATAAGTTGATGCGACGAGATGAACGTGTAGCAATCATTCAGCATCCCGGCGGACATTTGAAGAAAATCTCCATACAGAATAACTTTGTCGCCTACGCCGACAATCAAGTATTGCAATATACTACAAGTACAGAACCAGGTTCATCAGGCTCGCCTGTTTTCGATGATAATTTTCAGGTAGTTGGTATTCATCATAGCGGTGGGATGTTGCTAGAACCGGGGAGCAAACAACGTTATTTACGTAATGCAGGGACGAGTGCGATCGCTCTTTTAATAAATGACTTGAAAAACAACGCACCAGAAATTTATGCTCGTTTAGCGATATAGTTAGCAGATGGCAATTAGCAGCGAGTTAATAAGCTTAAAGCTACATAAAATTCCATGAAAATCTGTATTGTTGGCGCGGGTGCTATTGGTGGTTATTTAGGAGCAAAGTTAGCGCTTTCTGGGAAAGAAGTTACGCTGATTGCTCGTGGTGCTCATCTAGAAGCAATTCAAAAAAATGGGCTGAAACTGATAATGGCGGATGGCTCAATCCACATAGCGACTCCAAGTTTAGCAACCAGTGATATGAGTCAAGCTCAACCCCAAGATGTGGTGATTTTGGCTGTCAAGGCTACAAGTGTAGCAGCGATCGCTCCCCATCTCCCCTATCTCTATAAACCAGAAACAATGGTGGTGACGTCTCAGAATGGCATTCCCTGGTGGTACTTTCGCAAGCACAGCGGCGTGTATGAAGGAATTCGGATTCAGTCTGTCGATCCGGATGGTATCATTGAAGCTAATATTGGTGCTGAGCGCGTGATTGGTTGTGTTGTTTACCCAGCAACTGAGATAGTTGAACCAGGTGTGATTAAACATATTGAAGGCGATCGCTTCAGTCTGGGTGAAATCGATGCTTCTAAAACCGAACGGATTCAGTTGTTAGCGCAAGCTTTAAAGTTGGCAGGATTGAAAGCACCCATACGCACTCAAATCCGCACTGACATGTGGGTGAAGTTGTGGGGAAACGTCGCGTTTAATCCCATCAGCGCCTTAACTCGTGCAACACTCGATCATATTTGCCAATACCCTTTGACTCGCGAACTCGCAAGACAAATGATGAGCGAAGCACAGGCAATCGCCGAGAAACTGGGAATTGATTTTGGCATCACCTTGGAGCAGCGGATTGAAGGTGCGCAAAAAGTTGGTGCTCACAAAACTTCAATGCTGCAGGATGTTGAAGCATGTCGTCCGACAGAGGTGGATGCGATCGTCGGCGCTGTCGCAGAATTGGGAAGACTGACGCAAACTCCCACTCCTCATATTGATGCTATCTATGCCAGTGTTAAGTTGCTGGAGAAAACCACATGGGGAACTAGAAAAATATGAGATTTTTCTTCTTGGGCATTCAGTTCTATCGGTGGATGCCAATTTCCTGGTCGCATACGTAAACTCTCGGTCTTTAATGCACCTGTGTTAAACCGAATATACCTGAACCAACAGTGCATTTGACCTTGAGAGTTTATTAAATATCGCCAACACCTTACTTTTCGCTACAATTAGTGCCTGAACAGCTTTTCAGCTATTTTATCCTTCACTGTTTACTAAGTGGTTAAGTGAATTTTTACCTTTTTCCCGATTACTGAATCGGTGTTCTAGGGAACTCTTAGGGAACAGGAAATAAGGGAGGTAGAGGTGTACGGACTTTTTTCAAAAATAAAATATGAGTCCTATAGTTCCATTGCTTTAGGCAAAATTGACTTTGGTAGCATTCCATGAACACCTTTTTGCGGACTGTTGACAACTTGGGTGATACGAAAGTTTACAGCTAAACTACACAATACATAAGCATCTTCAGGTGACAAATTGATGAAGCGTTCTAAGAAATCAATCATATTTTTTAAAGCCAGTTCTAAAGCCTCATCTAATGTTTGACCGAATCCCATCGTGATAATATCTGTAGGAGTTTCGGCAATTGGCATTGTCAATTGTAAATTCTTGCGAAGTTTTAACTGAATCGTGCCGTTCATTGAAGTCTCGATTGCGGTAACATTAACTTCACCATCTCCTTGTGCTGAATGTCCATCACCGATAGAAAATAAAGCGCCAGGAACAAAAATCGGCAAAAAAATTCTAGAACCGGCTTGCAGGTCCTGGTTATCAATATTACCACCATAATGACCAGGAGGGATTGAGTTTCGGGATGCTTCTGTAGTAGCGACACCCAAGATACCAAAAAAGGGTTTGAGGGGAATTTTTATACCACTACCAATTGGAAATTCTGTAATTTTATTTTCTAAATCAAGAGGAATAAATCTCAAAGCTGGTTGATAAAACTGATGTGGTAATGCTCCCCAACCTGTACGAATCGCGTTAAAACCAACGGGTAAACTGGGTGTTATTGCTTCTAGTTTTACTTCCAAAACATCTCCAGGTTCCGCACCCCGTACATAAATTGGTCCAGTCAGCAAATGTGGTCCTGCTGCAACTTTGCGTTCTGGGGTAAGATTTTGGCAAATATCAAGAAATGTAGGTGTGAGAAACTCAGGTGGTGCTTTGTCGTAAACGTAGTAACCACTGTATGTTTCTACATCAACTGTGTCGCCAGAGTCAACAGTGAGTGCTGGTTCTAAAAGATGAGAGAATCCACCAAGATGCACGGTTTTCTTGGTGGCTTTGAGGATGTGGTGAGTCATAGCTGCTGTAGTATTTTGTTAGAATTAAGGAATCTCAAATATATAGTCCTCCTCAGCGCAAAGCTGTCGTAATTCTGCGAAAGCGTCTGCAACAGACAACTTTTCTTGCTGCTTACGCCAAGCCAAAAACTCTTGAAACATCTCAGCTTTTATTACCGCTACCACTAACTGCTCCTGGTTATAAACCAGCTGAGGTTCATCAATTGCAGCATTAATGAGTTCAGAAAACTTTTGCTGTGCTTCCCCAATTCCCCAATTCATCTTGCTTGTTCCCTAAACTAACAATCATGTTAGCACTGGGTATCCAATTTTTTGTTTGGCATAGTACAAAGAAAATAACGGCTAAGCTGTTAAACACCTAATTTGCACATTTAGACAGCAGGGGGGCAGAGGGGCTCCAGGAGCAGGGGAGAAGGATTGACCGGAGGCGGAGCGTCTCCGGCTCCGCGCTTTTTCTCCAAAATCAACAAAGGCCAAGTTAAATGCGTATTAGCTTATTCAAATCTGCCTATGTTTATCGATAATTCTTCTTTTGAGTATGTTTATCAGCAAATATTTGTAGCCACAAACTGAATAATCTCTGCCAATCCTTCCTTCGTTTTCAAATTCGTGAAAATAAAAGGTTTTTCCCCACGCATTTTTTTAGCATCTCGTTCCATCACACTTAAATCAGCGCCGACATAGGGAGCCAAATCAGTTTTATTAATCACCAACAAATCAGACTTAGTAATTCCAGGACCACCTTTACGGGGAATCTTATCACCAGCAGCAACATCGATAACATAAATTGTTAAATCTACTAACTCAGGACTAAAAGTAGCCGCCAAGTTATCACCACCACTTTCTAAAAATACCAAATCCAAATCTGGAAAACGCACCTCCAACTGTTCAATTGCTGCCAAATTCATTGAAGCATCTTCCCGAATAGCCGTATGAGGACAACCTCCAGTTTCCACACCCAGAATGCGATCGCCTACCAAAGCTTGAGAACGCACCAAAAATTGAGCATCCTCTTGCGTATAAATATCATTCGTCACGACGGCAATTTGATACTCATCACGCATCGCCTTACACAAAGCATCAACCAAAGCCGTTTTACCCGACCCCACCGGACCAGCAACACCAACTCGAAAAGCACTCGCAGTCATAGTCATTAGTTAATCCTTTTGTGTCCTCACCTTCTTCATCAACTCCGAAATAGCCTTGTATAAAGTGTCTCATGTCTCATACTCGCCAACGACAAACCCCAACTACAACAACTTAAATCCTCATCCTCCAACTCTATAATCTCTTCAACTGCATCACTCAGCAATTCTTGTAACTCCAGCAATAACTGCTGTCCCGCTGTTTGTCCCAAAGGAATTAGCTTTACCCCAACAGTGACCATGTGACTTGCCCAACTATGCAGATATCCTAGTAATGCTGCTTTTATATTGATATCCCAATGAGCAGCCGCAATGCCAAAAGCAATTGCATAATTGCAAGGATGACCAACAGTATTGACAATAGCTACAAGTTGTGGTTGTAATTCTGCAAGTAAGCGGATTAGCGATCGCCCCATTTGCCAGCTAGAAGCGCGTAATTCTTCCGTTTCCCGCACAGCAGATAACCACATATTCCAATATGATAGCGCCTTGAAATCACCCACCTTCACAGATTGAAAAGCTCGTACCATCACCGCCGCCTCTAAACGAATTGCGCCGTAACGCAGTTCTGCTTTTAACCAGTGCTGTAAAGCTGCTTGGTTATCAATTGTGCTATTCTCCACCAGCGTTTCTAATCCTTCAGAATAGCTATAAGCTCCCACTGGTAAAGCTGGGCTAGCCAGTTGTAAAAGACACAAAAGATGGTGATCAGTGAGTGTTATGGTGTCCATAGGTACTGTTTTCGGCTAAAACGGTACATTAGATTTCTTGCAAAAATCTGGTTTAGGAATATTTGGAACCGCAGATGCACACAGAGATACATGCAGATAATTTATCGGTGTACATCTCTGTGCTCATCTGTGGTTCTCAATACCCTGAGATTGATTGCAAGAGGTTAAACTTCTGCTTTTGGCGTTGGAAGCATCACAACTTTCTTCGCTAAACCCAGAGTTTGCAATATTTTAATTGCCCACCAAGTCATATCTACTTCCCACCAATGGTATCCGGCTTTTGCTACATTTGGGTGAGCATGGTGATTATTATGCCAACCTTCTCCATAAGTTAGGATAGCTGCCCACCAAAGATTACGAGAGTTGTCCTTCAACTGGAAACGACGGTAACCGCGTAAGTGAGCCGCAGAGTTGATAAACCAAGTGCTATGCCAGAGTAATACTGACTTGAGAAAAACTCCATAGACGATAAAAGACCATCCACCCACAGCATACAATAAAACAGCAACAGGAATTTGAAGCAGTAAGAAGTAGCGCTCTAGCCAACGATAGTATGGATCGCGCTCTAATTCAGGAGCAAATCGTTTGTATGTTTCGTAGTTAAGAAAATCTGGACGTAGGTAAAAAATCCAAAGCATATGACTCCACCAAAAACCACGCTGGGAAGAGTAGGGATCTTTATCTGCGTCCTCTGTATGTGCATGATGCAGCCGATGTCCAGCTACCCAACAGATTGGTCCTCCTTGCATAGCAAGTGCTCCCAAGGTAGCGATCGCATATTCCAACCACTTTGGCACAGATAAACTTCGGTGAGTTAAAAGTCGGTGATATCCCAAACAGATGCCAATACTGCCAAACAACCAGTGCAGGAATATCATTACTCCCAACGCAGACCAAGAAAAGTACCAAGGAGCAAGCATTGCCAAAGCATGAACTGTACCGAAAAATGCCACATTGCTCCAGCTCAGAGCCAGTGACTGCTTAGCAACAGTCGCATCTGAGTTTATTGTCATGAATCTTTCCTTTAACGTGAATGCCTGTATCAGTGCTGAGTACCTAATGACTAGCACTATAAATTAGAAATAGAGGATGCAAGTGTTACTTACATTTTTCAGTTTAGCAAAGGTAAAATTGAAGTGCAAGTGATACTTGCACTTTTAACTTATGTCTGGTGAAACAATGACAACGCGACAGCGACTGATTCATGCAGCAATGGAGTTATTCGCGGCTCAAGGAATTACCGAGACGACGACAAAGGCAGTCGCAGAATTAGCAAAAGTTAATGAAGTGACGCTATTTCGGCAATTTGGTAATAAGCACGGATTGGTTCTGGCGGTCATTTCCGAATCGCCAGTGTTTAAAGAACTGGGTGAATCTTTAAAAATGCAAGCAAATCAAACGACCAGTGTTTACCAAGCTCTCAAAGATTACTGCGAAGACCGATTAGAGGCTCTAGAACAGGTTCCTGAACTAGTACGTTCTATGGTCGGTGAGGCAGGAAAATATCCAGTAGAAAATCGTCAGGCACTAGGAAGAACCATAACTCAAGCTAATTACTATGTTGCTGAATATTTAGCAATAGTAATGGAACGTGAGCAATTACACACGCAATTGTCGGCTCAAAAGCTGGCAAGTTTACTCAATAGTATGTTGTTGGGGTATGCCGTGATTGAGTTTACCAGTGAATTTCATGAACTTTGGCATGATAGAGATGAGTTTTTGGAAAATTTGATGGCACTGTTTTTAAAGGTAGCTACACAATCCTCACCTCAAGTCAACAATGAGTCTATTACGACAGAAAAAGTGGTAGATTTACCAGCAAATTTAGTCCACTTGATTTTGCAAAGAGCCAAAAAATCAGGACTACGAGATTATGCTCTTATGTATGTTTTGTTTGGAGCAGGTTTATATCCAGAAGAAATTGTGAATTTGGAGCGAACTCACCGAATTAGTAATGCCAACCAGCACTTATTGCAAATCACTCAGGGTGCTATTCGACAAGTTCCAGTTAATCAGTGGATCATGGGTAAGCGCTATGGCTCTTATACTCGCAATCCCTTAACTCAATGGTTAAAAGGTCGAAAAGATAACCACTCTGCATTATTTCTCAACGATGATGGAATGCCAATTTCAGAGGTAGAAATACAACAGCGCTGGCAAATATTAACTGAGGAATTATTAACACCAGAAGGGCAACAGCCAGTCATTAAGCAAGCTCAACAGACATGGTGTGTAGAAATGTTAATGAAGGGAATGAATTTGGAAGATATGAGTATAATTACAGGCTGGAATCTCACAAAATTACAGCCATATGCTCGTAGAGCCAGAGAAAAATTAGCTCTAGAGCAAGCGATTCGCCTCGATCATAAGCCTCAATAGCAATGAATACATCACTTACTCTCTTCTGGCAGCCAATTTTCATCTAATACTAACTCCAGAGAATATGGGCACTCTTTTGGAAACACTGAAATCTGTATATTAGTTTGCTTAGCTGCTTGGCGGCGTGCGCGTTGGTAACTCTCTTCAAGTTGCTCTGCGGGATAGTTTTTAAGACTAGGACTATCTTCAATGGCTAATTCAATTTGAGTGCGTGCATCAGTGATGGAATCTAGCCAGCTATCCGAGCGACGCTGAGGTTGATATTGCCACTTGAGCAAATGTAGTAGAAGGCGAGTTAGTTGGCTAGCAATCCCGCGCCGCTCACTCTTACCCAAGTCTTCGACCTCTTCAATCAGATGCTCTACGTCAATTTCATGCCAGCGACGCTCCCGCAAGAATTGGGCTGTCTGGTCAATCCATGAATTGAAATCTGTCAAATACACTTCGTTCATGACTCGCTCTCTACTGCTAATGCAGCATCGCTGACTGTGTCTACAGCATCTCAATAATAACGCTTGATATCGTAATAATTTGTCGTATTTAATTGACTGCATTGATAGACGGATCAGCTTATGGAATTATACAAACGACCTGAAAACTTGAGCGATCAATCGTCATCCAAACACTTTTGCACTAGATTGAAGAACTGCTTCAAAGCAGAAAAGCTAATTGAACATGGTTCAGTTAAGCTGTCGGTTATTTAATTTTCCAGGCGGATCTGTGTCGCTTTGCCACAGATCCCTCCTATAGTTTTAACGCCATCAAGATGAAGGCTTTTGATAGTTAAGTCTCGCCTTCGGGTAACGTGAGGATTTCAACGCCGTTTTCAGTCACGGCGAGAGTATGCTCAAATTGAGCGGAAAGTTTGCGATCGCGTGTCACAGCCGTCCAACCATCACCGAGAACCTCAACTTCCCAAGTACCTTCGTTAATCATCGGCTCAATGGTAAAAACCATACCAGGTCTAAGACGTTTCCCCTTGCCACGTGTACCATAATGGGGTATTTCTGGTGCAGTGTGGAAAACGTTGCTAACACCGTGTCCTACGAAGTCTCGCACCACCGAAAAGCCTTGTGGTTCAGCGTACTCTTGAATGGCTGCACCGATATCCCCAATACGTGCTCCTGGCTTAACCTCAGCAATGCCCCTTCTCAAGCACTCCTCTGTCACTTCTACCAACTTTTTGGCTTTTGGGGAAGGCGTGCCAACAAAGAATGTCTTGGATGTATCACCATGGTAGCCATCAACTATAGGTGTCACATCAATATTGATGATGTCACCTTCCTTGAGGATTTGCTTGGCATTGGGAATACCGTGACAGATGACTTCATTAACACTCGTGCAAATTGACTTAGGATAACCCTTGTAGCCCAGAGGTGCGCTTTTTGCACCATGTGCCTGTGTCCATCGTTCTGCTTCGTCATTCAGTGCGAGAGTACTCACCCCTGGCTTGACCATTGGTTCAAGATGGTGTAATAGCTCGGCTGCCAAATGTCCAGCCTTACGCATTTTATCTAGTTCTCTGTTAGATAAAATAACAATCGTTTCACTTTTCATGAAATTTTGTCTAAAGAATCTGCCATAAATATAGTTTGCCGTGTTTCCGTAGATAACTTTGGGTTGAGCAACAGAAAACTCAACAAATCCTTTTTATGATTTGATACCTTATTCCAGATTTCATGCTGGGGTGGCTGATAATTCATCCTCAACGACTACAGTTAACCCTGTTTGGGCAGAACGCCTTGCTGCATCTGCAACCTTGAGGGTGTACAAGCTTTCTTCTGGGGAAACGTATAGGGGAGTGCCATTAATGAGATGGTCTAACACCATTGTCGTATCTTTGGCAAACAAACCCTGACGAGCACCAACTTCTATCGGCTTTATTTCGCCGAGTTGCACCAAAACTCCCGTGTTGCTATCAAAAATTAATCCGCCATCTTCACCATGAACTTCAAACCTACGTTCTGCCTGCCATAAAGTTTCGCCTTTACCATAGACAACATGAGCTAACAGTCCGCTCTCGAAGGACAAATGAGTATCGCAGAAACAGCTTTGGTAATACTCTGTCTCTGTCTGCCAAAATCGGTTATGACAGTTAACGGACATGACTTTACCAAACAAATCCACAAGACGGTGCAATCGAGAAAGTCCACCAATCAAAGGAAAGCCGAAAAGCTCGTGATTGTAAGTCCATTTGCGGGGTGCTGGATGTTCGGGCTTGATGGTATTGTAGCGCACAAAAAAGACTTGACCAACTTTTGGTAGATGTTGCTTCAAGGCTTGATGTAATCCACCCAACAGTTCAATATGTTCAACATGGAGTAATTTTTTTTGTGCTTTTGCAAGGGCAATGAGTTCTTCAGCTTCTGCCACGTCTAAAGAAAGAGGGTATTCTACAACAACGTGTTTGCCGCTTGCAAGTGCTCTTCGGGCAATTGCACCATGATCCCGATTCACAGTACAAATCATGACCAAGTCTACATTGTCTTGCTCCACCAGTTGTTGCCAAGAATCTACGACCTCAGCTTGGCAGTTTCTCGCAAAAGCTTCTGTCTTTTCTGGTGTGTGACCGACAACAGCGACTAGATGGGAGCGCTCATCATGCAGCAATGCTTCAGATCTAGCAACAGCTGTATACCCAGTACCAACCAAACCCACCCGTACAAGGCGTTTTTGTGAAAAAGCAAAGTTATCGTACATTATTCTCGTCACTGCTGAGTTTATTGCTTTTGTGCATGAGCACGAAGGAGTGTAAGGGTGAAAATAATCCTATTTCGCTATTCCTGACTCAAATAGCTCTAATAAATCAACTTACTTAAGATTGATATATTTAGCGATTTTTTATACTTCTATTTCCAGTTACATCCCTTTTTCTATTTCTCGTAGTATCACAGGTGAAGCAATTTCAACGAACGGCTGATCTAGTAAGATGAGCCTGGTATCTGCTTTAGGATAACTCATACGATCCGTTTGCGAAAGAGAGGATGACAAAATGCCTACTTATAAAGTGACACTGGTTAGCCAAGCTGAAGGGATAAACAAAACAATTGAGGTAGAAGATGATGAATACATTCTAGACATTGCGGAAGCAGCTGATCTTGACTTACCTTACTCTTGCCGCTCTGGTTCTTGCTCTGACTGTGCTGGTTTCATTAAGTCAGGTACTGTTGATCAATCTGATGGGAATTACTTGGACGAGGACCAGATTGAAGCTGGATATGTGCTGACTTGTATCGCCAAACCTACCTCTAACTGCACCATCGAAACACACAAGAAAGATGATATCGAATAAAGGTTAAGTACCTCAAAAATCAACTTCTTGCAAGATTGACCAAAAGAAGGATGAAGGATGAAAAATTTATACTTCGTCCTTCATCCAGTAAAGGATACAAGCCCAAAGCAACTTCCGTGGAGACAACGCCGGCGCGTAGGGTCATTTTTCAATCTCGGAGCAACTTCCGTGGGGTATACTTCATCCTTTAGTTAACACTCGCACAACTGCGTGAATTTTGCTGAGTGTCAAAAGCACACGTCGCCCACACGCGATCGCGTGCGCATGATTGCGATCAGTGTCTGGTGAAAGAGCTTTCGGCTAGTAATACTATTGAGGGAAGGGAGTTCGTATCCTTACGGGAAGCTGCTGCGCGTCTACAAGTCAGGCAACCCGCCCACACAAGTGTTCTCCCCAACCTACGGAATAATAAGGATTTTGGGAATTAGCCAACAGTATTCGAAACTCACCACACCCCGAAACATGGTTCGTTCCCATGTATTTTATAGTATGCGGATGACTCCAAAATCTTTTCTTCAATCATTCACTGTTGTGTAACAGTGACTGCACTTTTATACTTTCGAGATTTTTTTGACACTTGTAACTTTATTTAATAGTCCAGCAAGTAGAAGCTCATTCATATAAAAAAAACTTATCTTGATTACTTAACTAAATTTCATTACTAATCGAGTTCAATTTCCGGTTACATCCTTTTATTTTTCTCGTAGTATCAGAAGTGAAGCAAATTTTAATTGACGGCTGATCCGATAAGATGAGCCGTGGTATTTGCTTCAGGATAACTTATACGGTCCGTTTGCAAAAGAGAGGATTACAAAATGCCTACTTACAAAGTGACACTAGTCAACGAAGCTGAAGAGTTAAACCAAACAATTGATGTAGAAGATGATATCTATATTCTAGACGCTGCTGAAGAAGCTGGTCTTGATTTACCCTACTCTTGCCGCGCTGGTGCTTGCTCTACCTGCGCTGGTAAGCTCACAAAAGGTGCTGCTCCAGACCAGTCTGACCAGTCTTTCTTAGATGATGACCAGATAGAAGGTGGATATGTTCTGACTTGTGTGGCTTACCCAACCGGAGACTGTACCATCGAAACCCACCAGGAAGAGGCACTTTATTAAAAGTTAGGGATTTGAAAAATCAACCTCTTGTAAGAGTCTCCGACGTTGTAAAAACACAAAAGGAAAAGAAGCAGTACTAACAGAGAGCATTGCTCTGTTGCGTGCTGCTCCAACACCTATTTTGACATTAAGTCTAGATTCACGTGATACAAGCAGGAGCACAGGGAATCCCGCGTTCCTGCTTTATCAACTTAATTCTAGCAATCTCCACAAGAAGCCCTTCAGTTACCCTGCAAAGGAAAAAAGAGATTTTGAGTATGACATACTTACTCAGTTCGTTTCCGAAATCCCGTTGCCAAGAATTTGAATTTTCGTTCCAGGATAGTAGAACTGAAGAATTTTTGGACTCGACCAGCCTAGTTGAGCTAGATTTTGAGACCCCATTTGACTCAATCCAACTCCATGTCCTAAACCACCGCCAACAAAGGCATATCCCCAAAGTTCTGGTTCACCTTTATTTAACGGTTGTAAGTAAAATAGTGTGCTGACAGGAGCAGCAAAGGCACTACGAACCTCATCTTTATGTAAAGAAAAAGTGCCAATATCTGTGTTAACTTTAAGTTTAAGAATGCGTCCGCTCTTGCTTCGCTCTACAACCCTCATGTTTCGGATAGTTTTAAACTTTGCATAGGGACTGTTTTTCACTTTCAGAAATTTCTGTAAATCCTTGGTAATGTCTTTCAAGCTAGATTCCCTACGCCAACGGAATAAGTCCCTCTGACTTTCATTAAATCCTTGTTTGAGACTGATAAATCGTTGAAATTGGTTTTCATCTGCTAAATTCTGCCCAGACAAGTTCCATACATTGTGGCTCGGAGCATCTACTATGGGTTGCAAATAGGGACGATCATCACCATTCCAGACATCGCTAAAGGAAGCTGTGACGCCCCCAGTCGTGGAAGAATATAGGGCATCGACGAGTTCATTTCTGTACGTGAGAACCATACCCCGTGTTGCTGCGATCGCCTGATCTGTGTTCGGTGTCACTCCACTCAACCCATAATACACTTGGCAGTGAGTATCAGCACACAATTGATACCCATCTATGGCAAATCTATGTAAATTCCGTAAAGCATAAGTTCGGGCAATAATCGCTTGTGATTCTAGTGCTGCCTTTGGTGCTGAGGCTCCAATTTCATAAGGAACGACTCCACGTAAGTATGTTTCTAAAGGTACATTATTAACCAGAGTATAGCTACCGTAGGCATTGGGGTGCAACTCCATTCGTCCAGCGTAGAGACGTGCTTTCTCTGGTTTTTGACTTTTATTGACCCGAATCAAATTTTTGTCGCTACTAATTTCTAAATTATCTGGGCTGAAGCGTTTGCCATTCACTAGACTCGTGACTCGCGGTACCTTTTGTAGAACTTGGCTATCTATAAAAGCAGTTTTATAACCGGCAGCTTGTACATCCTGTAACAGCAAACGTCTCAGTAAGGGAGTGTTATAAACTTCGCGTTTTGCCCAAATTTGCCAGCGTTCTGGTTGAGCTATTTCCACCTCTATTCCCTTCTTACGCCAGTTTCTCGCACTGTCTTCGGCAGTTTCATAGGTACGGTAGGTTCCCAACACGACCTTTTCTTCGATGACTGCTACCGGCAAAGCTTGCGTCAAGATTTCTAGCTTAACAGGGTTAGTAGTTACTAGGGTTTGCTGATGATGACCATCTTGAAATTTTAGTCTTAAGCGATCGCCAATGGTCGCTTCTAATTGCAGCTGTTCTGTGGGATGATCTCCAAATCGCTGCACTATGCCAATCCTGATTTCCACATCCTTTGTTTTGCTTACAGGATCTGACGCCCCAGTCAGACCTAATAAACAAAATGTGGTCAGTACGGTGTAAGAAATACGCCAGATAATTTTCATGGAATCTTTAGTTTTGCCACCATAGCTGTTTAGGGGAAATGATTGCCAAAACCAGTATGAAGTCAGAAGGATGATGTCAATCATACTTGCTTGCAAACCCCAAACCGGAAAAAATCCGTGGAGAAAAATTTCATCAAGCGGAGTATCCTGACATCAAGACCCTCATTTCCCTGTTAGGGTTCCTTTTTAGCTTGCTGATCTTTGCTACTCAAACATTCAGTTTTCTTTCACAATTAAGTTGCAAGCCAAAGTCATAACGACTATGATATATAGAGAACGACTAAGTAGTGCAGAGCAATGAGGAGCCACTCGCTGCGCTCAAATTCGCGAGCGTGAGAAATTCAAAAAAATTTTAAATTTTAAATTTTGAATTCCCCGACACTTAGCAGTTTTTTGAAAACACGACTCATCAACAAAACTCAATTTATGGTTAGAGTTCAAGAAATTCCTTTAAATCAGATACGGCGACCTTTGCCACGCAAAAACGATCCACAGAAAGTAAAAGCTTTAATGGAGTCAATTGCTGCCATTGGACAGCAAGAACCAATTGATATTCTAGAAGTCGATGGACAGTATTATGGATTTTCTGGATGCCATCGCTATGAGGCTTGCCAGCGTTTGGGTAAAGAAACCATCAAAGCCCGAGTCCGCAAAGCTCCCAAGAGCGTTCTGAAGATGCATTTAGCGTAATTAACCAGTAATTAAACAAAAGAAAATCATGCAAAATCAAGCTTTCCCAGTAAATATCGGCATTGACGAAGCAAGCAGAGCTAAAATTGCTGAGGGTTTGTCTCACCTGTTGGCTGATACTTACACGCTGTACCTGAAAACTCATAACTTCCATTGGAATGTCACAGGACCGATGTTCCAAACCTTGCACTTGTTGTTTGAGACGCAATATACAGAATTGGCAACAGCAGTTGATTTGATTGCTGAACGAATCAGAGCATTGGGCTATCCTGCACCCGGTACTTATAGCGAATTTGCCAAACTAAGTTCTATTTCAGAAACTTCTGGCGTTCCCAAAGCCACAGAAATGATCCGTCTGCTTGTAGAAGGGCAAGAAGCCGTTGTCAGAACTGCGCGGTCTATCTTTCCCATAGTAGACGAAGCCAATGACGAACCTACTGCTGATTTATTGACTCAGCGAATGCAAGTACATGAAAAGAATGCTTGGATGCTGAGAAGTTTACTGGAAGAATAGAGGTGGGTTATCACCAAACCGGGTTTCGCCAAAGTTACCCGGTTTCTAGCCCTCACGACCCGTCAAAATTGATGTGGCGGGCTACTAGAGGCTAGATGGCTTGCTAGTACTGATTGTCTTCCAGATTAAACTTTGAATTTTGAATTGCTCAACGATGTCCCACACCGATTTTACTTCACAGTTGCATGATTTGATGCAACGAGCGGGTATTTCTAGTTTTAGAGCGCTGAGTCGCACTGCTGGTGTCTCAGAACGTCAGCTTTTGCGATTGCGACGGCTTGGAGTTGGGCAGATGCGGGTGGATGTCCTGCTCAAGTTGGCGCAAGCACTACAAATTACCTTAAATGAGCTAATTACAATTTTCTCTCAACAAGATTTAGGAAAACTTAAAGATACACCAACCAAAGAATCTCAACAATTGTTACAGTACGTAGCAGAATTGAAAAAAGAATACGAGCGATCGCAACAGCAAATACAACAACAACGACAAGCATTGCTGCAAGAGTTCCAGCAGTCTAGTTTGCAACTGCTAGAATCTCTGTTGCTCCAATTTCCCACTGCGGCACAGAAAGCACGAGAAAATCCCCAATTACCAGCAGTAAACATCGTTCCGTTGGTACAGAAACCCTTAGAAAAACTTTTGCAGCAGTGGGGAGTGGAAGCTATAGCATCTGTGGGAGCAGAACTACCTTATGATCCTCAACTACACCAGCTTATAGAAGGAAATTCACAATTAGGTCAAATTGTCAAGGTACGTTATACTGGTTATCGTCAAGGTGATAAACTGCTCTATCGAGCTAAGGTGAGTCCTGTTCCACCAACAAGTGTAGAGGGCAATAAATTACTATTGGTATAGACTAACAAAGTCAGAAATCATTTATACTAAATAGTGTACAAATATGACGACAGAACAAGTAAAAGTTGTTCAACTAAGTGGAATTTTAGGCGTTGCTCAATCGCAAGAGTTTAGAGATAAAATTGATGAATTTTTAAAAAAAGAAAGTAGCACAAAAATAGTGTTAATTGATTTTCAAGAAGTAACTTTTATGGATAGTTCTGGTTTAGGTGCTTTGGTATTAGCTTTCAAAGCTTTACAAGCTGTGGATAGGAATTTGGTTATTTGCTCTATTAATGAGCAAGTCAGAATATTATTTGAACTGACGGGTATGGATAAAGTATTTGAAATATATTCCAGTAGAGAAGAATTTAACAAAGTTGCGATGCCCAGAATCTGATACCATTTCACGAAAGTCCTGATACAAATAGGACTGCTTAAGGCTGATATAACAGTCCTATTTGAGTTGTGAAATCAAGGCATTGGATGAAAAAGCACCAATGCTGTCAGGTGTATTTTGTAACGCTGTAATAACATCTGCCATTCAAGTTAACTAAATCATGAACTTATTTTTAACTTCTTTATTTGAATATAAAACCGCAGCCTATAGCAGATGGACGCAGATAAATACAAATCATATGATGTCCGGACAATCAACCATAATATAGAAGAAGAGTGCAGTCAAAAGGCGATTGCCCAAGGGCATACAAGCGACCAAGTTGAAGTACCAGACGGTATCCATCTGTCATTTTTACCGTCTCACTCACCTGAATGACAACCAGCAGAACGTTTGTGGACGCTTACAAATGAGCCAATTGCCAATCACAGCTTTGAAAATTTGGATGCGGTTGAGGAGGCTTTATTTCAACGCTGTCGCCAAATCCTCGACCTTCCTGATTTCATTCCCGGCTTGACTAATTTTTACTGGTGGTCTGAATTTGCCGCTTAACTATGGTTTATTAACCGGACATCATATAATTTATCTGCACGGCAAGTCGCCTACAGAGGAGTTAAGTATAATCCTAAAACTGCGCTAGAATAGTTTCGGCTTCCTGACATAGCACCTCGTGATACTGACCGTTGCTCGCAAGCAAACCACCCCACTGATTCACATCACCAGTGTTATATTGCAAGGGCGTGCCATCAAAATGAGTGAACTGACCACCCGCTTCTGTGAGAATGAGTTCTGGGGCGGCTATATCCCAATCTTTAGGCGCAGACTTACCAGAAAGAGAAATATAGATATCTGCTTGTTGTTCAATAATTGCAGCAATTTTGCCGCCCACACTGCCAACTGCTTTCTGATTTTGACATGGTAAGTGTTGCAACAGGTAATTTAATCTTTCATTACGGTGGCTACGACTAACGACTATAGTTAAATCCTCAATGCGTTCCCGTGATGACACTTGTAATGGTAAATTTTTCCCATCACGGGTTTCCACAAACGTACCGCCTCCCTTTATGGCATAGTACAACTTTTCTGCTTCAGGTACTGCTACCACCGCAAGCACTGGGCGTGTTTCCTGCACTAATGCGATGTGAATTGCATATTCCCCAGTTTTTTCGATAAAATCTCGCGTACCATCTAAAGGGTCAATGATCCATGCCCATTCCTGCTTAGCTTGTTCCGCTTCGTAAGTTTCTTCGCTAATGTAAGCAAAATCCTCCTTGCCTAAAGCCGCTTGTAGGTTCTCTAGGATGTAATAATTGACATTGACATCTGCAATGGTAACTGGCTCATTCTGCCTATACTGCACTTGTAAGTTGTCGTTGTCAGTCTGATGGTAGTAAGACCTCAGTCTATCTGTTGCTCCCCAACCGACGGAACGAACTAGTTCTAAAATTTTTTCTAGGTCTTTCATTTATCGTCTTGTTCCGTTACATAAATCCTGCTCAAATTTAGTCAATGCTTATCAAAGCTATTCAATAGCATCATAGGCTAGTGTATTATATTAGACAATTATCTACTAAAATAACATTCCGAAGGGCATTACCCACTGCACTTTGTTGGATAAATAGTTAGGCTCAACAGTTGTACGTAGGTAAAAAGTAACTATGAGAACACCAAAGCAAGTCATTATTGCGTGGGTAGAAGCTCTGAACGCCCACGATGCAGAGGCTGCAACTGCACTTTACCATGAAGATGCCGTGAACATTCAGGTTGCGATCGGGACTCCTCTTGAGGGAAAAAGCGCCATTCATGCGGATTTTGTCAAATTCTTCCGTTCAACGCCAGATACTTACACCCACATCGAAAACTTATTTGAGGATGGAGAGTGGGCTATTCTTGAATGGTCCGGTGGTGGTACATTCGTTGGGGATGGGGTGGAATTAGACACAGTAGGTAAAAAATACACTTTGAGAGGCTGTGGCTTTTTTCACGTCATAGATGGGAAAATTCGCTTTCAGCGTGGGTATTGGGACAAGCTTACCTGGTTTAAGCAAGTTGGACTGCCGATAGACTAGAAACCTAACACTTTGTTTGAAGGCAATGCTCTACTGTATTATTAGCTCACGCCTATTTTAAAATCGATAATCTACTGCTGGGGATGCATCCAGTGGCGCGTACCAAAAAATTGACAGGAAAAAGAAGCAACATGGGCTGCTTGCTCCAATGCAGTGGTAAAACTTTTCTGTAAGATGTTATGGCAAAAAGCACCGTGGAAAATATCTCCAGCCCCTAGTGTATCAACTACTGGAACAATCGGCACATCTATAACCCCAGCTTTACCATGCTCAAGGTATCGCATGGGTTTTTCTCCATGAGTGATAGCAATATGGGAAATGCCAAATCCACTGAGATAAGCAAAAACTTCATCTTCAGTATGGCAGTTAGGGGGATCAAAATTAGCAGAACAAATAGCGTAATCTACAAAAGGTAAAACTTTGTCAAACCCGTTTTTCCAACTACCACCATCGATGACGATTGGGATATTCTTAGCTTTAGCCATTTGGGCAATTTCATTCCCAACAGTCATTTGATGTCCATCTATCAAGACAATATCAACATTTTGCAGGATTTTAGGTGGAATAGATTCGCTGGTTACTTGAGTTTTGACAGCGTTGATGGAAATAACTGCGCGTTCACCAGTTGCTTGGGTGACAATGATAGAAGAAACAGGTGGCGCGTTTTGGGTAGTAGGAGCAAGATCAATGATTCCGACTTTGTAGTTTGCTAAATCTCCTTTTATCAGCTGCGTCATTGGATGAGAACCCACTACACCCAACACTGTAGCTTGATTACCCAAATAACTGAAAGTGACAGCCGCATTTGTAGCTGGACCACCTGCGGTAGTAGTATAGTCAGCAGCGACTATTTTCTGGTTATTCTGAGGTGGAGACTGGGCAAGGTAAATCAAATCCAAGGTTACTAAACCAACAAATAGTCCGTGTTTTTTCATGATTGTGGGATAAGTGTCTCGCCTCCTGTGAAGACTGAACAAAGTATGACGGACAGGATGCTCACCTGACAAGATAATATGTATTCATGGATATAAAACCAGGAACACTATATATTGTCGGCACGCCTATTGGTAACCTGGAAGATATGACATTCCGGGCAGTGAAAATTTTGCAAACAGTGGATCTCATTGCTGCAGAAGATACGCGCCACACAGGTAGACTGCTACAACATTTTGAAATTAAAACGCCGCAGGTGAGTTACCATGAACACAACCGTAGCAGCCGTATCCCAGAGTTATTAGAGCAATTGGGTAACGGTAGTGCGATCGCTCTAGTGACTGATGCAGGTATACCAGGAATATCTGATCCGGGATATGAACTAGTGAAAGTTTGTGTTGAGGCTGGGATAAGTGTTGTACCAATTCCTGGTGCAAATGCAGCAATGACTGCATTAAGTGCAGCCGGATTACCAACAGATAGATTCGTTTTTGAAGGATTTTTGCCAGCGAAAAGTCAACAGAGGCGATCGCACTTAGAATCCCTGGAAACAGAACCCCGTACACTCATTTTCTATGAGTCTCCCCACCGCCTACGCGAAACTTTACAAGATTTAGCAGACATTTTTGGAAACACTCGCCAAATTGTCATAGCGCGGGAGTTAACTAAATTGTATGAAGAATTTTGGCGGGGAAATATTGAGGAAGCAATGAGCCACTACAGTCAACGCGAACCCCAAGGTGAATATACTTTAGTCGTGGCGGGAACCCCACCCACTCAACCCCAGCTAACAGAAGAAGAACTCAAAGCAGAATTGCTAAAAATAATGAGTCAGGGAATATCGCGATCGCAAGCCAGTCGTCAGTTAGCAAAAGAAATTTCTTTTCCCCGTCGTCAACTCTATCAATTAGCTCTTTCTATCAAAATGACCGATCAAGATAGTGAATAGTCAACTCTCAATAGGCTGATTTTTCTTTGCTTATTGAAATTTTACGTGTTACTACTGAATAATATAGCGGTTCACAGCTGTATGCACCACAAGGTAGGGGCACATCATGCTGTGCCCTTACAAATGGCTGCGTGGTTCACACAAGAAGCTCAGTTCGACCAAGTTTTCCTTTTTATTGAAGATTCTCCCCTCATCAAAACTCATCCACCAATACCAACTCAACCAACTTTTGGTTACTTGCGGCGATTGCTGCGATCGCAGTTCGAGAGCATTCAAAAACCTTTGTTAAAACCAATAGTTGGTTGGCACAAAAAGTCTTTCTTGTCCTTGTGTCCCCTCATCTCCCCCACCTCCTCCACTTTTCTCAAAGGGAGTTTCACCAAAGTTAAGGCAAGACTACAATGGGAGATATTGATTATGAGGAACATGAGGGACAAGAATGACCCAGGTGGTTTTAGGAGAAAATGAAGGAATAGATTCAGCTTTGCGTCGATTTAAACGCCAAGTTTCCAAGGCTGGAATCTTAGCTGATGTTAAGTATCACAGGCATTTTGAAACACCATTAGAAAAACGCAAACGCAAGGCAGTAGCAGCCAGACGCAAGCGACGTATGAAATAAATTGAGTTAGTGCTGACGTTGCTTGACAACATTAATTATGTGAGATAAGTCCTTAACACATTCGGCAGCCTTGATACATAACTTAAGCAAGATGAATCGTACCCCGGTAGGGGTACGAGCAGGTTATTATACCATGATAAAGTCGAGCTAAGACTCACAGACTTCAAAAGAGCGGCTATTACAAACATTCATCGCTTTTTCTACCCCCTGTTCGAGGCTCAGTTCTACGCATTCCACCACAAACTGAAGTACAAGAGACATCATCTGATTTTCGGCTGCTGAAAATCGTCCTAACACATGAGAGACAGCACCTGATTCATCGCTACTAGCTACACTTTTTGGTTTACCAATACCAATACGCAAACGAGGAAAGTTTTGTGTCCCAAGGTGTGCGATCGCGCTTTTCATACCGTTGTGTCCCCCAGCGGAACCAGATAAGCGCAAGCGAGTCTTTCCCAAGGGCAAATCCATATCATCATAAATAACTAAGACCAACTCAGGTTGCAGCTTATACCAATTTGTCACGGCTTGCATTGCTTGTCCTGAGCGATTCATATAAGTCAGTGGCTTCAACAAATGGATTTTGTCTCCATTTGGTGCAATTCCTTCACCATACTCTCCTTGAAACTTGCGATTTTCAGCTAGAGGAATCTTCCAAGAACGGGATAGTGCTTCTACAACAGCAAAACCGATGTTGTGGCGTGTTTGATCATACTTTGGTTCTGGGTTCCCCAACCCGACAATTAGCTGGGGAATCACCAAAGTTTTTTTCGCAACAGCTTCCGTCATTTTGCCTTCTATCTAGCTTTTTTGAGCAGAACTAGCAGTGTCTTGCTCCAATTGAGCTGCTTCTATTTGCTTGGTTTCTGGTTCAGCAGTTTGCTTGGTTTCGAGTTCAGCTGTCGTTCTCACTGCTTCTTGCAACTGAACTGCTTCTTTTTGAAACTCATTTTGAAACTCCTTAGAAGCATCTTGAAAACCGCGAATTGCTTTTCCCAGACTACGACCAACTTCTGGGAGCTTTTTGGGACCAAAGATTAACAGCGCTACCACAAAGATTAAAGCCATCTCCGGCAAACCGATACCAAATACATTCATATTTTTCTCCTGTAAACTCAAAAACCGCCTTAAAAACCCACATATATATAGTCTATTGATACTGCTATTCAAACCTTAGACAACATATGTCAATCGGGTTTAATTGACACTTCAACCGGAGCATGGGAGCGGTTATCCGTCAGTGTCCAGGCACGGCTTAGCCTTCCGCGCATAGTTTTCTAGGTTCAAAGCAGCATTAAAATCTCTAAGCAGCTCAGCTGCAATTCGTAATTTGTAATTGAATCTTAATTACAAATTACGAATTATAGTTGGGGCTTGTACATAGCAGTTATCTTGATTATCTTGATAGTTGACTACTGTTGTACGTTGACTACTATTGTACACACTTGTGTAGAGTTACTCCTACTAAGGACTCACTCCTACAGTTCTGACTAACGTCTAAAGCTGTGGACTTCCCGCTAAATCTTTGTCGATCATGAGGTAAACGACCCTACCTTGCATATTATGACAAAAAACCCGGTCGGGAGCCGGGTGTGGGATAGCTGATTATGCAGGCTTTTCAACTGGAAACATCATTTACCGCCCAAAGCCCGCCAATCAACAGAAACATCTTGGATCAAGAAGGACTTGTTATAGAGTTGCAGAATAATCAACAGAAACACGAAAAATAGCAGAATAAAAACAGCCATTAGAGGAGTCGTACCCCAACCTGGAGCCACTTTACCATACTCAGAGTTTAAAGGTTTAAGGATATCTCCCAACCGTGTTCTTTGTGCCATAGTTCACCTAAGATGAGTTGCCAAAGCATTTTTTAATCTTCTGTAATATTCTATAGGAATAGAACACATAATCTATACTTGTCATGGAACCCGCAATAGTTCTTATCATTTCTCTGTGCGCTATTGTGATTCTCATCACGGCGTTGTCCATCTACACTTCGTTTGGTCCTCCTGGTAAGGAATTGAGCGACCCCTTTGAAGACCACGAAGATTAAAGTAAATAGGGTTGGTAGTTGCGCTTAAGCGCAGCTATCAGCCCATTAGTGAACCTTAAAACTTCTAACTTTCCAAGGCTAGATTGTAAAGATTTATTGATTAGATGAGAATTCGGGAGTGGGGAAAGAGCGATCTAATAAATCCACTGACTCTGCTAGAGTCAAGAAGAGGCAAGAGGCAGAGGGGCAGGGGAGCAACCCCATGGCATAAGTTGGGGGTCTGAAACACAAATCTAGTAAACTATCAACAGGCGGTAAAGACTTGTTGTCCTCATTTTGTTGGAAAGTAAGTAGTCTTACTTTGACTGGTAAATTCAATTCATACCCATGTCTTTTTGTATTTTATGCATCTCAGTATTGACTACTGTCTTTAAAAACTTGCAGTTGATCCTCAGCGCCATTGAGAACTTCTCTATCATTAACTTTGTCAAAAATACTCGACAAGTTATCAGTTTGCTCGTCAACAGTTAACCGCAGAAATTCATTTTTTCAAGTCAATCTTTTTGGCTCAAAATGTTCTTGTTTTTGCAAACCTGATTTTGTATTATCATAATAAGCCATACTATTGCCTTTTTTGGGCAGTTGAGGACAAAGCCAAAAAACGCGATGCCAACAGATTTGAACTTTGAATGAGTAAATTTTGAATTACCTATGCCTCCTGTTACCCCTGGTCGTTATCAAAGCAAACTTTTTAACTTTTTTCACCAGAAATCTCGGCGCTGGGGCGAGCAGTTTGAGCGCACCATACGGCATCTACAAGTTGCAGCTAATTGGTCATTAGAAGCTCTACTTTACCCAGTGTATATGCTGATTCACAAAGCAACTGAGTCAGCTGGCAAACAACTGCATACAGACGAGCAACAACCCACGCTCCAGTTACAAGGAAATGAGACTAATAATCCCGAAACTCCTTTATCTGTAGATACTCCTATTCAGCGAGTCCTAGAAGCAGCGGTAATTCTGCAAGTTGAGAATAAGCAGACAAGTCAATTCAAAATTCTCGAATCTCTCCCCATCGCCCCTCCCTCATCCCCTTTATCTCCCTCATCCCCCAGCCTACGGCTCGCTGAGTCCCAAGGGGGACACGCGCAAGGGACGCTAACATGTTCCTCATCTCCCTCATCTCTCCCTCCTATAGTGCAGGGAATTGCTTCACTTTTGGCGAATCGCAATTTGGTACTCGTCACCGCTGAAAATGAAATTCTGGACATTTTGACGCCCCAGCAGCAGGAAAAATTGCAAAACCGAATTATTGACGAAGTTGCTATATATTGGCGTTCTTGGCGGTTGACTCAAGTAGAAGAGCAGACGACAAAACTATTACCTGAAATTGACCGTCTGTTGAAGAAATTGACTTCGAGTAGTAAAGAAAGCATACCTGCCCTACCGCAAGCAACGGAAACAGAAGATAAATTAGAGTATAAAATTTTACCTTTTATTTCCCAAAGACTACCATTACTAGACGCAGCTGTCGCCCAGATGGAATCTCATGCTGTAGTATCGATATCTCGTGCTAGTGGACAATTGCTCCAAGCTGTTCAAACTCAGCTAAACATATTTATCTACGGTAAACAGCAGCAACTTACCACTGAACAAGAAGCATTAGATGGTAATTCGGAACATCAAACATCGAAAATTAAAACTTTAATTTGGGGGGCAATTCATTACTTTTTTGGAGGGCGCAATACTAATAAATTAGAGCAAAAAACTCCAACCAATAGTATTGACCAATCCTTATCAATAGGTTCAAACAGGAGACCAAAAACTACAAAATTACCACAGCGTCCTCCTTCCTCAGCTTTGCCCAAAAGCCCTCATTTGCCAAGCGAGAACATAGCAGATCCTTGGTTGACAATGAACGATTTGTTTGGGAATTTGCAGGAGGTTACAGAAGTTGTTAACGAGCAACAATTATTGGTTACATCATCCCAGTCTACAAAATCTTCTCTCCTCACCGGACAAGAGGACAACCAGACAACCAGACAACCAGACAAGGAGAAAAAGCGGACGAGAAGAATAGGGAAGACAACGAAGAGTTCTCTTTTTTCATCTGACTCCCAACTCATCACTCACCACTCTCCACTTTCTCATTCTGAAAGAAAGGACGATCAGGGAAAAATTTTTCACCAGCAGCGGAAAACCACTCAAGTTGAGGCAAAGCCAGATTGGATTGAAACACAAGCTCAAACTATTGGGTATGAGAAGCATCCTGTGGAGCAAGTTCTTGAATGGCTAGACCGTGTCATGCTTTGGTTAGAAGATATGTTTGTGAAAATTGGTCTATTTTTGCAGGGGCTGTTGCGAGGAAAATAATAACTCAACACTCAATACGATTTGGTTAACGGGTAGCCCTTTGTCCACCACAGATATCTGTGGGTGCCGTAATTGTACTCGTGAGAGAAGGAAGTCAGGTTTTGTCATAGTTTCTCCCAAGGGGAGCCGCTACGTTGCGGAGCGCCCCCTTAGGGGCTAGACGGCTCAATTTCCAGGGGACGCCAGATACCTGCGACGGGAAACCCGTTCGCAGTACTGGCTCGACAATGCGTCAACCTTATTGGGCAAGTAGAAGGAAGAAATACAGTTAAGTTCCTTGAAAGAGAAATAATGTTTAATTTTTAACACTAATCACTGGAATGTCAAAATATAGTGAAAAACCCGGTTGACTTATTGTCTTAACTGTAGTACGCGCTTAAGTTAGCATTCGTTATTGAAATGAAAAACGAACGCCTTCTCTTGAGGGAGAAGGAATTAAGCAGATATAGGAGTTCCTATATCTGCCGAATCTCGCTCGCTAGTACCAGATTGCAACTAGTACTGGCAGAGTCTTTTGTCAAAACTATCAAACATCTATCTCTATGTTACTGAACAACGCCAAAGAATCATCAATTGGAACTTATATCGGAGTCCAGCCAAATTCGACCTCAATTTCCCAAGTAGATCAAACCCCATCAATATGCGACTACCTAACAGCGATCTCCGCGTTGATTACTGCTGTAACTCCATTAATTTTGAGATTGAGAAAAAAATCTGTTTCAAACGCGGAAGATAACGATAACGATTAATCCTGTTACAACTTGTCATTTACGGCAAGTTGAAAAAGAAGTCGCACGCTGCCAAATACGAAATTATGTCGCATTTGGTGAAAAAGGGCAGTGAAAGCGGTTTTCATCCGGTGCTACCAGATGAGAAGGAAGCGCTAGTCCAGTTGCAAGAACTCTATCCTGGATGGATCTACGTTTTTGCATCGGAACGTGGTGAATGTTTGTCTGTTGATGCGATTAAATAAGGTGACCTTCACAAACCTAGAAAACCAAAAACTTAAGTGAAGGTCACCAATCGATTAGATCCATGCACCCTAGCTAAACTCATACATCCCAGATATATGATTTTTATACCTTACACGAATTAACGTTTTTTGTGCTGTGGGTTAATCCCCCTCAGTGTGATCACCCCTCACGGGGTAATGCGGCAAATGCTGACAACAAAGTTAATGGAGCAGAGGCGATCAGCTTATTTCATAGTAAGTCGGGACATTCTGTACTTTACCGCACCAAGTAGCTGCCGTTAATGAAGATCGTCTGCGCAGTTCACCACATTTTTCGCCGTTCTAACTTTTTGCCAGAAATTGTTGAGGAATTTATTGCCGTCAACACCAAAACCTATGGGCACAATTAGGTATCTTTGATAAATTATCAGCACAAAAAGCCTTGGATGCGAGACTTAACGTGGTCATGGATGCCTGTATTAAAGTTGAATATCTGCGCTTGGGAATTGGAGAATTCGCTATTATTTCAAAATTTGCTTTCTCTCTACTTGACTCTCCAGTCTACTGGAGACTTTACGATGAAAGTAGTTCATCACAGGAGAATTAAAATTATGACATTACAACTCAAAGTTTCCAACATGGCGTGTTCAGCTTGTGTAAAAACGATTACAAAAGCGGTCGAGACTATTGATCCTGCCGCAACCGTTCAAGCTGATACCAACACTAAGCTTGTTCATATTGAAACTCAAGCATCAGAAGCTGCCATCACAGAAGCAATTACGGTGGCAGGTTATACCATTGCTTATCACTAAATTCAACAGAAGCAGTTGAGGACATCGTTTGGAGGTGTTGAATGAAAAACACGAATCTGAAACTGCGGGGTATGAGTTGTGCCTCTTGCGCTAACACAGTTGAAGATGCAATTCGCTCTGTTCCAGGTGTGAATGAATGTAGCGTCAACTTTGGGGTAGAGCAAGCCACCGTCACCTATGATCCTAGAAAAACTGACCCAAAAGCGATTTGCGATGCGGTAGATGCGGTAGGATACTCTGCTGTGCCTGTGCAAGACGATGATTTATTTGTTACAGATGATGCAGAACAAAAGGCACGTCAAGCAGAAAATCGATCGCTAGTCAGGAAAGTTTGGGTTGGCGGTATTATCAGCACTATTCTGGTCATTGGTTCGCTACCGATGATGACGGGATTGAGGCTTCCCTTTATTCCCATGTGGTTGCATAATCCCTGGCTGCAATTGTTGCTGACGACGCCAGTCCTGTTTTGGTCTGGTGCGTCCTTCTTCATCAATGCTTGGAAAGCTCTGAAACGTCACACAGCAACGATGGATACGTTAGTGGCGATTGGTACAGGTGCTGCCTATCTCTATTCTCTCTTCCCCACTTTCTTACCTGGATTTTTCTCTACTAGAGAACTACCGGCTGATGTGTACTACGAAGCAGCTGCGTTGATTGTCACGCTGATTTTGCTAGGACGACTGTTGGAAAATCGTGCCAAAGGGAAGACCTCGGAAGCTATCCGTAAACTCATAGGCTTGCAAGCCAAAACTGCTCGCGTGATTCGCAACGGCACAGAGGTGGATATCCTACTTGCCGAAGTGATTCAAGGCGATGTTATTCTGGTGCGTCCGGGTGAAAAGATTCCAGTGGATGGCCAGATTATTGATGGCTCCTCGACTGTTGATGAGACAATGGTCACAGGTGAAAGTGTGCCTGTAAAGAAGCAGCCAGGTGATGAAGTGATTGGAGCCACCATCAACAAAACTGGCAGCTTCAAATTCCGAGCAACACGAGTAGGAAAAGATACGTTCTTGGCACAGATTGTCAAGTTAGTGCAACAAGCACAAGGTTCCAAAGCACCGATTCAGCGATTAGCTGACCAAGTGACTAGATGGTTTGTGCCTGCCGTCATTACCATTGCGATCGCCACCTTCATTATTTGGTACAACATTATGGGCAATGTCACAATGGCACTCATGACCACTGTAGGTGTGCTGATCATTGCTTGCCCATGTGCTCTTGGCTTAGCGACGCCAACTTCTATCATGGTGGGAACTGGAAAGGGAGCAGAAAATGGCATCCTTATCAAAGACGCTGAAAGCCTGGAACTTGCACACAAGCTAAAGATAATTATTCTCGATAAAACAGGTACGATTACGCACGGTAAGCCCACCGTTACCGACTATGTAACTGTCAACGGTACAGCTCATAGCAACGAGCTAAATCTCCTGCGCCTTGCAGCATCCGTCGAACGCAATTCAGAACATCCTCTGGCGGAAGCAGTTGTGCAATATGCTCAATCTCAGGGAGTAGAACTCACTGATTCACAGGAGTTTGAAGCAGTCGCTGGTAGCGGTGTGCAAGGATATGTGTCAAATCAATGGGTGCAAATTGGAACCCATCGTTGGATGAACGAGTTAGGAATTGATACAGGTGCTTTGCAGCAACATTGGGATCGTCTGGAGTATCTCGGTAAGACGGTGATTTGGATTGCAGTAAATAGCAAAGCTCAAGGAATTATGGGCATTTCCGATGCAGTGAAACCATCTTCTGCAAACGCAATTCGCACATTGCAGAAAATGGGATTAGAAGTGGTAATGTTGACTGGAGACAATCAGCGCACAGCTGAAGTCATTGCACGTGAAGTTGGCATCAAGCGAGTCTTTGCTGAAGTTCGCCCAGATCACAAAGCTGAGATTGTCGAGGAACTTCAGTCTGAGGGCAAAATTGTGGCAATGGTAGGAGATGGTATCAATGATGCTCCTGCTTTAGCTCAAGCCGATGTGGGAATGGCGATCGGAACTGGAACTGATATAGCGATCGCTGCTAGTGACATCACGCTCATCTCTGGTGATTTGCTCTTGATTGTCACCGCCATTCAACTTTCGCGTGCCACAATTCGCAATATTCGCCAGAATCTCTTCTTCGCCTTTATCTACAACGTGGCAGGGATTCCAATTGCCGCAGGAATTCTCTTCCCTTTCTTCGGTTGGCTGCTCAACCCCATCATTGCAGGTGCAGCAATGGCGTTTAGTTCTGTTTCAGTTGTTACTAATGCGTTGCGTCTCGTGAATTTTCAACCCAAAACACTTGGTTAAGTGAATTGGTAGTCACACAGGGGAATGATGATGCTCAAGAAGCTAACATTTTTCGGGACATTGGCAGGATGTGGATTTCTATTAGGCGCAATCTCAGGAGCGTTAGCATAGCTGTCGCATTCGCATAGGAGGTTTTCAAATGGTGAACAAAACAGCAATCATCAGCAGTATCGCAAGTTTAGGACTTGTGTTAGGGATTGCTTCTAGCAAAGTTGTTGCACAAATATCCCACGAGATGAACCAAATGCAGCCGTCTGAAACAGAGCAAACGGGACAGTTTCGTCGCATTGAACAACCGCTAGTGAATAAGGTTGCAGTCACACTCGGTGGACTGGGATTGATTGGTTTAGAACTGTGGTGGTTCGGTGCTGCGAAACCCAAGTCTCGCAAAGCAACCACGCAAGCAGGAATTCAAGAGGTTACAATCATAGTGGATGGGGGTTATGAACCGAGTCAGATTGTGGTTCAGGCGGGTCAACCTGTACGGCTGAACTTCTATCGCAAGGATGCGAGCACCTGTCTTGAAGAAGTTCGATTAAGCGATTTTCATATTGCTCAAGAACTACCGCTTAATCAAGTTACGCCGATTGAGTTTACGCCTGACAAACCCGGCAAATACGAGTTTACCTGTGGTATGAATATGTTCCGAGGAGTCGTCGAAGTTCAATCTGCGGATTCGACAGCTATCACCTCTGGCGATCGCCTCTGGCGGGCACTCCGTGCCATCGCACCTTCAGCAACAGTAGCTCAAAGCGCTCATCTCAAGTTTCAGTATAAATAAATATGATAATAAATCTGATAAAAGGGGTCAATATGTTAGTGCAAGAAGAGTTAAAACTTATTGGTTCAGTTGCTAAGGAAAGTGGTGTACCGATTAAAACTATTCGCTATTATGAAGAGCTAGGTCTACTCAAAGCATCAGGTAGAACCGAAGGTGGATTTAGATTGTTTAACTCTGATGTTTTGGCTCGCTTGAACTTTATCAAACGCGCCCAAAATCTTGAGTTGACCCTATCAGAAATTAAGGAATTTTTAGATGTTCACGATGGGGGTAACTTACCATGTGAACATGTAAAAATCAAGTTGCAAGATAAGCTGACAGCCATTGATGAACAAATTCAACAACTCCTCATCCTCAAACTAGAATTAGAAGGAATGCTTTCAGGTGGGCAAACGATACCTGAAAATTTTGAGAATATAATTTGCCCGATTATTGAACGGATTTCATTGGTGACAGGTTAAGGCTTTTGGGTTTCGCACTCCTAACTAGTCTAAAATTTAAGCATTGAGCAAGATGAGCGGAAAGACTTGATGGCTCAGGTTCAGGCAGTTCCAATGAAAAAATTTCACCCTATTGCCCATTGCCCAATTCCCGTTGCCCAATGCCCAATTCCCCATTCCCAATTCCATAACTAATCTTCAACTTGACGTACTGCCAATTTGTGTAGTGGCAAACTGATGATGCAAGAAAATGTTAAAAAATATGACAGTGCCGCCGTTATTTTTAAAGTCATCATTATAGTTTCCCAGTCGGGTAAAACAATTTTTTGGATAGCAAAAGCAACACAGTAAACTAGCCAGTAAGAAAAGCTCATCCTAAACAGAATTTTCTCTGTTTCTTCTGCTTCTTCTGCTTTATTCCTTTCCTGCTTACGCTCCCATAGTAACAATAGACCAGTAATGCAAGCTATGAAGGAAAGAAGCACAAAAAAGTCATGACAAACTAAATTTACTGAATCCATATGTTTATATCCCAAAAGTTTTCTATTTCTATTGGAGACCAGTCTAAAGGAATAATCTTTTGGAATCAGCAAATAGTTACAAACCGAAATACATCACTCCCAAATTTGTAAATAAGTGCAAAGAAGTTATAAGTTAATTGTTAGTGATTAATTGCTAATTGTGAATAATCAACAACCTTGAACTTCACAAGCACCAATACTTACCCAGCTACTTGAACCATCTGTCCAATGTTCTTTTTTCCAAATAGGGGCATTGTGTTTGAGAGTATCTATCGCATACCGACAAGCTTCAAACGCTTCCGAACGATGGGGACAACCCACAGCAACTAAAACGCTGATTTCACCAACTTGCAACCGCCCAATACGATGATAAATGACTACGCGGTTCACAATAGACCATTTTTGACGAATATCAGCAGCAATTTGATAAAATACCCGCATTGCCATAGGCTCGTAAGCTTGATATTCTAGGGCAATCACAGGTTTACCATCTGTTTGATTGCGAACCATCCCACTCATAACCACAACTGCGCCGTTTGCTGAGTCATCCGCTTTGGCATAAATCTCCTCAACAGATAATGGCGCAAAGCTAATTGCAAAGCTATCTTCAGCTTTCGGCTTAATGGGAGAGGTAACTGAAGCCATGGGACCCAAGTTCATCTTAGTCATTTCCATCCCTGTAAGGGATTTATACACTTACCGCGTCTATATTTTACATCAATTTACAAACAAGTCTATTGATAATCTTTACTTTCTATACTTGCTTGATGCAGGTATTATTACATTTTGCAAACGCACTCTTCAGCTTTCTAGTGAAGTATTCCAAGTTCAATTCTAAAAAAAGAATACCAACAGCCATGTAAATTTTATGGATTATACGTAATTTCACGTGTTTTTTAAATAAATTGTCATCCTCCTTTAGACATATTACTATAGTGAAGTGATTCTAAGTTGTCTGATAACTCGTTTGGAGAATCTAAATCGTGATTGAGTTGAGCTAAGTGCAGCAAGGCACCGATTTGGCTAGAGGTAAGTTCCTAGTCTGAACTACCAGTTGGAGGTTGCCTTAGTAGCTACCTCTGGTTTTTGGAAATTAAAAAGCAAATGTACATGGCAGTTGCAAATCGACTTACAGTAGACAGTGTTCTCAAGCCGCCACCTTAAATCAGTCATCAGTCATCAGTACTGTTCACCCTTCGGGAACGCCCGTCACCTACGGCGGGAAACCCGCCTGCAGTGCTGGCTCACTGTTCACTGTTAAAACTTTCCTTATTGAAGAATCTGGAGAACTGTGTATTACATCAGGGCAAGCGATCATTCAATTTTTACAGGAAAAGATATAATGAACCCTCTATTGGCTAACAATGAAGCAGCAAGGCTTGTGGCTTTCCATCAATATCAGATTCTCGACACCTCACCAGAACAAGCATTTGACGATTTGGCATTCCTAGCTGCCCAGATTTGCGCTACACCTATTGCATTAATAAATTTGATAGACGCTAACCGTCAGCGGTTCAAAGCCAAAGTGGGGTTGAATGCCGAAGAAATGCCTGTAGATATTGGGTTCTGTCCCCTTTGTATCCAACAACGTGATGTTTTGATCATTCCTGATACTTTGAGTCATGAACGGTTTGCCACTAGTCCTGTAGTAACCTCTGCCCCTTATGCAAGATTTTATGCTGGAGTTCCTCTAATAACACCAGAAGGACAAGCGATAGGGACTGTGTGTGTTGTTGATCACGTACCGAGGAAAATCAACCCTGAACAGGTAGAGTCGCTCAAAGCAATTAGCCGCTTAGTTATGAAACAACTGGAATTACGCCGAAATTTCACACAGGTCACTAGTATAACAGAATATCAGAAAGTACAAGAAGCACTACAGCAGAGCGAATCAACCTTCTGTAGTACTGAGCGTAAGCAAGCAGAAGAGGAATTGTGTTGGAAAGAAGCACTTTTGCACTCAATGACTGGCATCTCTCCACTGGCATTTTACGTTGTTGATCACTGTACTGGTAATATTCTCTATGTCAATGAACACTTTTGTGAAATTTGGGGCATTGAACACCTAAAAGAGCAAATTGAATGCGGTAAATTAAAACATCAGGATGTTATGAACAAGTGCTACCAATTTACAGAAGTTTCTCCTTTTATCTCTTGTCAATCTACTCCAAGTGAAACCTGTCTATGTGAGGACGAAATTTTCTTGAATGATGGTCGCACTATCAAGCGGTTTTCCAGACGCATTCGAGATGAAAATGACCAATATTTTGCGCGGTTATATATTTTTGAAGATATCACTGCACGCAAGCTGGCAGAACAGCAAAACCGTGAACACACGGCATTACTTGATGTCACCACAGATGCAATTATTGTGCGTGATTTGAGTCAGAAAATTTTACTGTGGAATAAAAATGCTGAGAATCTTTACGGCTGGAAGGCAGAGGAAATACTAGGTAAAAAGGCAGAGGAAATTTTCGATAACGAAATCTTGCCGCAACACGAGATTTACAAAAATGTACTGGAGTCTGGCTCATGGCAAGGTGAGTTGCAGAAAATAACTAAATCTGGCAAAGAAATTATCGTTGAAAGTCGTTGGACACTAGTACGTGATGAGCATTTTCAACCGAAATCTATCCTTGTCATTGATACTGATATCACACAGAAAAAGCAACTAGAAAAGCAATTTTTACGCAGTCAGCGTATGGAGAATATAGGCACTCTTACAAGTGGTATTGCTCACGATTTGAATAATTTGCTGTCTCCAATTTTGATGTCAGTACAAATGCTCAAAGCAAAATGCTATGATGAGCAAAGTAGGCAAATGCTGGCAATAATAGAAAAAAATGCCAAACACGGTGCAAATTTAGTAAAACAAGTGCTGTCATTTGCAAGAGGAATTGAAGGCGATTGGTCAAGCGATCGCGCCTTTGTGGGCGATACTCCCTCTGGGGCGATCGCCAGACGTGATTGCACCTTACTTCAATTGAAGTACTTGATTTCAGAAATGAAGCAAATTGTCGAACAAACTTTTCCCAAATCAATAGTTGTCCAAACTGAAATTCAGTCAAATTTATTACCTATATGTGGTGATAGCACACAAATTCATCAAGTGTTGATGAATCTGTGTCTCAATGCGCGTGATGCCATGACGAATGGCGGAACTTTAAGAATTTCTGCCAAGAACGTTTTCATTGATGAAAACTTTGCCAAGATGTATCATGATGCTAAAGTTGGTCATTATATTGTCCTCACAGTTTCTGATACGGGAATTGGCATCCCCAGCGAACGATTAGATAAAATTTTTGAACCATTTTTTACAACTAAGGAGTTTGGTAAAGGGACCGGACTTGGACTGTCAACAGTCATGGGTATTATTAAAGGTCATGGTGGATTTGTGACTGTATCTAGTAGCGTCGGCAAGGGCACAAAATTTCAAGTCTACCTACCAGTAGTCAATACAGCAGCGACGCAGTTCATGGAAGATCTAGAAATACTGACAGGATATGGAGAATGGATTTTGGTTGTAGATGACGAACCCGCTGTCAGAGAAATTACAAAAGTTTCTTTAGAAAAGAATAATTATAAAGTAATCACTGCGAGTGATGGCATAGAAGCAGTCGCACTCTACGCCCAACATAAAGATAAAATAAGTGCGGCAATTATCGATATGATCATGCCAGATATGGATGGAGTCACTACCATCAGCACCTTGCACAAAATGAACCCGCTGCTGCGTATTGTTGCTGTCAGTGGACTAGCAACAAGCGAACAGGCACCATTAGACAAAGCCTCTGAGTTAATAGCATTTTTACCTAAGCCCTATACAGCACAGGAGTTACTAAAAACTTTGCATTCAGTGATTTCTAGTCATTAGATATTTCTAGTCATTAGGAACAGTTAGGAGTCGAAGTCGGAAAAGATGAGAGAAAATAACAAATAACTCATAATAAATAACTCATAACAAATAACTAATGACTAATTTAATTCTGGTTGTAGACGATGACGCTTTAACACGGTTACAACTACGGAGTTTACTACAACAAGAAGGGTATCAGGTAGCAGAGGCAATAAATGGTGAGCAAGCATTAGAATCGTATATGAAACTACATCCAGATATAGTACTGCTGGATGCCCTGATGCCAACAATGAATGGCTTTACCTGCTGCACTCAATTGCAAACACTCCCTGGCGGTACGGAAGTACCTGTTTTAATGATTACTAGTCTTAACGATTTGGTATCAGTGGAGCGAGCTTTTGCTGTTGGTGCCATTGATTACATTACCAAGCCAATTGAGTGGCAAGTCTTGCGTCAAAGAGTGCGTCGTCTTTTGGAAGCCCGTTACGCCATGCAGAAATTGCGACAGCAAAAGGAGCAGGCGCAGAGTCGGGAGGCGCAACTGGTGATAGCATTAGAAGCAGCCAACATGAGTACCTGGGACTGGGACATCTTAAATAACAAATTGACTTGGTCGGATAACCTCAAGGCACTCTTTGGCTTGAAAAATTCTACCTATGAAGCTTTTCTTGAACACGTTCATCCGCAAGACAGAGACTTCGTTCACCGTTCGACAATGCAGACTCTCCAAGAAGGAGCAGAGTACGACATCGAATTTCGTATTGTTCGACACAACGGTATGATTTGTTGGATAGCAAGCAAAGGTGTTGTCTTTCGTGATTCCTCTGGGGTAGTGGTGCGGATGACTGGGATAGGGATGGACATCACTAAACGCAAACAAGCGGATGAGGCGTTAGAAGTTTATGCTAACAGACAGGGACTTGTCGCAGAACTCAGTCAACTGGCGCTAGCTGGTATAGACTTAACCACACTCATGCACGAAACTGTTACCCTCGTTGCTCAAAGCCTTAAGGTAGAGTATTGCAAGGTTTTAGAACTCCTAAGCGATGGTAATAGCTTACTACTACGGGCAGGAGTGGGTTGGCAGCCAGGGCTTGTAGGATGTGCAACTGTCGGTGCTGGAAAAGATTCTCAAGCTGGCTATACCCTGCTTTCTAACGAACCAGTAGTGGTTACAGATTTACGCACAGAAACTCGGTTTACAGGACCTCCGTTGCTACAGAAGCATCAAGTGATTAGCGGTTTGTCAGTCGTTATTCATGGAAAAGAGCGTCCATTTGGCGTTTTGGGTGTACACACAACCACACCGCGTACCTTCAGCAAAGATGACATTTATTTTTTGCAAGGTATTGCCTATGTCCTGGCTACAGCCATTGAGCGTCAGAGAGTCGAAGATGCTCTTAGAGAAAGTGAGCAACGCTCTGAGTTAGCTTTACGGGGCAATAATGATGGTATTTGGGACTGGAACGTGAAAACTAATGAAGTCTTCTTCTCGACTCACTGGAAGGAAATGCTCGGTTACTCTGAGCATGAGATTGCCAATCATTTGGATGAATGGATGAGCCGTGTACATCCAAATGATGTAACCAGAGTAACACAAGTCATTCAAGACCACTTTGCCAAGAAAACGCCTTTTTACATCAGTGAGTATCGAGTCCGGTGTCAGGACGGTAGCTACAAATGGATTTTGGATCGAGGTCAAGCACTGTGGGATGATGAAGGGACAGTCGTACGGATGGCAGGCTCTCATACAGATATTACTGAACGCAAGCTGGCAGACGAAAAACTGCAAGAAAGCGAAGAGCGTTTTCAGATACTCGCTCGTGCCACTAATGATGCTGTTTGGGATTGGGATTTACTAATAGATCAGGTGTGGTGGAATGACAACATGCAGACTCTGTTTGGTTATTCAACAGAGGAAGTCAAAAGTGAGGTAAATTGGTGGCATGAGCATATACACTCAGAAGATAGGGGGAGAATTGTTTCTGACATTCATGCTGTGATCGACAGCAATCAACAATTTTGGTCGAATGAATACCGCTTTCGCCGCACAGACGGTTCTTATGCCTACATCTTTGAGCGGGGCTATGTCGTTCATGACAACACAGGCAAGCCAGTGCGGATGATTGGGGCGATGATGGACATTTCTGAGCGCAAGCGGGTTCAAGAAGAACTACAGCGCCAGAACCTGCGATCGCAATTGTTTGCCGATGTCACTCTAAAAATTCGTCAGTCCTTACAAATTGATGAAATTCTGCAAACTACCGTCACAGAGATGCAAAAGCTGCTGCAAGCTGATCGTGTCCTCATTTTTCGCCTACTTCCAGATGGTTCTGGAACAGTGGTGCAAGAGGCTGTGGTTCCCGGCGTACCTGCCGTTCTCGGACAGAACCTCTATGACCCTTGCTTTGCCGAAGAATACATCCAAAAATACCGCCAAGGGCGAATTAGTGCCGTTAGGGATATTGAGCAGAGTGACATTACGCCTTGTTACGTGGAATTTCTGCAAAAACTTAGTGTCATATCTAACCTTATTGTCCCTATTCTCCTGAAAAATCAACTTTGGGGGCTACTCCTTGCCCATCAGTGTACTCAACCTCGCGAGTGGACGAGCTGGGAAACAGAGCTTTTGCGACATCTGGCGAATCAGATAGGCATTGCCCTTGCTCAAGCTCAACTCCTAGAACAAGAAACTCGTCAACGACAAGAATTAACCCGTTCTAATGAAGAACTGCAACAATTTGCCTTTATCGCCTCTCACGATTTGCAAGAGCCATTGCGTAAGGTTAAAACATTTGGCGAGCGATTAAAAGCTACTTATGGTAATGTTTTAACTGAACAAGGGCTTGATTACCTAGAACGGATGCAGAATGCAGCTCGTAGAATGCAGGCTTTGATTGAAGATTTGTTAGCACTTTCGCGAGTGACCACTAGAGGGCTACCTTTTGTACCAGTGGATTTGACACAAGTCACACAAGAGGTATTGTCTGATTTGGAAGTACGTATCCAACAAACCGGGGCGTATGTGGAAGTAGGCGAGTTACCGATCATTCACGCCGATCCGCTCCAGATGCGTCAATTATTACAAAACCTTATCGGCAACGCTTTGAAATTCCACCGTCAAGAGGAACCACCTATTGTTAAAGTCTACAGTCAGTCACTCAACCGTCAAGATACTATAGAATTTTGTCAAATTATTGTAGAAGATAATGGCATTGGCTTTGACAAAAAGTATCTTGACCGCATCTTCAACGTTTTTCAACGCCTGCATGGTCGCAGCGAATATGAAGGGACCGGTATAGGTTTAGCTATTTGCCGGAAAATTGTTGAACGTCACAATGGGAGCATCTCAGCCGAAAGTACACTAGGGCAAGGGTCGAGATTTGTTGTCATACTGCCAATTCATTCTCTAGCATAATATGCTCTTCCTCAAAAGGGTTTATTATACCCCCAGAGGTTGTCGAGGATTTGACAACCTGACTCCATTATTTGTTGCAATTTAATAATCAATTAATCCTAAAACCAACGCAAAGGAGAAAATGCAGAGTGAAGGGTCGGCAAACAACCGTCACAATTTTGATGGCTGATGATGATGAGGATGACTGTATGTTAACTCGCGAGGCGTTGGCAGAAAGTCGATTGGCAAACGAACTACACATCGTTAAGGATGGTGAAGAGTTAATGGATTATCTTTATCATCGTGGTATGTATGCCGGCAAAAGCAGTGCACCACGACCAAATTTAATTTTATTAGATTTAAATATGCCCAAAAAAGATGGTCGTGAGGCGCTCAGAGAGATTAAAGCTGATCCACGTTTGAGACAGATTCCTGTTGTTATTCTGACAACCTCCAAGGCAGAAGAAGATGTTTATAGCAGTTACGATTTGGGTGCGAACTCATTCATTATCAAACCTGTGACCTTCGTATCCTTGGTGGAAGTCATGAGAACAATAGGAAAGTACTGGTTTGACGTCGTGGAACTGCCACTATAAGCAAAGGGAGGCAGAAATGGAAGAAAGCCTATTCAAAGTTCTTCTTATTGATGATGACGAAGATGACTACGTTTTAACTCGTGATTGGTTCGGTGAATTTCAAGTCGCTGGTGGTGAGTTGGAATGGATAAATAGTTATCAAGCAGCAATGGATGCAATTGTTAAGAATCAATACGATGTCTATCTTGTAGATTATCGTTTGGGTGCGAGTAACGGACTGGATTTGTTACGTGAAGCAATTACCAAAGGCTGCTCTTCCCCAATCATTTTACTGACAGGAAAGGGAGATAGAGAAATAGACATTGAGGCAATGAAAGCAGGTGCAGCAGATTATCTAGAAAAAAGTCAGTTGACTTCTCCTTTGCTAGAACGTTCTATTCGTTACGCAATTGAGCGCAAGCGAGCAGAACAGAAAATTCGCGAACACGCCGCACTACTTGATGTTGCCACCGATGCCATTTTTGTACGCGATTTAAAAAATAGAATTTTATTTTGGAATAAAGCAGCAGAACGACTATATGGTTGGAAGGCAGCTGAAGCGATTGGCAAGAAAACATCAGAACTTTGGAATGAAAAAGATCTAGCACAATTTCCCGAAGCTCTTAATACTTTATTGCAAAATTGTTCCTGGGAGGGCGAACTACATCAACGAACAAAACTTGGGAAAGAAATTATCGTCGAAAGTCGCTGGACACTAGTGCGCGAATTCGATAAAAAAGGACAATCAATTCTTGTAGTTAATACTGATATCACACAAAAAAAAGAATTAGAAACACAATTTTTCCGTGCTCAGCGTTTGGAAAGCATTGGAACTTTAGCTAGCGGTATTGCTCACGACCTCAACAACGTACTTGCACCCATTTTAATGACAGCACAACTTTTAGAATCGCAATTGCATGATGCGCGAAGCAAACGACTGCTACCAATATTGATATCCAATGCTAAACGAGGAGCAAATTTGGTTAAGCAAGTGCTGTCTTTTACTCGCGGGATTGAAGGCGATCGCACTCTCTTGCAATTAAAGCATTTAATTAGAGAAATTCAGCAAGTTGTTAAAGAAACATTTCCCAAATCTATTGAATTTTTCACTCAGATAGCACCAAATCTTTGGACAGTTTTAGGTGATATTACCCAATTGCATCAAGTTCTCATAAATTTGTGCGTTAATGCTCGTGATGCCATGCCTAATGGCGGGAAATTAACAATCTCGGCTGAAAATTTCATCGTTGATAAAAATTACGCCAAGATGTATCTTGATGCTCGATTGGGTTCGTATATTGTGATTACTGTTACTGATACTGGAGTTGGTATTCCACAGGAAATTATAGACCGCATTTTTGAACCATTTTTTACGACGAAAGAGCCAGGCAAAGGAACAGGACTTGGTCTTTCTACTGTACTTGGCATTATTAAAAGCCACGGTGGTTTTGTTAACGTGTATAGTGAGGTAGGGAAAGGCAGCCAATTTAACGTGTATTTACCAGCACAAGAAGCAACGGAAACTCCAGAAGAACAAGAGTCGGAATTACCAAGCGGTAATGGAGAATTGATTTTGGTTGTGGATGACGAAGATTCAATTCGAGATGTTACGAAAACATCTCTTGAAAGCTATAATTACAAAGCGATAACTGCTAGCGATGGTATTGAAGCGATCGCTCTTTATGCAGAACATCAGAATGAAATCTCGGTGGTTTTGACAGATATGGTCATGCCTTCTATGGATGGAATAACCACAATCAGGACCTTACAAAAAATTAATCCTGCAGTCAAAATTATTGCCGTTAGTGGACTTGCTTCTAGTGAAAAGGTGAATGCAGTCAATAATATGGGTGTGAAAGCCTTTTTATCTAAGCCGTACACTGCAAAACAGTTATTGCAAACTATTAGTACTGTCAAAAGTGGGAATTAAAATAAGGAGAGTCGTTAATAGTTAGTAGTTAGTCGTAGTTTCTGACGGCTAACTCCTAACAGCTAACAAATAATATTCTCTATTCCCAATCTCTACAAGGAATAATGACCAACCAATCTTCTGAAGTTTTAGCTGTCAACGCCGCTTTTTATCGGGCTTTTGAAAAAAAAGATATCGAGGCAATGAGTACTGTCTGGTCTCAAGGAACTGGCAGTTTTTGTGTTCATCCCGGATGGAATGTGTTACGCGGTTGGAAGGAAATTCGTTCCTCCTGGGTTAACATTTTCAAAAATACTGCTTATATTGAGATAAACACGGAGATAGTGAATACAGAAGTTCGTGATAATACAGCTTACGTCTTACTTGTAGAAAATGTCCTTCAAATCGTTAATGGCAGAAGACTAGAAGCAAAATCAATCGCTACGAATATATTTGAGCTTCTTGGCGGTAAGTGGTATCTCGTGCATCATCACGCCAGTCCAATTATGCGGTGAAAGATAAAGTTGGGAATTGGGCAATAGGTATTGGGAATTGGGAATTAGAAATTGGGAACTACTCCTTTCCCACCCGTACTCCGTAGGAGAACCCGTAGGGTAGATTACCGTTTAGGCAGCTTCAGGTGCACCCGGTGCCTTGTGCAGGGGAGAAGAAATTACATCGGTAATCTTACACCACCGAAGGGAGTAGGAAATGGGAATCGAGCATTGCCCATTGCCCCTATTCTGCACTAATCCCCAATCAACTCCACTGCATCACGTCCATCCCAATTGTCTAAGTAAACTTTGACAATCTCTTCTTTTGCGGTGAGTAGTTGCTTACCAACAAAATCTGGATGAATTGGCAATTCACGATGACCTCTATCTACCAGCACGGCTAAACGAATGACCTCTGGTCTCCCATACTCGTTCACCGCATTCAAAGCAGCACGAATTGTCCGTCCTTTGTAAATGACATCATCAACTAGGACAACAGTTTTCCCCGTTAAATCAAAAGGGATGTCGGTTTTTGCAGGAGTCCGCAACCCAATTTGGTCGAGATCATCACGATAGAATGTGATATCCAAGGCTCCCATCGCTATAGGTATACCTTCAAGCGCCTCAATTTGACGCGTCAGTAACTGGGCTAGAGGTACACCACGAGTATAAACACCTAATAGTACCAGTTGAGACAAATCACGCGTTTTTTCTACGATTTGAGACGCAAGACGATTCACAGTACGACGGAGTTCTTTAGGTGAGAGAATCTCAACCACTTTGGCTTCGATAGACACAGTCATAAACCGATACCCCTGAACAACGAGTTATGGTTAATGGGTTATTGTGACTGGCAATGATTAGTGGTTAGTAGAATATTCGACTAACCATTGGCTATTAACAACAAAACCATTCTCAATCCCCTATTTCCATCATGACTCTCGTTGCGCTCAAATTCACGCATTCAAAGTTCAAAATTTAAAAAACAATTTTAATTTCTCCCGTAGGGAATATGAAGTCTTTAAAATTCTCCAAGGGGGCTGACTTATTTGTGACCAGTAGTAGAAGTATTGCAACTCCTAACCACACCCAAAAGCAATATCGAGTGAGTTGCAAAGCTTGATAAATGCAATTTGGAGTGATGGGATGGATGGCGTCTCCCAGCAGAGGTTTGTGTTTTGCTACCCCACGATACCAATTTGTACCTCCCACCTGCACGCCCAAAATAGCAGCATAGGCGCACTCACTCCAGCCGGAGTTCGGACTAGGGTCACAAACAGCATCCCGACGACAAATTCGCCAAGTATGCAAAGGTCTTCCCGATAGAAGTCCCAGAGTCATCACAGTTAACCGACAAGGAATCCAAGTCAAACAATCTTCCAACCGCGCACTAAACCATCCTAAATATGTATAGGGCTTTTCTCGATAGCCCACCATAGAATCAAGAGTACTGCTGGCTTTATATGCCAAAGCCAGGGGAGTTGGACCAACAACTGGGATAAACGCACCAATAATCGCATAAAAAAGAGGAGCCATAACTCCATCGGTGGCATTTTCTGTTACTGTTTCTAGAACGGCTCGTAAAATTTCTGGTTCTGTTAAATTTTCTGTATCTCGTCCAACGTAGTGACTTAAAGTAGAACGGGCATCTACAATATGTCCTGCTATTAATGGTTGTAAAACTGTTTGGGCTGCTACTCTCAAACTTTTAAGAGCAAAACAGCTAGCTAGGAGAAGACTTTCTAACGTGACTCCCAAAAATGGATGCAGCAATCTAGCACTTTGAATAAGTAGGTAGCTCATAAAGCCGCTACCAATTATTAGGATAATACCCAGAATTATTCCAGCAAGACGTTGTGTTAAGGAATTTTGACAATATGTGAGAGCAAATTTGGTCAAGCGAGAAATTGCCCACCCCATAACTCGTACTGGATGAGGCCAACCCCACGGATCGCCAATTAAGTAATCTAAAGTGGCAGCGATGATCAAGACAACAGCAGAGGTCAACCCCCTTCCGCTTAATTCAAGATTCAAAATTATAAATTCAAAATTAAAGACTCCATAACTAAAATTACGGACTTGAAACAAAGATGCCTCAAGCAGAGCGCTTTGCGTCTCGGCTTGAATCTTTTTGCGTATCCATACCATAAGTTGGGAGCTTATATCCTTTCTTTTTTTTGAATTTCTCACGCTCGCGAATTTAAGATGATTGCGCAAAGCGCAGTGCTATGCAGGGCAATCGTGGGTCATGTGTCTTAAGCTAATGACTAATGACTAATGACTAATGACTAATGACTAATGACTAATGACTAATGACTAATGACTAATGACTAATGACTAATGACTAATGACTAAACAATAAAATTTGCTTCTTCCCCAAGAGAAGCTTGCCAACTACGAGCGTCGTAATAAAGGTCTGCCAAGGTAATACTGTACAAAGCTTCTTTGAGCTTTTGGTGCAGCCTTTGCCAAAGACCAAATGTTACCCAATCTTCTGCTTGTGTTGGGGAAGCTTGGTGATGGGGTAAAGGTTCAATAGTTTCTCCTACTGCTTCTAAAACTTCCCCCAGAGAGATTTGTGCAGGTTCTCGAGCCAGCTGGTATCCACCGATGCTACCACGAATTGATTTTACTAATCCAGCACGACGCATTTCTATAAGCAGTTTTTCTAAGTAAGGAGCTGGGATATCTTGACGAGAGGCTATTGTCTTGGTGGAAACAGGACCGTATTCAGGTTGTAAACTCAAATCGAGCAACGCTTTCACACTGTAGTGTCCTCTAGTTGTTAGTTTCATTTTGATAAGCGCAATCAGTTATCACTGTTTACTGTTCATTGTTCACTGCTTGCTGTTGCCTGACCAATAACTAATGACTAATGACTAATGACTAATGACTAATGATCAGTTTTGCTTATCATTCTGTGTGCTAATGATCAAATTTAGTAAGTAGGTAACTTTTTTAGGTATGCTTTATGGAACTTCAACAAATGCGGTATAGTAGTCACCAGCAAACCGGAAGTGTAAAGTATGAATTATCCAGTACGATGAATCCGGGGTGAAATAAGGATACTGCACTCTCGAATTTTCTCTACGGTTCAATCGAGGACTTGTTTCCTCTTACTTTATCCTTCATCCTTTTTTGGTCATTTACAAACAGACAAACTATAGTTATCACCATTGCCTGTCTTCTTTAAGATATATTGTATTGGCAATATTGGTAATAAGAGACAAAATTCTGCTCTGTGGGTGTAATATACTTGGCAACAGCACAAAATAAAAATAAATGATGGTGATCGCAATAGCATAACCTCAGCTAAAATAAAATCGATTCATTGCATTTGACCATTCGTTTTTGAATTAAGTTGATGGCTAAACATAAAAAAATTGAACCCCTAGTCGGTGAAGATCTGCTCAGGAAAGTCAAAGAGCTAGAAAACCTAAGCAAGGAAGAAAAAGCCAAACAGTGTGGCTACTACACCGTAACCAAAAATGGTATAGAGCGTGTCAACATGATGAAATTTTTAAATGCTCTCATTGATGCTGAGGGCATTCAGTTAGACAGTGCTCCTAGTGCAAATGGTCGGGGTGGACGCAGTGCAAGCTATAGAATTAGCGTGCAATCAAACGGTAACTTATTGATAGGTTCAGCCTATACGAAACAAATGAATCTTAAACCAGGAGACGAGTTTATCATTACTTTGGGCAAAAAGCACATTCGTCTGAGACAAGTAGACTCAGACGAGAGAGAAGAACTTGAGCTAGCAGAAGTAGCTGTGTAGATAGTCATTAGTCATTAGTCATTAGTCATTAGACTGCAAAGCTGTTGACTAATGACTTTTGACTGTTGGTTATTGACTGCTGACACCTGTTTTGTAAGTCACTGGTAAGTAGTGGCGAAGTGCTCTGCGCGTTACAGCTACGTTGCAGGTTAAGGCAATTTGCTCTCTTTCTAGTAAACCTAAAATATGCTCTTGGTTGTCTCGGGCTACCACAGGTAACTGATGTAAACCTCTAAGAGCCATGCGGTCTAAAGCTTCGGCTAGAGGTTCATCTTGCAATGCATAGAGAATATCAGTGGTACAGATGTCCATGAGTGTTTGATGGGCTGTGTTAGCCTGAATTTCGCTTGATGAATTTGGGTATTTTTCCCAAAGCGAAAGAGCACGGTTGACATCTTCTAAAGAAACGATACCGATTAATTGCCCTGCTTCATCAATAACTAAAGCACTCCGACAGAGGTCACCAGTCATTTCCAAAGCTGCTTCTATCACCTTCATGGTTGCTAGCAGCTTTTTTGGACAAGAATACATAGCATCTTCTACCAAAATTTGCTGCAAAATTTCAGCTTGTTCGTCTTTCAACTCAGAAAGACCAATTTGCTGTAGGTTTGAATTAGAGTTAGAAGTTGGTTTAATTCGCTCTACAAGCCAAACACTCAAACCCACTGCTGCCATTAACGGTAAAACAATGCGATAGTCTCGCGTTAATTCAAATAACAATAAAATCGCTGTTAATGGAGCTCTGACACTCGCAGCTAAAACTGCTGCCATCCCCACCATTGCGTAAGCTGGAGGAGCAGCCATAAGTTCTGCGATCGCAGGTGCTATGCCTGCCAAAATTTTTGCATAAGCTGCTCCAAAAGAAGCACCTAAAAACATGGCTGGTGCAAATAGACCGCCAACAAAACCACTACCAGCACTGACAGCGCTCATGAAGAGCTTTACCACCAACAGCACAAGTAACAAGTGTAGGGAAAACTTCACATCCTGAAGCATCGCTTCCACAGTGCCGTAACCAATACCTAAAATTTGAGGGAAGTATAAAGCAACAATGCCAACAATGGTTCCACCAATAATCGGATGAATAGGCTCACTTATACGACCTAGCCATTGCAAATAGGGTATTTGCCCATCAAAGCAGGCTTTTACCAAACGAATTAATTGGGTATAAGTGAGGGAAACTAAGCTGGCTCCCAAACCCAAGCCAACATAAAGTGGTAATTCAAGAGGACTGCGGACTTGATAAACAGGTAAGGTAAAGGCAGGCTGTGCACCCAAACCAATTTGAGCAATTAATGCCGCAACGACTGCTGCAAGCAACACCACACTTACTGCAGAAGTGGCAAAGGATGTCGCGCCCAGCACAACCTCTAAAGCAAAGAAAACTCCGGCGATAGGGGCATTAAACCCTGCAGCTAAACCAGCCGCAGCACCAGCACCCAAAAGTAATCGCTGTCGTTCTTGAGAGACCTGTAAAACAACAGACAGCAGTATACCAAAATTTGCGCCAATTTCTACACTTGGTCCCTCTGGTCCTAAAGAGGCACCACTCCCTAAAGATACTGATGCTGCCAGCATCTTTGTCACTGGTCGTAATGGTTGCTTTATCTCTCCTCCTTGGGATGCGGCGATGAGAGTTGAAAGTCCAGGACCAAAGTCTTGAGTGCGCCAGCGCATCAGTCCAACAATGAGTCCACCAAAGATGGGGACACACGCTAGAGTCCAAGCACCCCAAGCACCAATGGCACCCATAAAATTTTCTAGCATCAGGCGGTGAATCAGCTCGATCAAATAGTGAAAGGTCACAACACCCATTCCACTGCCACCACCTATAAGGACGGCTAATAGCAGCACAACAGTTTCTGGGGATCGTTGAAAACGGTTAAGCAGATGAGTCAAACAAGCGGAAGGAGTGGTAATAGCAGGTTGTTCCACCACCTTCCTCAGTTCACTTGAAGGCAGAAGAGTCATTGAGTGGAGTAGTAAATCTAATAAAAAATTTAAATTTTTATGTCTTACATTTCATTGTGAGTGATCATTTAGCAACCAGACAAGTACATTGTGTATGTTCTGCCAATTCAATAAATGTTTGCGACACCAAGCATAAAAGATAAGTTGCTGGCTTTAACTAAACCTTGTTACATTGTTAGGATTGCAGGAAAAATCGGTGTCCCTAACGAAGGATATTTATATTCAGGTGTATATAAGTCCTAAACATGAAAAAATGCCAGCTTGTACTGTGCCGGTTTGTTGCATTTGAGTACCTAGGGAGGACGGATGAAGCAAGAATCCTCATGCCTAAAGGGATGAGGAGTGTCAAGTAGTCTATAAAAAGTAGGGCAATAGAAGTCGCTCTACTTGACAAAAAGGACGGGCGAAACGCCCATCCTATAAAATAATGACAAGGTTCTTTGCATTACTTGCTAAGAGGAAGTTTGGAGGATCAGTTTTAAGCGATCGCAACTTCACTAGACAAGTAAACATCCTGAATAGCGTGGAACAATTTCACTCCTTCCTCGAACGGACGCTGAAATGTCTTACGCCCAGAAATTAATCCTGTTCCGCCAGCGCGTTTGTTAATCACCGCAGTCCGAACAGCTTCTGCAAAGTCATTTTTTCCAGACGCCCCACCAGAGTTGATTAGCCCTGCACGTCCACAGTAGCAATTGAGTACCTGGTAACGAGTTAAATCAATTGGGTGGTCAGTTGTCAAGTCTGTGTAAACCCGTTCATTGGTTTTACCGTAACTCTTACCAGTCGCCTTGGCTACTGCTCCGTAACCGTTGTTATTTTCTGGCAATTTTTGTTTAATGATATCAGCTTCAATTGTCACGCCTAAATGATTCGCCTGTCCTGTGAGATCAGCAGCAACGTGATAGTCTTTGTCTTGCTTGAAGGCGTTATTCCGCAGATAGCACCAGAGAATAGTCACCATCCCCAAGTCATGGGCGCGTTTGAAGGCTTGGCTGATTTCCTGAATTTGCCTGGTTGAATACTCTGAGCCAAAATAAATAGTTGCTCCCACAGCCACAGCCCCTAAATTCCAAGCTTGTTCAACTGAAGCAAACAAAACCTGGTCAAATTGATTAGGGTAAGTCAGCAGTTCGTTGTGGTTGAGTTTGACTATGAAGGGAATTTTGTGAGCATACTTGCGTGAAACTGACCCTAAAACTCCTAATGTTGTAGCAACAGCATTGCAGCCTGCTTCTATTGCTAGCTTGACAATATTTTCTGGGTCAAAGTAAATGGGATTGGGCGCAAATGACGCACCTGCTGAATGTTCAATCCCTTGGTCTACAGGAAGAATAGAGAGATATCCGGTATTTGCCAACCGTCCAATAGAGTAAAGTGTTTGGAGATTACGCAAAACTTGGGGATTGCGATCGCTACTCAGCCAGACTCGATCCACAAAGTCTGGTCCTGGTAGATGTAACAAATCCTTAGAAACTTTTGCTTTGTAGGTGAGCAAGTCTTCTGCTTCTTTGCCTAGCAGGGACTCGATAGAACCTGGTGTAGATAAAGTGGCAGTCATAATTTTTCCTCAAGACTTCCGTCTGTTATGGTAGCTATGCCCAGCCTAGCGCATGTCTTTCCCAAGACAATTATACTCAGCTATCTCATAATACAGTTTCTTAATTGCTTTTCCACCCATTTTGTGTTAAACACTTCTTGATAAGTTTTTCTGTACCTTTTTCGCTCATTCTCAATAAATTATTGTCATCGTTTTATCTATTCAATTTCTCAAATTCTTAGCAAGCAAGCTTTTTGCTCTTTTATAGCCGTCTAACTCACTTAAGAGGGAACAGGGAACAGGGAACAGGGAACTCGTCAGTCTCAGAGGCGCGCCCGTGTGCGAGAACCGTAGGCGCGTTCGCGGTAGCATGCCGAAAGCAGGGGAAGGCGCTCAACTTTGTTTTTTGTTCTTTAGTCATGATGATGAGCGCGTAGCGCGATATTCACGTAGTCAGGGGAGTGTCAATTGGGTACTATTGGGGAGTTTAATTGTGCTTTTGCTAAAACATTTCTTGAAACGATAAGCAACAGATAATGCTAGTCTCACGTCTGCATAGATTTTTTACTGCTCCGATAGACAAACCATCAGCTTCTGAACACTTCAGAACCTCTACATCAGTTATATTTTGGTTTGGTCTGAGTCTATCGTTTGCATTTTTTTATGGTATTTTAGGGCTTCTGAAAACTGTCAGAAATGAATACGTTGTCCAGGATGATGCGCGGGAGTATGTGTTTTGGATGCAGCGGTTTATAGATCCAGAATTACTGCCTCATGATTTGATTGCAGATTACTTTAAATCCATCACACCACCTGGATTTACTACTGTTTACCAGTTGATGGCAAGTCTAGATATTGATCCACTTTTACTTAGTAAAATCTTACCAATCATATTGAGCTTGATTGCCACCGCCTACTGTTTTGGCGTTTGCCTCCAGATTTTTCCAGTGCCCATGGCTGGATTTATCGCTACATTCCTCCTAAATCAAAGTCTTTGGTTCCAGGATGATTTGGTTTCTGCCACACCTAGATCTTTTGTATATCCATTGTTTTTAGCATTTTTGTACTATATGCTACGTAGATCTTGGCTAGCCGTGTGCGTAACACTCGTTCTGCAAGGGCTTATTTATCCTGTACTTGTATTTATTTCAGAAGGAATTTTGTTCCTACGGTTATGGGACTGGAAGTGTTGGTCACCCCAGCTTAAGCAGAAGCACAGTAGTTTATTGTTGTGTGTAGCTGCTTTGGGGTTAGGCTTTCTCGCAATCCTGCCCTATGCCTTAGCTTCCTCTGAGTTTAATCCACTTGTCACCGCTACACAAGCCAGAGCAATGCCGGAGTTCTGGTCGGGAGGACGACATCCTTTTTTTGACGACAACTTTTGGAGGTTTTGGCTAATTGGACAACATAGTGGTATACTGCCACCGTTATTACCTCCTTTGATTTGGGTTGGGTTGTTCTTGCCAGTAGTGCTGCAAAATGTGTCTTGCTTCCCATTGGTTAAGAAGATCAAAAACGAGGTTACAGTTTTATCTCAAATCGTGTTGGTATCCTTGTGTCTATTTTTTGCATCTCATGCTTTGCTACTAAAACTGTTTTTTCCTACCCGATATACAAGTCATACTTTGCGAATTGTCATGGCGCTTGCTGCTGGAATAATGTTGACCCTAATACTGGATGCACTCTTTCGGGCTTGTGAGCAAATGACAGAATCCAGTCTTCGAAGAAAAAGATTCTGGGTCTTAGTATCAATGGTAATATTAGGAGCAACACTCGTGTTGTTTCCTAATTTTTCAAATGGCTTTCCAAGAACGAATTATAGAGTGTCTAACGAGTCAGCTTTGTATAAATTTTTTCAGAGACAACCGAAAAACATTCTTATTGCTACCCTGTCTGATGAAGCAAATAATATCCCGACGTTTGCCCAACGATCTATTTTAGTCGGTAAAGAATACGCGCTTCCCTTCCATCTAGGTTACTACCGCCAGATTCACCAACGAAGCATTGATTTGATTCATGCTCAATACAGTCCGGACTTATTAGCAGCACGACAGTTGATTCAGAAGTATGGGATAACTTTCTGGTTGTTGGATCGCGTAGCGTTTACACCAGATTATTTGAGCGGCAAAAGTTGGCTTAGAAGTTTTCAGCCAGCGTTTACAGAGGCTTTAACCAGCTTGGAACAGGGAACAGTTCCGGCACTAGTAATGCTAACAAAACGCTGTTCTGTGTTCGAGACTAAGAGTATGGTTGTGCTGGAAGCAGACTGTATTACTCATGCACTACAGCAATAAACCTAGCAAACATACTCCTCAGTCATCCCCCACAACCAAATCGGATTACAGAGGATTATTGTTGCTGTATTATACTTGTATCAAATAATACCTGAAATCCGCTCTCGCTCTAAATGGGGTAGATTCTTCTATAGAGCGTGGTGGTGTGTCAGTCTGAAAGTCACTCCCAGTAAGGGTTTTCAAACTAGTAATTAAAGGTTTTGCTGATAAAAGTGCGATCGCGCTCATTTTGTACTGACGACTGCTCAAGTGCTTCAGAAGCAGCATTCACTAGAACGCTTGGAGAGTCTTTTTTGTGCACAATTGTGCAAGCAATTGCTAAACTGACAGTAAGCACAGGTGCTGGAAGACCGTAGAGTGTCTCATCATGGGCAAGAGCCAATGCTTTGACTCCTTTGCGGATGAGTTCAGCAATCGAAAAAGCCGAACCAGTTGTTGTATGCGGCAAAATGGCAGCAAATTCTGTCTCTTTATAACGAACCGGCAATCCTTGATGAGAGTTATTATTTACAACCTCACGGATAACATCAGCGACTAGACACAAACATTTATCTCCAGCTTCTTGACCATGAGTGCTACTGTAAATTCTGAAATAATCAATTTCCACCAAAATAATTGACAAAGGACTTCTTTCATCTGCTAACCTTTGCCACTGTTGCTTTAGGTAGATGTTAAAGTATCGCCTATTGGCAAGTTGAGTCAGTTCATCCGTATAAGACAAACGCTGTAACTCTTGAACTTGTCTTTGTAACTGTTCGATTTGCTCTTGCCAAGTCTGTCCTTTAAGGTCTTGAAGAGAAAAATAGCGTCGATACAACTCACAGGCAATAGTATACTGATTACCATCCAATTTTATCAACCCCATACCTTCTAACTTGTACGCAAGTATGCAGTCTAATTCCACGCTATCATCTGCAGTTATAACCTGTTTAAATGCTGTTACCAATTTAGGATTCTGCTGCAAAGTTGCTAGTTTTCTCCGCAAGTAAACGCTATAAATTCCAGTAATGGTAGTTGCTTCACCTAATAGCTGCTCTAAACTTTTTTCTGGAGAGTTAGCAAGGTGATAAATTGCCAGTCTCACTAAATAGGGATGTCCTCCCACTATTGCTTGTAGTGCTTGAGCATTTTTTTGCCCCACGTCACCTGTCCAATTGAGTCCATAACGCTGTGCTAAGTCTTGAATCTGCTCTAAACTAAACTCAGGTAATTGAATTGCTAGTCCGACATTAAAAGGAGATTGATTAATATTGAGAGTCGTATAAATTTCTGTAGAGTGAACGACGACTAATCGGAGTTTTTGCCAAAGAATATTATGTTTTGCTTGTTCATGCCATGAGCGCAGTAAAGAGAAAAATTCTTGAGCAATTGAGGAATACTCAAAAATCTGATCAACTTTATCCAAAACCAAGACTAGAGGATTGTTTATGTTCTTAAGCAAATAATTTTGAAAATAAAGTGTACAACTAACCTTTTTGCCAACATCCTCATCCCAATAGTTATCTAGCATTGGTGTTAGGTGCAACTGCTGACTAGTGTTAGCACAAAACCAACGCAAAAATTTGTCTAAGGAAATAAAAATCGCCTCTTCTGCCAGCTGAAAATCTATGTATACTGTATGGAAACCAGATTGCTGAGCATAATCTAGCAGGCGCAGTATCAGAGAGGTTTTACCCATCTTGTGAGGAGCTTGTATTCGGACAACGCTCCCTATTCTGGAGATTTCTTGATACGTTTGTTCTTCAAGCGGAGGACGTGCAATGTAAAAAGGAGAATTAAGAGGTTCTGGATCGTAAGGGAATTCCAACGTTACTGATTGCATTTGCTTGTTCATTACGAAGTCGTATAGTAGGTTGGCATAATTACCTAATTCATTGGTTTAAGATAATTTCTTATTTTAAAGGCCATTTAAGTGTCTTTAGACACCGTCACTTGTGATACCATAATTGTAATGGAAAACGTTTATGTTACCTAAACCAAAAAAGCATTGGACACCCTTACATTGGGCGAGTTGGAAGCCATTTGGAATTGGCGAGCAATATCCAAATAACTACTGGGAAGTCTTTCGTGCCATTTGGCTATCTCGTCACAAGTTACCTTATGCGTGGAACATTCTTAACAAGGGTGTTTGTGATGGTTGCGCTTTGGGAACAACCGGGATGAAAGATTGGACAGTAGAGGGAATTCATCTGTGCAATGTCCGGTTACGGCTTTTGCAGATGAACACAATGCCAGCTTTTGATCCTGCAATCTTGGCGGATGTCTCCCAGTTGCAAACGAAAACGAGTGCTGAATTACGCGAGTTGGGACGGCTTCCTTACCCAATGATCCGCCAGGGTGGAGAAAAAGGCTTTCGTCAAGTGAGTTGGAATGAAGCAATGGATGCGATCGCTGATCACATTCGTACCACTACACCAGAGCGCTTAAGCTTCTACATTACCAGCAGAGGCACCGTCAACGAAACATACTACGCCACTCAGAAAGCTGTGCGAGCGATCGGAACCAACAACGTTGACAACGCCGCTCGTATCTGTCATTCTCCTAGTACGGCTGGTCTTAAGGGTGCAATAGGTGCAGCTGCAACCACCTGCTCTTACAAAGACTGGATTGGCACAGATTTATTAGTTTTTATTGGTTCAAACGTCGCAAATAATCAACCTGTTACGGTTAAGTATCTGCACTACGCCAAGAAGGCAGGTACAAGAATCGTCGTGATTAATACCTATCGCGAACCAGGAATGGAGCGATACTGGGTTCCCTCAATTCCAGAAAGTGCCTTGTTTGGCACCAAGTTTGCTGAAGATTTCTTTTTAGTAAACATGGGCGGAGACATGGCATTTTTAAATGGTACAATCAAGCATATGATTGCCAACGGCTGGGTAGACCAGTCGTTTGTTAACCGCTACACCGCTGGATTTGATGAACTCAAAACCTTCCTTGAAACGCAATCTTGGGAAGAGTTTGAGCAGCTTTCGGGAGCTGAGCGCGAGGAAATGTATGCCTTTGCCAAAATGGTTGGGGAAGCAAAGAAAGCTGTATTTGTTTGGAGCATGGGCATTACCCAGCACGAGTATGGCGAAGACAATGTGAGAGCTATTATTAACTTAGCTTTGACCAAAGGTTTCGTCGGTCGGGAAGGATGCGGTTTGATGCCAATTCGCGGTCACTCTGGGGTACAGGGTGGTGCAGAGATGGGATGCTACGCCACAGTTTTTCCGGGGGGTAAACCTATTATCTCAGAAAATGCTGACAAATTGAGTAAACTTTGGGGCTTTGATGTGCCAATAACCAAGGGTTTAATTGCTCCAGAAATGATTCATGCAGCATATGAAGGACAGTTAGACGTGCTGTTCTCCGTAGGGGGGAATTTCTTGGAAGTTTTGCCGGAACCAGATTATGTAGAAGATGCTCTGAAGCAGGTTCCCTTGCGAGTACATATGGACATTGTTCTCTCTAGCCAAATGCTTGTGGAAGCAGCAGACACAGTCGTGTTGTTACCTGCGACAACTCGCTACGAGATACCAGGGGGAGTGACAGAAACCAGCACCGAACGCCGAGTCATTTTTAGTCCAGAAATTCCAGGTTCGCGCATTGGGGAGGCGCGCCCAGAGTGGGAAGTGTTTATGGAATTGGCAAGGCGGGTGCGTCCAGATTTAGCAGACAAGCTCGCTTTCGCGAACACTGCTGCTATACGAGAAGAAATTGCTCAAGTCGTTCCACAATACGCTGGTATTCAACACCTCAAGGAAGCAGGTGACCAGTTTCAGTATGGTAGCTCACATCTGTGCTTTGGCTGGAATTTTCCAACTTTGGATGGGAAAGCTCACTTTGCAGTGGTGTCTCGTCGAGAGCGAGAATTACCGAATGGTTGTTTTCTAGTCGCAACGCGTCGGGGCAAGCAGTTTAATAGTATGGTACAAGAGCGCAAGGATGCTATTACTGGGGCAGTGCGAGAAGCGGTGTTGATCAATGAGGCGGATGCAGCACAACTGGAATTAAAAGATGGCGATGCAGTCGTTCTGAAGAATGATTTGGGCGAGTACAAGGGACGGGTTTACATAGCACCCATTCAGTCTAGAAACTTACAAATACATTGGCCAGAAGGGAATGTGCTGTTAGATAGGAGTAAGCGATCGCGTGAAGGAGTGCCAGATTATAATGCGGTGGTGCGGTTGGAAAAAGTTGATTAGATTTCTGGGCAATAATGTGCTTTTTTGCCAGTACTAAGTATGAAATTTAACACTAGATAATATCAAGTTCGCTTAATTGCTTATAAATCCCGCAGAACCTCAAAGAGCCCTGTCGGGCATCCCTCTCCTTCATCCCTCTTCTTGAAGGAGAGGGAAAGATTTTAGCGCACCCTAAAGCGAGGGTGAGGTTAAAAGCATTGGTAATATCATGTCCGGTTGATTAGTTGTGATTCCCGCAATATCTGCACCCCACCCCTTAATCCCCTCCCGTTAGTAAGGGGAGGGGCGGTTTTGGCGCAAGACAAAACCGGGGTAGGGTTGTGCGGGATTTATAAGCAATTAACCGGACATGATATCACTCGTCGAAAAGTGGAGTCAGATGGAAAACTTGTTGCTTTTAACTGTAACTGTTGTACCAATGCTGGATGATGACGACAGGCAAAATCTTCGAGAGCTTGGTAGCCTATACAACCACTCATCGTTCCCATTAATACTAACAGTAGGATTAACCACAAGGGATAGCGCCTCCCTCTTGAAGCGCGAAAGTCTTTAATAAGTGATAGTTTTTCCAAGAGACTTTCGATTGAGCAAGTTAAGCAGTGGAGTCAACAAGCAAAGGAGATATTAGATTTTAAATTTTAGATTTTGGATTTGGTCATTTGCTATTTGTTATTGATACGAAGGACAAAGGACAAAAACTTACTCTTTTGCCAAGACTCCATTTAGGAAGATATCAGCCAGTCCTTCTGCCATTTCTTGCATTTGTTGGGGTGAGGCGTTTGGTTCCATCAGGGTGTTGTCGGAAAAGCCTGCAATCGCAAACATTCCCAAGAATACCTTTGCGACAAGTTTAGCATCCGTCCGACGATAGATTCCTTTGTCCATTGCGGTTTGAAAGAATGCCTCGGCAACATCAGTCATTTTGGCAATCACTTCAGACTGGATGCGATCGCGCAAGTCTGGGTGAAACTGTGCCTCCATAAAACAAATCCGCATTAAGTCGGCGTTTTTATGCATATTCCACATCCGGCGACGCATAACCTGAGCAACAGCTTTATAACTGCCCATTTCACTCAATTCTGTGAGTAAATCTGTCAGAATCTCCACCCAACCTTGAGTTGCAATCTCTATCAAAATCGCCTTTTTATTGGGAAAATGACGAAACAGGGTGCCTTCAGCAACTCCTGCTGCTTGTGCCAAGTCACGGGTGGTTGTGCCATCAAATCCTTGAGAGGCAAACAGCCGCTTTGCCGCATCTAGAATGCGCACGCGTGTTTGTGTTTCTGAGGGTGCAGGAGAATTAAAAATTCGCATAATATACAGTTTATGGTGATATCGCTGGAACTGGATGTGTAGCATTATTGTCTAACGTTAAATGCAATAATGACAGAAAGCTTAATACAAGATTAAGACCTTGTTGACTCAGTAAACTGCTTGATGCGAAAATCCGCTTGGACACTGCTCCTTATGCAAAGGAAGCACAAGCGTTATTCTTCGGTTATTTTTAGAGGTAACCTGGTTAAATCTGGCAATTGCACTAGCTCTGTTTCTGCGACTTGCTCCTTGATGCTGACTGGCAACTTTAACGGTTGACGTTCTTCTATCCAACAACTTGCAACTGGCAAAGTGTGCTCCAATTCCTCTAATGGTCTTGGAATTACCATCACTGCGTTCAATTCCCCAATACGTTCTGCCTCGTTCATACCAGCTTCCACTGCTACCACCACATTTGCCACGGAGCCGCGAATAATGGCTGTACACAAACCTGCACCAATTTTTTCGTACGCTGCTAATTGAACATCGGCGGCTTTCAGCATCGCATCAGCAGCTCCCACCAATGCCGGAAATCCTCGCGTTTCTACCAAACCAATTGCTTGGTTGCTCAGACGGTTGTAATTGCTGTCGTCAGCAAGTGCACTGAGGCGGCTGTTGATAGGCAGCACAACTTCTAGGTTAGGATAAGGACGCGGAATCACCAAACTAGAAACTAATTGACCGATTTGTTCGGCAACTTGAACTCCAGACTCTACCGCCAGACGTACATCAGCGATCGCACCTCTAACAACAGCAGTACAGTGACCACTGCCAATTTTTTCATATCCAATGAGGTGAACTCCAGCAGATTTGAGCATCGTATCCGCTGTACCAACCATTGCTGGAAAACTGCGGGTAGACACCAATCCTAAAGCACTATTCTTAAGGATATCTCGACGGTACGATGCCTGTTGTGTACTTACAGACCGTTGATTGTATGCCTCCATTTTAGTTCTCCAGGGTACTTAATTGTTAGTTGCTCTTTAATTGCTGACAACTTAACAATTAACACTTATTCAGGCTGACCGTCAGATGTAGGTTTATTCAAGGATTGCTTATGGGGAAATAACGTAACCAAAAGCTTTTGTATGCTTTCTTGCCCGTAAATGTAGGTACCAATTTGAGAGTCCTGGGTAGGGGCTGGGGGGGATGAGGGGGATGAGGAGGTAGGCTGAGGAGAATTAGAGCTTACAGTCTCCCCTGCTCCCCTGCTCCCCTGCTCCCCCTTGTCCCCTTGTCCCCTTGCCCCTGTCCCATTTTCCGACTCTGTACTACTGGAAGTGGAGTCACTTGTGGATGATTGTGACTGGGTTGTTTCTTCAGTTGGCGTAAAAGACTCAGAAATACGCCGACTTGTATCTCCTAGAACCGAGCCAGCAGCGACAACAAGTCCCGGCTCAACAGAACAATTGAAAATTGTCGTTGCTGCTCCAATACAAGCATTTGCCCCAATTTTGCCTTTACCAATCATCAAAACACCGGCTCCCAGGTTTGCTCCTGCTTCTACCTCTAGGGTTCCTTCATGGACTTGGAGAATTGACCCCATACCAACACAGACCCCTGAACCAATGATTATTTTGCTGTTTGGAGCCGCTTGGAGTATCACACCTGGTGCAAGTACTGCACTTGGATGAATTATCACCTCGCCACTTATATAGGAATCAAAGTCATAACTTGGGCGCAGTGGCGGCACAAACATGATATGTAACCTCGGAAGCCTTTGAATTAGGAAGGAGTGAGGGAGTGGGGGATTAACAAGTAAAAAGAACCGAGTAAAAAGTAAAAATTCTTTCTTTTGACTTTTGACTTTTGACTTTTGACTTTTGACTTTTGACTTTTGACTTTTGACTTGATTTGTCCCCTTGTCCCTTTACCTTATGGCCGTTGGATAATTGTTTCCAATACGCGACGCTTGCCTTTAGGGTCAATACCAATGAGTCGCACATACTCCCCTTGGTATTCGTTTAGATACGCTTCTAATGCTGCTGCGGCTTGTTGTGCAGAATTAGCCTGAATTTGCCCACAGTTCGACCAAGAACCTGTACGGAACCGTCGCTGATCTACGTGTTCGGCGCTAATTTTATATCCACTATTGATGAGTTGCTTTAGCTGTTCTATGACTTCGGAACTGAGGCGGGTACTGGTTGCTGTTGGTCTTGCAGAGGAATTTGCCGCCACGTCACTCGCTACAGAGTTAGAATTGCCAGATGAGGTGACTGGATCGTTAGGACGTTGGATAATTGTTTCTAACACGCGACGCTTAGCTTTAGGGTCAATACCAATGAGCCGCACATACTCCCCTTGGTATTCATTTAGATAGCTTTCTAATGCTGCTGCGGCTTGTTGTGCAGAATTAGCCTGAATTTGCCCACAGCTTGACCACGAACCTGTGCGAAAACGTCGTTGGTCTACGTGTTCGGCGCTAATTTTATACCCTCCATTGATGAGTTGCTGTAGCTGTTCTACTACCTCGGAATTGAGGTGAGTACTGGTTGCTGTTGGTCTTGCAGAGGAATTCGCTCCCACGCCACTAGCTACAGACTTAGAACCGCCAGATGAGGTGACTGAACCGTTAGGGCGTTGGATAATGCTTTCTAACACACGCCGTTTTACTTTGGGGTCAATACCAATTAAGCGTACGTACTCGCCTTCATGATTGTCTATACATTCTTCCAATGCGGCAACAACTTCTTTTGTGGAAGTTGCTTCAATAGGCTGGCAGCTTTGCCACGAACCTGTACGGAAGCGACGCTCATCTACGTGTTCTGTACCAATTTTGTAACCACCTGCCAGAAGTTGTTGTACTTGGTCTACAGTTTCAGCGCTGAGTTTACCACTACCACTACCATTGCTGTAACCATTACCGTTGTAGCTTCTGTTTGTTCTATTGGTAGGAGGTCTGAAGTTAGCAGGCGCTTGTACGACTCCATCCGGGCGTTGGATAATGGTTTCCAGCACGCGCCGTTTACCCTTGGGGTCAATGCCGAATAGACGAACATACTCGCCAGCATGACCTGTTAGACAATCTTCCAAAGCTGCGATCGCCTCACCAACTGATCTTGCTTCTATTGGTGTACAACTTTGCCAAGAGCCGGTGCGGAACCGCCGTTGGTCTACATGTTCTGTACCAATCTTATACCCTTGATCTAATAGATAACGTACTTGTTCTACTGTTTCAGCGCCCAATCTACTGCTCGCCACGTCATGACTCCTTTCAAACTCATTAAAACCATTGCTTGTATAAGATTTATCTAATTCATCCCGAATAGTATTTATACACTTACTATCCGCAGCACAGAGATAACCAGAGCGTAATGCCTGATTAATTCCAACGACATGATGAGCAAAGTGATTATCCTGTGCTTGCACATCTGGCAGGCGATCGGCTTGCTGCTGATTTGTAATTATTGCTCCAGAGGGTACATATTTGCCCGGAGGAATTTCGACATCTTGAATAAGAGCATGCATCATCACAATGCAACCTGCTCCCACCCTAGCGTTAAACACTGTAGAGCGAAAACCAATGAAGCAATCATCCCCAACATAAGCTGGTCCGTGAATGAGCGCCATGTGAGTGATGGATGCATTGCTACCAATCCATACTGAGTACTCATTTTGGTCGTCACCAATAATTCGACCTTGCTCTAACCCATGAATTACTACACCATCTTGAATGTTGGTGTTTTCACTTATATGAAAGGGTGTACCTTCATCTGCTCTAATCGAAGTCCCTGGAGCAACGATTACATTTGCACCTACCAGTACATCTCCAATGATGTTGGAAAAAGAATGTACAAACGCAGTTTCATGGATTTTCGGCTCAGCTAAACTCTTTGACCACGGGGTTGGGGGTGCTGCCGTGTTGCGGATTGCCATCGCTAAGTTCCTCCTCTGTTATCTTTATGTGAGACCAGTTCTGTTGCAAGAGCGTTGCCACAGGCATGGGCGACTAGACCAGTGCTGCAGGGTTACCCTCCTGCAGCGCTGGATTCACCGCAACGCAATGGCTCCTAATGACCAATGACTATCTATAACTGGTCTTTTTTGCTGTAAATCAGGCGGTCTTCAACACGGACTGTATCAATTATTGCCACCACTGCTGCGTCTAGTGGACGTTGTTCGTTACCCAAAATTTGACGGGCAGCACTACCGCGACTAACAAGTACCCACTCATCCACTCCCGCACCCACAATATCAGCTGCCACCTCGTATTTTGGTAGAACGCGTCCTTCTTCATCTACGAATTGCAACAGCAGTAGTTTGACACCTCTAAGACTTGGGTCTTTTTGAGTGCTGACTACTGTGCCGCGAACTTTGGCAATTTGCATGACACGCTATGGTCTTCTGCCAAAGGGACGAATTGCGTTCACATTCTCCCGGAATTGCTCTACATCTTCTGTATAACGAATTGGCAGCACGTATTCCAGGTTTTCATGAGGACGAGCAATGATGTGGGTAGACAGCACTTGTCCACCGTTGACTCGCTTCACTGATTCAACTCCGGCAGCAACTGAAGCTTGTACTTCAGAAACGTCTCCCCGCACAATTACGGTTACGCGACCGCTACCAATTTTTTCGTAGCCTACTAAAGTTACACGAGCAGCTTTTACCATTGCATCTGCTGCTTCTACTACCGCTGGAAACCCTAAAGTTTCTACCATTCCTACTGCAATTGACATGAGTTTTAATCCTTAGCTTTTAATATTTGAACATAAGGAAAGCTACAAGAAGGCAACCCCGACAAGAATTTCAGATTTTGATTTTAAAGCACTCAAGCAATCAGCTGTCGGTTGCAAGCTTGATTTATTTAGAAAAATCCAAAATTGCTAAGTGCGGAACTGCTCCACAGCTTCGGTGTAACGAATGGGCAATACATATTCCAAGTTTTCGTGAGGACGAGCAATGATGTGAGTGGACACCACCTCACCGCCGTTCACTCTTCTAGCTGCTTCCACTCCAGCCGCAACAGAAGCTTGCACCTCAGAAACGTCTCCTCGGACAATCACAGTCACCCGAGCGCTACCGATTTTTTCATACCCTACTAGAGTCACGCGAGCGGCTTTCACCATCGCATCAGCAGCTTCTACTACTGCCGGAAACCCTTTTGTTTCAATCATTCCAACCGCAATTGGCATTGCAGAACTCCCACGAAATTATTGTAATGTGTACTGTCTTGGATACTGGGAAATGAAAAATTTTTACGGGGATGCTCATCTTGAGCTTTAAAAGTATCTCCAAATTAAGCATAGAAAAGCTTGGCGTCCTTGACAATATAAATTACCATAATACTTTTTAATCAAGCCAATTATAAAATCTTAATACGATTTTATACTAGTAATTCTGGTCAACCGAACTTCACAGATTCCTAGAGCAGCCACTTCTGCTTTATAATTTTTTTATAACATTCGCTCAAACAAGTTCATAAAGACAAAAATTCAATTCCTTAAGAATGGCGAAAAACTTAATGAGTTCTACTACAGTCTTTCGTCGTTTTTTGCTGTTTGTGTCATAAAAGTCTAAATAAAATATATAATTTTTTATTATATGCCTTATAAACTAGAGTTTTTAAGTTATGAATTCTATTGCTCTCAGTAGGGAAAAGTAAAGATGAAAGAAGAATAATTTATAGAATCGATTAAATTTTTCTTGTCTTGTTGATACAGATAAATAGAAAAATGCTTATAAAATACTTTTAAATAATCGAAGATAAATGGTTTTCCTCATAGAGTTAAACAAATTTATTCCATTAGGTAAACAATAATTCTTTAGCTGAACTATCAAGCAAGGACTGTTTGAATGAATCAGATTCTCTTTTTAACAAGCTGGTGTATACCTTTTTATGGATTAATAGGTGCGCTTTTCACCTTGCCGTGGGCAATGGGATTAATTCGGCGCACAGGACCAAGACCAGCTGTTTATTTCAACTTGTTGACAACGGTTTTGGCTTTTGTCCACAGCCTATTTGTATTCATTGATATTTGGAATACAGAACCACAAAGTTTTTTGATTACCTGGTTCAAAGCTGTGGATTTTGATCTATCCTTTGCCTTAGAAGTCTCGCCAGTTAGTGTTGGGGCAACAGTTTTAATTACAGGGTTAAATTTACTGGCACTAACTTACGCCCTTGGTTACATGGAAAAGGACTGGGCGTTGGCGCGTTTTTTTGCGTTGATGGGGTTTTTTGAAGCAGCGTTGAGTGGTTTAGCCATCAGTGACTCCCTATTTCTCAGCTATGCCCTTTTGGAAATGCTGACTCTTTCAACTTACTTACTGGTGGGTTTCTGGTATGCTCAACCGTTAGTAGTCACAGCAGCGCGAGATGCATTTTTAACCAAGCGCGTGGGAGACTTGTTGCTGCTGATGGGAGTTGTGACACTTGCCACCATAGCAGGTAGCTTGAACTTTTCCAATCTTTATGAATGGGCACAAAGGGCAAACTTGAGCCAGACAACATCAACTTTACTAGGTTTAGCGCTAATAGCAGGACCTGCAGGTAAATGTGCTCAATTTCCGCTGCATTTGTGGTTAGATGAAGCAATGGAAGGTCCCAACCCAGCTTCAGTGATGCGAAACTCTTTGGTGGTGGCTGGTGGGGCGTTTGTGTTGTTTAAACTACAACCAATTTTAGCGCTGTCGCCAGTCGCATTAAATGCTTTGATAATCATGGGTACAGTCACGGCAGTCGGTGCATCGTTAGTGTCGATCGCCCAAATTGACATTAAACGAGCGCTCTCTCATTCTACCAGTGCATATATGGGGTTAGTGTTTTTAGCGGTAGGGATGCAGCAAGGAGGAGTTGCTTTGATGCTGCTGCTAACTCATGGAATTGCCAAAGCCCTATTATTTATGAGTACCGGCTCAGTTATATTTACTACCAATACTCAAGACTTGACAGAAATGGGCGGTCTGTGGTCAAGGATGCCAGCAACCACCACAGCTTTTGTTGTGGGTTCCGCTGGAATGGTAACACTACTACCACTGGGGAGCTTTTGGGCAATGTTAGGATGGGCTGATGGCTTGGCTTTTGTTAGCCCTTGGGTCGTTGCCATTTTAGTACTAGTCAACGGTTTGACAGCATTAAATTTGACACGCCTATTTCGCTTAATATTTTGGGGTAAACCACAACCAAAGACCCGTCGCGCCCCAGAAGTTGGTTGGCAGATGGCATTGCCAATTGTAACACTGACAGTGATAACTTTGTTATTACCCCTGATGTTACAACAATGGTACCTGCTACCCGATTGGGAAAGTATAAATTGGATTGTAATGACGTTGTTAGTATCCTCTACAGTGCTGGGGATAGGGATAGGGTCTAGCATTTACCTACACAAAGCTTGGTCGAGATCCAGAGTCCTCACTTGGAGATTTTTGCAAGACTTATTGGGTTATGACTTTTACATTGACCGACTTTATCATGTGACAGTCGTTGGTGCAGTTGCGCTGTTTTCTAAAATTTCTGCTTGGAGCGATCGCTATCTAGTAGATGGTCTAATTAACTTAGTTGGGTTTGCAGCAATTTTTAGTGGACAAACCTTAAAGTACAGCATTTCTGGTCGCTCTCAAGGATACATGTTGACCATCCTTATAGGCATTAGCCTCTTAGGTTTTTTCGTCAGCTGGTCATCAGGCTTGTTCAATAAGTTCCTATTCTAGTCCCCTTGTCCCCTATGCTCAGTATTTTGCTTTTGGTGCCGTTGCTAGGTGCGGCTTTCATCAGTTTCTTGCCTTTTGGCATGACACCAAAACTTTCTCGTAAAGTCGCTTTGGTCGTTGCGAGTATCGCTTTCTTATGGACTGTGGTCATTTCAAGCCAGTTTAACCCTGGAGAAGTGAGTCAACAATTTACGGAATTCTTACCTTGGATAGATGCTTTAGGATTGAGTTACTATCTTGGGGTAGATGGTTTGTCATTACCCTTGTTGCTGTTAAATGGCTTGTTGACTTGCATCGCCATCTACAGCAGCGATGAAAATATTGCACGTCCTCGATTCTATTACACTTTGCTCTTGCTGTTAAACGCTGGGGTAACTGGAGCCTTCATCGCACAGGATTTACTGCTATTTTTCTTGTTTTACGAGATAGAACTCATTCCTCTGTATTTTCTGATTGCCATTTGGGGTGGTGAACGGCGAGGCTATGCAGCGACTAAATTTTTGATTTACACCGCTGTTTCTGGGGTGTTCATTTTGGCAAGTTTTCTTGGCGTAGTTTGGCTGAGTGGTGCTTCTAGCTTTGCTTTAGACGCCTTGAATACCAAGTCTTTGTCTTTGGGAACACAAATCTTACTCCTGTTGGGAATATTGATTGGTTTTGGCATCAAAATTCCCCTAGTTCCTCTGCATACGTGGTTACCAGATGCTCACGTTGAGGCTTCCACACCAATTTCTATATTATTAGCTGGGGTTCTGTTGAAGTTAGGAACTTACGGCTTACTGCGGTTTGGGATGAACTTGTTACCGAATGGTTGGAGTTATCTAGCTCCCGGTTTAGCAATTTGGGCAGTGGTGAGCGTGCTTTATGGTGCATCGTGTGCGATCGCCCAAAACGACATGAAAAAAATGGTGGCATACAGTTCCATTGGACACATGGGCTATGTGCTTTTAGCCGCTGCTGTTGCTACACCTCTGAGTGTGTTGGGAAGCATCATGCAAATGATTAGTCACGGATTAATTTCAGCCCTGCTATTTTTACTGGTAGGGATTGTGTATAAAAAAACAGGAAGTCGGGATTTAGAAGTTCTTCAAGGACTCCTTAACCCAGAACGAGGTATGCCTGTGATTGGAAGCTTGATGGTGTTGGGAGTGATGGCAAGCGCTGGTATACCGGGAATGGTGGGATTTATTGCCGAATTCATCGTTTTTCGGGGCAGTTTCGCAGTTTATCCAGTGCAAACCTTGTTATGCATGATAGGTCCAGGCTTAACTGCTGTTTACTTCTTAATTCTCATGAATCGTGCCTTTTTTGGGCGCTTGTCTGCACAAGTTATCAACTTACCCCGTGTCTCTTGGGGAGAGCGTATTCCTGCTGTCGTTTTAGCTGTGCTGATTGTGATTTTTGGAGTCCAACCTAATTGGCTTGTGCGTTGGACTGAACCCACAATGACAGCGATGGTTAACACACCAAGCTCAATGGTAACGGTGTCATTTGTTCAAGAAAAAGGCAAAAGTTAAACAAACAAGACTACAGTAGGGGAGCCAGTGCGGTGCGGAGAGAAGTTTGAGCGGAGGTTTCCTCCGATCAAACCTTCGGGGGGTTCCCCCCGTTGTAGCATCTGGTGAGACCAGCGCGAATGACGGCTTTCCCTCTCCTAAGGGAGAAGGGCGTTGGGCACTGCCTAATGCTCACCAATGACATAAGAAATTAGGTAGTGCCCACCTTACAAATTAAGATTTTCTTTTAATATATAGGACTCCTATTTGATTTTTGCGAAGCTAGGTACACCTCAAAGAACCTTCTTTCCTGTTCCCTGTTAAAAGTTCCCTGTTCCCTGCCTGATGAAGTCAATTTACAACTCAAATAGGACTGCTAGATTTTAAGTATTTCGGAGAAATCGCAATGGTAAACATCAAAAATAAGCCCGTTAATTACCCCTTATCTGAGTATATTGAGCGATTGGAATCAGGAGGAGCATTACTTCCTGATAATCTAGAAAACTTACTAGAAGTTGTCGGCATTCTGAAAAGTTATGGTATCGTTTTAGATGCCTACTCAAAAAATCTAATATATGTTGCTGAACATCAATTTTTAGTATTCTTCCAATTTTTTAAATACTTTAATGGAGACTTTTCTTTTAAGAAACTACTACGGCATTGGTGGCATGACAGAATTAATTTTGAATATGCCGAGTATTGCATGAGAGCTATGATATGGCATGGTGGCGGTGGATTGGATCAATACTTAGATTCAGAAGAATTTGAAGAAAGAGCGCAAGCTGTTATCGCAGCAAAATTTAAAAACAATCCCATCATTAAGGGAGTTAATCAATTATTTCCTGATTTCTTAACTGAACAGTTGCGTGTCAGTGCTTACTCTACAGGTTTAGGACAATTTTGGCGGGTGATGGCTGATATGTTCCTCAGTTTATCAGACCGTTACGATAACGGTGAAATAAAATCTATTCCTGATGTTGTAGAACATATCAAAGCAGGTTTGGTAGCAGATGCTACCAAACCTATTACTTACGCCGTTAAAATTCGAGATAAAGTTTACGATATCATTCCCAAATCTGTAGGTTTGACTTTTCTTGCAGATACGGCAATTCCTTATGTAGAAGCTGTTTTCTTCCGGGGAACGCCTTTTCATGGCACAGTTTCATATAATGCCCAAGCTTATCAGATTTCCCCAGATCAAACTCGATTTCAATATGGCGCTTTGTATGCTGATCCTTTACCTATTGGCGGTGCGGGTATTCCTCCAACTTTGTTAATGCAGGATATGCGTCATTATCTTCCAGATTATTTGCATGAAGTTTATCGTCGCAGTCGTCGAGGAGAAGATGATTTGCGAGTTCAAATTTGCATAAGTTTTCAAAAATCTATGTTTTGTGTGACGACTGCGACAATTTTGGGACTTATGCCAAATCCATTGGATACTCAAGATCCAGATGAGCAAAAAGCGAATCGAGTTTATATGCAAAAGTGGCTTGATAGGTTAAAAACTTCGCGGTTGGAAGATGTGAATGATCAGCCTAATTTTTGTCCTGTGATTTTACCTAAGATGATGTAGATGGCAAAATTTTGATTTAGTTTTGGAACCGCATTCTCGACGCAGATGAACGCAGTTGAAGAAGAATACAGGAGTCAGCAATACTGCGAGTCAGTTGGGAGAAATAGGTTCGGGATTCCCACCCCTCCCAATTAAAGACTCCCTACAAGGGAGGGGTTTTAGACCCTTCTACCAAGATGCGCATCTCATAACCAAAAAGCTTATGAATTAGCCGACAAATTGGAAGGCAATACTGCTCGGTTAAGAATAGTTGAGGTGCCAGAAACCCGGTTTCTTTAAGAAACCGGGTTTCTAATTTTTGCTTATCCGAGCAGTATTGAATTGGAAGGATGTCCTTTATTGACAACTGATGCAGTATTGCTGGAAGTTGGTAACGCTTTAGCACGTAGTTATAAAGATAAGGCAGTTGAAATCATTGAGTACTTTTTTCTTCAGAAGAGGTAGAAATTGTACGACTGACTCCTCAAATATTCGAGCAAGCGTTCATACTCTACAAAATGTACCAAGATAAAGCATGGGGTTTGGTTGATTGCATTTCACTTATAGTTATGAACCAAGCAGAAGTGACTCAAGCTTTGACTTTTGATCAGCATTTTGTACAAGCAGGCTTTCAGGCATTAATGAAGTGATGAATACCAAGATGATATGGCAATACTTGTCGGTTAACGATAGTTGAGGTGCCAGAAACCCGGTTTCTTGGAGAAACCGGGTTTCTCATTTTCGCTTAACCGAGCAGTATTGGATGATATGGGAGCATCCCAAATGTTTAAAAACATATTTTGTCCGCAGCGTTCGCGCAGCCTCTCGTAGAGAAGAGAAGCAATCGCAATATCTAGACTTTGCGTCCCTTGCGCGTGTCCACATGAAGCAGCCTCTGGGATAGGAGAAGGACTTATGCTTCATTCCGCTCCGCTTCATTCGCTGCGGACTATCTATCCTTTTGGTAATTTTACAAAATTGGGATGCTCCCGATGATATAGCAGTGGACAGAAATCTTAGGACATCCGAGAAAAGTTATCCTTTGAGGATAAGCCAAGAACCTTCGTCCTAATCAGCTTTAACCCACAGTGCCAGGTATCGAGAAGCTGAAAAGCTTATTATTTCGTATAAAAGGAAGCAGTAACAAATATTTACAAACTTCTGGAACTGTTAAATGCTACAGTTTACAAGTCTCGACGCCAGAAAAAAGAACACTTCCCCACCTCACCACTCACTCTCACCCCCCCAATCGGGAGATGTCCCTTAGGTGAAGTCGTGTCGAAAATTGCATTGGAGTAGCTGATCCAGTCGTTATTCACTCTCCATCCTACGCGATCGCTAAATCGCACATAAGCTTCATACTCATCATTTCTCACTCTACCACGTATACGAGCGTAGAGTCTTGTTGAAGCGACGACTTTTTCCCAAGGCGCTCTCTGGAGATTTTCTTCTAAAAGCTTTCCACCCACCTCCAGGTAAATCTTTTTCTGAACACTAAAGCCAAAGTGTCCGTTACTGTACTGTACCCACAATTGGTCAATGATTCTCAAGTCTTCACAGGGAAATTGTCGGATGTCCTCCAATTCTAGGTAACCTTGTTTTTCTCGCCCAGCCACCTCAAGCATAACTTTATCAGTTTCCTCGTCAGCTTCTTTCCACTCACCTGCTGCAAGGTAGTAGGCTAGTTGTGCGTAGGAGTTGGTACTTGAAACCGGATGAGCCTTAGCCGAATTCCTCCTTTGTCGGCGTACTCTTTATCTTTCTCGCAGGGATGTTGTTGCTGTTCTGTTTGTGTCGCTGCTTTGTAGCAGATTCCTGGTTCTCCCAATTCTTTACGAGTTCTCAAACTCAGCCAAGCACAAAAACGATTAGCATTCCAAAAGCTTAAATTAGTGATGGGTTGTTCAACTTGTCTTTTGTTATCAACAGTGGTGGGAGAGTTGGTGGGAGAATTTGTCTCATTCAAAAAGAGTTGATATTCTGCATGAGTGATGTAGCTGCTATCAATCGCATAGGAGCTTTCTGTTTCAGAGTTACTCTCTGTCAAATCATGATTCAACTGATTTAGGCGGTAAGCAAGCTTCACTTCCGCCGCCAGAGTAAATTCATCTAGTTTCTCAGACTTTAGTCCTTCTTCAAACTTCTTTTCTAGCTGTTGTCGCACACTTTCAGAAGAAATTTGTTGCGCTTCTTGCTTGCACTGATAGGCAAGCGTGAGCACGGGAACTGTTGCATAATTCAAGGCAGCCTGAATGATATCACTTGCATCAGTCTGCGCGGCACAAAAACGAATGGTTTCTCGCCACCAAGAGAGTGTTTTATCGTCAGCGAATACGTTCTGTAAGAGTTCTTTTTTTTCTTGTTGATTAAATTTCGTGATGGCAACAGCCGCTAAATATTCTTGAAATGTTTTGTGAGCAAACTCATAAATTTCTTCTTGTTCTCTTTGGCTCAATAACTCCCGCACACCTTGATCATCTCTAGTGATAAAGTCTTTTGGGGTGAGTGTTTGATTTGGAAATGTGGCTAATTTTTGCTGAATCAGTGTTTTGGCTTGCTTGAATGTTTTGTCACGAGAAGAAGATTCATCCAAGGTAAACGCCTGGGTATTTGCTTCCATCAACTTCAGCGCCAAAGAACGCAAAACAATCAGTTTCTGTTCAGCATAAAGAGAAACGGATAATTCTTTTGCACGCCGTCGTTTTTCCAACAACACCTGACAAATCTCTTTGTATAAATCGACTCGTCTTGTAGACAGAGAACGGTTGCTTTCATCAGGGTCAATCTTTAATCGTAGTGGCAATACCGTAGAATCACCGACGTATTCTTTCAAGATTAAAGTAAACGGAAATCTTTTAAAAACTGCTGCTTTTTTGTTTCGTAATAATTGCCTTGCCTGTGCTGGATGTATTGGATTTAAAGGTCGTTTTTCTGAATCAATAACGAATATTTTGGACATAAGTCCCTCCTTTCGGGTAAAGTTAGCTTCGACAATGTTCAGAGTCGGTACTTTAATCAGGACACTTCCTTAACCCATTACAGATGTTTAATCCTGATTTTCTAGAGCTACAGACTAGCTACGCATCCGTAGGTAGGAACTTTAACGCTTGCTCTGAACGTAGTACAAGGGAGTACTAAGTCTGGTCAACTAGGGCTTCTGGCTGGAAGCCCCCGACTTCAAGTCGGGGGTCGTTGACACTCTCGACAGTCAAACTTCAGTCGTTCATAATATTTGCCTTCAAAATCAGAAGTCAGCTTTGCCCACAGATTCTGAAGTAGAATTTCAGCATTGTCCAACATCCAGTCCAGTAATTTGTCAATGCGTGGAGCGATTTTGTTACAAATCTTAATGACAAACCAAACAGCAACAGCTGCTACCACACAAAGCCCAGCATTTTGCCATTCTGATTTGCGTGCGAAATCAAGCGCTACTCCAACCAAAACTGCAGGAGTTCCTAAACTAACGAGTTTGGAATCAAGAATCTTCCAAAAGTTCTCCAGCGTCAGGGGAGTGTTCTGGTCTTGCGGGTTTTCTGGCATTGTCCGCTTGGTGATGAAAGCTTGTTAATATCAGTGTACGCGATCGCTCAGAGAACTCGGCAACGCTAGCAGCCCTTCAGGTTTTGTTGCCTACATCTATGCCGATGGTAACAATATGGGTGGCTACATCCGCCAGCAAATTAAAACACCACAAGAATATAGGACCAGCCCTTTCAAGGTAAGCATATGTACTATCACGATTTTTGAAGCATTTCAGGCATTGTCTGGAATTGAATAAAAAATCTATGTATTAAACTCCTGATTTTTGGACTGTAACAGGACTTACGCAAAGAAACCCGGTTTCTACCAAAAATCGTCTGTTTAGTAACCAAATACGAACGAATAAACCGGGTTTCTGGCAGATGGTGCGTAAGTTTTATGTAAATTAAGCGATCGCGATCGCTTAATTTACATCCAAAAATTTTTTCTGTAATTCCCGCTGATGCCTGAAATGCGGTAGAGATTATGATAGTACATATGCTCACCTTGAAAGGGCTAGTCTTAATTCCATCGTGTCTTAAGCAAAATTATGACTAGGCTCTGTCTACAAAGTCCTAGTATGTCATGGTGGTCCTAACTGCTGATGGGTACAAGCCCCCATGCTCTTATTTCCCCTACACCCCTAGTTTTTGACATTTGCTTTCATTTCCCAGATTATGATACAAAAAACCTCTAACTCTCTCATTGAGACTCTACGCGATCGCCGACAACGACTAGCCAACCTCATTGATTTTCCCGCCATTCTCTGGTCAGGAAGTAGCAGTCCACGTAACTATCCAGCAAATGTCTTTCCCTTCCGAGCAAACAGTCATTTCCTCTACTTTGCAGGACTTCCATTGCCCAACACAGCAATTCGCCTTGCAGCAGGAAAGCTAGAACTCTTCATGGATGATCCCCAACCAGAAAGCGCCCTTTGGCATGGAGAAATGCCAACGCGTGAGGAGATTGCTCAGAGAATTGGAGCAGACGCTGCAAGACCAATGGCAGAATTGGAATTGTGGACACAAGGGGCAGCAACAATTGCTGTGCAGGACGCCGCCACTTGGACGCAACAGTCACAAATTTTGAACAGATGGGTTTTGCCGCAAAAGCCACCCCAAGAAATCGACTTGGAGTTAGCGAAGGCAATGATCTCGTTACGCCTCATTCATGATGAGGGTGCGTTAACTGAATTGCGAAAAGCTGCAGCCGTGACTGTAGAGGCACACAAAGCTGGTATGGCAGCTACGACTCATGCCCAAATTGAAGCAGAAGTTCGTGCAGCGATGGAGCAAGTTTTGATCGCCAATAACATGACTACATCCTACAACAGTATTGTGACTGTTCACGGCGAAATTCTGCACAACGAGCAATATCACCACTCATTGCAACCGGGTGACTTGTTGCTTGTTGATGTTGGCGCAGAAACCGAGATGGGTTGGGCAGCTGATGTCACTCGCACTTGGTCTGTTAGTGGGAAGTTTTCACCTACCCAAAGAGATATTTATGATATTGTACTAGCCGCTCATGATGCTTGTATAGCTAAGATACACCCGGGTGTGGAGTATCAAGACTTACATTTACTCGCCTGTACTGTCATTACAGAAGGTTTAGTCAACTTAGGCATTTTGCAAGGAAACTCGCAAGACTTAGTAGAAATGGACGCCCATACGCTCTTTTTTCCCCACGGAATTGGTCATTTACTGGGTTTAGATGTCCATGATATGGAAGACTTGGGAGAAGATTTAGCAGGTTATGATGAGGGACGTATAAGGAGCAACCGCTTTGGTTGGGGATACCTGCGCTTAAATCGCCCTTTACGTCCAGGAATGTTAGTCACAATTGAGCCAGGATTTTATCAAGTTCCAGCGATTTTAAACGATGGCGATCGGCGAGCAAAATATGGGAATGTGGTGAATTGGGAGCGATTATCTCAGTTTGCCGACGTACGAGGAATTCGCATTGAGGATGATGTTTTAGTGACACAAGAAGGTAGCGAAGTTTTAACTGCGGCATTGCCAACAAAAGCTAGTGAGATAGAAAATTTAATGAATAGTTAAAAAAGTCTTTTGAGTGACTAAAAAAGCAAAAGGCAAGAGGGCGGGCATGACAAACTCAGCAGAATAACCAGGTAATCGCCTAGATCGGATTGAGACGAGTTAGAGCGCGTATCGCAGTTAAGGTTATCAGGATTGAGTTCTCTCTACAGTCAAACTAAAAAACACTAAGCTATATATATCGCATGCAAACTCTGCTGGCTAACGAAGGTGTAACTTAACTCATTATGTTTGAAGCACTAGCTGACCGTTTAGAAGGTGCCTGGAAAAAACTCCGGGGTCAAGATAAAATCTCCCAATCTAATATTGAAGAAGCTTTGCGGGAAGTGCGTCGTGCTCTCTTGGAAGCAGATGTTAATCTCCAGGTAGTTAAAGATTTTGTCACCGAAGTTGAAACTAAGGCACTGGGATCTGAGGTCATCGCTGGCGTACGACCCGACCAACAGTTCATCAAAATTGTCTACGATGAACTCTTAGAAGTGATGGGGGAAGAGAATGTTCCTTTAGCACAAGCTGATCAGTCTCCTACAGTTGTCCTGATGGCAGGGTTGCAAGGGACTGGGAAAACGACTGCTACTGCCAAGTTAGCCTTGCATCTACGTAAATTAGAACGTAGCTGCTTAATGGTAGCAACAGACGTGTATCGTCCAGCAGCGATCGACCAGCTGGTCACGCTAGGTAAACAAATTGACGTGCCAGTCTTTGAGCTAGGATCTGATGCTGACCCAGTTGAAATTGCGCGACAGGGCGTGGAACATGGCAAAGCAGAAGGTATTGATACAGTCATTATTGATACTGCGGGTCGCTTACAAATTGATGAAGACATGATGGCGGAATTAGCCGGCATCAAAGAAACTGTTCAACCCCATGAAACTCTCTTGGTGGTGGACGCTATGACTGGTCAAGAAGCCGCCAATCTGACCCGTACTTTCCATGAACAGATTGGGATCACTGGTGCAATTCTCACGAAGTTGGATGGCGATAGCCGGGGTGGGGCAGCACTGTCTGTGCGGCATATCTCAGGAGCACCTATTAAGTTTGTCGGTGTGGGTGAAAAGGTTGAGGCTTTACAACCGTTTTATCCTGAGCGTATGGCATCGCGCATTTTAGGGATGGGCGATGTTCTGACCTTGGTAGAAAAGGCTCAGGAAGAAATTGACCTTGCCGATGCCCAGAAAATGCAGGAGAAAATCCTAGCAGCGAACTTCGACTTTACCGACTTTCTCAAGCAAATGCGCTTGCTCAAGAACATGGGTTCGCTGGGAGGCATCATCAAACTCATTCCTGGGATGAACAAGCTGTCAGATGACCAACTCAGGCAAGGAGAAACCCAGCTGAAGCGCTGTGAAGCGATGATTAATTCCATGACGCGTCAAGAGCGCCAAAACCCAGATTTGCTGGCAAGTTCTCCTAGTAGGCGGCGGCGCATCGCTAATGGAGCTGGCTATAAGGAGACAGATGTCAGTAAACTGGTGAGTGACTTCCAAAGAATGCGTAATATGATGCAGCAAATGGGTCAAGGGCGCTTCCCTGGTATGCCAGGAATGTTTGGTGGGATGGATAGCCCCGCCGCTGCTGGTAACCGTCCAGCTCCCCCTGGTTGGCGAGGTTACACTGGTGGTGCTGGCTCAAAAAAGAAGCCGAAGAAAGACAAAAAGAAGAAAGGCTTCGGTACGCTTTAGTTATGAGCAATTAACTTGAGCCACTGCTCGACGCTTAGTTTCCCGGCTTGTTCCTTGCGCGTCTGGGCAAGGAACAAGCATGTGGCGTATCGCGCCTGGCTAAGGCGTGAAAGCTTACTGTTAGCGCAGCGGCGCGTTAGCGCGGGATAACCGCTCCCATGCTCCCTATGAAGTAAGAAGTAAAGTGTCTAGACTTGTCTAGGATTTATATAGCAGTTAGTGATTGGTTGTCACTCACAAATAACAGATAGCAACTAACACCTGACACTTAGCAAGTGCTAAAATGCTTATTTTAGCATCACCAAGTTCAGCCGCCTACCCAATGGGAGGAGCCTACATAATATAGATAGACTGTTTTCACCAGGACTAACATTGCCCTTGGAACTGTCTTCGGGAAATTTCACGCTCATGTAACTTCCCAATAAATTAACTGCAAACGGATTCCTAGAAACAGGAGAATGATTTCTTAACCATGATTAAACTGCGCTTGAAGCGATACGGTAAAAAGCGGGAAGCGAGTTACCGCATAATCGCTATTCACAGCCTCGCTCGCCGCGATGGTCGTCCTCTAGAAGAACTGGGTTTTTATAACCCCAGAACTGACGAAGTACGACTGGATGTTCCCAGTATCGTCAAGCGACTACAACAGGGTGCGCAACCGACTGATACCGTACGTCGCATCCTGCAAAAAGCCAATGTCTTTGAACAGGTCAGTGCAAAAGCCTCATCATAAAATCGGAACAAAATCCTCCACAACCAGTCCTGACTACGTTGAACTGGTACGGTTTTTAATACAACCGTTTTTAGATTCTCCAGAGTCCTTGAGTGTCGATTGTGAAATGTCTTACACTCGCAACCGTGCTTGGATTCGCATTGCCTTTGAAAGCTCAGATAAAGGAAAAGTGTTTGGTCGGGGTGGACGCAATATTCAGGCGATTCGCACCGTGGTTGCCGCAGCAGCAGCAGCAACTGGACACTCAGTGTACCTGGACATCTATGGCAGCACTGCTGGTAGTCGGGATGGCTTGTCTTTTGATGACGACGGGGAAGAGCGATTACCGCCGCCAAAACCCAGAGAAAGACGTGGAAATGGACACAAACCTATTGCTAGATCACGCTACCGCTAGGTTTAAATGAGATATGATGCCAAGTCAAGTCTCAAGTGTAAAGATCGTATGAAGTGAAATAAAGAGTCATTGAGCAATTAACTTGAGCCACTGCTCGACGCTTAGTTTCCCGGCTTGTCCCTTGCGCGTCTGGGCAAGGAGAAGCATGTGGCGTATCGCGCCTGACTAAGGCGTGAAAGCTTACTGAGGGATAACCGCTCCCATGCTCCCTATGAAGTAAGAAGTAAAGTGTCTAGACTTGTCTAGGATTTATATAGCAGCTTTTATCCTTTCGTGCATGCTTGATACCTCAACCTTCTCTCACAAGAAAAGGTGAAAAGTGACCAGATTTGGGCGTTGCTGAATCTAAGAATGAATTGCCCTCATCCTCAACCCTTCTCCCTTTGGGAGAGGGTAAGGGTGAGGGAAAAAGACCCAAATCAAGATTGCTAGGTTGCACAGAAAAATAACCAACATCCGCAAAGATACGTTGCACAAACTCACGACTCTGCTTGCCAAGAACCACGGCACAGTAGTGATTGAAGACCTCAACGTATCGGGCATGTTGGCTAACCATAAAAAGCGCGAAAAGTATCCAGGATATGGGATTTTATGAGTTTCGTCGCCAGCTAACCTACAAATGTGAACTCTACGGTTCCAAGCTTGTTGTAGTTGACCGCTGGTTTCCAAGTTCCAAGGCTTGCTCCAACTGTGGAACAAAAAAAGAAACACTGACCTTGAAAGAGCGAGTGTTTGAGTGTGGTCACTGCGGTTTCGTCATTGACCGTGACCTAAACGCAGCAATCAATCTGAAACATTTGTACGTATCCGCCAGTTAGGTGGTGAATGCCTGTGGACTGGATAGTGCCGACACTACCAGGATGTTCGCGGAGCGTCTCCGCGCTTGAGAAGCAGGAATTAATCGAAGCCCAAAGGTAGAGATTTCCAATAGTGGGTAACTTTGGGTAGGAATTATATAACGGTTGTACATAACTCAGATAATCTCTGTAAGGAGGTGGAACCAGGGAGTGGCTGAAGTCCGTTTGGGTGAGAATGAGTCAATTGACTCGGCATTAAGGCGTTTTAAAAAGAAAATTCAAAAAGCTGGAATTTTATCCGAAGTCAAGCGCCGGGAAAGATACGAAAAACCCAGTCTGCGTCGTAAGCGCAAAGCGGAAGCCGCACGCAAAGGTGGTCGCTACTAAATCAAAGCAATGTCTTTAGTTATAGCGGTTAACCAGTGCAAGCTAGGTGTTCAAGTAAAGGTTTGAAAGCAGTTATAAATCAAACCAAGCCAAAATAGAGATGCGCAGAATCGCGTCTCTATTTTCCCTAACCAAGTCTTATTTAGACGCAAATGTTGTAAATATTTAAAAGGGAACAGGGAACGCTTAACAGGGAATTGGGAATTGGGCATGGGGAATTGGATTTTTAATTTTGAACTTTGAATGAGCGAATTTTGAACTTATTATGGCAGGTGCCTTAACTATTGAAATGCCCAACATTCCAAGTGCGATCGCACTAGCAGGGGAAGGGGAAGAAAATCTCAAAACTTTGGCGCGACAAACAGGAGCTACTATAGTTCTGCGGGGACAAGAACTGTATATTTCGGGCACAGAAAAGCAAATTGACTTAGCTAGTCGATTGGTGCGATCGCTTGAAGACCTTTGGAGTAAAGGCAATAGTATCTCTAGTACAGATATATTAACAGCTCGTCATGCCTTAGATACCCATCGTGAAGAGGAACTGCAAGATTTACAACGGGATGTTCTTGCTCGAACGCGTAAAGGTGAGGAAGTCCGCGCCAAAACCTTCCGACAAAGACAGTATATCGAAGCGCTACGCAAGCGGGATTTAACTTTTTGTACAGGTCCTGCAGGTACTGGTAAGACTTTCCTCGCAGTTGTCGTCGCCGTACAAGCACTCCTCGCCAACCAATTTGAACGGGTGATTTTAACTCGTCCTGCTGTTGAAGCTGGCGAAAGACTTGGTTTTTTGCCAGGAGACTTGCAGCAAAAAGTTAACCCCTATTTGCGTCCACTCTACGATGCTATCAACGAATTTATTGATCCAGAAAAAGTCCCATCATTGATGGAAAGAGGCGTCATTGAAGTTGCTCCCTTGGCGTATATGCGGGGACGGACACTCAACAACGCTTTTGTCATCGTCGATGAGGCTCAAAACACCACACCAGCTCAAATAAAAATGGTTTTAACTCGTTTGGGTTTCCATTCCCGTATGGTGATTACAGGTGATATGACACAAACCGACTTACCAGCCAACCAACAATCTGGATTAACAGTCGCTTTACAAGTTCTAAAACATGTTGAAGACATAGCCTTTTGTGAATTCTCTCAAAAAGATGTTGTACGCCATCCCCTTGTTCAGCGCATAGTCGCTGCATACGAACAATATGAAAAATAGTCCTTGGTCATGAAAAAATGACTAATGACTAGTAATTAATGATGAATGACTCATGACTAAAACACTTAAAGAATTTTTGGAAGCTTGTGAAACTTTGGGAACATTGCGTCTCATTGTAACGAGCAGCGCCGCTGTTTTGGAAGCACGTGGTAAGCTAGAAAAACTGTTTTATGCAGAACTCCCTAAGGGTAAATATGCCAATATGCACACCGAAGGTTTTGAGTTTCACTTGAATATGGATCAAATTACACAGGTGAAATTTGAAACTGGTGAAGCCAAGCGAGGTAACTTTACCACCTATGCCATCCGGTTTTTAGATGACAAACAGGAGCCAGCGTTGAGTTTATTTCTACAATGGGGTAAACCAGGAGAATATGAACCTGGACAGGTAGAGACATGGCATACTCTACGAGAAAAGTATGGAGAAGTTTGGGAGCCTGCGCCAGCAGAAATTTGATAACGATAAACGATATGTTTTGTCCTCGATTTCGGGGATAGGAGTCGTACAACCGCTCCCCGCGTGGGGAGCAATTAATAGATTTCTTGCACAAATCCGATTTTAGGGTGTTTGGAACCGCAGCTTGCTTCCCCAAAGGGGTACGCACCCTCGACGCAGATAATTTATCTATTTTTAGATTTAAAAAATTGACTTTTGCAAGAGGTCTAATCTAGGGGCGTGACACCAAGAAAAGTACGATACAATCAGGCTTGTAAGCTTCTAAATCGGATTAGTACAAAAATTCCCCATCTTGTAAAGAGATATTTTGACCATATAATCCAAGATGGGTTGATATCAAATTCTAACTTAAACATCTAGAACACTGTCTTATACAACCTACGAATTTGCTATGCCTAAATATACATTTTTAGACTTATTTGCTGGTGCAGGAGGATTTACTGAAGGGTTGTTATTAGCTAGTCATGGCACAAGTCATTTTAAATTAATTGCTGCAAGTGATGTACATCCAAATGCTCGCTTAACACATGAACACAGATTTTGTAAGCAATTAGGAATAGATTATTCTTTTCTGTTAGAAGATATTCGTTCTATATCTTTTCTAGAAAATCTTACAAATATAATTAAAAAACATATTGGTCAAACAACTGTTGATGTAGTAGTGGGAGGTCCACCTTGTCAGGGTTTTTCAGTATTCGGAAAAAGAAATGAAGAAGATTCTCGTAACGATTTATTTCTCTCATATTTAAAAGTTATACAAGTACTCAATCCCAAATACTTTGTTATGGAAAATGTACCAGGATTAGCAACAATGTATGGAGGGAAAACTATTCAACGAATCCATAATGAAGTTTCTAGTCTTAAACCTGTTAAATATAGTGTTAGTGGACCTATACAAATCAATGCTGCTGATTTTGGAGTACCTCAGTTGAGAGAGCGTATCCTTTTTATTGGGCATCGAGAGGATGTGCCTCCAATAAAACATATAACTCCAAGTTATCTTGATCAATATATTACAGTAAAAGAGGCGATCGGGGACTTAGCTTTCTTGAGAACTTGGGAAACTACTGGTAGTTATGAAATGAATTATCCTCCTACTTGTAAATACCAAGAGGAAAGTAGACGTGGAAGACTGTTCTTGAAGCTAGGAATAGAACGTACAGATAATGAACTAAAAAATCATGAAGCAGCCAAGCATACGCCCGAAGTTATTGCAAGGTTTGCGATGATTGAGCAAGGCAAAGGGTTAGATTCTATTCCAAAAGCACTCTGGGAAGCACATTTACATTCTTCAAAAAAGTGGTGTGTACGTTTACACCCCGACCAACCTTCTTTTACTGTTGTTACCTTACCTGATGATTTTGTTCATTATGAAAGACACAGAATTCTTACTGTTCGTGAAATGGCTCGTCTTCAATCATTTGACGATACTTTTGAATTCCTAGGAGCAAGGGCATCTGGCGGCGGCGGTAAAGGTAATAAAAAACGTAACTCTGAACTACCTCAATATTCTCAAGTAGGAAATGCTGTTCCACCACTTCTTGCCAAAGCAATAGGAAATGAATTACTAAAAGCTTTAGAGAAAAGTTGTAGAGAAGACGAAATAAAAAATGATAATTCCAAACAGGTTATAGATTTCACTTCTAAACCTTTGATTACTAAATAGCTATCTCTAAATTTTGGGACTACTTTAGTAAATGAAGTTTTTGTACCAGTATATTAATGATTTTAGGGCTAGTAATTCTGAGGCTCAAAAACTACTAGCTGATATTCTTGAAGAAACTAAGTCATCGTATAATATTTTTACCAATGCTAATCCTATAGATGGGTTAGAAGCTTTTGTTGAAAGATATAACTGGCTGGGAGATAGTGCTAATAAGCAGATGTTTGATTTCAATCAAAATTTATCACGAAATTTAACCGCTGCTCTTATGCAAGACTATCTCATAAACTTGGTAATTAAACTGTGTGAACCATATCCCAAACTAAATGTTTTTACTGAAGTGCGTGTTCCTTTTGGAACTTATCCGATTTGGGAAGGTGGAGAAGTTTCTTTTAAGACTCCATCTGAACGCTCAGATATAGCAGTTGGTTACTTGCTTGAACAAGGAAAAATCAAACTTTCTGATGAACCTTATCCCAGGCAACCATTTTACAAATTAGGAAGAAATCAGACTGTATTACCTCTTTCTACAATTAATTCAAAAATTAGAATCTCTCAATCCGAGTTTTTTGATTGGTTGGGTAGAGGGCAATTAATGAATAGAGGAAATCCACATTGCTTCTCTGTTCAAGTAGCTCTTAGAAAAGAGATGGATTTAACAATTGTTGAAGCTTCTCAAGTAAGTAGAAAGTTTTTTTTACTTGGAGATGGAGGAGAAAGAAACGTAATACCAAATCGAGCAGAACTTCAACGCTTTATACAAGCATTTACTGAACATCTTAAAGAAAGAATGGATATGCCAACTATTGAATTAACTAGTGAAGAGGATAATTCTGTAACAGAAAAGCAAATAGAGATAGATTTTGAAAGTAAATGAGGTGAGGTATAGTCCTGAGTTTAATCTGGACTTTCCCCATACAAAAGTACTAAAATGGCTGAAAGCATTGCTAAATCAACGGTGCTGAAAAATCGCTACTTATCAAGAACTCGTATTAAACTCACACTTTGTACAGTACCGAGAACTTGATGAGGCTGAGATAAGTTAGCCATTTGTTTGCCAGAAACCCAAGCATAACTTGAGGCTGGCAATTGGGAAACTTGCTGCACTCGCTTGCCGTGGTGGGGAGTGTAGAATTTGAGTAACACATCAGATTTACCTCTGATGTCTACAAAGTTAATAGGAGATGAATGTAAAACTTGAGCGATCGCACTTTGTTGGATAAAAGCTTTGACATCAGGGTTGTAGTCGCCTAAAAAGCCAATGCTACCAGCAGCAGCCAAAGATATCCAAACAGGGACTAACCAACCCGCCAACCAGTAACGAGAAGTCAGAAACTTTTTGCCCAATTGGTAACGACCAATCCACATTAAAGGTAATATTAACCAACTGACTCCTGATACCAATGCTACGGTAGTGTACTTATTGATTTGCGCATCACCCCAAACAAAAGCGACAATTCCCACTACGGTAAGCAAAACACCTAATATACTAAAGGTATAACTCAGATTCCGAACAAACGAAGAGGGAGATGAGATGGGAATTGGGAATTGGGAATTGGGAATTGGGAATCGTCGAGCCTTGCCCATTACCCATTGCCCATTGCCCATTACCCATTGCCCATTGCCCATTACCCATTGCCCCTTGCCCATTGCCCATTGCCCATTGCCCATTGCCCATTGCCCTCTCATCTCTGCACTCAGCCAATTTAACCCCACAGCAGCAAGCAAAGCGATGAATGGATACAGGAAAAGACTGTAGTGGGATAAACGAGTGGAGAAAAAACTTAGTTCCGCAAACAAAATGAGAGGATAGCCAACTAATACCAGTTGGTAGCGACCAAGAGGACGACGAATGAGCAAAAATAAGCCTAAAAGACTGAAAAAAAGCCAAGGAAACGCTTTGATAGGTAGATTCCAGAAATAAAACTCTAATCCATTGTGACCGCGTTCACCAGACCCTAATTTGAGCACAAAGTTTATTAATTGACCAAAACTAGCATTACCGTATCGTAACCAGCTGAGCCACAGCCAGATAAAAGTGGGAATTAACCCTACCACAAACCCGAAATACAACATTGGGTTTGCAAGATGATGGTGACGGCGATGCTCCCATATGAGATAGGGTAGCAAAGCTATCATTGGGACAAAAACCATAAAGCTTCTGATTAAAAAGCCCAAGCCAAAACTAAAACCGGCTATAAAGCACCAAGCAAAGAGATTTTTGGGGTGTAATTCCGCTTTCAGTAAAGACCAAATAGCTAAAAGGACTAGGAAAACTACAGGCACATCTGGCGTGCCTAAACGACAATATTGCAACCAGAGAAATTCTACACTCAAAATCGCAGCAGCAAGCCAAGCAAGTTTTTTCCCAAGGATAATTTTGCCTATTTCATAGACAAGTAGTACGCTCAGGATACCAGTAATCATACTTGGCAATCGCCCACTCGCTTCACTGACGCCAAACAATGTGTAGCAACTGGCAATTAACCAATAGGGACCAGGAGTTTTATGATGAGGAGTTGTCCAAGGATGTATCCAATCACCAGTCTCTATCATGAAGCGCGATCGCCAAGCGTAAAGCCCTTCATCGTGAGCCATCAGGCTACTCTCCCCAGAACTGAACAGCAGTAATGGGAGTGTCCAAAGTAGCAATGTTACGTGAGGGAATGTACGTAAAAAGCCGATGGAGAGCCTAATTGGATGAAGAAATTGTAGTTTGTATAACATCGAATGGTGACCAGCCAAATTCTTCTTTTGGCTCATTAATATTTTTGTGTCTCTTTTTAGAATACGTATGGTGGTATATCAATTGTTTCTGTCAAACGGAATCAAAATTGACAAAACTTTGGAAAAACTTATTTTTAAAAGACACTTATGCCGCTGAAACCAGAGGAACGCACTAAGCTAGATAGTACAGATGACAAGCTCTTCTATGAATATCCCCGCTTCGTCACTCATGTGGACGAAGGTTTTATTCAACAGCTGACAGACTTATATCGCGATCGCATAGCGCGCCCTGTGCCCGAGGCACTTCGTGCCTCCCCTGAACGAAGTTCAGGGAGCCAGTCGGAGACTGGCTGGGCACATACGGGCGATCGCATAGCGCGCCTCAAACCCAACACCCGCATTTTAGACATGATGAGCAGTTGGGTATCGCATCTGCCAGAAGAGATATCTTTTGCCCATGTTGAAGGACACGGACTCAATGCAGAGGAACTGGCACAAAATCCTCAGTTAAATCATTACTTTGTGCAAGATCTCAACGAAAATCCTCAGCTACCCCTCAAAGACCAAGATTTTGATGCTGTTCTCAATTGCGTTTCAATACAGTATTTGCAATATCCAGAAGCGGTTTTTTCAGAAATTCACCGCATCCTCAAACCCGATGGCGTAGCAATTGTCAGCTTTTCTAACCGCATGTTTTTTGAAAAGGCAATTCAAGCGTGGCGAGAGGGTACAGAAGCCAGTAGAGTGGAATTGGTAAAAAGTTATTTCTCCGCTGTTCCAGGATTCACACCTGTTGAGGTGATTGCTCGTCAGTCAACTCTTCCCAATTTCCTACAGTGGATGGGTGTCACAGGAGCAGATCCGTTCTATGCTGTCATTGCTTACCGTAGTCGTTAGTCATCGGTATTTGCACAAAAAAGTTATTAAAAAGTAAATTTTCTAGGTGTTAGCCAAAACAAGTGAGGAACCCAACATGTTTTTCCCCCGTGTCCGGAGAATTTTAGCAGCTTTGTTGTTATGTTTGTTATTATTTACAACAGCCTGTGCGCCGAAGACTCCTGGACGTTTTGACCAGGTACAACAAGAAAGCAGCCAAAAAAGAAGTGATCAAGCGGTTGCGAGAAATGCAACCCAAGGTAGCGAATTTAACAAATTCTTCCCAAGCCCTCAAGCTGGCTATCAGCGCGTCTACACCCAAGAGAAAAAAGGCTTTGCTGAAGCGAAGTTGAAACAAGACGGCAAAGATCTGGCTGTACTTTCAATTTCTGATACACAAGCAGTCAAAGGTGCGACAAACCCAGCGGCAAAATTCGTGAACAGCCCAAAGACAATAGCTGGATATCCAGCTGTTAGCCAGGGCAGTACTGGCACTGCTATTTTAGTTGGCGATCGCTATCAAGTGAAAGTGCAATCTCGTGATCCGTCGTTTACAGAGGCTGATCGCGAAGCTTGGTTAAAGAAATTTAACCTTAATGGTCTGACACGACTAGCTAAAGCTCAATAACTAAAAAAAAAGACAATTAGCAACTAGCAATTTAGCAACTAGAATCTTGAGTCACCAAAAAACAATTTAGGAGTCTACTGTGAGCAAATCAATTTTTGAGCTAGTTGATGAACTACCAACCAACAACTTGACCACTTCTGCATTGCGATCGCTCGATTTTATCGCTCCTGGTGAGTGGCAAAATGTGGTTGGCTTTGTCAACACTATCAAAACTGTGACTGGTGAAACCGACGAAGAACTCATTCAGCAAATTGGCGAACGAGCGATTTATCTCTACAACGATCGCTCTCAGGGATACCAACGAGCTATGTGGCTCTATCAAACTGTTGACAGCACAGATAAAGCACTTGGTGCAGCCGCTTTTGCTAACAAAGTGGGTGAGAAAGTTCCTCTTTTGGGTTTTTTAAATCGAGTCACTCCCAAAGCTGAGAAAGCGCAAACCATAGACTTGTGCTTGAAATTAGTTGCTGAGTTAGTAGCCTTCTGCCAAATTAACGGTATTCCCGGAGACAGTATTGGAGATTTTGTCGCGTCTTTGGGTGAATACAGCGGTGAGTCGTTCATCCGCATGGCTGCGTTAGTTTGCTTTGATGGTTTAATACCCCTAGGTCCCGACTTCATCAGTAGTGCACTATCTAGAATTAATCAGACAAGTCCTCAGGAGTTAGAGCAAAACTCAACCTTTGAGAATATTAGAGAAGAAATTCCAGGTAACAATTCCAGTAGCAAACTGAACTTTCTTGGTGAAAGCTTCAACTCAGTGAGTGGTTGGATGAGTGGTCTTGTTGCCTCAAACAATTTAACACCACAAAAGGTCGCCAACAACTTGCAAAATTTTGTTGACTTTGCTGATGATAAGTTAGATTACCTAGCCGCGTTCCTAGATGTATCGACGAATTACTATGAACATACAGGTACGCAAACTTTAGCACGTCGATTGATTGAGCGAGCATCAGCTGAAATTTAACTGACTGAAATTTAAATAATGAAGAACTGACGGATTAAGTTTCCAAGTATTTCCACCGAAATCAACCTCAAGGCTGGTTTTATCAGTCAGGTAAGTTACGTATATTAAGTTAGTGATGTGCTTGTTCTTTTTCCGTAAAAGCACGGCAATGCCGTGCTTTTCTTACCATTGTCTAAAATAGCAGTTGCCAGGTAGATTAGGACATGAACTAATGAGAAAACACGGACACCAAGAGACTTTCAAGCCTGTTAAGAGTTCTCTGCTCCCTGTTAAGCGTTCCCTCCTATAATTGTCGTTATTTCTTCAAAAACTAAGTCAGCAGAGTGTTGAACAACGGGACTTAATTCCAGTCCAAAACCAAGATTTTCTGCTTCAATCAAGTACACCGTCACTTCTCCGGGAAAATCTTCTTTAAAGATTTTTCTGCCAGCAACTAAAGCATGATCCCAACGAAAATCATGCAAATTATAACTAGGTTCCGGCAGAGCTTCAAGTTCTTTCCCAGGAACTTTAAATACAGCCCCTGATTCAGAACCTGTTGAACTTGCATCAATAATAATTAACTGTTTACTACCTCTTGCTTGAAACATCACTTCCATTCCTGCAGTGCCACAATCATAAACTCGCACATGAGGAAGAGGATATTGGGTAAGATACTGTTGTAAGCGTTGGGCAATGAGTACGCCTACGGCGTCATCACTGCGATTGAGATTTCCGCAACCAATGATTGTGAGCATTTTAGCGGCTCAGGGCTAATAGTTAAACAATTGCGTATTACACTACCGTAGACACAAAATTGTATATTTTATGGATTTAAAAGAACAAAATTGGAAAAATTTTACTATTAATCATTTGCGTGACTGGCATGGGATTTGGACAAGATATTCTCCTCAAGGTGAAGTAACAGAATCGTTTCAAAGTCTCAGAAGCTTTCGGAGTAATCCACCGAAAACCGAAATTGTTCAAACGAATCACTACACATACAGTGATGGTAGAAAGTTAGAAAAAAGTTGGGAATTTCATCAACTCTCAAATAGTTTATCTGATGGACTTTTCCATCCCCAAAATGAATCGATGCGGGGGATTTTCTTTGAATCAGGTCATGCTGCTTGGGTTTCAACCAAGTTAAAAACAGGCTCGTATTTTGCTGTTGAATTATTTTTTAAATATGAGGAATTAAGACATAGTGTAAGCATAATTTATGACGATTGTGGTAGTTTGTTCAGAACGGCAAATATTCGCGAAGATGCTACTGGTTTTCCTAGTCAATACTGGTCAAATGAAATTAATCAATTATCAAGACGAGATTTAAGCGGTCATTGGCAAGGAACTGCTGTAACTATAACTCCTGATTTAAAGATTTCTGCGTCTGTAGCGACTCAGCTACATTGGGAATGCGAAGGAAACAAAACTTTCTTTTTGCCTGACGGAGTTTCTATAAGTTATCCTGGCAAAGTGAGTGTTGGTACTTCCTTTACTATGGCAGTTAATTGGTTAGTGAAAACCTCCGAGATGCAACAATTGCTTGTCAAGTATGACGAATCTGGAAATTTTTCGGCGTTGACGCTGGAACTATAGTCTCTTTAGTAATCTCATTAATTCTAAATAGAGCTGATATCCCGGTGATGGGTGACACCCACCATACCGCAACTACCCACTCAAGGTAAACTCAACTGCGGATATTACTTTGGAGTTTGCTTATGTTTGTTCTCGATGCTCCTCAAGTTCAAATCATCGTTGGAGAAAATGCAGTTCATATTTCTCAATTGCCAAAGGTGTGGCAAGATATTGCTGTAGGACAAGCTGGTGTTGGACTGGCAAATCCACAGAGTTATGTAGAGATGGCGCAGTTGTTTCAATACAAGTTGGAACAGGGAGACGTTGACTTATTCAACGAACGCTCGGAACTAGCTCACCTCAAACCATCGTTTAGTGAATTGTTCGGCTTGTTGGCGCGGGAGACACTTGAGTTTTACGGACAAGACTTTAAGGTTGAGAGATATCCAGATTTTCAAGCAATTCTGCATGAATTTGAGTCAAAGGGAGCAGATGGCTCTAACGAAGTGAAAGTCGCTCGCATTTGTCTAGAGTTGTTTGATGAGTTCGGTTATGAACTTCCCGCCAGCTTTTATCAAGTCCATCTTGCTCCCATTTACCGAGATAGCGTTTTTGAAGAACGAGCTTTACGGTTTGATCCGCGTGATAGAGAACATAAGCGTTCTTGGGATGCAGTACTTCATGCTGGAAAAGTGTTCGCTGTGCAGATGAAGATACAAAGTATTGCTTCCAAATACGGTTTGACTTACCAGCATGGTTGTGGTTGTGAATCCCACTTATCTTCTATTGATATTTCACAGGGAGCGTTCGACTATGAATTAAATACTGAAAAGCGTCAGCGATGGATTCGCAGTTTTATTTGGACTGCATGGTATGAGTATGCTTTCTTTACCATCGTCCCGAATACTAGATACTTGGTTTGACATCCTCCCACGGCTGCCCAAATATTGCGCTGAGTCCCAAAGGGACACGCTACGCGAACGCGCTCATTTGGACAGCCGTGGAGTCCAAAGTTCTTGTCGTACTTCCTTGACTATTTGACTAATTTCTTCCAATGTAAGTTGTTCAGGGTCTAAACCTGCTTGTTTGACTCGTCTTCTTAATTCTTTTAGTGTCAGTGGTTGACGAATTTTTGTGAACACGATTTCATCTTCTGTAACTGACACTTCATATTCAGTCAATGGCTTTAGTTTTTCTAACAATTCTGGTGGGATTTCTAGTTTTCCATCATCTGTTACTTTGACAATCATGTTTATCTCCACGATTTTTATTTTCTAATTTCCATTTTACCAAGTAAGAATTCAGGAGTCAGGAGCCAGGAGTCAGAATGAACTCCTGTGCGACGCTTGGTTGAATAATGACTTCACGTAAGACTGATTCAATTTGCATTGAGCATGGAGTCAGCGATGACAGAGTGACCAGGGATATTGGGATGGATATGGTCTGATTGCAGCAATCGATTACTGCCATTGTCAATCATTGCCTGATACACATTAGCCCACTTGCATTTATATTCTTGAGCAATTTTGTGTGTAGCTTGAATATATGCTTGATGCTTGACGATTGAACCAGCATTAAACGGAGCAAAATCAGAATTACTATAATAAGTTGGGTCCATATATGGAGGAGAACCAATAGTGATATCTTTGGGTGAAACGCTGGCTTGATTTATAAGAATGGCAAGGATTTCTCGCAAGTCGTTTTCGAAGTTGGCGACACTGAATTTAGCACCGTTATATCGAAGATCATTAAACCCGTAAAGTATGTAAATTTTGCGAGGAGAATATTTCGTGAGGTTATATACGCGATCGCCTGTATGTGCCCAGCCAGTCTCCGACTGGCTCCCTGAAATCCATTCAGGGGAGGCACGAAGTGCCTCGGGCACAAGGCGCGCTATGCGATCGCGACCATTATCAGCTAACACAGGACTAGTATTTTGCAGAACCGTTGCACTAATACCTTCATTAATTTCCCTCATTCCTACCGATTGAGCAACTAGATATGACCAGCGTTCAGTGACACTGACACCGTTACCTGCTGTAATGCTATCCCCAAAAAATACTGCAGACTTTTTCTCAGAAAAAAGGGAAGAACATGCAACAATAACCAAAACCACAGCAAATACAGCTAGCAGCTTGAAGAAATTCTTTTTGTTGTTTCTAAAATCACCTTGCATATAAAAAAAGCGCATACATAGAAGGATAAAAATACACCCAGAAAATAAAACGCACCAAAATAGATTTGGCGCGTGAGTGTATTTGTTCTCTAGAAAAGATATTTGAATAAAGCTTGATACGCCTCTTCTCACTCTACATGAACAGGCTACGATGGTAAATTTTGAAACATAGCAGTGCTAAGATAACGTTCGCCAAAGGAAGGTTGAATCATCACGATTAAACGACTTGCGTTTTCTGGGCGTTTTGCAACCTGAATCGCAGCATATAAAGCAGCACCAGAGGATATACCAGATAATAAACCTTCTTCCCTAGCTAACCGTCGTCCAAAGGCGATCGCTTGCTCATCACTAACGGTTATCACTTCATCGACTAAGTCCGTGCGGAGAACCTCTGGGACAAATCCGGCACCAATACCTTGAATTTTATGCGGTCCTGGCTGACCTCCAGAAAGGACAGAACTGTTACTTGGTTCTACTGCGATCGCCTGAAAACTGGGTTTGCGCTTTTTGAGAACTTCTGCAACACCAGTAATTGTTCCGCCAGTACCGACACCTGCAATCACAATATCAACTTGTCCATCGGTATCTGCCCAAATCTCCTCTGCTGTGGTTTCTCTGTGTATTTTGGGATTAGCTGAGTTGCGGAATTGTTGCAACATAAAAGCACCAGGAGTGCTAGCGACGATTTCTTCAGCTTTGCGAATAGCACCCCGCATTCCCTCAAATTCGGGTGTCAATTCCAAAGAAGCACCATATGCTCGTAGCATAGCACGTCGTTCCAAACTCATAGTTTCGGGCATTGTCAAAATCAAACGGTAGCCACGCGCCGCCGCCACCATAGCTAGTCCAATTCCTGTATTACCAGACGTAGGCTCAACCAAAATGCTTTTTCCCGGCTGAATTAACCCCTCTTCCTCAGCCGCCTTCACCATACTTATAGCAATGCGATCTTTCACCGAAGCTGCTGGGTTCATTCCTTCCAACTTCACAACAATCTTGCTTATACACCCCTCAGCTTGAGGAATTTTGTTTAGCTGAACTAAAGGAGTTCTTCCAATCAGTTCTGTAATGTCATGAGCAATCCGCATATATTAACTCCTAATCAGAAATGAAGCTGTAGCTAGTGGGTGCATAAATAGAATTTCAAAAAAGTTACTCTAGTTAATTTTAGGTTATTTGGCAACAATGACGAATCTTCTGTTATCTTTGAACAAAGTTCAAAATTATGAAACTCTTGCTTTATTTTCATAATACTCAACTAAATATTTGCATAACCATACAATTTTTGAGTATAAGCTTTATTTTCAATAAAATAGCAAAAAAAACTGGTCAATACCAAACTCTATATAAGTTTGATGTTGAGTACACAAATGCCAGAACCCTATTTTGTAAATACTAGTACCCCAGCATGAAAAGTCTAGCACCTCTACCCCAATTTTTTTTTGGAACTCTTATTAAATAAGAATTACAGACTTTGAGTACAACCATAATTAATTTAATAATTTTGATCCAGGCTGGATAAACTCTCCTCCGTTGAGACAACTGATATAAAAGATATAGGATTTACGCAGAGATTCCCCTCTACCCCCCAAAACTTCTAGGCGTAAGTCTAGGAACGAGGGGGGACTTCTTAAACAATTCACGCATTCGCAATCGGGAGAAATTCACTCCGGAAGAAAACTAGTGATAGCAAGTCATCCAGCTTATAGCTGTGTGCATTATTATATGCGTGATAGCTTAGTCCTCAAACAGTTAACAGTTAACAGTTAGCAGTTAACAGTTTTTCGTGATAGCTAAATGAAATTTAAGCTTGTTCAATTACTCACAGTTTGTATAGTTACTTTCATGCTGCTTTCTCCAGGATTAATGATATTTAGCATAGTGTGGGAACGACATATAGAGCTAATACAAACAAAGGATTTAGCTTGTGAACCGAGTCAAAATTGTACAGATAAAGTTGGAGTAGCTCCCAAAGAAGAGATAAAATCGTCTCAAGATAGATCTAATGTAGAATTTTCTGCCACCAATTTTGTAGACCAATCCCTCAAGACAAAACCAGATCAATTTGTCAAAATATTACAATGGTTCTTTTTGTTATTTCCTATTATTCTTGGAATACTTATTCTTTTATATGACAGATATCTAATTTATCGTGCTACTGTTTTTCAGCAACAAGTAGAAATGTTAGAAAAGCTTTGGCGACAAGGTATTGAACAATAAACTAACTATGATAGAACAACGACAAGACTTGTATTTCAATCTCATTGACCAACTCCTTCGTTGTCCCAATGGTCAAGAACCAGAAATTTTAGAAGCTCAACCAGAATTGATTGATGCTGGTTTAATACAGACAATGTTACAAGTGGCAACCGGATTTGCACACCAAGATAATCAAGATGGTGCAAAGTTTTTAATCCATGTTGCACGTGAGTTATCTAAGCAACTGGGATTGTATCCGGATATTCCAAATAAGGAGTAAATAATGTTATTGACTACAACCGACGCGGGACAAATAGCGTTAGAATTTCTCATGGCTGAGTGGAATATTTCGGAAGAGGACAGACAATGGTTTGTCATTGTTAATTCTCGCCCGATTGGTCAAAGTTGGTACATTGTGGAACTTGCTGTCGCAGGATTTCCTGATAGGTGGTATATCGAAGTTTACGATACCGGAGCGTGCGACCCAGATTACACTTTTATTTCACCAATCCGTGGTTCTGACGGATATATTGACCTTACTGATTTACCAGTTCTCGTAGCAGAAGTATTGGTAGCAGAGCGTCATTCACGATAAGGAATGATAGTTAATAAATATCAGATATACAAAATCCTAATTTATTCTAAAATTAGGATTTTTTGTCTTATGAAGATAACAAACTTATGCTATATTAAATAATGTGACAATCCCCACAAAAATATAGTTTGTCATGATTAATAGTTTGTCATGATTAATAGTTTGTCATGATTAGTGAAGACATCCTAGCACAAGAATTCATGAGGGTCGTCACGCACTATTACCCAAAAGTAGGGGAATTACTAGACGACTGTTATGTGAAAGTTATCTCCTCTTACTGGGGACGACCTCCTAAACGCTTGCGATATATAGGTATTTATTGCTCTGAGGAAATGATGCCTCATGTGCAAGCGTACAAAGAAGTTTTAAGAGAGATAGCAGAAAATATGGGGCTAATTCAGGTAGTCTTCCTGAATGCAACACGACTGTTGCGCGATCCAATGTCGAAGCTCAAGCACATGTATCCGCGCTTGTGGCTGGATTTGCATTGGGTCACAACATAGGAAGAATCGTGAACGCAATTTCCTTTAAACTCACCTGCAACCTGAAGGGGTTCCTATGAAAAACAAACCCTTCCTTCCTCCAGACGATTTACCTTCAACTGAGGCGACGCAACTTGATAAAATACTGCGATCGCAACTGGAACATTCCACTGGTAGATGCTTTTTTGAAGCGTGCGACCAGATAACACGAGCATTGTTGTCTAGCTGTCAGTGGTATGTCACGACAGATGCTGGCTACCTCATGCTGGTCATTGATTGTCCTGATCTCGTCACTTACTGGCATATAGTCAGCAATATTCCACCAATTGGAAATAGGCTGGAACGGTTTGCCAGTAGCGCTAAAATCCGCGTTTATCCTCCATTTGGTAAGGGGACACCGTTTGAAATTAGCGTCAATGAAATATCGGCTTATCGAGATTGGCTATGACAGTTTTCAGTGCCTTCTTACCAACCACAAAATAGGAATGGCAGCGAGTTGGATGACGACTGAAAACACAACCAATAAGCTGATTGATTGATCATATAAAATCCCCATCAAGGCACTCCCCAAAAACCACGACAAACCATAGCCAGCGCTAAAGATACCGTAAGCAGAAGCTCGTTTGTCTATTGGTACCATTCCAGCGACAGCAGCTTTCAAAATTGATTCCTGCGCCCCCATTCCAATACCCCACAAAATCATTCCTAAAAGGGCAAGATTGGAACTTCCTAAAAAGACTAATGGGGCGAACATTAATGACAGGAAAACTGCGATGCTCCTGTTCGCGTAGCGTTCCGCAGGAAAGGAGCCGCCAAGGGCGATCGCGAGGATAGAAATGCCAGCGCGGTCAAAAAGACGCCCAAATATCAACGCTGCTACAGCATCAACCCCCATAGCCATAGCATAAAGCAAGGTAATCGTTTGCTCAGTTGCTATGGCTCCTTTTTGGAAATGATAAGCAACGCACCGGCTCCCCATGAGCGACTGGCGAACGCGCAGCGTGTCCACATGAAGCAGCCTCTGGGATAGGAGAAGGACTCAGCACTCTCGCAATTGTCATTTATAAGGGGTAGGCTGAAAACCCCGGAGAAACAGCAACATAGTTGCGAATTTCGTGCTTTAGACCGGGGACGCCACATGCCTCTCCTAAGGGAGACGCTGCGCGAACAACGGGGGGAACCCCCGCACGGCAGTGGCTCATGAAAGCCACGACGCAGGGTTTACCCTGCGATGACGTGTTTACGCAAAGTTTTGATGTAATCTCTCAATATCTCTGCCATTGAAAGATTCTTACCCTCAGCATACTGTTTTAGTATTTCGTACTCTTCATCGGTAACATTGAATTGCATTTTCTTCTGCCTACTCACTTGTCATACTCCATTATATACTCTACAATTGGAGTATATCATAAACAGCGAGGGAGGTGATAACGCAGTGCTGGTATTAGAGTACAAAGTAAAGGGTAAGCGAAAGCAATATCAAGCAATTGATGAAGCTATTAAAACTACTCAGTTCATCCGAAATAAAGCCATTAGATATTGGATGGACGCACCTTGCGAAGCAAAGATTAACAAGATTGCTTTGAACAATTACTCAACAGCACTACGAAAAGAATTTCAATTTGTTAAAGATTTAAATTCAATGGCTTGCCAGTCTGCAACCGAAAGAGCGTGGAGTTCTATAGATAGGTTTTACAGTAACTGCAAGTCTAAGAAACCTGGCAAGAAGGGTTTTCCACGTTTTCAAAAAGATAATCGTTCGGTTGAATATAAAACTTCAGGATGGTCACTACATCCTACAAAACGACGTATCACCTTTATCGATAAAAAAGGTATTAGTGAAGTTAAATTATTAGGAAAGTGGGATATTCACACCTACCCTGTTCAGTCTATTAAACGAGTTCGATTAGTTAGAAAAGCTGACGGCTATTACTGTCAATTTGCTATTGATATTGAAGTTGGAACAGAGGTAAGAATAGCTGATGGTGAAGTAGGTCTAGATGTAGGATTAGAACATTTCTATTCTGATTCTAATGGGCATCATGAACCGAACCCACGCTTTTTAAGAAAAGCTGAAAAAACCATCAAACACGCTCAACGTCAGATATACAAGAAAGAAAAAGGTAAAAACCAACGACGCAAAGCAAGACAAAGATATGCAAAGAAGCATTTGAGAGTAAATAGGCAACGGAATGAACATGCAAGTGCGATTCGTTGGATAAGGAATCTTGGTATCCAGTCCATAAATACTTATCCCAACTCATTAGAGTTGAACTCTCAGTTAGATGTAGGTGAAAGTCCTACCAGCAAAGTTCATGCTTGACTCTCT